>JBDTKH010000001.1:0-20371 GCA_039935415.1 Candidatus Dormiibacterota bacterium
GCATCGATGACCCCGCCAAACAGCGGCTTAGGCGTGACCGGCAGCTGGACGGGGGTGACCTCAATGGCTCCCATCGCCTCCTGCACAGTGCTAGCACTGCTCCGCAGATAGTGGACCGTGGAGCCCAGGACGGTGGTCAAGGCGCCGTTCTCCCGCACCACCTGGATGTAGAAGAAGTCCTTGCTGGCAGAATTCTGGGAAGCAAAAGTGATATGAGCAACCTGTTGGTTATTGCCAGCATCAATCACGACGGGTTCGGCCGCGTAGGGGAGGCGTGAGTAACCAAGCTCAACCGCCTTCGACCGCAACGCCCTGACCCGCTCATCGTCGTAGGCCTCCTTGAGTATCTGTCGTAGCCCCGGACCCGTCACCCGTTTGGCGTCCGTGGGCATCTTTTGCAACCCCTCTGCGGAGACGGAAGCCGAGGTGATTTCGGGTAGCAGACCTGCTGTCCATGCCGCGACGCTGGCACCCGCGGCCAGCCCTAACTTAAGAAGTTTCCGGCGAGTAACGGTGAAATTCTCCATCTCGGTCGTGCCTCCTAACAGCATCCATGCTTACATCCAACCGTCTTAAAGGCGTCCTCTCCCCGGTGCAGTCTCAGGCCATAGGCAGCATTGATCGTGTAGCCGCTTCTACCCGCAAGCGCAGGCCCCATACCGCCGTGATCGCAACCGCAAGCGTGACCACAGCTTGTGTTGCAGCGGGCCAAGCATCGGCTCCCGGGGCCAGTTGCACCGTGCCGAGCCAAACGAGGCCGATTAGGACGAGATTGCGAGCCACCCACAGCTTGTTGGCACGCCCTCGGCATTCGATGACCCGGGGCCCTCGGCGCGAGCTGAGTGGCAAGACAGGGGTCGGCCGAAGGCGATTTGGCTCCCCACGCCCGACCTCGATGCGGGTCATTGGCCAGCCTGGCACGGCCAGATGTGGGCGCGTTACCGGAGGGGGACGCTCCTATGTCCAGTTCCTTCGAAAAACGGGGGCCAAAGTTTGACCCCTCGGTCGTCGTTACGCCGCCGCACTTGCGACCACCTCCCGGCTCACGGCGCCTGGGCAGAGTTGCCAGAGGCGCCAGATGGCGCGGACGATGTAGCGCTTCAGCGCGCGAAAGGCCTCACGCGTTGTCTTGCCTTCTTGACGTCGGCGCGCAAGGTAGGCGCGCGCTTGTTCCGAGTGCTGGCTCTGAGTGAGGACGATGCGGTAGAGAATCCAGTTGAGCTGCCGATGACCGCCGCGGTTGAGACGGTGGCGGACGAGGCCGGCGGACGACGCCTCGAGCGGCGCGGCGCCGGCATAGGCAGCGAGCTGGGACTCGCCTTCGAAGCGTCGGCCGGGGCCGAGGATGCCGGCCAGCTGGCCAGCCGTCAGCAGATCGACTCCGACCAGCTCGGTCAGTGGTGCGAACCCCTCCTGGGCGAGAGCGCGAATCCGATTTGCCAAACCCTCGGCGTGCTCGAAAGCGACGCGAGCTCGCGTTGCGAGTCGCCTCACCGCGGCCACCCGCTCACGCTGCAGGGGAGTGCTCGCCGCGACCGGCGGCTCGTAGCTCTCGAGCAGCCGCATGCGGGTCCGAACCCGCCGGTTGCGAAGGCGGATTTCGTATTCGGAATCGATCTGCATGAGGAGGGCGTGGATCTTGTTCCTCAGCCTCGTCACCTCCGCCATCGCGTTCTCCCGCTCGTGGACAAGAAGATCCAGGACGGCAGTCTCGTCATCCTCACCGACGCGCGGCAACGTGGCCGCTTCCTGCCTGACGAACGCAGCGACAGAACGTGCGTCGAGCCGGTCTGTCTTGCCACGCTTCCTTGCGCTGCGACGCCCGAGAGCGGTCCACCTGGAGTTGACTTCGCAGACAACCTCACCGCTCACAACCAGGTGTTGGGCCAGGCCGCGACCATACGACCA
The DNA here is from genome assembly GCA_039935415.1 of Candidatus Dormiibacterota bacterium. Taxonomy (GTDB): domain Bacteria; phylum Chloroflexota; class Dormibacteria; order Dormibacterales; family Dormibacteraceae; genus Palsa-870. The sequence continues at coordinate 1,909 of JBDTKH010000001.1, forward strand.
AGCGCCTTCGACGCCCCACACCCGCTGACCACCGAAGGCGGCAGCCCAGTCCTTCAGCTCCTGCCAAGCGCGACTGCTGTTGGCTCCCTTCCAGACGCCCAGCTGACGACCGGCTGCATCCAACGCGACTGCGACGTGAACTCGTTTGTGTGCATCGACTCCGATGGTGATCATTCGCACCTCCGTGTCATGGATGGCGGCCTTCGGGCTGACAGGACTTTCTTGGGTCACGACCAAGCTCCTATTAGGTCAAGCCCTTCGAGCCAGATGCGAGGGAGCGACATGTCCCCCAAGGGCACAGAGCCACCAGACTCGCGGGTCAACTCCCTCGCGACCCGGAAGTCTGTCAGAAAGCCGGACTCTGGCCCCCTCCGCGGTCGACGCCTACCCAGCAGCGTGCGCACTGCGTGCGCACGCTGCCGAGTGTGGAAACGCCACCGTACGATCGCCCAAGAAGAGCGTTGGGCAACGCATGGCTGGCTCGATGGCGTGCATGGAATCGGCCAGGGGCTTCAGGAGCCGAAGTCAATGACGCCGGCCCACCCGGACTCGCTCGAGGACGACCTGGATGAGGCCGGCAATGAGCTCGAGTTCGCTGCGGCCTTCGCTTCTGGGGATTCGCTGCGGCCTGCGCCTCAGGAAGCGAAGGACGGAGCGCAGGCCTCCCGAACTCAATTCGGCCCGCCACACGAACCAGGACGGTCTCTCATTCCAACTCATCCGATCATCCTCAGAGACCTTCCTCCCCAAAGCGAAGCTCGTCCTTCGCAGACTCAACTCAATCGACTACATCGAACTCTCAACCAACGCGACCTGCTTATCCTCCAATCTCTACACGACTACCGCTACCTGAACACCCTCCAGGTCAAAGAGCTCTTCTTCCCCAGCCTCCGCTCCTGCCAGATGCGGCTTCAGGCCCTCAAAGATCTCGGACTCATCTACCGCTGGAAAGTCATCGAAACCCCAGGCGTTCGTCGTCGTCATTCGCTGCTCCTGATCTCCGCCCGGGGGGCGCGGGTGCTCGCCGACTGGCATGGCGACGATCCCAGGGACTACGTCGGCCGCAGCCACGACGCCCGTGACCACTGCTGGCACGCCACCCACGACCTGGAGGCCAATCAGTTTTTCGTCGATGTGATCACGCAAAGCCGAGAGAGCAAGGACGAGGGCTTGCTTGTCTGGTACGGCGAAGAGCACGTGCGGGCAGAGCGGCGACAGACCGGCCGCGAGTACAAGTGGCCCGTCCCCACACCGGACGGCTGTGGGGTCTATCTGGCGGCCGGCGGGCGCATCCTGTTCGACCTGGAGTGGGACCGGGCGACTGAGTCGCTGGCTCGCCTGCGCCAGAAGATCGGCTCCTACGTCGGCTACTTCGAGCATTACCGCGACGCCGAGCTGCACCACGTTCTCTTCATCGTCCCCACCGACGACCGCGAGGACAAGCTTCAGCACACGATCTGGCGCGAGCGGCCGCGGTTCGGCCACGACACCTGCTGCAGCTTTTGGACCACAACCGCCTATCGGTTGCGGACCTGGGGTCCGCTGGGAGCGATCTGGCTGCCGGTCGAGGTTCGCGCCACGGAAGCGCCACCCCACCAGGTAACCAAGCTCCGCAGGCGGACTCCGCTCAATCAGGTGCCCCCCATCATGCCCAACGAGCGAGCGATCGCCGACTGCCTCGGCAAGCCGTCGTGGTGGGAACGACGGCCGGGTGGAGGACAGGTGGCATGACGTCAGGGCTGACGCCTGATCCGCCTGCACCGAGAGTCCGAGAGGTCAAGCGCTTGACCCCACGAGGAGGGAACGATGACGAAGGATGACAGCCTACCGTCATCATTCCGCGCGACCCCGACCGCCTTCATCGCCGCCGCCCGATCCAGCACTCACGAGAAGTTAGCCGTGCCGACAAGGCGGCGGCCCCTTCCAGCATCAAAAGAGCAGGTCGAGATGGCTAGAACGGAGGAGCGACTCGTGCAGGAACTCCGTCCCCTGGCCAGGGTGCTCTTGATTCAGGCACGTCGTCAGCTCGCGCGGCGCGCCCGCGAGGCCCAGACAAAGGTCGCGTGATGAAGGCGATCTTCCGCTGTGCTCATGTTGACTGATATGGTCGGACAGGATAAGCTGAATCAACGTGCCCAAACCTTCGCCGGCCGTCCGCAACCTCAAGCTCAGCCAGCGTCTGGGCAAGGTCGTCAAGAAGGGAAGGCAGCAGGTCGGCCTGAGTCAGCCGGGTCTGGCGAAGAAAACCGGGCTCTCGCGGTCGTACATCAGCTACCTGGAGTCCGGAAAGTACGAGGAGATCGGCATCGCAAAACTCGCCTTGATCGCGGACGCGCTCGAGATGTCCGCCGACCAGCTACTGGCCGACGCGGGCTATCTCAAGAGGCCGACATCGACGTTGCCAGGAGCGACGCGCTATCTGACAACCAAATTCGGGTTGGACCAAAGCCAGGTGACGTTGGCCCTCCATTACCTGACATTTCTTCAGAGCCAGAAGAAGGCGAAGAGGCCTCGCAAGAAATGAACCGCGCAGTGATCTACGTGCGCGTCTCTTCGAGAGAGCAAGCTGAGGGCGGCTACTCGATCGAGGCACAGCTGGAGGCGTGTCGCCGGTTTGTGTACGAGAAGGGCTGGACCGTCGAGGATGAGTTCAGCGAGCTGGGCGAGTCGGCCCGCACGACCAACCGCCCTGCGTTCAAGGCGATGGCCGCGATGCTTGATGATCACGGCGGGATCACACACCTGGTCGTCCACAAGATCGACCGCCTAGCCAGGAATCTCGCTGACTACGCGGCTGTGAAGGCCCGCCTGCAGAAGCTCGGCATTCGCCTCGTCTCCGTCACTGAGGGAATGGAGGAAGGTCCCTCCGGCCGGCTGGTCGAGGGGATCATGGCCGCGATCGCAGAGTTCTACTCGGACAACCTCGGCCAAGAAGTCCGCAAAGGGATGCAGCAGAAGATACGCAACGGCGGCTGGCCGCACCTGGCGCCGGCCGGCTACACCAATGTCCGGGTCAATGGCGAGCGAAAGGCCGAGGCCGTGCTCGCGATCGATCCCGAACAGGCACCGCTCGTGACCAAGGCATTCGAACTGTACGCATCAGGCGAGTACACCGTCAGCAGCCTGCACTTGGAGATGGCCACACTCGGGTTGCGCAACAAGAGAGGTGCTCCCTTAAGCCGCTCGAAGCTCGCGGAGCTGCTGCACAAGAAGCTGTACGCGGGGATAGTCCTCCACAACGGCGTCGAATATCACGGCAATCATGACCCGCTGGTTTCGAAGGAACTGTTCGACCGAGTGCAGCACGTCTTTGCACTCCACGACCGCGACAAGGTCAGGGAAACAAAGCACCCTCACTTCCTGCGCGGAGTCCTCGTGTGCGCATCGTGCGGTTCTGCGCTCTCATCTCTGACCGCGAAGGGAAGCTACACGTACTTCTATTGCCTGGGTCGTTTCACCGGCCGCACCGATTGCCGCGAGCCATATGTGCCCAAAGAGAAGCTGGAGCAACTGGTGGAGGAGCAGTACCGGCGCCTCAACCTTGGTCCGAACGATGAAGCCCGTTTGCGACGCGCGCTAGAGCAGGAGCTCGCCGACGAGGTGAGTTTCAGCGCGGAGAGCCTCGCCTTGGCGCGGCGCCGGCTTGTGCGAGCCGAGCACGAGCGGGAGAAGCTACTCCAAGCTTACTTCGCGGAAGCGCTGCCGCTCAATCTGTTCAAGCGCGAGCAGAACCGTCTCGCCAAAGGGATCGACCTCGCCCAGGCCGAGATCAAGAGGGCGGAAGCAACGGACAGTCCCTACGGCCAGTTGCTGGAGACGGCCTTGGGCATCGTCCGGAACGCCAGGGAGGGCTACTCTGCGGCGGACCCTTACGTCAAGCGCTTGTGGAACCGAGCCCTCATCGAGCGGATCGAAATCAGGGCCGGCCAGGTCGCCCGAGTCGAACTCAAGGAGCCGTTCGCCGGCCTTTTTTTGTGGGCCGGTTCAAATAAGGGACGTTTGGTCGGGGGCCCGGGATTTGAACCCGGGGCCTCTCGGTCCCGAACCGAGCGCGCTGCCGTACTGCGCCAGCCCCCGACACAAGCACGCGCCCTGGTTCGAGGGTGCGCCGACCTGATTCTAGCTGCGGGCCGTAGCGCACTCCCGGAAAGGCAGACGATTAACCATATGGCTGAGCTCAGCGAACCGACTTTCGCCGACGTGCTCGACGCCGCAAAGCAGATCCGTCCCTACCTCGAGCCAACCCCGCTCAGGCGTTACGCGGCGCTCGATCGGCTGGTGGGCGCCGAGATCCATGTCAAGCACGAGAACCACAACCCGACCGGTGCTTTCAAGGTCCGGGGCGGCGTCAACCTCGTCAGCCGCCTGAGCGACGACGAGCGCCGCCGCGGAGTGATCGCGGCATCGACCGGCAACCATGGCCAGTCCGTCGCCTTCGCCGCGCGGCTCTTCGGAGTGAGCGCCATCATCTGCGCTCCCGAACGCGCGAACCCCGTCAAGGTCGAGGCCATGCAGGACCTGGGGGCGGAGGTGATCCTGCGGGGCGAGCGATACGACGACGCCCGACTCAACGCCGGACGCCTCGCCCTCGAGCACGGCTACCGCTACATCCACTCGGGCGACGAGCCGCACCTCATCGCCGGCGTCGGCACGCACACGCTCGAGATCCTTCAGAACGAGTCTGGAATCGACACGATCATCGTTCCCATCGGCGGCGGCTCCGGAGCCGCGGGCGCCGCGATCGTCGCCAAGGCGATCAACCCGCAAATTCGGGTCATCGGCGTCCAATCCGAGCAGGCGCCCTCCGCCTACTTGAGCTGGAGCTCCGGCGAGCCGCGCGAGGCGCCCAATCGCACCCGCGCCGAAGGCCTGGCGACCGCGGCGCCTTTCGAGCTGCCTCAGCGCATCCTGCGCCGCCTGCTGGACGACTTCGTCCTCGTCACCGACGACGAGATCGACGCGGCCACACTCGTGATGATCGAGAAGACCCGAACGCTCGTGGAGGCTGCGGGCGCGGCCCCACTTGCCGCGGCGATGAAGCTCAGGGACGCCTTGAAGGATCACAGGGTGGCGCTGATCTGCAGCGGCGGCAACATCAGCCCCGAGCAGCTCAAGGCCTTGACGTCGCGCTGATTGCTAGTGGAGTGAGGGGACGTCCACCGTTGCTTTGGTTTCCATCAGGGTGGCCGTCGCGTCCGCGATGCGTGAGCCGTCGTCGCGGTTTTCGACCACCGCCGTTGTGTAGACCAGGTTTCGGCGGATGTGGTCCACCTTCCCCACGATTCGCACCCGTTCGCCCAGCTTCAGGGGCCGGCGGTAGCTAACCTGCAGGCGACCCGTCACTCCCGGGTGCCCCGCGTGCCATCCCGCCCAGCCGACCGCCTCGTCCAGCATCAGCGCAACGATGCCTCCGTGGGCCATCCCAGCCCAGCTCTGGAATTTCTCCGGCATGTCGTACTCCGCCACTGAGCCCTCCGGTCCCGGCTCGAAAACCAGGCGCAGCCCGTCCGGGTTGAGAGGGCCGCACCCGAAGCAGTGGCCGTCGAAGTGAACCTCCACCCGATCAGCCCCGGCAGTTCCAGCGGCCCGTTACGTGCTGCACGCTCGATTTACCGGAGTCCGCGCTCGTCAGCGCCGCATCTACGGTCCCCGATTGCTGGCCGGAATCCACGAAGAAGGTCACCTTGTCGGGGTCGTGGTTCTCCCACACCTTGCTGAGGTCGGAGTTGTGGAGCTGGATGTCGACGTCCGCGTTGACATACGTCCCCGGTCCGCGGAAGTTCGCGATCAGGAAGACCACGCCCCACTGATCGCCGCTGGCGTCGATCGTCCCGTAAAAGCTGTCTGACCACTTCTCCCCGGTGTGGCTCTTGGACCCCGTGCACTCGCTCTGCTGCAGCACGGTGTCGGGCACGATCCCGGTCATCTGCCCGCTCACCTCACCAGTGAGCGTGAGGTTCTGAATCCAGTTCCCCTGCGCGATCACAGGCGACGGCGAAGCCACCGTCTTGGCGGTGGTCTGGTCGCAGGCGGTGGCTAGGACGATGAGGGCGACGATGCCCACGACGCGGAGCATGTGGTCGAATGTTAGCCGTGGCAACCGGCTCGGAGCAGATCACCCGGGCCATGCGATCTCTCGCGGCCCTCTTCTTGATCGGGATCGAGGGCGTGACGGAGATCTGGCTAGTCCGCCACGCGGATTGCTACGAGGACATCACGGACACGACGGATCCCCCACTGAGCAGGCTCGGGCGCGAGCAGGCAGGCCGCCTCGCGGAGCGCATCAAGAGACTGCAACCCGCCGCCGTCTACTGCAGTCCCTTCCGCCGGGCTGTCGAGACCGCGAGGGCGCTCATCGACGACCTGCACGTCGATCCGCGCCTGGTCGAGATGGACCTCGTGGTTGGCGAGGACGGGTCCCTCGACCTGCGCGAGGCGCCAGACGCCGTCGTCGCCAGGATGCGGGCCGCCGTCAATGAGGTCGTGGCGCGCCATGAGGGTCAGCGCGTCGTGATCGTGAGCCATGGCGCCGCGATCGTCGCCTACCTCACCGAAGTGCTCCAGCTCGAGCCCGGCCGCCTGCGCATCCTGCCTTACTACACGAGCGTGAGCATCGTTCGCGCCCTCGGCGACCGGCGAATGGTCGGCGCGATCGGCGACACGGCGCACCTCGAATGACTCTCGAACAGATCCCCCACGACCTCGAGCTCCAGCTCCGCGATAAGTTGGGCCGGCCCGACCTGCGTGTCACGGCCATCGAACCCATCCCCGAGGGCCACTCCGGCTTCACCTATTTCGTCGCGGTCGAGGGCGACGGCGGGCCAGCGCGCTACGTGCTGCGACTCCCCCCTCCCGGCGCCCGCATCGCGGGTCCGGCCGACGTGGTCCGGCAGGGCAGGATCATGGCCGCGCTGAACGCGGCGGGACTTCCCGCCCCGGCTATACCAGCAATGAGCTCAGCACCCGTCGTCGACGGACGACCATACGTGCTCATGGAGGCCGTCGAGGGCACGCGCATCGAGAAGACCGGCGCCGAGCAGAAGGCGCTCGACATCGCGGGCTCTGCCGTCGGCGCGCTCAAGCGCCTCCACTCGCTGCCCCTCGACAAAACAGGCATCGGGGACGAGGAGTCCGTCGGCCTGCAGTCGGAGATCATGCGTTGGGCGATGCTCATGCAGCGCGCCCCCGAAGAGCTGACGGGCCGCGCCGGGCAGCTCGGAGGCCTGCTCGCGGTGCAGCTGCCGACCGAGCGCGCGCCCACCCTCGTCCACGGCGACTACCACTACGGGAACATGCTGTTTCGCGGCCCGGAGGTGGTAGCGGTGCTGGACTGGGAGATCGCACAGATCGGCCAGCCTCTGCTCGACCTGGGCTGCCTGTGCATCGTCTCCATCCGGCGCCAGTACCAGGGCGCCCCCAACCCGGGCGGCGCGATCGACGTCTCGATCGACGACCTCTACCGCCTGTACGGCGCCGACCCCGAGGAGATGCGCTGGTACGCGGCGATGAGCCTGTACAAATACGCCTCGATCTTCGGGTACAACCTCATGCTCCACCGCCGCGGCAAGCGGCCGGACCCCATGTACGAAGGTTTGACGACTACGATCACCGGCATGATCGACGAAGGCATCGCGCTGCTCGAAGCAGCGTCCAGGAGGCTCACATGAGCTGGGATTTTTCGACCGAACCGGAATTTGAAACCAAGCTCGAATGGATGCGCACCTTCATGCGCGAGGAGGTCTACCCGCTGGAGGTCCTCGAGGCCGACGAGCGCGGGTTCATGGCCGCCATCCGCTCCCTGCAGGAACAGGTCAAGAAGCAGAAGCTCTGGGCCACGCACCTGCCGCCCGAGCTCGGCGGCCAGGGCTACGGGCAGGTGAAGCTCGGCCTGATGCACGAGATCGAGGGCGCCTCGATGTGGGGGCCGATCGTCTTCGGCAACCAGGCCCCCGACTCCGGGAACTCAGAGATCCTCGCCCACTTCGGGACCGAGGCGCAGAAGAAACGCTGGCTCAATCCGTTGCTGGAAGGCAAGATGCGCTCGGCGTTCTCGATGACCGAGCCGAACACCGCCGGTTCCGACCCGACCCTGCTCTCGAGCACCGCGGTGCTGGAGGGCGACGAGTGGGTGATCAACGGGCACAAGTGGTTCACGTCGAACGGCATGATCGCCGACTTCCTGATCGCGATGGTCGTCACCGAACCGAAGGCCGGTCCGTACGAGCGCGCGTCGATGATCATCGTCCCCGGCGACGCGCGCGGCCTCAAGAAGGTGCGCAACGTCGAGACGATGGGTGGCGGCGACCACTTCGGTTACGGGCACGCCGAGATCCTCTACGAGAACGTCCGCGTGCCTAAGGAGAACCTGCTGGGCGAGCGCGGTCAGGGCTTCCTCATCGCGCAGACGCGGCTTGGTCCGGGCCGCATCCATCACTGCATGCGCTGGCTAGGCCAGGCGCGCCGCGCCTTCGACATGCTGTGCGAGCGGGCGCTCCAGCGCGAGGCGTTCGGCAAGAAGCTCGCCGGGCACCAGACGGTGCAGAACTGGATCGCGGACTCGGCCGCCGAGATGCAGGCCGCGCGTCTCATGACGCTCCACGCCGCGTGGGTCATCGACACGCAGGGCGCCGGGGCGGCGCGCAAGGAGATCTCGCTCACCAAGTTCTTCGGCGCGAAGGTACTGCACGACGTGATCGACCGCGCGATCCAGGTCAACGGCTCGCTCGGGTACTCGTCGGACCTGCCGCTCGAGGAGATGTACCGCCACGCGCGCGCGGCGCGCATCTACGACGGGGCGGACGAGGTGCACCGCGTGGCGGTGGCGCGGCAGATCCTCTCCGGCTTTAAGGAGCCCAAGGGCGAGTTTCCGACCGACCACATCCCGACCCGTCGTGAGGCGGCGCGGCAAAAGTTTGCCCAGCTGCTGGAGGCTGCGACGGCGGACGCGTGAAGCCCGAGCTGCCCGATTACGCCGTTCTCAATCGGGCCTGTTGGACCCTGTCCAACGCGCGATACACCGCCGCTCACGCTCGTGAATCGTGGGCCGCTGAGCCTCGTTGGGGCGTCTGGTCCGTGGCCGAGGCCCAGATCCAGGCGCTACCTGACGTGAACGGGCTCGACGTCATCGAGCTTGGCTGCGGGACCGCGTACTGGGCGGCCTGGCTCAAGAAGCTGGGAGCGCGCCGTGTCGTCGGGGTCGACATCACCCCGGCCCAGGTCGCCACGGCACGCGAGGTCGATGCGGAGTTCGGGCTCGGGATCGAGCTCATCGAGGCCAACGCGGAGACAGTGCCTCTGCCCGATGCGTCCTTCGACCTCGCCTTCAGCGAGTACGGCGCGTCGATCTGGTGCGATCCCTACCTCTGGATCCCCGAAGCAGCTCGGCTGCTGCGAACGGGCGGCGAGCTGCTGTTCCTGCGGACCAGCACCCTGCAGGTGCTTTGCGCGCCGGACGAGGGTCATGTTGGCGAGCGCCTGGTTCGGCCCCAGAAGGGCATGCACCGGTTCGACTGGAAGGATGACGACGTCGGGCCTTCAGCCGACTTCCAGATCAGCGGTTCGGAGATGTTCAAGCTCCTACGTCAGACCGGGTTCGACGTCGTTGACTTCCGCGAACTATTCGCACCCGACGACGCGGTCGACCACCATTACTACTCTTTCGTGCCGGCGGCGTGGGCAAAGCAGTGGCCGTGCGAGGAGATCTGGCGCGCGCGCAAGCGCGCATAGAATCCACTTGATGGCTCGGGTCGACGCGATTGGCGTGATCGTTTCAGACCTGCATAGATCTGTCGCGTTCTATCGACACGCGGGTCTGAGGTTTCCCGATGAGGTCGACACCGAGGGGCATGGCCACGTCGAGGCGACGCTGGAGAACGGCCTTCGTTTCATGCTCGACACGGAAGCCACGATCCGAGAGCTCGATCCGGCTGGACGCCGCCTTCCGGCGGTCATCGAGTGGCGGTTGCCTTCCTGTGCGAGTCAGCGAAGGACGTCGACCGGGTGTTCAAGGAGCTGGTCGCTGCCGGTGGACGGCCGCACAAAGAACCGTGGGACGCGTTCTGGGGCCAGCGCTACGCGCTGGTGCACGACCCGGACGGCAATGTGGTGGACCTGTTCGGACCGCTCTAGTGCAACCCATTCAGCTGCAAAGCGCGATTCGCGGGATCCCCGATTTCGGGCGAGTTGAGAAAACGGCCAGATGGGCGAACAGGTCCGTGAACATCGCTGTGCCCTGATCCTCGAGTGTCATCACTCCGTTGTCAGTAGGGTTGCCCCATCCGGTGGTGGGTTGCCATTGCCATCGTTTAGGGGCGGGTCCGCGTAGAAGCGTCTACCGACGAAGTCGGCGTACGCGACTCCGCAATGTGTGTATAGGTGGTACCGGACCAGTTTCCTGGTCGCGATGCCAGTGATCTTCCGCGCTGCCCCGGGGACCCCGGAGGTTGGGGAAGTTATTCCGCTAGCGGCGGAGTACGAGCCGGTAGCTGCTGCCCACCGCGAAGGCGATCGCCATCAAGAGGATGTGAGCGGGCGAGAGTACCAACAGCTCGAAGCCGGACCCGTTCAAGACACCTCCTCCGAAAGGACCGAACCCAGACCACAACGAGTAACTGGCTGCATGACCACCGCCGGCGATGACACCGGACGAGAAGGCGATGAACACCGCCAACGCCAGGACCTGGAGAGCGGCGTAGACGGCGACGACCGCCCACGTCCCGGCGCGGAAATCGAAGCGTCCGCGGTAGAGGTCCAGGTACGCGGTGGCGAGCCCTTGCAGGGCGCCCAGCTGCTGAACGGCCTTCTGGGATCCGACCTCGGTGGCGGCCGAGTACAGGTTCGCGCGCAGCTCGTTGCGGAGCTGGCGCCGCTTGCCCATCGGCACGCGCCCGTCGAGGGCCCAGTCCACTCTTCTCACCGTGAGCTCGATGCGGATGCGGTCGCGAGCGGTCAGCTTCATTGAAGAGCCTCCTTCGGTCTTGGCGGCACGGGCCTGGAGACGATCGGTTCGATGACGCGGACCAGGCTGTTCCAGGCCGATTCGATGTGGGCCAACTCCGCGTAGCCGCTGGCGGACAGGCGGTAGTACTTGCGGGCGGCGCCGGACGCCGAGGCCACCAGGCGTGAGGTCACCTGGGCGTCTCGCTCGAGCCGGCCGAGAGCCGGGTAAACGGAGCCGTCCTGGACCTCGGTGAGCCCCAGGTCGTGCAGCCTCGTCACGAGCTCATAGCCATACGACTCACGCTCGGCCAGCAGACGGAGCAGCGCCAGGGACAGCACCCCCTTCAGGAGCTGGCTGTCGTGAGCGTCGTTCTGACTCATGTGGCCAGTATAGCACAGTACCTGACTATGTCAGATACCGAGTCTAGCCGGCCGGGTGCACTTCCGCCAGGTGCAGGCGGTCCCAGTCCGAGTACTCGCCGTTGACGTGGAGGATTCGTTTCAGGCCCGCTTGCTCCAGCAGGCTCGCGGCTATGCCGGCTCGGTAACCCGAGGCGCAGTGCACCGCGACCGGCGCTTCTCGCGGGATCTCGCCCGCGTGGTGCGACACGTCCGGGACGTACATGTGGACCGCGCCCGGCACGTGGCCCGCCGCCCACTCGTGCTCGTCACGCGTGTCGACGACCGTCATCGGCTCCGCGCTCAGGATCCACTCGGCCATGTCCTCGACGTCCACCGTCTCGAACGTCGTGACCTCGCGACCGCTTGCCTGCCACGCGTCGATCCCGCCGTCAAGCACGCCCGCCACGTGGTCGAAGCCGATGCGAAACAGCTGCCGCCGGGCGTCCAGGTGCTGCCGGTCAGTGCCGCCAGTGAGCACGATCGGCCGGGCGCGCGCGATGAGCCACCCCACCCAGGCGCTGAAGGGCCCGTCCATCCCCACCTGGTAGCTGCCTGGGATGTGCCCGTCGTCGTAGTCGCGCCCATGGCGCACGTCGACGACAGCCGCGCCCTCTCCCATCAACCGTTCGACCTGTGACGGGGTCAACCTCGCCGGCGCGGCCGGCTCGCGCCCGAGCAGCGGGGCGCCGTTGCGGTTGATCGCGGCCATGTCCTTGTAGTACGCGGGGAATCGCTCCTGGTCGAGGACGCGCGCAAGGAAGGGCATGACCTCGGTCGTCAGGAAAAACGGGTTGGTGGCGCGTTCGGTGCCGAGCATGGTCTGGTGCCCGCGACCTCCGCCCGTGCCGCAGAACGAGCCGCTGCCGTGCGTCGGGTAGACGGCGAGGTCGTCGGGCAGGCCGCGCAGCCTCACCTGCAGCGTGCTCAGCGCCTCGAGTGCGAGGTGGACGGCGAGGTGCGGGCCGAACAGGTCGGTCCTCGCGATCGCGCCCACCATCAGCGCGCCGCCCGAGAAGAGGGCGCGCGGTCGCTTGCCTTCCAGCAGCAGGTAGCTCTTGTGATCTGGAGTGTGGCCCGGTGTATGGAGCGCCTGGACGGTTATTTCGCCGAGTGCAAACTCCTCGCCTGGGGCGAGCTCGCCGATCGTGGCGCCCGCCTCGGCCGCCAGCTCGCGCCCGCCCGAGACGAAGTCGTTGTGCAGGTGCGTGTCGAGCGAGTGGGTCAGCTTGATGCCGAGGGCTTCGGCTCGGTCCAGGTACCCGTCGACGTCGCGGAATGGATCGACGACGAGGCCCACGCCCCGGTCGGGGTCCGCCACCAGGAAGCTCGCGTTGCCGAGCTCACGCGCCGAGAAGAGTTCGACCGTGAGCACAGGTGCCTTACCCGAACGAGAGCGGCGCGGTCGTCAGCAGGACCCAGATGGTGGCGAGGGTGACTAACAGCGCTGCGCCGTAGAAGATCACCTGCGCCGGGGTGGTCTTGGCCGCCGGCACGCCCAGGTCGACGAGCAGGTAGCGCAAGCGGTGCGCGAAGTGGAAGAAGGGCACGGCGATCAGCACCAGCAGGTAGAGCTTGACGATCGGATTGCCCAGGATCTTGATCCACGTGTCGTAGTGACGGTCGACCACCTCAACGACGTTCAGCGGACCGAGGATGCCCTGGACCAGGATGTGGATGGGGAGAAACATGGCGGCGATGGCGCCGCCCTGCGCAAACATGAACCACCAGAACAGATGGGCGTACGCGGTGTGTGGCTTTTTCGCCGCGTGCTCGCTCACCGGCCGAACCCGATCAGCACTGCCCCGATCACGATCGAGGCCACGAACCATAGGCCGAACTGCGACGCGACGATCAAGCGCGCGGGCACCGGGCGATCCATGAATTTGACGTGGATGATCACCCCGGCCAGGCTCAGGAACGTGATGCTGTGGTACACCGCGAACACGAGCACGACCAGGCTGAAGATGACGAATGCCGTCGAGCTGTGCGGTGAGTAGGCGGCCGCCCCCCCGCCGGCATGCTGGATCTCGACCAGGAACCACAGCAGCCACAGCGCGAGAGGCAGCGCCGTGAACTCGCGCACCATGTAGAGGAAGTAGCGCCGGTTGCGCGTCCACCACGCGCCGGGCATCGACCATCGGTACTCGCGCGGCCGTGCGCTCGACGACGGGAGTGTCGGGCGCGATGCGCCGGACTGCGCTTCGCTCACTCGCGGTTTCCGTACGGGAGGACGAAGCGCATCGTCGTGTCCAGCTTTGTCTGCTGGATCGCTTTCGCCGGGTCCACGCCCTTCGGGCACACCACCGAGCATTCGCCGACGAAGCTGCACTCCCAGATGCCTTCCGAGTCGGCGATCACCGGCAGGCGCTCCTTTGTGCCCTGGTCGCGCGAGTCGAGGTTGTAGCGGCGCGCGAGCGCGATCGCGGCCGGGCCCAGGAATTCGTTGTTAAGCCCGTAGACGGGACACGCCGCGTAACAGAGCATGCAGTTGATGCACTGGCTGAACTGCTTGAAGTCGTCGATCTGCGAGGTCGTCTGACGATGCTCGCCGGCGCCGAGTGGGATCTCCTGCTTGCGGATGATCCACGGCTTGATGGACTTCAGCTTGTCCATGAAGCTCTCCATGTCGATCACGAGGTCGCGCACGATCGGGAAGTTGTTGAGCGGTTTGACGACGACCGGGCGCGGCCAGTAGTCGCGCAGGAAGGCGCTGCAGCTCAGCTTGGGCGTCCCGTTGACCATCATCCCGCAGCTCCCGCAGATCCCCATGCGACAGGACCAGCGGTAGCTCAGGCTGCCGTCGACGTGCGCCTTGATGTAGTTGAGGGCGTCGAGCACCACCATGCTCTCGTCGGAGAAGGGAATGTCATACGACTGCAGGCGAGGCCTCTCGTCCTTATCGGGGTCGAACCGAGTCGTCTGGATGGTGATTCTCTTGTCCGCCACTCTGTGTTCCCCCTAGTAGGTCCGGGCCTGTGGTTGAAAGTTGGTGATGCGGACGTCGCGGTATTCGAGCCGCGGCGCGAGCTCGTCGGTGCGGTAGGCGAGGGTGTGCTTCAGGAACTTCGCGTCGTCGCGCTCGGGAAAATCGCGACGAGCGTGGGCGCCGCGCGACTCTTCGCGCGCGAGGGCCGAGTAGGTGATGGCGTCGGCGATCTCCAGCATGTAGTCCAGCTCGAGGGCGGCCGTGAGGTCTGTATTGAAGGTGCGGCTGGAGTCTTCGATCTTGATATGCTCGAAACGCTCGCGCAGCGCGCCGAGGTCCCTCGTCAGCCTCTCGAGGCCGTCGCGGGTTCGAAACACGCCGGCGCCTTCGTCCATACGGCGCTGCATCTCTTCGCGGATCTGGCCGATGCGCTGGTCGCCGCCCTTCTTGTCCAGGTACGTGCTCTCGACGCGGTGCGTCTCGTCCTTGAGCAGCGCGTCCACCGGGTTGGCGCCGACCTCTTTGGCCGAAGCCGCGTAGTGCGCGGCGGCGCGCCCGGAGGCCGCTCCGAACACCAGGCATTCAGAGAGAGAGTTCGAGCCGAGGCGGTTGCCGCCGTTCAGGCCGACGTTGGCGCACTCGCCCGCGGCGTACAGGCCCTTGATCGGTGTCGCGCCCCAGATGTCGGCTTCAACCCCGCCCATCATGTAGTGCTGCACCGGCCGCACAGGGATGGGGTCGGTGACGATGTCGATCCCGAGGAACTCGCGACCGAGCTCGCGCATGAACGGCAGCTTGCGGTCGATCAGCACCTCGCCCAGGTGGCGGACGTCGAGGTGCATGTACTTGCCGTGCGGGCCTTCGAAGCCGCGGCCCTCCTCGAATTCGGTGGTCATCGCGCGCGAGATGATGTCGCGCGGGCCGAGCTCCATCTTGTTCGGCACGTAGCGCTTGAGGAACCGCTCGCCCTGGTTGTTGGTGAGGTAGCCGCCCTCGCCGCGGACCGCCTCGGTGATCAGGATCCCGGTGAACGGCAGGCCTGTGGGATGGAACTGCACCATCTCCATGTCTTTCAGCCCGGCACCCGCCCGGTAGGCGAGCGCCATGCCGTCGCCGGTGCAGATGTTGCCGTTGGTCGTGAACGCGTAGATGCGACCCAGGCCACCAGTCGCCAGGATCACAGACTTCGCGGTGATCGCTTCGAACCGGCCGCTGCGCATGTCGAAGGCGACCACCCCGATGCACCTGCTGTCCTCGACCAGGAGCTTGGTCACGAACGCTTCGTCGTGCCGGTGGATCTGCGGGTACTTGAGCGACGTCTGGAAGACCGTGTGCAGCATGTGGAAGCCGCTTTTGTCCGCGGCGAAGCAGGTTCGCCACGTCGTCATGCCGCCGAACGGCCGCGCCGAGATCTTGCCGTCGGGGTCGCGACTCCACGGGCAGCCCCAGTGCTCCATCTGGATGATCTCCACCGGCGCCTCTCGAACGAACGCCTCGACCACGTCCTGGTCGGCCAGGTAGTCAGAACCCTTGATGGTGTCGAAGGCGTGCGTCTCGTAAGAGTCTTCCGGTCGGAGGACCGCCGCCGCGCCCCCTTCGGCGGACACGGTGTGGCTGCGCATCGGGTAGACCTTGGAGACCATCCCGACCTTGACCCTCGGGTTCGCCTCCACTGCAGCTATCGCTGCCCTGATGCCGGCAAGACCGCCGCCGACCACCAGAACGTCATAGCTCTCGAACTCCACTTGCCTGTTGATTCTATTGGGACGCGAGAATCGACCGCCTCTGAAGGGGTCCCCGCCAACTCACGGCGAAGCCTCAGAGTTGGTGGGGAAATGGGCACGCCGTTCTGGGCACCGCCACCTGATCGCTATCCCGGTCGCTTGCCGGAGAAGACCGACGTGCTCGTCATCGGTGGAGGGATCGCCGGCACGAGCCTTATGCATCACCTCGACCGCCGCGGCCTTCATGCGGTCCTCGTCGAGCGCTCGCATCTCGCGTCGGGGACGAGCGGGCGCAACGCCGGGTTCCTGCTCGCGGGCGTCGCGGATTGCTATGCCGAGGCGGTGCGCATCTTCGGTCGCGAGAAGGCGCGCGAGGTGTGGGAGGTCACGATCGAGAACCACGACCAGGTGATCGAAGCGGTCGCGGGACAGAAGGTCGGTCATCGCCGGTTGGGCAGCGTGACCCTCGCGGCCAGCGATGAAGAGCGCAGCAACCTCGAGAAGTCGCACCAGCTGTTGCGCGAGGACGGCTTCGAGGCGCTATGGGACGGAGAGCGCCTCACCAATCCGAGCGACGGCGAGGTCGACCCGGCGGCGCTGGTGGGCGCGCTGGCACGGCCCGCGAGGAGCGGGGCGATCCGCGAAGGGATCAACGTGACGGCAATCGAACCGGGCTCGCATGAGGTGACGGTGCACGCACGCGACGACGAATGCCAGGCGGGAGTTGTGATCCTCGCCACCAATGGATACACGTCGCTGCTGGTGCCGCAGGTGAAGATCCAGCCGACGCGCGCGCAGATGCTGGCCTCGGCGCCGCTGTCGAAAACGGTTTGCGAAGCGCCGACCTACTCGCATTTCGGCTATCGCTACTGGAGGCAGATGCCGAGCGGCGAGGTCCTGATCGGCGGCTGGCGCGATACCTCGATGGGCACCGAGATCGGCTTCGAGGCCGAGCCGACGCCTCAAATCCAGGGCCACCTCGAGACAAAGCTGGCGGAGCTGACCGGCAACGCCGAGGTCACGCATCGATGGGCCGGCATCATGGGATTCACGGCGTCAGGCCTGCCGCTGGCCGGGCCTGTGGAGGGGATGCCGAACGTATACGTCTGCGCGGGGTTCAACGGCCACGGCATGGGGTTCGCGTTCATGACCGCCAAGCGGCTTGTGGAATCGCTTTAGGCGCTAATCCGGAAGCGAGCGTTTCAGGAACTCGAGCCAGTTCGATCCCATGATGCCTTCCACTTGCGTCCGGTTGAAGTGTTTGCGCAGGCGCGTCTCCAGCTCGCGCAGGTGTTTCAAGTCCTTCATGGGTGCGTCGCGCGCGTCGAAGCCTCCGTCGAGGTCTGTGCCCAGGCCCACGTGCTCCGGGCCGCCCGCCGCGTGGGCGTGGTGGACGATGTGTGTGACCACGTCGGTCAGGGTTGCGCGCCCTGACTTGCGCAGGTGAAGCTGGAAAAAGCTCACGCCTACGATGCCGCCGCGATGCGCCACCTCGGCCACGGTTTCATCGGTGACCTGGCGGTCGCCTGGCACGATGTCGCGGGAGTTGCTGTGTGAGGCCATGATCGGCCCGCGCCACAGCCGGAAGGCGTCGGCGACGGACTCGTCGGCCATGTGGCTCAGGTCCAGGATCACCCGCTTGCGAGCCATCGCCTTCAAAAGCTGCCGGCCAAGGTTGGTCAGGCCCCCCGGCGCGCCGGTGCCACCGCTATAACGCGTGCCGCCCCACGCCGGTCCGATGATGCGCACTCCCATCCCGGTCCACGCGCCCAGCTGCGACGGCGACTCGATCGGGTCCGCGCCCTCCATGAGGAGCACGGCCGCGAGCTGCCCGCGCTTCCATCCGTGCGCGTAAGCGTCGAGCTCGTTTCGGCCGCGGATGAGCTGCAACCCGCATGACCGGTAATAGTTGACCTCGGCGACGGCCATGATGTGCGCCTCGTGCGCGTTCTCGTAGACGAAGCGCGTGCGCATCGCGCGCCGCGCTCGCGCGGGCGCCGTGTACAGCGTCGCGAACACAAGCCCGACGCCCGCGGCGACCAGCGAAGGCCGGCTGACCAGGTAGCCCGGTGCAGGAGGCGCCAGGAAGCCACGGCCGTCGGAGATCGCGTTCCAGCCGATGTCGAGGTGAGCGTCGACGATCATCGTTGGGGAAGGATAGCTGCTGCGATTCGTGCCCTCGCCCTCGTCCTCTCGCGCTTCGCGGGCGAGGGAATAGCATCAATCTGCCGGTCCGTCCGCGCCCGCCTCACAGCGGCTGGACAGTCTCGAATTGAATCCATCTGGAAAGCAGCCCTGGAGCACCAGAACGAGATAGCAGCCGGCATGAACAAGGAAGACCTGGCACAGCTACGACACCTGTGCCTGCACCTGGTGGAGAACGCCAGGAAGGAGCTGGGGAAATAGCCGAAACCGAGCTGACGATGACCGCGCCGCTGAGCCATGGACTGTCGCGCAACCGCGTCATCCTGGC
>JBDTKH010000002.1:0-12821 GCA_039935415.1 Candidatus Dormiibacterota bacterium
TGACCGCCAGCTCCGACCGGGGAATGCCGGCGCTGAAAGGCATCTCGTTCGAGCTCCACCAGGGCGAGATCCTGGGCATCGCGGGAGTCGAGGGAAACGGCCAGAGCGAGCTCATGGAGGTGCTCGCCGGCACGAGGCGCGCGACCGGTGGGCGCATCCTGCTCGGCGACAAGGACGTCACGACATTCGATGCGCGCACCGAGCGCGATGCGGGGATCGCCTTCATCCCGGAAGACCGCCGCGGCACCGGTCTGGTGCTCAGCTTCTCGATCGCCGAAAACGCCATCCTCGGCCGCGAGCGAGCCCTGAACTTCGCGTGGCACGAGATCGTCTTGAGGCTCGGCGCGATTCGTGACTGGGCGAAGAAGCTGGTCAAGGAGTTCGACATCCGCACGCCGAGCATCGAGACCGCGGCGCGCAACCTGTCAGGCGGCAACCAGCAGAAGATCATCGTCGCGCGCGAGATGGGCAGCCGCCCGCGTGTCCTACTTGCCTCGCAGCCCACGCGCGGCGTAGACATCGGCGCCATCGAGTTCATCCACCGCCGCCTGGTCGCGGAGCGCGACGAAGGCACCGCGATCCTGCTCGTCTCCGCGGAGCTGGACGAGGTCCGGTCGTTGTCGGACCGGATCGCTGTGATGTACGAGGGCCGGATCGTGAGCATCGAGCCACCGGACGCGCCGGAAGAGCGGCTCGGGTTGCTGATGACCGGCGGCGGAACGACGAGCCGCTTGGGACCTGCCTGACGCTAGGCGGCCCAGCGCATCCCCGGCCCGCGAGCCCGCCTCATGACCGCCCGCTCCGGCGGGATGAAGCGAAACTCGCACCCGACTTTCACGATCTGCCACCCACCCTCATGCACGAGCCGATGGTGGAAATAACAGAGCGAAAGGAGGTTGGTCAACCTGGTCGGACCACCTCGAGACCAGAACTCGATGTGATGCCCGCTCGTCCAGTTGACCGGGCGTTCACATCCCGGGAATCGACATCCACGATCCCGCGCATGCAGTCCCCGCCGTGTCGCGGGGGAAATCGTGCGAGTCGCCTGCCCAACATCAGTCACGACCGAGTCTGCAAGCAGGACCCGTGACATCGTGCAGTCACAAGCAACACGCTCAAGCGTCCTGGTCGACACCGGTATCGAAAGCTCAAGCTCGGCCGGCGGCACACCAAGCTCGTCCTTCAAGCCCTCAAGCGTGGTGGTCATGGTGATGTGAGGCCTGACCCCGTTGCGCCGAGGCAAGGTGCCCTGGTCCATCGCGTGGTGAACCAGCTCGACCATGCAATCAGCCCGGCGCTGAGCCGCCGTCCGCTCGTCGTCCGGGCCAAGCCGCTTGGCGAGTGAGTCGATGGCCGCCTTCAGCGCAGCCCCACCAACCGGGTCAAGAAGTCCGTCGATCAAGTGCATCCCATCAGCCAGCTGGCTGATATGCAGCTTGCGGCAGGTGAAGTCCTCTTCCGCTTCCTTGTAGAAAGCTTCCGGATCAACCGCATGGAAAGCGCCACGGCAGAGCATGCGCAAGTCATGGACGGAAGACCGGCGCGCGTGCTCCAGCATCTCCTCTTCGACGAAGAGGTCGCGCTTGTCCGCACTCAATTGCTCCCGCAGGTGGCAAAGCACAGAAGCGAGCTGATAGGAGATCTCACCTGAGCCAACAGCCGCGGCGAGCCGGGGCAGATCCTCCAGGTGCTTGCCGACGCAGAGCCGGTCACTCAGCGAGTTCCTCGACATGCCGCAGGCATGGCTCAGCCAACCAACCGCAGTCGAAAAGCCAAAAGGCAGATGGTCAGCCGTGCGTTGAGTGGCGACAACCTCGCCAGAGAACTCAGCCTCGAGCGCGTCGATCACCGAGCGCAGCCCTTTCGCATCGACGCGCCGGTCATCGCGGGCCTGAAACTCGCGAACAGCCGACTGGAGCTTCTCGAGGGGTGAAACCGCTTCCCACGCCATGCAAATATTGTACCAAACGGATGTTCGGAGTCAATGCGTTAACACCCACAAAATGAATACGGGAGACGTGCACTTCCCTCCCCCCGAGCCCAACTCAAACTCCCCTTCACAGTCCACATCCCCCAAGGCGCCACGAACACCAGAGTTCACGTTCTTCTCGCTGAGGATCTCGACGCCGAGGAAGAGGTCGGCCAACCCGGATGGCGCGAGGTAAGTAATGCAATAGCCCCTTGATCGGGTCGGCCGTCGGCCACGGATAATCGTTCGACACAATGACGGTCCGGGTGGTGGGCTTTGACGGCGACGACACGCTCTGGCACAACGAGACGCGGTTCCAGTTGACGCAGACGGACCTTCGCGACCTGCTGCGACGGCACGTTCCAGATGCGGACGTCGAAGGACACCTGGCAGGCGTCGAGGCGAAGAACCTTGCGCTGTATGGATACGGCGTCAAGGCATTCACCCTTTCGATGATCGAGACGGCGATACAGGTGACCGAAAGCCGGATTCCAGCCAGCGACCTGGAGGTGATCCTCGGCTGGGGCAAGCGCATGCTCATGGAACCCACCGAGCTCCTGGATGGCGTCGAGCAGACGCTGAAGCAGATCGCCGCTCGTTACGACGTGCTGCTGATCACCAAGGGGGACCTCTTCGACCAGGAGTCGAAACTAGCGCGATCCGGCCTGGGCGACCTGTTCCTCGGTGTCGAGATCGTCAGCGAGAAAAACGTCGAGTCGTACCAGGCGATCTTCAGGCGGCGCGGGATAGCGCCAGAGGAGTTCGTGATGGTCGGCAACTCCCTCCGCTCAGACGTGGTGCCAGTCGTGGCCCTCGGCGCACGCGCGTTCCACATCCCATACGGGGTGACCTGGCACCACGAGCATGTACCGGACGAGCAGCTTCCACGGAACGGCTGGAGGCGGCTCACCGCAATCGAGGAACTGCCGGCCGCGCTCGAAGCGCTCTAACCGCTTCCCCGAAGGCACTGGGTGGTCAACGGAAGTACTCTGCGGGCGGTGTGATGGTCGACCCCGTGTGACTCCCGTTGGAGTGAGGAAGACCCAGACGGCGTAAAGGCGATCGCCGGCTTCTAGCTCCGCTTGATCACGATCACCGAGATCTCATCGGCCGCCCCGTCGATCCGGTCGGCGGAGTTCTTGAGATGCCGGTAGATCTCGCGCGATTTGAGAATCTGACTCATCTCGCCGGAGCTGTCGAACAATCGCCCGACGGCCTGGTGGTACAGGCTGTCGATCCGGTTCTCGCTGCGTTTTGCCCGCACCGCATGCTCCGCCGCCACGCGCGGGTGGTCGAGTAGTTCTGACACCGCGGAGCTGATGTGGCCTGCGCCCTCGACGAGGACACCCGCCATCTCATCCAGTCCCTCGGGCGGATCGATTCGATAGATCGACAGTTCGACGACTGTTTCGTTGGCGGCGTCGAGGATGTCATCGATGGCGCGCGATAGCGCGAAAAGGTCTTCGCGGTCGAACGGCGTTGCGTATGTCTTCAACAGCTCGTCGATCAGGATTCGCCTCTTTGCGTCGCCGTCTCGTTCGATCTTCTTCATCAACTCGACCACGTCACCGTTACTGGCCGGCTCGCGGCCGAACCTCTGAAGTACCTGAAGCGCCTTGACGGTCAGCTCGGCCTGCTCGGAGAGCAACGTCACGAACAGCCGATCGTTCGAGCGAGCGAGGGCCTTGAACGTGCGCCCGATGCTCATGGCGCCCAACCCAAGGCTCGAACGAGAAGGTGGAGTCCGCCTGCAAGCAGCACGGCCAGCGGCAGCGTCAGCAGCCAGCTGCCCAGCAGCTCGCGCACGATGCCCCACCGTATCGATGACGCGCGTTGCGCGGCGCCGACGCCGACCAGGCCGCCATCGATTGTCTGGGTCATGCTCACCGGCACTCCGGCCAGCGCGAGCACCGACACGACAGTGGCTGACGAGACCTGCTGCGACAGAGCCTGCATGGGACGGACCTTGAGGACGCCATGCCCGATTCGGTTAGCGACCCGCCGTCCTCCCGCCAACGCACCGACAAGAAAAAAACAGAATGCGGCAATGATAGGCGCGAAACGGACAAAGGTTAAGGGCAGGTTATGAGTTGAGAAAGAAAAGCCCACTCCGATGAGCCCGATGGACTTCTCCATGTCGTTCGCGCCGTAGGCGAATGCCTGCATGGCCGCTGCGAACACCTGGAGCCGTGCAACCTCGAGGAGCCGCGCGTGGGGTTGAGTTCCAAGGAAGCGGCGGATGGACCCATAGACCAGGAGCGCGAGCAAGCCGCCTCCCAACACTGAAATCGGAATCCCCAGCAGGACGCGCGCCACGCCGCCAAGCTGCAGCGAGTGCTCGCCTCCCACCGAAAGCACCCAGCCGGCCATCGCGCCGACGAGCGCCAGGGTCATGCTGGTCGGGATGCCATAGCGCCACGACATCAACACCACGCACAGCGGCGAGACGGCGATGATCGTGAACCCGACCGGCCCCTGACCTCTGAGGTCGATGACTTTGCTGCCGATGGTTTCCGCCACAGCGGTTCCAAGGAGCAGCGGCCCGGCGAGCGCGAAAAGGAGGAGCACAGAAGCGACGCGTGGTGTGATGACGCGGCCTGCGGTGAACGAACCCATGAGGTTTCCGCCGTCGTTGAAACCTGAGACGAGGCCGAAGAGGGCGGCGGCGAGCAGCGGCGCGATGAGTTCGAGGTGCAAGCAGTAGATTCTCGGCCTACCGGTGTTCCAAGGAACAAACCTGGCGGCCGGCGTGGTTTCAGCGATGGAACATGAACAAGCTCGACGGCATCCACCACATCAGCTCGATCACCGCCGACGCGACCAACAACCTCCTCTTTTACTCGGGCGTGATGGGCCTGCGGCTCGTCAAGAAGACGGTCAACCAGGACGACCCGAGCGTCTACCACCTGTTCTTCGCCGACGAGGACGGCAGCCCCGGCGCCGACATGACGTTCTTCGAGTACCCGGGCGCGGCCCGAGGGCGCGCGGGCGCGGGGATGATCCACCAGGTCGGGATGCGCGTCGGCTCCCGCGAGGCGCTCGAGTTCTGGGCGCGCCGCCTGGCGGCGGCAGGCATCGAGTCGACCCTCGAGGACGATCGGCTTCGCTTCCAGGATCCCGAAGGCCTCGGGTTGGAGCTCACCGCTGAGCCCACCTCCGACAAGCCGCTGATCGCGAAGCACCCCGAGATCCCGAAGCGGTTCGCCCTACAGGGCTTCGCGGGAGTTCGGGCGTACGAACGGCGCCGGGGAGCAAGCGACCCGTTCCTGGCCGCGACGCTTGGCTTTATGGCCACCGGCGACGACGCGTACGAATCGCGGGGCGACTCGCGAGGCTCGTACTACGTCTACGATGCGGCCCCCGAAGCTCGCGGCCTCTCCGGTTCCGGCACCGTGCACCATGTTGCGTGGGCTTCGACGATCGCGGACCACGAAGCGTGGCGCGACCGGGTCAGCGCGGGCGGTGGAAACCCCACGCCGGTGATCGACCGCTTCTACTTCCGCTCGATCTACTTCCGAGAACCGAGCGGCGTGCTGTTCGAGATCGCCACGATCGGCCCTGGCTTCACGTCGGACGAGCCCAAGGAGCTTTTGGGCGAGCGGCTGTCGCTGCCGCCCGCCTTCGAGCACCTGCGTGCCGAAGCCGAGGCAACCCTGACGCCGCTGCCCAACCTGCGCGAAGCGGCGCCGGCCCTCCACGAGAAGGCCTGAGCCGCCAGGCGCCCGCACGCCCATGATTTAGCGCGTGGGCGTGTCCAGCGTCCGGCTCGAGACGGTTCGCCGGAACGCCGGCGGCCGGGTGCATCTCACGCCGCGGGTCCCTCGAAGCGGACCCGTCACGACGCTGTGCGGCCAGACGCTGGCGGCCGGGACGTATTCGGCGTTCGACGGCGTGGCCGACTGCTCGATCTGCATCCGGCGCTCGCGCGACCAGGGCCGGATCTCGGGAGCGTTCTTCGCCCAGGAGGAGGGCTCAGAGCTGTTGCGGCTGTCACTGGAGCAGGCGCAGCAGCGAAAGAGGCCCGAGCCGAAAGGACCACCTGCGCTGCGCGTGGTGCCAGACCCCAAGCCGCAGCATCCAGATGGCCCGGTCGAATGGCCCAAGACGAAGCCGCCGCCCGAGCCGATACCAGATCGCCTCGGGGAGCTCGTCACCCGCGGCTTCAGGCCGGCCGGCGAGGGAGTGTGGCGGAGTCCCGGCGGCGTGGTGGTCAAGATGAAGCGCGAAGGCAAGCAGTGGCGTTTTGCGGAGCTCGTCTTCGAAGGCACGATCGTTGCCACGCGCGTCGTCGCCGGCCTGCGTGTGCGGGCAGGCGACGTCGAGGTCGTACCCTCCAGCACCGGCTTCGAGGTCCAGCTCAAGAAGCGCTGACGGCGGGAATACCAGGGGCGGCCGTGTGAAAGGGGCCAACCAGCACCCGTTGTACGCGATCCTCAGCGTGCAGCCCGACGACTCCGGGAAGGCGGGGAACGTCTCCTGGAACTTCGAGAAGTTCCTGGTCGGTCGCGATGAGCAGGTCGTGTGCGGCGCTTCCGCTCGAAGGTCGTGCCCGAAGACCCGAAGCTCGTCGAAGCCATCGAGTCGCTCCTGTAGCGGGCCCCAGCCGCCCATCTCGGCGGCCGCGTCTAGAGCGGTCGCACGCGCCGTGAGGCGATAACCGGCGGCGCTATAGTCGCGCGGATGCCACCACTCCTAAACCCCACGAACTCAGAGGCTTCGCCGTGAGTTCGCGGATACCCCTGTTGTTCGTTCACGGCATGTGGATCGGGCCGTGGTGCTGGGAGGAGCATTTCGCGCCCTGGTTTCGCGACCACGGATACACCGTTGAGACGGTCGCGCTGCGACGCCACGACCAGCGGCACTCACCCGGCCTGCGCACGACACGGATCCGGGAATACGTCGATGACGTGATCGCGGCGGCGGAGAAGATGCCCTCGCCCCCGGTGGTCATCGGTCACTCGATGGGTGGTTTCGTGACCCAGCTCTACCTCCAGCAGCACACGGCGCCCGCCGCCGTGCTGGTCGCGTCAGTACCGCCACGGGGAATCCTCGCGCCAACGTTTCGCACGGCGGCACGACATCCGCTGCGCCTCGCGGCCGCCGGCGCCACGATGAGCCTTTACCGGAACGTCAGCACCCCGCGACGCGCTCGCGAAACGTTCTTCAGCCCGGGCCTCTCCGATGAGCTGGTCCGCCAGTACCAGGCCAGGATGACCGACGAGTCGTTTTTCGCGTTGATCGACATGATGTTCTTCGTTCGCCCAAGAATCGAAGAGGTGAAGCGAACGCCTTTGCTCGTCCTGGGCGCGGACCGGGATTCGGGCATCAGCCGGGCCGAGGTGGCGGCGACAGCAAAGGCCTATGAGGCGGAGCTCGAGACGTTCCCGGGCGCGCACGCCTTGATGCTCGAACCGGGGTGGGCGAAGGTCGCGGAACGAATCGACACTTTCGTCCGCTCAAAGGTGGGAGCGGCTACCGGCTGAAGGTTCCCGACTAAGGTTGCCTCGATGAAGCTCGTCGCCGAGTCATTCGAGTGGCCGTTTCGAGGCGAGTGGCGATCGAGGTGGGCGGTGGGCGTGCTCGTGGTCCTATTCCTCCCGTTGCTTTTCATCCCGCTGTTGGGCTATGCCATCGCCGCAACTCGTGCCGCGGAGAACGACCCGTCGAAAGGCCCGCCGCCATGGCGCCTCTCCGCGCGCCTCCTCGTCGACGGCTTCTGGACCTCGCTGGCAGCAATCGTGCTCACTGCTCCGCTCGCGCTTGCGTTCAACCCGCTGTCCGACTTCCTGTACAGCGCGCGGGTGGGACACGCGGCCGACAGCGCGCAGTCGTGGCTGTTCGCGCACGTGATCGCGCTGCTGTGCCTCGCGCTGCCGTGGGGCCTGGTGTTCCTCCTTCTGATGCCGCATGCGACGGCGAGGTTTGCGAACAGCGGACGGCCGCGAGACCTGTTCGACGTCGTGGCTGCCGTTCACGGAGTGCGGCGTGACTTCGCCACGTGGAACCTCACCGCGGCGGCGATCGTCACGGGGTGGGCGGTGGGCGTCGCGTGCGTCGGGCTCCTCTGTGTCGGCCTCGTGCCGGGCGTGTTCTACGCCATCCTTGTGAGCGCACATGCAAGCGCCGCGCTCAACTCCAAGGGTGCGAGTACACCCGCTCGGTGACTCCGCGCTCCTGGCGGAGCTGGGAACGCGACTCGACACCGCCCTCAATACGCGCGCGATCGCGCTTGCCTCCGCGCTGAAGAAACGTCGAGACGTGCGGCAGGCGATCGCAGGCTATGCGAGCGTCACCGTCCACTTCGACCCCGACCACACGACGCTCGACGCGCTCGACGCTGCCGTCAAGCGTCTCGCCTCGAAGCGGCCGCCCATGGCCGAGCCAGGCCGCCTGCACCGGATCCCCGTCACCTACGACGGGCCGGACATGGAGACGGTGGCCACGCGGACCGGCCTGGCGCCGGCAAGGATCGCCGAGCTCCACTCGCGGCCGATCTACCGCGTTTTCCTGGTCGGCTTCGTGCCGGGCTGGGCGTACCTCGGGCCGCTGCCCGAAGAGCTCGAGCTGCCGCGGCGACACGTGCCCCGCACGCAGGTTCCCGCCGGGTCCGTCGCGATCGCCGGGCGGCAAACCGGGATCTACCCGCTGCCGACACCGGGCGGCTGGCACCTCATCGGCCGCACGTCGGTCAAGCTCTTTCTGCCGGACTCCGATCCGCCGTGCCTCTTCCGCGCGGGCGATCGCGTCAAGTTCTTCTCCGCCGGCGCATGACGGCGGTCCTGCGCGTGGTCAAGCCAGGCCTGTTCACGACGGTACAGGACCTCGGACGGCCCGGCGCCCTCTCCGCGGGCGTGCCGGCGGGCGGCGCGATGGACCGGTTCGCGCACCGCGCGGCCAACCTGCTGGTCGGCAACGACGAAGGCGCGGCGACGCTGGAGTGCACGCTGAGCGGGCCGCGGCTCGTCGCCAGGCGTTCGTGCCTGGTCGCGATCACCGGCGCCGATTTCGATCTACGCGTCAACGGCCGTCCCGAGCCGGCCTGGACGAGCGTGCTGCTCCGGGAGGGCGACGAGCTCTCGTTTGGCGGCCGCCGTACCGGAGGTCGGGTGTACATCGCCGTCGGCGGCGGCATCGCGGCGGACCGATGGCTCGGCTCGCTTTCGACCAGCATGATCGCCGGTCGCGGCGGGATGCACGGCCGCGTCCTGGTCGCCGGTGACGACATCGACCTCGCCGGCGGCCCGGCTGCGCCGACCGTATCGGGACGGCACCTCGGACCTCACCTGCGTCCCGATTACGCCGGCCACGGACTGGGCGCGATCGCCGGGCCGCACCTCAGGCGCCTCGGCGTCGAGGGCCGCAAGCTGCTGTTCGGCTCCGCCTTCAGGCTCAGCCGCGACGCCGACCGGATGGGCTACCGGCTCGAAGGACCGGCGCTCGACGCTTCAGGCGACGAGCTGCTTTCCTTTGGGCTCGTCGCCGGCGCCGTCCAGGTGCCGCACGGGGGCCAGCCCATCCTGCTGATGGCGGACCACCAGACCGCGGGCGGTTACCCGGTGGTCGCGACCGTGGCGAGCGCCGCGATGCCGATCGCGGCCCAGCTCGTGCCGGGCGACGAGCTGCATTTCAGAGAGATCTCGGTCGATGCCGCGCTGCGCCTGCGAAAGGCTCAGCGGGAGGCGCTTGACTCCCTGGCGAGCTGAGTGCCCTCCGTCACTGAGGTACGAGGCAGATTCGCGGCATGACTCGTTCTCGGCTTTCTGCTGGAGACCTGACGCCGTGTGGCGGTTAAGCCGCCCAGCGCATCCCCGGCCCGCGAGCACGCCTGACCACGACCCGCTCCGGAGGAATAAATCGAAATTCACGCCCGACTTTCACGACATGCCATCCGCCCTCATGCACCAGGCGATGGTGGAAGTAACAGAGCGAGAGGAGGTTGGGCAGCTTGTTTGGGCCGCCTCGAGCCCAGAACTCGATGTGATGGCCGCTGGTCATGCTGACCGGCCGTTCGCATCCCGGCCCCATGCATCTGCCGTCTCGCGCGTGCAGCCCACGACGCATCGGTGGGGAGATCGTGCGCGTCGCCCGCCCGACATCGATCACAATCGAGTCAGCAAGCAACACTCGTGACATGGTGCAGTCACATGCGAGCCGCTGCATCGTCTTGATCGACACCGCGATCGTGTTCTCAACCTCCGCCGGCGGGACACCGAAGTGGTCCTTCAGGCCTTCGAGCGTCGTCGTCACCTTCAGGTGCGGCCGGACGCCGGTGCGCCGGGGCAATGTCCCCTTGTCCATCGCGTGGTTGACCAGCTCGAGCAGGCAGTCAGCCCGGCGCTGGCGAGGCGTCCGGTCGTCGTCAGGACCCAGCTTCTTGGCCAGCGAGTCGATAGCCGTCTTGAGCGCAGCTCCACCAACCGAGTCGAGGACGCCATCGATCAGGTGCATCCCATCAGCCATCTGGCTGATGTGCAACCGCCGATGGGTGAAGTTCCCCTCTGATTCCCTGTAGAAGCCATCCGGGTCAGCCACGTGGTGCGCGACGCGGCAGAGCGCGCGCAACTCATAGACTGATTGGCGGCGGGCGTGCTCCAACATCTCCCCCTCGACAAAGAGATCGCGCCTGTCCTCACTCAACTGCTCACGCAGGTGGCAGAGCGCAGACGCGGATTGATAGGAGATCTCGCCTGAACCCAGGGCCGCCGCGATCTTGGGCAAAGACTCCAGCTGCTTGCCGACACAGAGCCGGTCGCTCACGGAGTTTCGCGACATCCCGCAGGAATGGCTCACCCAACCAACAGCAGTCGAGAAGCCAAAGGGCAGGTGGTCTGCGTTGCGCTGGGTGGCAAGGACCTCGCCGGCGAACTCGCCCTCGAGGGCGTCGATTGCTACACGCAATCCTTTGGCATCTACCCGGCGCTCGTCGCGAGCCTGAAACTCGCGAACCGCCGCCTGGAGTTTCTCGAGGGGTGTGCCCCCCTCCCCCAACATGAGAATATTGTACCAAACATCTGTTCGGCGTCAATACGTTAACAGAAAGAACTGAAAACCAAATTCCCTCCGCCGACGCCCTCAGGCACCAAAACTAGGCCGAAGTTCCTGAGTCGTAGGCAGCATTAGAAGCCGATTTTGAACCTGATCTGATGCTTACAGATGCTCGTAGATGTAGGCAGAATATGACTTGCCATGTAAGCGCGAAGCGTGTATGGTCTGCGTGTGCTGAAGAGCGCCGGCCCGATGCATCTCACCACCATCCGCCGCACCGTCGCCGGCAAGGAATACGTGAGCCATCTCCTGCGCCGCTCCTATCGCGAGGGCGACAAGGTCAAGAGTCAGACCGTGGGCAATCTCACCGCCTTGCCGCCTGCCGCCATCGAAGCCGTGCGCGCCATCCTGCGCGGCGAGCAGATCGGGGTTTTGGACGAGGCTTTCCAGATCGAGCGTTCGCTGCCCCATGGCGACGTGCTGGCGGTGCTCGGCCAACTGCGCCAGCTGGGTCTGGACAAGTTGCTTGCCGCCAGACCGCAGCGGGAGCGGGAACTCTGCCTGGCCATGATCGCCAGTCGCATCCTGGAGCCGGGTTCCAAGCTGGCGACCGTGCGCAGCTTTGAGAACAGCACATTGGCCTCCGAGCTGGGAATCGAGGGCGCCGACGAGGACGAGCTCTATTCCGCGATGGACTGGTTGTTGGAGCGACAGCCGGTGGTGGAGGCGGCGCTGGCCAAGCGGCATCTGAGCGAGGGTGGCTTGGTGCTCTACGACCTGACCTCGGTTTATCTCGAGGGCAGCAAGTGCGAGCTGGCAAGACGCGGTTACAGCCGCGATGGCAAACGAGGCTTGCCGCAGATCGAATTTGGACTCCTCACCGACCGCGAGGGCAGGCCGATAGCGGTCGATGTCTTCGCCGGCAACATGGCCGACCCGAGCACGGTGGCGGCGCAAGTGGACAAGCTCAAGAACCGTTTCGGAATCGCCGATGTGGTGCTGGTCGGTGACCGCGGCATGCTGACCTCGGCGCGCATCGAGGCGCTCAAACAAGTCGGTGGCATGGGCTGGATCTCGGCTTTGCGCAGCACCCAGATCGAAGCTCTGGTCAACAGCGGAGATCTGCAGTTGGGGATCTTCGACGAGCGCAACCTGGCCGAGATCTCCTCGCCCAAGTTTCCGGGCGAGCGGCTGGTCGTCTGCAAGAACCCGGCCCTGGCCCAAGACCGGGCGCGCAAGCGCGAGGAGTTGCTGCTCGCCACCGAAGGCGAACTGGACAAGGTGGTGGAGGCGGGCAAGGCGGGCCGGCTCAAGGGCAAGGATGAGACCGGGCTGCGGGTGGGCAAGATCATTGGCCGCTACAAGGTGGGCAAGCACTTCAAGCTCGACATCAGCGCCCAGCGCTTCACATACGAGCGCGATCTGGAAGGCATCGCCACCGAGGCAGCGCTGGATGGCATCTACGTCATCCGCTCCAGCGTCGCTGCGACCAAGCTCGCGGCCGATGAGTTGGTTCGCAGCTACAAATTGCTGGCCGGCGTCGAACGCGCATTCAAGACCATGAAGTCAATCGACCTCCAGGTCCGGCCGGTGCACCACCGGCTGGCGGACCGGGTGCGCGCCCACATCTTCTTATGCGTGCTCGCCTTCTACGTGCGCTGGCACCTAGAGCGCGCCTGGGCGCCGTTGCTGTTCAAAGACGAAGACAGGCCCCTCGCCGATGACGTGGTGGCTCCCGCTCGCCGCTCTGCAGTAGCCATGGCGAAGGCGCGCACTCAGCGACTCTCCGACAACACCCCAGTGCACAGCTTTCGCAGCCTGCTCAACGAGCTCGCTACCCTGACCAAGAACACCGTGCGGGTGCCGC
>JBDTKH010000003.1:0-62807 GCA_039935415.1 Candidatus Dormiibacterota bacterium
AACCGCCGACTGTGGCCACCAGGTCGGGGATGGATCTATGGATGCCGACCGAGACGCCGCAGTCGACCGCGGATCGCACGGCGCCGAAGTAGCGCCCGAAAGACTCCCCTCGAGCCCGCAGCTCGGCGTCGAGGACCGCCATCTCGATCGCGGACTTCGCCATCTGGTGCCCGTGGACCGATCGCAGCGCGCGCGCTACGCCGGCGGCATCGAGCGCCTGCTCGTCGAGCAGTCGTGGCAGCAGGTGGTGGATCAAAACGTGCTGCGCGCCGTCGACGTACTCGGGCGAGTAGGTCGGCTCCTCGCCGGCCACGCATTCGCCCCAGCCTTCGCCGTCCGTCGTGGTCGCCCTCAACAGGAGGATGTCGCGCTCCGTCTGAACGCCGAATGAGGTCTCGAACGGCGCGACAAGCGCCAAGCGGATGCGCCGCAGCTCGACGTTCTCCAGCCTCATGCGCTAAGGCTATCGAGCCGCGACGCCTGGGCGCCATCGAGCTCGACGTCGGCTGCCGCAACGTTCTCCTCGAGCTGTCGCACGCTCGACGCGCCCGGAATCGCCACCACGTTGGGCTTGCGGATCAACCAGGCAAGCGCGACCTGCGCGGCGGTCGCGTGGTGAGCGTCGCCGATCTCTCGCAACGCGGCGATGAGCGGCGCGAACCGGGCGCGGCCTTCCACGCTGAAGTTGCTCCTCATGCGGCGGAAGTTGGTGGGCGGCGCGGCCTGGTACTTCCCCGAGAGCAACCCCTGTCCGAGCGGGCTGTAGGCGATCACGATCCGCCCCTGCTTCTGCGCCCACGGCACCAGGTCCTGGTCGGGAGCGCGATGGGCGAGGCTGAACAGGACCTGGTTCGAGAGCACCGGGCCGCCGAGCGCCTGCTCCGCGCGCTGCCAGGCTTCCAGGCTGTGATTGCTGACTCCCACGTGGCGGACGAGCCCCGACTGGACAAGGTGCTTGAACCGGGGCATCGTCGCCCGGGCCGGGAACAACGGGCTTTGCCAGTGCTGCTGATAGAGGTCGATGCGGTCCACGTCGAGCCGCCGCGCGCTGGCCCTGGCGCGCCACCCGGTCATGAACGGCAACCCGATCGGGAACAGCTTGGTCGCGAGGAACACGCGATCGCGCTGCCCACGAATCGCCTCGCCGACTATGCGCTCTGAGCGTCCGAGCCCATACACCTCAGCGGTGTCGACCAGGTTCACGCCCAGCTCCAGCGCGCGGCGCACGATGACGCCCGCCTCGTCGCGGGCGTAACGCGAGCCGTAGCCCCACTCGGTCGAGCCGAACTGCCAGGTGCCGAGCCCGATCGCGGACATGCGCGCGCCGCCCACCTCGACGTACTTCATGAGTCGCGCCCGGTCAGCCGGTCGTAGACCATCTGGGACCACGACTCCATGCCCAGGTAGTAGATCCGCATCTCGTCCAGCGTCAACAGCTCGCCGGCCAGCTTGTCGGTCTCGCGGATCGAGATGTTCGGCGTGTCACCGTCGACCAGGAAGACCACCCCCAGGTGGACCTTCGAGACCGGCGAGGTATCGTCGTTCAGGAGCCCGATCAGCTCGGCCTCGAACTTCCCGTCGTACACGACCTCCTCGCTCCACTCGCGCTTGAGCCCGTCGATGATCGGGTCACCGGCCTCGAGGTCGCCAGGGTTGATGTGGCCGCCGACCCCCAGCGAGTACTGCTTGCGCAGCCGTTTCTCCGAGGACGCGCGCAGCCGGTGAGTCAGGAGGTAGTGCCCGTCGTGGCGGAAGACGACGTACGGGATGATCTGCTGGTAGCTCGGGTCGTTCTCCACCGCCGCTCGCGACATGAAGAAGTGGTGCTCGCGAATCACCGCCTGGATGCGCTCGAGGTCCTTGCTGACGAACCCGTGCCACGCGCCGTCCGGGAAGATGTCCTCCCGTTTCACACACAGCACCTGCTCGGATGCGGTCACGACGCAACCATTCGGATCAGGCCCCGACCGAACACTGCGACAAGCTCAGCGGTGCGATCGATGTCCTCGTCGCGGACCGGCAAGAAGTAAATCCACGCCGCGCGCTCCGTGTCGCTGGTGATCATGGTCCGCGCGGAGTCGGCGCTCGGATTGCCGCATGGTCCTTCCTCGTCGGCGACGCAGATCCGTCCGGCGACGTTGACGCGCTCCTTGCCTATGCCGGTGTACGTCTCGCCTTCGGCGCCCAACCTGATCACGAGCTCCTCGCCCTTCACCTTGTCGAGGTCGTAAAGGCCGACCGGGACTTGCAGCTGCACGGACATCGCGTTGGCGACGTCGACCAGCGAGTTGATGCGCGGCATGGGCTCGCCCTTTTTCAGGCGCCGCAGCAGCGCCTCCGACGAAGGACGCACGCGCGTCGGGTCGAGACCGAAGCGGCGGTACAGGTCGCGAGCCGGCGTGAGGGGAGCGACGTCCTTGGACCTCGCCGCCTGGATCGTGCGCGCCACTTCCAGCTCGAAGTCCTCACGAGGCGCCGTAACCTCGAGCTCGTAGAGCTCGAACGCGACCGGGTTGACCTCGATCTCGGTCCGGATCTTCAACACAGGTACTCGAGATCGTCGAAAAACCGCGGGTACGAGATCTCGACGCACTCAGCGCGTTCGATCTCGGTCTTTCCATCGGCGATCAGCGCCGCCACCGCCAGCGCCATCGCCACGCGGTGGTCGCCGTGCGAGCTGACGTGGGCGCCTTCCAGGTGCCGCGGGCCGTTGATCACCCATCCGTCGTCGGTGGCGGTGATGTCGGCCCCCATCGACGTGAGGCCCTCTTCCATCGCTGCGATTCGGTCCGACTCCTTCACGCGAAGCTCGGTCGCCGCAGCGATGACGCTCCGGCCGGGCAGTTGGGTCGCCACGACGGCGAGCACCGGGAGCTCGTCGATCATCTCCGCCGCCATGGCACCGCCGACATTGACAGGGCGCAGGCTTCGTGCCGGCCGCACCTCCAAGTCTGCGACCGGCTCGCCGGCCGTCGTCTGCTCGCCGGTGCGCCCGATCTCGAACCCGCAATCGCGCAAAGCGTCCGCGAACGCGGTCCGTGTCGGGTTGACGCCGACGCCACGAAGCCTGATCCGCGAACCCGGCACCAGACCGCCCGCGACCAGCCAGAACGCAGCCGCGCTGAAGTCCCCGGGGATCTCGATGTCAAGCGGCTCGAGCCCATCCGGCGGCTCGAGTTCGACCCGCAGCCCGTCCACCGCGACGGTGACGCCCATCGCCTGAAGCATCCTCTCGGTGTGGTCGCGCGTGCGGACAGGCTCGGTGATGGTCGTCGCTCCTTCCGCGTAGAGCCCTGCGATCAGGATGGCGGATTTGACCTGGGCGCTGGGCAGGAGCATCGCGTGGGCGGTGCCGTGGAGCGGCGTCTCTCCTCCCACGCGAAGCGGCGGCCACGTGGCCTTCGCGCCCATCTGCGTCAGCGGCGCGACGACGCGGTCCATGGGCCGGCGCGACAGCGAGTCGTCGCCCACCAGCTCGCTCTCGAACTCATGGGCCGCCAGCAGTCCCGCAAGCAGGCGCATCGTCGTGCCGGAGTTGCCGCAGTCGAGGGGTCCCGCCGCCCGGTGCAGCCCTCGCAACCCGACGCCGATGAGCATTGTCTCTTCAAAGTGCGCCCCAAGCGCGCGCATGCAGCTCGTGGTCGACTGCACGTCGGCGCCCGTCGAGAGCCCGCGCAGGCGGCTGGAACCCGTAGCGATCGAGCCGAGGATGAGCGCGCGGTGCGAGATCGACTTGTCGCCCGGGACGCGGATCGCGCCCTCCAGCTTTCGCGCCGCGCGAACGGTCGCAATCACCCGCGTGCCCAGCGCTCGCGCACGGCGCGAGCTTCCTCGAACAGCTCGACGAGGCGCGGGTCGTCCGCCTCGAGGTGGCGCCGGAGCCGCGCCAGCTCAGCGCTGACCGCGTCGAGCTGCTCCACGAGGTTGGCCCGGTTCGTCCGCGCCACACCCGCGTATAGCTCGGGGTCCCCCGCGGCGAGCCGGGTCATGTCGCGAAAGCCA
This sequence comes from Candidatus Dormiibacterota bacterium, assembly GCA_039935415.1. Classification (GTDB taxonomy): domain Bacteria; phylum Chloroflexota; class Dormibacteria; order Dormibacterales; family Dormibacteraceae; genus Palsa-870. The sequence goes on from JBDTKH010000003.1 coordinate 4,003, forward strand.
CCGGCCGCCAGGCGCGAGGCCTGCGGCCAATCCGGCCGGCGCGACAGGGCGAGCACATAGCCGACCGAAAGCAGGAACGCGGCGTGGCTGACGCCGGCCACCAGGCGATCGTGAGTCTCCGCATCCATGACCCCCGGGTGCGCCCCGACAGCCTCGATGAGATCGGTCAGCATGGGCTCGTCGCGCGTCAGCACCCACGGCGCGTCCCGGAAGAGCGCGCTGTCCGCGGCGTCGATGCCGGAGGTCTCTCTGCCGCACATGGGATGGCCGCCGACCAGGTCGATGCCGGACGCCGCGGCCCACTCCATCACGCTCACCTTCGTACTGGCCATGTCGGTGACCACCTTGCCGTTCGTCGTGCCGGCGAGCTGCGCGAAGACGTCGCGCATCGAGCGGATCGGTGCGCCGATCACGACCACGTCGGCGATTCCGGCCACGCTGGCGTCGGCGCTCGCGCTGGCGACGATCCCGCGATCGAGTGCCTTGCGCAGCGTGATCGGGTCCGTGTCGCTGCCAACGATCACGGCGTCGGGCCGCGCCCCCTTCAGTGCGAGCGCGAACGACGAGCCCATGAGGCCAAGGCCGATGACTGCTACCGTCGGCATCGATCAGCGCTACGCGAGCTGCTTGGCCATCGCACCCAGCAGGCGCCGGAGGTCTGCCATCAGCCGGTCGAAGTTCTCGAAGTCGAGCGACTGCGCCCCGTCCGAAAGAGCCTGGTTGGGCGTCGGGTGCACCTCCACGATCAGGCCGTGGGCACCGGCGGCGACCGCCGCAAGCGCCATCGGGCGGACCAGCGACCAGCGGCCCGTGGCCTGCGATGGGTCGACCACGATCGGCAGGTGAGAGAGCTCGCGGGCGAGGGGAACCGCGTTCAGGTCCAGCGTGAACCGCGTGGCGGTCTCGTACGTGCGGATGCCTCGCTCGCACAGGATCACGTCGCGGTTACCCTGCGAGAGGACGTACTCTGCCGCGAGCAGCCACTCCTCGATCGTCGACGACATCCCCCGCTTCAGCAGCACGGGCTTGCCTGCGCGGCCGGCCTCCTGCAACAGCGCGTAGTTCTGCATGTTGCGGGTGCCGAGCTGCAGGATGTCCGCGTAGCGCGATACGAGCTCGACGTCCCCGGGCGCGACGACCTCGGTCACGACCTTGAGCCCGGTCTCCTCGCGCGCCGTCGCCATCATCTTCAGCGCAGCCTCGCCAAGCCCCTGGAACGAGTACGGCGAGGTGCGCGGCTTGAACGCGCCGCCTCTCAGGATGCGAGCTCCCTGCGCAGCGACGTGGCGAGCGGTCTCGAGGAGCATCTCCTCGCCTTCGACCGAGCATGGGCCGGCCATCATGACGACCTCGTCGCCGCCGATCTTCACGCCCCCCACGTCGACGACCGTGTTGAGCGGCCGGAACTCCCGGCTGGCGAGCTTGAACGGCTTGGTGATCGGGATGATCTCGTGGATCCCGCTGAGGTGTGAGAACGCCTCCTTGTACGCGTAGGCGTTGCCCCCGATGACGCCGACCAGCGTCCGCTCCTCGCCGTGTGACAGCTCGGTCTTGAGCCCGATCTCGTGGACGCGGTCGACCACCGCCTTCACCTCGGCGTCAGTCGCGGTGTGAGACATGACGATGATCACTTGGTGAGCGTCTCCTTCAACACGACGATCACTTGGTGAGTGTCTCCTTTGAGTAGTCGAGGTCTGTCTTGATCGCTAGCGCTCCGCGCAGGTAGGCAGACCGAATCGTCGACTGAGGCCTTGGAGTGTTGTACAGGATAAGGACACGCACGCACATCGGGACTCCGCGCGGATTGGGCAGAAGCACGTCCATGTCGTGGCCGCAAAGCAGCGGCACCTCGAACCATCCAAGCTTGCGGGCCGCAAAGGCCGGGTACTCGGCGTTGAGGTCGTGGGTGGTGGTGAAGTACGCGAAGCAGATCTCCGCCGGGTCGAGGTCGTTGAGCCGGACGAGCTCGCGCAGAAGATCGGCCGTCGCCTCGGTGATCGATTCGGCCGTGTTCGATTCAGCGGTCGTGGCGCCGCGGATGCCTCTTACCGGCATGCCGGGCTGGGCTCCGGTGGGACGGCGAGTGATTCGGTGTCCAGGTGGCCCGGATGGGAGGCGCCGACGAGCACGTGAGCGAGCGTGTCGAACAAACGTAAGCGAGCGCGGGCAGTCGGCAACGATGCAGACGGGCCGCCTGGGCGCCGAAGCACCGCCGGCCTCACCGGAGACCAGCCCTCAGCAGCTCCTTCACGAGCACGACCGGGTCGCCGCCGCGATCGATCTCGGCCACGATCGCGCTGCCTACGACGGCCGCGTCCGCGGCGCCGCGCAGCGCCTTCATATGCTCCGGCCGCGAGATGCCGAACCCGGCCGCGACCGGCAGCTTCGTGTGCCGCCGCACCTTCTGGAACAGCTCATTCATGCCCGAGGGCAGATCCTTCCTCGTCCCCGTGATCCCGGTCACGGTCACGCAGTACACGAAGCCGCTCGAGTGCTCGCAGATGGTCTCGACCCGCTCCTCGGCCGTGGTCGGCGCGACCATGAACACCGTGTCGAGCGAGGCCGAGCGGAGCCATCCGAGCACGGGCTCCGACTCCTCGACCGGCAGGTCCGGCACGATCACGCCCGCGACTCCCGCCTGTGCCGCCTCGGCGGCGAACCGCCTCGGGTCGTGAGCCAGGATCGGGTTGATGTAGGTCATCAGCACCAGCGGCGCACCCAGGCCCGCAATTGCGCCGGCCAGCTCCAGCGCGGCGCCGACGTTCATGCCGTGCTCGAGCGCGACCTGTCCTGCGCGCTGGATGACCGGCCCGTCGGCCAGCGGGTCCGAGAAAGGGATCCCGATCTCGAGCGCAGCGATGCCCGACGCCGCGAGCCTCTTCCCCACCTCGAGCGATTTCTTGCGTGTGGGGTGGCCGGCCATCATGTACGCGACGAGCTTCAGGTCCCCATCGGCGCGCAGCGCCGACTCGAGTGTCCGGGTCTCAGTCGTCATCAAGTGCGCCCTGCGCGCGCCCGGCGGCGCCCTGATCGACCGAGTCCATGTCCTTGTCGCCGCGTCCAGACAGGCATACGAGGATCCGCCCGCCCGGACCCAGCTCGCGCGCGACCACTCCGGCATGGTGGAGCGCGTGCGCGGGTTCCAGCGCCGGCATGATGCCCTCGAGCCGCGTGCAGAGTTTGAACGCGGCCAGAGCGTCCTTGTCGGTGACGGCCACGTACTCGACGCGCTCCGAATCGTGAAGGAAGGAGTGCTCTGGCCCCACGCCGGGGTAGTCGAGCCCCGCGGATATCGAATGAGTGGGCTGGATCTGGCCGTCGCCGTCCTGCAGGACGTACGAGTACGAGCCGTGCAGCACGCCAGGCCGCCCTCCGACCAGGGAGGCCGCGTGGTGTCCCGTCTTCAAGCCCTTGCCCGCCGCCTCCACGCCGACCAGCGTCACGTCCCGGTCGTCGAGGAAGGCGGTGAACATGCCGATCGCGTTCGACCCGCCGCCGACGCAGGCGATGACGACGTCGGGCAGCTTGCCGTCCGCTGACAGGTACTGGTCGCGTGCCTCGTCGCCGATGACGCGCTGGAGATCGCGCACCATCTCGGGGTAGGGGTGCGGTCCGACCACCGACCCGATCATGTAGTGAGTGGTCCGCACGTTGGTCACCCAGTCGCGGATGGCTTCGGAGGTGGCGTCCTTCAGCGTCTTCGTCCCGCTCGTGACCTCCGCGACCTCCGCCCCGAGCAACTTCATGCGGCGCACGTTCATCGACTGGCGGCGCATGTCCTCGGTGCCCATGTAAACGAGGCACTCGAGCCCGAAGCGCGCGCACACGGTCGCCGCCGCGACACCATGCTGGCCCGCGCCGGTCTCGGCGATGACCCGCCTCTTGCCCATTCGCACCGCCAGCAGCGCCTGGCCGACCGCGTTGTTCAGCTTGTGAGCCCCCGTGTGGCACAGGTCTTCGCGCTTCAAGTGGATGTGCGCGCCCCCGAAGTGCTCGCTCAGGCGTGTCGCGGCGTACAGGGGCGTCGGCCGTCCTACGAAGGCGCGCCGGTGGCCGGCGAGCTCGAGCTGGAACTGAGTGTCGGCCTTCGCCTCGTGCCACGCGTCCTCCAGCTCGAGCAGGGCGGTCATCAAGGTCTCGGGTACGTACTGGCCGCCATACGCGCCGAAGCGCCCGTCGACCGGGTGTGTCAGAGAGGCACGGACCATCATATGAGCACCTCGGCCAGCCGCACGGCGCGCACGAACGCGCGCACTTTGTGCGGGTCCTTGACCCGCACGGCAGCCTCGACACCGCTGGAGACGTCCACCCCGTAGGGCTTCAAGCCGGTCACGACCTTGCCCACGTTACCCGGTTCAAGACCACCGGCGATGAACACCTTCCGCGTCGAGAGCAAGGGGCGCGCCAGCTCCCAGTCCCAGGTTCGCCCAGTGCCACCGCGCTGGTCGGCGGACCACGAATCGAGCATCAGCGGGTCCGGCCAGTCCTCGGCGCCCGGGATCTCACCATCCCTGACCTTGAGAACTTTCATCACGGGCCGGCCCGCTTCGAAGCCGGGCGCCTCCGAACCGTGCAGCTGGAGCAGGTCCAGGCCGACGAACTCCGCGATCTGCCGGACGTCGTCGGGCGCCTCGTCGATGAAGACGCCGACGATCGTCGGTCTCACGTCGAGGCCGTCGATGATCGCCTTCGCATCCTCCGGGGCGACGCGCCGTTCGGAGGAGCAGAAATGAAAGCCGATCAGGTCGGCGCCGGCCTCAACCGCAGTGGCCGCCCCGGCCGCATCGCAGATCCCGCAGATCTTCACGCGGACCACGCGATCAGCTCCTGGATGCGGTGGGCCGGGTCGGTCGAGCGCATCAGCGCCTCTCCGACGAGGACCGCGTTCGCCCCTGCCTCGAACAACCTGCGCACGTCGTCCGGCGAGTGGATGCCGCTCTCGGAGACGACCACGACGCCGGCGGGGATCAGCTTGCGCAGCCGCTCGGTCAGGGCCAGGTCGACCGTGAATGTCTGCAGGTCGCGGTGGTTGATCCCGATCAACGCGGCGCCGAGCTCGAGCGCCGTCGAGGTCTCGGCCTCGTCGTGCACCTCGACCAGGGCCGCGATTCCCCGGCTTCGCGCCACCGCGATCAGCTCGGCCAGGCGCTCGCGCTCCAGGGCCGCGACGATCAGCAGTACCGCGTCCGCGCCGGCCGCCCTGGCCTCGGCGACCTCGAACGGGTCGGTCACGAAGTCCTTGCGCAGGATCGGCAGGTCGGTGGCGGCCCTCGCGGCCATGATGTGCTCCGGCCGCCCCCCGAAACTCGCCATGTGGGTGAGGACCGAGATCGCGGCGGCGCCACCGTCGGTGTACGTGTGAGCCAGGTCCGCGGGGCTGTACTCCTCCGCCAGCACGCCCATGGTCGGCGTGCGCTGTTTCATCTCGGCGATCACCGCCAGCCCTGGCTTCCGCAGTGCCGCGGCGAAGTCCTTGGGGGTATATGCGGCGACCGCTCGCTCGAACTGGTCTTGTCCGACCAGCGCCCTTCGCCGCTGAAGGTCTTGCCTGGCCTCCATCACCAGGCGCGCTAAAAGGTCCTCGCTCACTCGCGGGAGATTCTGGCCCACCGCTGGAGCACTTCGCCGGCGCGGCCCGAGTCGATGGCGTCGCCCGCCGCGCCAATCCCCTCCTTCCAGCTGCGCGCGATGCCCGCCGCCCGCAGCGCGGCCGCGGTGTTGAGCAGCACGACGTCGCGTCGCGGACCGGCGGCCCCGCCGAGCACCTCGCGCGCGATCCGCGCGTTCTCCGCTGGTCCGCCACCGCGCATCGATTCCAGCGGCGCGGCCGCCAGTCCCAGCTCCGCCGGGTCCAGCTCGTATTCCCTTCTCCGGCCGTTTATCTCGATCACGAACGAGGGCGAGCTGACCGAGAGCTCGTCCATGCCGTCGCCTGCGTGGAACACGATCGCCCGCTCGACGCCAAGGCGGACCAGGACATCGGCCATCTTCCCGGCCATCGACCCGTCCGCCACCCCGAGGGCCTGGAACTTTGCGCCCGCGGGGTTGCAGAGCGGACCCAGGACGTTGAAGACCGTCCGCAGCGCCAGCTCGCGGCGGGGCACCCCGGCGAAGCGAAACGAGGGATGAAAGATGGGCGCGAAGAGAAAGCCGATGCCCGCCTCGTCGATGCACCGCGCGACGCCCTCGGGGCCGAGGTCGATCTTCACGCCCAGCTGCTCGAGCACGTCCGCCGATCCGCACATGGAGGACGCCGCTCGATTCCCATGCTTGGCGACTTTCGCGCCGCACCCGGCGGCCACGATCGCGGAAAGCGTCGAGATGTTGAAGGTCGCAAGGCCGTCGCCGCCTGTGCCGCACGTGTCCAGCAGTGGTCCGTCGACGTCGATCGGCGTTGCCATCGTGCGAGCGGTGCGCGCGAAACCCGTGATCTCTTCGACGGTCTCTCCCTTCATCCGCAGGGCCACGAGAAAACCTGCGATCTGGACGGGGGTCGCGTCGCCACGCATGATGTCCTCGAAGGCGGACGCCGCCTCACCCTCGCTCAAGGACTCACACCGAACCAGCTTCGCTATCGACTCGATCATGTTCTTTTCACCTCCCCGCCATGTGGGGAGCACGCGCTTTCACCTCCCCGCCATGCGGGGAGGACGTGCCGTTAGGCGCGGGTGGGGGTGGGGGAATCTGGACGCAAGAGAGGGAGGCAGTCACGCCACGCCCTTCGCCGCCCGGCGCACAAAATTGCCGAGGATCTTCTTGCCTTCCTTGGTGAGCACCGACTCGGGATGGAACTGGACCCCATACGTTGGGTGCCTCGCGTGGCGGAGACCCATCACCGTGCCGTCGGGCGTCCAGGCCGTGATCACGAGCTCGTCCGGCACCGAGTCGCGATCGACGATGAGCGAGTGGTAGCGGGTCGCCTCGAAGGGATCGCTCACGCCCGCCATCACTCCGGAGTTGTCGTGCCGGATCCACGAGGTCTTCCCATGGGCCGGCTCGTTGCGCACGACGCGCGCGCCGAACGCCTCGCCAAGGCACTGGTTGCCGAGGCAGACGCCGAGGATCGCCACCTTGCCGGTGAGCTCCCGGATGGCCTGTGTCGAGACGCCGGCATCGCTCGGCGTCCCCGGGCCGGGCGAGATCACGATTCCATCGAATTCGGCAAGCTCGGCAACAGTCACCGCGTCGTTGCGAAACACGCGCGGCTCGGCGCCTAGCTCGGCGAGGTACTGGACCAGGTTGTAGGTGAACGAGTCGTAGTTGTCGATCATGGCGAGGCTCACGAGTGAACCGCGGCGGACGATGCGGTTCACTTACATCTCCTCCGCCATCTCGATCGCCTTGAACATCGCTCCTGCCTTCTCGAGGGTCTCCTCGAACTCCCGCTCGGGGCGCGAGTCGGCGACGACGCCGGCTCCTGCCTGGACGTACGCGACACCTCCCGCCACCACGATCGTGCGCAGCGTGATCGCCATGTCGAGGTTCCCGCCGAAGCTGACGTAACCGAGCGACCCGGCGTAGACGCCTCGCTGGTCCGGCTCGAGCTCCGCGATGATCTCCATCGCGCGAATCTTCGGCGCCCCGGAGACGGTGCCCGCCGGGAACGCCGCCCGCAGCGCGTCGAGGGACGTGCACCCGTCGCGCAGCTGACCGCTGACCGTTGACGAGATGTGCATCACGTGCGAGTAGCGCTCGACCTCCATCAACCGGTCGACGTTGACGGTGCCCGGGCGCGCAACGCGGCCGACGTCGTTGCGACCGAGGTCGACGAGCATCACGTGCTCGGCTCGTTCCTTGAGGTCGGCCAGTAGCTCCTTCTCGAGCCGATCGTCCTCCACCGGGTCGGCGCCGCGCCGGCGAGTGCCGGCCAGCGGGCGCGTCTCGACGCGCCTTCCCTCGACCTGGACGAGCTTCTCGGGCGACGTGCCCACGACGTGTCGATCGCCGCCAAGGGACAGGTAGTACATGTAGGGCGAAGGGTTGATCGCACGCAGGCAGCGGTAGACGTCGAACGGGCTCGCCTCGAGCGGCTTGTGAAACCGCTGGGAAACGACGACCTGGAATGCGTCACCCGCCAGGATGTGTTCGCGTGCGGCGTCGACCATCGCGTGGAACTGGCCGGGCGTGACGTTTGCCTCCCATCGTGTCCCGTCCGCGCCGCGGGCGAACGTCGCAACCTGATCCGAGGCGAGCCGCTTCTCCATCTCGTCGATCCTGGCCACGGCCTGGTCGTACTCCTCGCGTTCCGGCCTGTGGATGGTCAGGAGCTTGAGCCGCCGCGTGACGTGGTCGAAGACCGCAAGGTCATCGGCGCGCAAGAACGCGCTCTCGGGCATGGCCGGTGGCGGGCCCTGGGCGAGCGGCAGGCGCTCGAAATGGCGCGCCGTCTCGTAACCGAGATAGCCCACGGCGCCGCCGTGAAACCGCGGGATGCCTTTCACCGGCGCGGTCAGCTCGCCGGCCACCGACCTGAGCGCCGCCAGCGGGTCGCCGTCGCCCGTGTCGAGCGGCTTCGGTTCGAACCCGATGAACGAATAGCGGGCGAGCCGCTCGCCGCCTTCAACGCTCTCGAGCAGGAACCCCGGCGTGCCGGGCGGGCACAGCAACGTGTACGCCCGGACGGGGGTGAGCATGTCGGCGAGGACTTCCCGGTACACGGGGATCAGCGCGTGATCCGCGGCCAGCGCCCGGGCTTGGTCCCGGGTGGGCGTGCACTCTCTCATCTGTCGCTAGTCTCCCCTGATCTGTCCACGCGACTCACTGCGGCCGCGCCGGACGGCAAAGGTTATCAGACCTTTGCTCAGTGCTTGGTTTCTCGCATCGTGCGCTTCACCTCGCGCGCCTCGGCCATGGTTTCGGCCGAGTCGACGTCGGCCACCGTGTGCCAGGTCGCCGCGTGCTTCTCCCAGCCACGCGGCTTGACGCCGAACTTCTTGGCCAGCACCGCGACGAGGATCTTGACTTTCATGTCCCCAAAGCCGGGCAGCTTCTTGATCCGAGCCGCCAGGTCGTCACCGTCGCGAGCCTGCGTCCAGACGGCCCCCGCGTCGCCCCCGTAGTCGCTTACGACCACCTGGCACAGGGCCTGCACGCGCTTGGCCATGCTTCCGGGGAACCTGTGCAGCGCCGGACGCTCGCGGAACACCGCGGACAGCTTGTCCGGGTCCATGTTCGCGATCTTGCGGGCGTCGAGGTACCCGAGGCGTCGCTTCAGCTCGTATGGGCCGGCGAAGGCCTTCTCCATCTTCACCTGCTGATCGAGCACGAGGCCGATCAGGAGCGCCAGCGGGTCGGTTTCCAGGAGGCGGTTTGCGGCGGGATCGTCGGTCCAGAAGATCGGCACGCATGAAACTCTAGGACACCGGGCTGTATAGCCTGGGCCGTTATATCCAGCATGTCGGTGCTGCCGGACCGCGACCCGGAGGGTTACCAACCAGGTTCGCGGGAGGACTTCGATCGCCTCTACCGGCCGAGCCCCACGTCTTCGCGATCGCCCGAACCGTCCGGCGACCACTCGGAATCGTCTCCAAGCCCCACGTCCGATTCGCACGGCCTGAGGCAAACGACAACGAAGATGGCGCACACGCAACGACAGCCACCCCTGGCTCAGATGAGCACGATTGTGGCCACGTCGGCGACCACAGCGGCAGCGGCGGCGGCGACTAAAGCAGGCCTTTAGACCTATGCGAGCCGGGCGACAGGTCGCCCGGCTTTTCTATTGCTTTCGCCGCTGCACGAACTGGAAGCCGAAGCGCCCCTTCACGCACAGGTGGCCGGCGGTGACGCTGTGGTCGAGCGGGGAGGTCACCTTGACAATTGAGTTGTCCTGGACGTGCAGCTCGAGCATGCATCCGACCCCGCAGTACGGACACACCGTCTCGGTCACCGCCTGGCGTGACACGTCCCACGTATCAGCCGCGCGCATGTCGAACTCGCTCTTGAACATGAGCGCGCCTGTGGGACAGACGCCGATGCAGTTGCCGCAGTAGACGCAGGCCGACTCCGGCAACGGGGTCGTGAACTCGGTCGAGATGTGGGCGTCGAAGCCACGGCCCGCGACGCCGATGGCGAAGGTGTTCTGGGCGTCCACCCCACACGCCTCGACGCACTTGTAGCAGAGGATGCAGCGCGAGTAGTCGCGGACGTAGAGGTCGTTGTCGATCTTCACCGGCTGCGCGACGGTCGCGACGTCATGGCCAAACCGCTGGGGCGTTGCTCCGTAACGGGTCATCCAACCATGAACCTCTGCCGAGCACAGCGACATGTCGACGGACGACGCCAGGAGCTCGAGCACCAGGCGTCGGCTGTGACGTACTCGATTCGAGTCGGTCTCGATCTTCATGCCCGCCTCAACCTTGCGCGAGCACGCGGGGACCAGCACGCGCGAGCCCTCGACCTCGACCACGCAGACGCGGCAGACGTTGACGGGGGTCAGCGTCTCGAGCTGGCACAGAGTCGGAGTGTCGATGCGCAGCCGCCGGCAGGCATCGAGGATGGTCGAGCCCTCGATGACTTCCATGTCGCGTCCGTCGATCGTCACCCCCACCAGCTTCTTCGGCATGCCGACAAAAACGGGCTCAGCCATTCAGCACCTTCAGCTGTGTGAGGCCGGACGCGATGGCATTGGCTGCGGTCTGGCCGAGTCCGCAGATGGAAGCGTCGCGCATGGCCTGCGCGATATCGCTCAACAGAAGGACGTCGGCTTTCGCGTCGCCGCCATGCGAGTTGAACATCCTCTCCAGGATCTCCTCCTGCCGCTTGGTGCCGACTCGACACGGCACGCACTGCCCGCAGGACTCGTCGCGGAAGAAGCGTGCGATGCGGAGCAATACCTCCTTCATCTGTGCGGCGTCGTCGAAGACGATCACCGCTCCCGAGCCAAGCGTGGCGCCGATCGCGCGCGTGCCTTCGAAGCTCAGCGGCACGTCGAGCTGCGCCGGCGTCACAAAAGACCCTGCGGCCCCGCCGAGAAGGACGGTTTGCAGGGAGCGGCCCGGCCGCACGCCGCCCGCGAGCGCGATCAGTTCGCGCAGCGGTGTCCCCATCGCGACCTCGAACAGACCCGGCCGCTGGACCTGCCCTGAGACGCAAAACAGCCGCGTGCCGGTGGACTCGGTGGTGCCGGTCGCGGCGAACGCCGCGCCGCCGTCGAGGACGATGTCGAGGACATTGACCAGGGTCTCCACGTTGTTCTCCAGCGTGGGTTTGCCGAAGAGCCCAACCTCGACCGGGAATGGCGGCTTGTTGCGCGGCTCCCCCCTCTTCCCTTCGATCGAATTGAACAGGGCCGTCTCCTCGCCGCAGATATAGGCACCGGCTCCGCGGCGCACCTCGATCTCGATGTTGAGGAGGCCCTGCGCCTGCGCTTGCGCGATCGCGCCCTCGACCCGTCTTCTCGCGAGCGGATATTCGGTTCGGACGTAGACGTAGCCCTTGTCGCACCCTGTTGCGAAGGCCGCGATCGCGATGCCCTCGACCAGCGCGAACGGGTCCAGCTCCATCAGCACGCGATCCTTGAACGTCCCGGGCTCGGACTCATCCGCGTTGCAAACGAGGTAGTGCGGGTGCGCCGCGGCCTTGGCGACCGAGTCCCACTTGCGGCCGGTTGGAAACGCGGCGCCTCCACGACCGAGCAGCCGCGCCTCGGTGACCTCGCGAATCACCGCCTCCGGGCCGAGCTCCCTCGCCCGGCCGAGAGCCGCAAACCCGCCATTGGCGCGATAGCTGTCGATGCTCTCCGGGTCCACCACGCCGACACGTCGCAGGAGCTTTCCAGCACGCCCCGGCAGCGAGGCGGGCGGAGGCTCGTCCCAGACCCCGCTGCGCATGATCGCGGTCGCTTCGGAACTTGTGATGGGCGCCAGCTGCGCCACGCGGTACGCATTGCCCGACCGTTCGACCAGGGCTGCAGGGGCCCGGTCGCAAAGTCCGAGGCACGGACTTCGATACCACGCGAGTCCGTTCTGGTCGCTTTCTGCCTTGGCCGCCGCGCATATGTCTTCCGCACCCGCGTACTTGCACGCGATGTCGTCGCAAACGTGCAAGGCAAACGTGCCGCGTTCGTGGAGCGCGAAACGAGCGTAGAAGCTCACCACCCCGTACGCCTCAGCGGGCGGGATCGACAGCCTCCGGCACGCATACTCGAGGGCGCCCCGGCTGACCCATCCGACCTGGTCCTGGATTGCGTGCAGCACGGGCAGGAGCATGTGCCGCTGCTCCCTTGCGGCCCGTCCTCCGAATGCGAGGTGGTCGTCCGCCGGATGCCGCTCGCCTCCCTCCCAGAGCGAGGCGGGCTCGCCGAGCACGCTGTCGACGGCCGCCTTCTCATCGGCGGTGGAGGGGCCTCCGGTGGTCCGGATGTCCACTAGGCGGTTACGCGGGCAGAAATCACTTCCCCGCTCGCCGGGGAAGTCGCCGCGTTTAGCGGCGGATGGGGCCGAGCTTGCTCAGCCGGCAGCTTGTCGATCCTGATGGCGCTCGCCTTGAACTCAGCAGTGCCCGACTTGGGATCGGTCGCGTCAATGGTGAGCACGTTGGTGGCGACCTGGTCCGGGAAGTGCGGTGTCATGAACGCAAGACCGGGCCTGAGCGTGTCCTCGAACCCGATGGGAACCTCGACCGATCCTCGCCGTGAGCTGGCGCGCACCCGCTCTCCATCGTGTAGGCCGAGCTTCTCCGCATCCGCGCGTGAGATAAGCAGCGCCTCGCGCTTGCGCAGCGGCGAGGTGTACTCGCCCGTCTGAACGCCGGTGTTGAACGAGTCCAGCCGGCGCCCGGTGGTCAGGCGGATGGGAAACTCGTCGGTCAGGCGGTCGACCGGAGGGTCGTGCTCGACGGCGTGAAACGGCGCGAGGGGACCACCGACGGGGTCCGCCCACAACCGTGCGTGCAGGAACTGCGTGCCGGGATGCGACTCGTCGGGGCACGGCCACATGATTCCGCCGAGCTCGTCCAGGCGCGGATACGACATCCCCGCGTGCATCGGCGAAAGGCTGCGGCACTCGTCCCACACCTGCTCCGCGGTGGGTTGGCCGAAGTCGCAGCCCAGCCGGAGGGCGAGGTCGCAGATGATCTCGATGTCGTCGCGCGCGCCGGCCGGGGGCTCCAGCGCTCGGCGCACCCGCTGGACGCGCCGCTCGCTGTTGGTGACCGTCCCCTCGGACTCCGCCCACCCCGCCGCAGCCGGCAACACCACATGCGCGAGCTCCGCCGTCTGGGTGAGGAAGATGTCCTGCACCACGAGATGCTCGAGGCCACTCAGCAGGCGGACCGCCCGTGTCTGGTCCGCCTCGCTGCGCGCCGGGTTCTCGCCGACGACGTAGGCCGCAGTCAGCTCTCCGTGGTCCATCGCTTCGAACATCTCGCTGAGGTGCTTGCCCTTCTCGGAGGGGAACTGCGCTCCGCCCCACGCTCGAGAGAATTTGTCGTGGATCTCCGGCAGCTCGAGGTCCTGGAAGCCGGGCATCCGCGCCGGGATGGCGCCCATGTCTCCACCGCCCTGCACGTTGTTCTGGCCGCGCAGCGGGTTGAGACCGCACCCGTAGCGCCCAACCTTGCCGGTGAGCAGCGCGAGGTTGATCAGCGAGAGCACGTTGTCCGTCGCGTTGTGATGCTCGGTGATCCCGAGCGTCCAGCAGATCATCGCCCTGTCCGCCCGCGCGTAGGCGAGCGCGACGTCCTTGATCGCGGAGCCGGGAACGCCTGTCTCCTGCTCCGCGTACTGGAGCGTGTAGGCCTCGACGCAACGCGCGAACTCCTCGTAACCGGTTGTCGCGCGGGTGATGAACTCTGTGTTCGCGAGGCCCGCGTGGATGATCTCCCGCGCCATCGCGTTGGCCAGTGCGATGTCGCTCCCGACGTCGATGCCCAGCCAGACGTCAGCCCACTCCGCCGAGCTCGTGCGCCGCGGGTCCACCGCGACGAGTCGCGCACCATTGCGCACTCCGCGCAGCAGATGGTGGAAGAAGATGGGATGGGTCTCGCGGGCGTTCGAGCCCCAGAGGATCACCATCTCCGTCTCTTCGGCCTCGCGGTACGACGAGGTCCCGCCTCCGGCTCCGAACACTGTCGCCAGACCGGCGACGCTCGGGGCGTGTCAAGTCCGGTTGCAGCTGTCGACGTTGTTGCTGTGCATGACGGCGCGCGTGAACTTCTGCGCCATGTAGTTCATCTCGTTGGTCGTCTTCGAGCAGCTGAACATCCCAAACGCGTTGGGACCCTTGTCTCTCGCCGCCGCGAAACCGGCCGCGGCACGCTCGAGGGCTTCCTCCCAGGAGGCCGGACGTAGCCGTCCGTTGTCCCTGACCAGGGGCTCGGTCAGCCGGACGAGGCCGTGATCGCCGCGTGGGGCTCCCACGCGTCTATTCTGAGCGCGGATTCGCCTGGACGAACTCCCTGATCCGGTCCAGTCCCAGCTTCAGCTCTTCCTCCGACTGGGTGTAGGCGAGCCGGATGTAGCCCTTGCCCGCGTGCCCGAAGGCGGTTCCCGGCAGGACCGCCACCCCGGCCTCGGAGAGCAACCGGTCCGCGAGCTCGTGCTCGTCGAAGCCAGTGCCCTGGATGTTAGGGAACGCGTAAAACGCGCCCTGCGGCTTCGCGCACCGCATGCCAGGGATGGAGTTGAGCCCGTCGACCACCAGGTTGCGCCGGTGCTCGAAGACCTTGACCAGCCGGGCCACGGCGTGCTCCGACTCGGGCGAGCTCAGCGCCTCGATCGCGGCCATCTGCGTGAACGCGGCGGCGCACGAGGAGGAGTTGATCATCAGCGTGTCGAGCTTGGCGGCCAGCGCCTTCGGCGCCACCGCGTAGCCGAGTCGCCACCCTGTCATCGCGTAGGACTTGGAGAGCCCATCCATCAGCACGGTTCGCTCGCGCATGCCGGGGTGGGACAGCGGTGACACGTGGTGGAAGCCGTAGACCAGCTGGCTGTAGATCTCGTCGGAGACCACGAGCAGGTCGTGCTCGCTGGCAAGGTCGCACACGAACTTCACGTCCTCGGCGGTCAGCACTCCGCCGGTCGGGTTCTGCGGCGTGTTGATGATCAGCATCCGGGTTTTCGGCGTCACCAGCGAGGCGAGCTCGTCGAGGTCCATCCGGAAGCCGGTCTCCTCGCGCAGCGTCACGGTCTTCGGCACCGCCCCGATGAAGTTGACCTGCGACGCATACGCTGGATAGCCGGGGTCGGGCAGGATCACCTCATCGCCGGGTTCGATGCACGCGAGCAGCGTGAACAGGAGGACGTTCTTCGAGCCTGGAACGAGGACGACCTCGGTCGGGTCGACCTCGGTCTTGAGCATGCGAGATACGAAACCGGCGACGGCTTCGCGAGCCTCGTAGATACCGCTTGCGGGCGTGTAGTGGGTGTAGCCGCTTTGAAGCGCCGAGATGCCGGCCTCGATGATGTTGTCAGGCGTGGCGAAGTCCGGCTCGCCGATCTCGAGGTGGACGATCCTCTTGCCTTCGGCCTCGAGCCTGCGCGCTTTCGCCAGGACCTCGAAGGCGCCCTCGGTGCCGAGGCGCGACATGCGTTCCGCGAACCGGATGGCGGTCACTCCCGAATCCTACTCAGTGCACGCCGAGGAGCGTTCCGCCGTCGACTCCAATCGTCTGTCCGGTGATGTATCCCGCCTGCCGCGAGCACAGGAACGCGCAAGCCGCGCCAAACTCCCCGGGGTCTCCGAACCGCCTCATCGGCGCGGCCGCCTCTCTCCGCTTCAGCGCTTCCTCGGGGTCCCCACCCCCCGACGTGGCGAGGTGCCGGATGCGGTCCGTGAGGATGGCGTCGGGAGCAAGGCAGTTGACGGTGACCCGGTCGGGCGCCAGCTCGAGCGCGAGCGACTTCGCGAGCCCGGTGACGGCTGCGCGCAGCGAGTTCGACAGGATCAGGGTTCCGATCGGCTGGCGAACGGAGATCGAGGTGATGAAAACGATCCGCCCCAGGTCCGAGCGCTTCAGCTCCGGCAGCGCCGCCTTCACCAGCCGGACCGCGCTCATCAAGGTGAGATGAAAAGCAGGGTCCCAGCTGTCCAGCGGAGTGGTCTGAAACGTGCCGGGCGGGGGACCGCCCGCATTGACGACCAGGATGTCGATCCCACCGAGCTTCTTGACGGCAGCTTCGACAAGCCCCTCCGGCTCGCCGGCCTTCGAGACATCCGCGGCCATCCAGCCGGCCGCCTTGATCGTCTTTCCGGTGGCCTCGATCGCGGCCGAATCACGGGACGCGATGAAGACCTGGGCACCCTCCGCCGAGAGCGCCTCGGCGCATGCGCGGCCCAGCCCCTTGCTGGCGGCCGTGACCAGCGCGCGACGGTTCTTGAGCCCAAGGTCCATGAGTGAATTGTCGCTACCCGCTCTGGTTGACGTACCAGTCCGTGACGTACTGGAAGCGGTCGGAGGGCTCGACCACCTTGTTGATGCGCACGCCGTGCACGCGCTGCGACACACCGTAGTCGTATCGGGCGGAGTACAGGAAGATCGCCGGCGCGGCGTCCGCCATCAGCATCTGGAAGTCGATGTACGCCGCAAGGCGGGCCGGCTGGTCGACCGACCCCCGGCCGTTTTCGAGGTCGCCGTCGATCAGGCCCCACCCGCGCGAGTAGGCGAAGTTCAAGGTGCCCGGGTCGGCGCCCGAATGCCACAGCGAGTACTGGTCCGGGTCCGACCCCACGTCGAATGCGGTCAGCGCCATCTGGTAGTTGCGGCCGATCAGGTAGTTCTGCACAAGCTGCGAGGCCGGCACCGCCTTGACGTCGGCTTCGATCCCGATCGCCAGCAGCTGGCGCGCCAGCGCATCCGCCACCTGGTGGTTGGGATACGAGTCGGGCGCCACCAGGGTGAACTTGAAGGAGACGTTGTTCTTGGCCCGCAGCCTCGAGCCGGGCGGGATCACCCATCCTGCCTTGTCCAGCGCCTGGGTCGCCGCGAGGACGTCGAACGGGTGAACCGCGCCGGCGGCGGGCGCATAAGCCCAGTCGCCGACCGGAATCGGGCCTGCGTCAACGTCGGCGTGGCCGGCCAGCACCTCGGTCAGGATCCTCTGCCTGTCGATCGCCTGCACCAGCGCCTGGCGGACGTTGGAGTCACCGAAGAACTGCTTGCCGTCCCCATCCGGGTTGAAGCTGGCAAACGCGTCGGTGAACATTCGCGCCTCCAGGACCGTGATGTCGGTGCGCGCCTTGAGCGAATCCACCTCCTGCGGTTCGAGACCACCCACCAGGTCGGCCACTCCCTGCCCGACGGCCCGGATCGCGCTCTGTGGGTCATTGGCGGGATAGGTGCGCAGGACCAGGTGGTCGAGGTAAGGCTGGGGATTGGCGTACGTGTTGCGATCCAGCGTGATGGCCAGAGAGTTGATCGCCTCGACCTTGAACGGCCCCGTGCCAAACGCGCGCACGCCGCTGAACGGGCTCGAGGCGATCTGGACCGGCGCCATGCCGGCGAAGACGTGCTTGGGGATGATTCCGATCCGCAGAGCAAGCGGAAACGAGGCGCCTGGCGCCTTGAGGCTGAACACCACCTGGCCCGGGCCACCGGCCGCCACGCCGACCTGGCGCCAGAAGTCCGACCCAGGCTGTTGGTACTCCTGGTCTTGCAGCACGTGGTAGGTGAACAGCACGTCGTCCGCGGTGAAGGGCTGACCGTCGGCCCACTTGATCCCGCTCCGCATGTTGAACGTGTACGTCAGGTGGTCGTTGGATATGGACCAGTCGCTGGCCAGGAGGCCGACGACGTTCTGCTGCGCGTCGACCGTCGTCAGGCCCTGGTAGATGACGCTGTCGACGTCCCGCGTGCTATCGACCGTCTCGAAGAGCGGGTTGAGCACTCCAGCCGATCCGACGAGAGCCTCCACCGCGGTGCCGCCCCGCGCCGGTTTCGGCACGGTCGCAACCGGCTGGCAGCCGACCAGCGCGAGCGCCGCCGCGAATGCGGCGGCGAGGAGCCCGCTAACCCTGATGCGTAGTCACCCAGATGTTGGCGAGCGAGCAGATCAGGAACGCCACCGTCAGCACCCACGTCGTCCAGTAGATCTGGCGCTCCAGGCCGCGGCGCGTGCGGTAGCCACCGCCGAGACCACCGTCGCCGCCGCCGATGGTTCCACCAAGCCCCGATGCCTTCGGGGTCTGGATGAGCACGCCCGCCGTCAGAAGGACGGCCAGCACCGCCTCCGTGATGATTAGCGCGTTCTGGACCTTAGCCATGGGACCGGGAGATTTTACCTAGTGCACCGGCGCGGGGGCACTACGACCAGACCGAGGAGAAGCGAGCCTCGATTGCCGTCCAGTTCAGGGTGTTGAACCAGGCCGCGACGTAGTCCGCCCGCTTGTTCTGGTACTTGAGGTAGTAGGCATGCTCCCAGACGTCGACGCCCAGGATCGGCGTGAGGCCTTCCATGTACGGGCTGTCCTGGTTCGGGTACGACTTGAGGGACAGCTTGCCGTTCTTGTCGACGACGAGCCAAGCCCACCCGCTGCCGAACTGGCCGACCGCGGCCTTGGTGAGCTGCTCCTTGAAGGCGTCGTAGCTGCCGAACACGCTCTTGATGCCCTCGCCCACGCGGCCGGGCGGGTTGCCGCCGCCCTTCGGGGCCATGATGGTCCAGAAGATCGAGTGGTTCGAGTGGCCTCCGCCGTTGTTACGCACCGCGGTGCGGATGTCTTCCGGGACCTCGGCGATGCCCCACAGAAGGTCTTCCACCGACTTCTTCGCCCACTCAGGATGCTTCTCGAGCGCTGCGTTCACGTTGTTCACGTACGCCGCGTGGTGCTTGTCGTGATGGATCTCCATCGTCTTGGCGTCGATGTGCGGCTCGAGGGCGTCGAACGCGTAAGGAAGCGGCGGAAGCTCAAATGCCATTGCGGGATCTCCTTTTCAATCTTGCTTATTTCAAACAGAGTCTACGGATTGGAGGCCGAGGCTTGCGCCTTGACCTCGGCCGCCCGCCGCTTGACCTCGTCTGGGTCGCCGAGGTAGCTCCACGAGGCGGGTTTGAAGTCCGCGCCCAGCTCGTACACGCGCGGGACGCCGGTCGGGATGTCCAGGTCGACGACCTGCTGCTCCGAGAGCCCGTCAAGGTGCTTGACGAGCGCACGGAGGCTGTTGCCGTGGGCCGAGACGAGAACGCAAGGGTGATGAAGCAGGTCGGGGACGATCGCGTCATACCAGTACGGCAGCATCCGCTCGACCACGTCCTTCAGGCACTCGGCGCTCGGCAGGAGCTCCGGCGGCATCCGCGCGTACCGCGCGTCGTGGGACGGGTGCCGTTCGTCCGACACCTCAAGGGCCGGCGGCCTCACGTCATAGCTGCGGCGCCACACCTTGACCTTGTCCTCGCCGAACTTCTTCGACGTCTGGGCTTTGTTCAAGCCCTGCAGCGCGCCGTAGTGGCGCTCGTTGAGCCGCCAGCTGCGGCGCACCGGGATCCACGTCATCTCCATCTCGTCCAGCGCGAGGTCTGCCGTCTCGATCGCCCGGACCAGGACAGACGTGTGGACGATGCCGGGAGCCAGGCCGGCCTCCTTCATCAGCCGCCCCGCCTCAATCGCTTCGGCCACGCCGCGCTCGCTCAGAGGGACATCATGCCAACCGGTGAAGAGGTTCTCGAGGTTCCAGGTGCTCTGACCGTGGCGCAGCAAGACAAGATTCACCTCCCCACCCTGTGGGGAGGACAGGCCCGCGCCTCCCCACCGTGTGGGGAGGACAGGCGCCGATTTCGGCGCCAGGTGGGGAGGCGGGCCAGGTGGGGGTGGTGGGGTAAAGCCCTATCTGTGGCCATAAACCTCAGCTGTCACTTTGACGATATGCGCGAACTCGGCCGCGTCCAGGCTTGCGCCGCCGACCAGGACTCCGTCGCACAGCGGCAGCTCGACGTACGCCTCGACGTTGGCCGCGTTTACGCTGCCGCCATAAAGCACGCGGACCTTCCGCGCAGCGCCCGCGCCGATCATCTCCCCCACCACCTTGCGGATGAGCCGCATGGTCCGGTACGCGTGCTCAGGGTCGGCGCTCTTGCCGCTGCCGATCGCCCAGACGGGCTCATACGCGACGACCAGGCGCGCCGAGTCGTCGGCCGAGAGGTTCGCCAGGCCGGCTCTGACCTGTGCGCTGACGACCTGGTCGGACGTGCCCGCGTCGTAATGCTCGCTCAGCTCGCCCACGCACATGATCACGTTCAGCTCGCAGCCGAGGGCCGCGGCGGCCTTCTTGGCCACCATCTCGTCCGTCTCGCCAACGAAGATCCGGCGCTCCGAGTGGCCGACGATGACCCAGTCGCACCAGCCCTTGAGCATCGCCGGCGAAACTTCGCCGGTGTAGGCGCCCGAAAGCTCCCAGAAGCAGTCCTGCGCCCCGAGCTTCACGCCCGACTCGGCCAGCACCTCGGAAACGCCGAGCAGCCAAGGGAAAGGCGGAAAGATCGCGACCTCCACCCGGTCGGCGTGTCCACGGGCGACCGAGAGCACGCCGCGAACGAGGTCAAGGGCGTCACCCGAATCGGTCGGATTCATCTTCCAGTTGGCCGCGACCACCGGCATGGGCGCGACTCGACTGGACATCAGGCCTCCTTGAGGATCGCGATGCCAGGCAACACCTTGCCTTCCAGGTACTCCAGGGTCGCCCCGCCGCCGGTCGAGACGTGCGAGAAGCGGCCGGCGAGGCCCAGCGCATCGATCGCCGCCACGGTGTCGCCTCCCCCGACCAGGGTGTAGCCGCCCGAGCTCGCGATCGCCTCTCCGATGGCGCGTGTCCCATCGCTGAAGTCGCGGATCTCGGCGACCCCCATTGGGCCGTTCCAGACGATGGCCCCGGCCCCTTGAAGGCGCTGGCTGAAGAGCGCGACCGATTTCGGTCCTATGTCGAGCGCCATCCAGCCTGCCTCAACAGCATCTGCATCCATGACTCGCAACGGCTGGCCACCCTCCATCCGGCGCGCGCAGACAAGATCGACGGGAAGGAGCAGCTTGCGCCCGGCGGCCTGGGCGACCTGCCTCGCCATGTCCAGCGCCGAGTCTTCCACCAGGCCGCTGCCCGTCGGGTAGCCACGCGCCTTGAAGAACGTGTTGGCCATCGCCCCGCCGATAACCAGGGCGTCGACCTTGCTGAGAAGGTTGCGCAGGACACCGACCTTGGTCGAGACCTTAGCGCCACCAACCACCGCCAGCATCGGCCGGCGGGGGTTGTCGAGCGCCTGGTGCAGCGCCGTCAGCTCCGCCTCCATCAGCTCCCCGGCGAAGGCCGGCAGGTACGCCGCAATGCCCACCACAGAAGCATGGGCTCGATGCGAGGCTCCAAACGCATCGTTCACATAAAGCTCGCCCAGCGAGGCCAGCCGGCGCGCGAAGCCCGGGTCGTTCGCCTCGTCCTCTGGGTGAAACCTGACGTTTTCCAGCAGCAGGACCTGGCCGTTCTGAAGCTTGCCGACGGCGGTGCGCGCAGGCTCGCCGACGCAGTCCTCGGCGAAATGCACCTCCCGGTCGAGCAGGCGCGCCAGGTGCATTCCGACCGGCCGCAGAGACAGCTCAGGCTCGACGCCTTTGGGCCGTCCGAGGTGCGACATCACGATCACCATCGCGCCGCGCTGGGCGAGGTGCTGGAGGGTCGGGATGGCGGCCCTGATCCGTGCGTCATCCGTGATGGCGCCTTTCGACATCGGCACGTTCAGGTCTTCCCGCACGAGCACGCGCTTGCCGGCGACGTCGACGGAGGTGATCGATGCTTTCAGAGTCGGTCAGCCATGTAGACGATGAGGTCGACCATGCGGCAGCTGAAGCCCCACTCGTTGTCGTACCAGCTCACCACCTTGGCCCAGTCGCTCTCGAGCATCAATGTCAGGGGTGCGTCGACGATCGACGAGTAGGGGTTGCCCTTGAAGTCGGACGAGACGAGCTCCTCGTGGCTCACCGAAAGAATGCCTCGCAGCTCCCCGCTCGCCGCCTCGTCGAAGGCTGCGTTGATGTCCTGGGCGGTGGTGGTCTTGCCGAGCTGGACGGTCAGGTCGACGACCGAGACGTCGAGGATTGGAACCCGAAACGCCATGCCCGCGAACTTGCCGGCAAGCTCCGGTAGAACCTCGGCCACGGCGCGGTTGGCCCCGGTGGACGTGGGGATGATGTTGTCGGCGGCGGCTCGGGCCCGGCGCAGGTCCTTGTGGGGCAGGTCCTGCAGCTTCTGGTCAGCGGTGTAGGCGTGGATCGTCGTCATCATCCCGCGCTCGATGCCGAACGAGTCGTGCAGAACCTTCGCCAGCGGCACGAAGCAGTTGGTCGTGCAGCTCGCGTTCGAGATGACGTTGTGCTTCTTCGGGTCGTAGCTCTTGTGGTTGACGCCCATGACCACGGTGAAGTCCTGGTTGGTCGCCGGCGCCGAGATGATCACCTTCCTCGCACCGCCCTTGTCGATGTGAACGCGCGCCTTGGTGGCGTCAGTGAACAGACCGGTGGACTCGATCACGACCTCCACGCCGAGGTCTTTCCACGGCAGCTCGGCAGGGTCCTTGTGGCTGAGGAACTTGACCGCGCGGCCGTTGACCTTGATCGTATCACCGTCCACGGAAACCGCCGGGCCGAAGGTCCCTAGCGCCGTGTCGTGCTTGAGAAGATGCGCGAAGGTCTTGGCGTCGCCGAGGTCGTTGACCGCGACGATCTCAACGTCGGCCTTCAGCTCGTGGGCCGCCCGGAAGATGTTCCTGCCGATACGTCCGAATCCGTTGATGCCGACCTTGATGGCCATGTGGGCGCGCTCCTGTTGATGGCGGGCAAAATCCGCTGAGGGGGACCGGAGGTAATAGTAGCTACCGTCGCCCGGGCGGCGGTTCAGCTCCAGATTGACGCGGCATCCTGCATCAATAAGTCACTTCCCCATTCATGGGGAAGGTGGCCCGAAGAGCCGGATGGGGCTGGCACGAGAGACAACGGCCGCGACAGAAAGCCGCTGGTCAGGCCGAGCGGCGCGTCCGTTTCGGCAAGCCGACCCCTCCGTTGTGCCCCGCCAGCTCTTGCAGGCGGCGCAGGCGGTGGTTCACAGCCGACTTGGACAGCTTCATCCGGCCCGCCAGCTCGCCCAGGTTCAGCTGGGGGTGCGCCGAGCGCCAGCGCGCCATCTCCCGCAGGGCCGGGGGGAGATGGTCGAGCCTGCCGGCGGCCTCCAGGCGCTCGATGGCCGCCGCCTGGCGCATCCCCGATCCGATCGTCTTGCCGATGTTGGCCGTCTCGAAGTTCAGACGCCGGTTGACCTCGCCGCTGACCTCACGTACGACCCTCGCGTTCTCGAACTCCATGACCGCCCTGCTCGCACCCATCAACGACAGCAGGCGCGCGATGCCATCCCCCTCTTTGACGTAGA
This sequence comes from Candidatus Dormiibacterota bacterium, assembly GCA_039935415.1. Taxonomy (GTDB): domain Bacteria; phylum Chloroflexota; class Dormibacteria; order Dormibacterales; family Dormibacteraceae; genus Palsa-870. The sequence continues at coordinate 27,337 of JBDTKH010000003.1, forward strand.
CGACGTGCTGGCCGGCGCGCTCCATGATCCCGACCTTCGTGCCGCCGGAGTCGCTCAATGAGGCGATCGCCTTTGCCCACGACTCGCTGGGGGCCACGAACTCCAGGTGGTACCGGGAGCCGGGGGCGTTGACCGATCCACACCCCAGGAATAGCCCGCGCAGCATGGCCTTGCGATCGCACGCCGCGTCCGGCACGGCCCGAGAGGCGGACTGGGTGAAAGCCGCCGTGAGGCCAGGCGGCAGGGCGAGCTCGATGAAGAAGGACATGCGCTTTCGGGTCTTGACCGCCTGGTACTTGGCGTCCATGGGTCCCACGGCACGGCCGAGCCTGACGACCTTGCGCGCGACCGCGTTGCGCAGCAGCGAGAAGTAGGCCGCCTGGCCATCGCCAGGCCTCTTGATCAGCCGCCCGCGCGAGCCGAAATAGATACCCTGCAGCTCAATCAGCTGGCAGCAGGGTCGCGCCGGCAGCAATCCGGCCATCTCGTTCTTGACGTCCGCCGAGAACGAAATCCCGTGTACCTCCAAGGAAGATGATTGATGCCTCGCTCCCCGCTCGCAGGGTACCGCTCGATATTACGGCCCAATGACACAATCCGGCCGCAGTTTCACGACCACGAGGCGCATCTCCTCACCAGAAGCGGCCGCGGCGCTGGACAATGTGTTGGGGTCTTGGAAGGATGCCTGAGATGAGGATGATCGAGGCGGTGCGCGCGGCCATGGCCGAGGAGATGGAGCGCGACGACCGGGTCCTGGTCATGGGTGAGGACGTTGGACGCAAGGGCGGGGTGTTCGGCGCGACGGACGGCCTCTACGCGCGGTTCGGTGAGGCTCGCGTCCTCGACACGCCGCTGGCCGAATCGGCGATCGTGGGTGTCGCGATCGGAGCGGCGCTGAATGGGATGATCCCCATCGTCGAGATCCAGTTTGCGGACTTCATCCACCCTGCCTTCGACCAGATCGTGAGCGAGGCGGCCCGAACGCGGTATCGGTCCAACGGAGACTGGTCGGTCCCGATAGTGATCCGCACACCGTTCGGGGGAGGTGTCCACGGTGGGCTCTACCACTCACAGTCGATCGAGGCGTTCTATGCCCACGTGCCGGGGCTGAAGGTCGTCGTTCCGAGCATGCCGGCCGACGCCCACGGCCTGCTCAAGTCTGCGGTCCGCGACCCGGACCCGGTGCTGTTCCTCGAGCACAAGAAGGTGTACAGGCTGGTCGCCGAGGACGTGCCGGACGGCGACCACCTCGTCCCCATCGGCCCCGCCGTCGTGCGGAGGCCGGGCACCAACCTGAGCTGCTTCGCCTGGGGCCTGATGATGCATTACTGCCTCGAGGCCGCGGCCGAGGTCGAGGGCGAAGGCGTGAGCGTCGAGGTCGTGGACCTTCGCACGCTGGCGCCTCTCGACCGCGAGACGATCCTCGAATCCGTGCGCCGGACCGGCAAGGCGATGGTGGTGCACGAGGACAACCTCACCGGCGGGTTTGGCGGCGAGGTTGCGGCCATCATCTCCGAGCACGCCTTCGACAGCCTTGACGGTCCAGTCGTTCGGGTGGCCGCGCCGGACATCCCGGCCATGCCCTTCAACACTCCGCAGGAGGAGTTCTTCATGCCGAGCCCGCAGAAGATCGCGGAGGCGATGAGAAAGCTTGCCGCCTATTAGGAGGCGAGCCCGGCGACCGGAGCCTGGCGGGCCGCCCCATCCGGCGGCTTTGCCGCCACCTTCCCCGCGAGCGGGGAAGCGACCTATTGAATTGGCTGGGCGAGGCGGGCCCCACTCCCCACGAGTGGAGGGACGACCCATTGAATTGGCTGGGCGAGGCCTTCCCTCTATTAGCGGTGAAGAGTACTCACGCCGGCGTGAGGCTGTCGAGGCCGGCATGGAGGCTGCCGGACTCGACGCGATCTGCGTGTTCTATCCGGCTCGAGTTGCCTATCTGACCGGCTTCCACCACATCCCGACCGAGCGCCCGATCGCGCTGATCCTCGGACGGGGCTCCTTCTCCGCCCTGCTCGTACCCGCGGTGGAAAAGGAACACGCCGAATCCTCGACGTCGCCAAGTCGGGTCGACGTGTACTTCGAGTACCCCGGCGCCGAGCACCCCATGGAACTCGTGGCGGCGATCCTCTCCGAGATCAAGGCCAAACCGAGACGCACGGGCGCGGATCACGACGGCTACGTCCCGCTGTGGGGCTACCGCGGACCCCGCCTGAGCGAACTCACCGGCGAGCCGCCGTTTGACGCCGAGTTGATCATCGAGTCGCTGCGCCGGGTGAAGTCGGCGGCCGAGATCGAGTGCATCCAGCTCAGCTGCGACTGGGCGGTGCGCGCGCATCGCCGGATGCAGGCGGCGATCAAGACCGGGCGGACCGAGATCGAGTGCTACGCGCCCGCCGTCACCGAGACGCTGTGCGAGATGCTGCACGAGATGCCCGGCTGGCGCCCACGCGGCGCGGACGGCAGCGGCCTCACCGCGATGTTCGTGGCCGGTCGCTCGACCGCGATGCCGCACGGCTTCGTGCAGGGCCACGGGATCCAGGTCGGAGACGTCCTCGTGAGCGGAGCCGCGGCCGACATCGACGGTTATCGAAGCGAGCTCGAGCGCACGATGATCGTGGGGAAACCGACGCCGGAACAGACCCGCGCGTTCGACGCGATGCTCGCGCTGCAGACGCGCGCGCTCGAGGTCATGGCGCCTGGGGTGACCGCGGCCGAGGTCGAGCTGGCGACCGTCCGTCTCGCCGGCGAGCTCGGGGTCGCCGACAGGCTGCGGCACCACGCCGGCCACTCGATCGGCTTGGAGGGTCACGAGGCGCCTTTCCTCGACCGGGGCGATGAGGCGGTGCTCGAAGCCGGCATGGTGTTCACGGTCGAGCCGGGCGTGTACTTCGGCGACCTCGGCGGATTCCGGCACTCCGACACCGTCGTCATCACGGACGGCGGCAACCGGGTGATGACCGAATACCCGCGAGAGCTGAAGGACCTGCTGATCACGCTGTGACGGATTCCGGCATCGGCCGGATCTTGCTCGTGAACGTGTGCAGGACTGTGGAGCCGTAGTGCGTGCGCTGTCGCACCCGGTCCACCGCCACCGGCGGCAGCATCCCCTGGTCCTCGGTCTCCGTTTGGCGCGAGCCTGGATCCGTATGGATCGCGACGCGATCGATTAACCTCGCGTTCGATGGACCACGTAGCGCGCCGTGGCCGGCGCCCCGGCGACCTTCGGGTCGTCGTCCGCCGCGCCACCAAGCTGCCCCGCACCCTCGGGGCCCCGGCGCTCTTCGCCGCCGGTTACGGCAACGTCGGCTCGAGCATCTACTACGCCCTGGGCGTCACGGCGGCCTTCGCGTTGGGCCTCACGCCGGTCGCGCTCATCATCGCGGGCCTGCTCTTCGTGAGCACGGCGCTGAACTACGCCGAGGGCACCGCGGCCCTGCCGCACGCCGGCGGCAGCTCCAGCTTCGCGCGCCGGGCCTTCAACCAGCCGATCGGCTTCCTTGTCGGATGGGTGCAGCTGCTGAACTACACCGCGACCGTCGCGATCTCCTCGTATTTCGCGATCAGCTACCTCGGGGTGTTCGGCAAGTACCTCCCGTTGATCGAAAAGCTCAAGAGCGAGGACCTGTGGCACGTGGTGGCGACCATCGTGCTGATCGGTTTCCTGGTCATGGTCAACGTGATCGGCATCCAGGAGTCGAGCGCGCTCAACCTCGTGCTCGCCATGGCCGACCTCGTGACGCAGTTCGCGCTGGTCATTCTCGGGTTGATCTTCCTGCTCAACATTCGCACCGTCTTCGACAACATCCACTTTGGCGTCGCGCCGACCTGGGGCAACTTCCTGGCCAGCATCTCGATCGCGATGGTCACCTATACGGGTATCGAGACCATCTCGAACATGTCCGAAGAAGCGAAGAACCCGGGCCGCGCCGTGCCCCGCGCCACGTTCGCGGTGATCGCGGCCGTACTGTTCGTGTCCGCATTCCTCCCGACGATCGGCGTGAGCGTGTTTCCTGTCCAGTACGACCCTGCGCATCACGCCTACGTGACAGCGCTCGCGACCACCTATAAGAGCGACCCCGTGGCCGGCATCGTGACCGGCTTCAACAAGGTCTCGACGACCCTTGCCTTCTGGTCCGGCATCTGGGTCGGCATCCTGGCCTTCACCATCCTGGTGATTGCGACCAACGCCGGACTCATCGGCATCTCGCGGCTGAGCTACTCACTTGCGGGAGCCGACCTGCTGCCACGCAGGTTCGCGACGCTCCACCCGAAGTTCAAGACTCCTTACTTCTCGATCGTCATCTTCGGGATCGCCGCCGCGATCCTTGTCCTACCCGGCATCGCCGTCAGCGGCCGCGAGATCGACCTGCTTGGCGCCGTCTACTCGCTGGCCGCGACTTTCGCATTCTGCTCGGCGCACCTTTCGGTGATGCGCTTGAGGTTCATCGAACCGGACCTCTACCGCCCTTACCGGATGCCCTGGAACATCAAGTTCGGACGCGACAGCATCCCCGTGATCTCGCTGGTGGGCGCGCTGGCGATCGGCACCATCTTCACCCAGCTGATGTCGCAGAACATCTCCAACTCGAGCTACATCTACGTGGGCTGGCTCGTTCTGGGGGGGATCACGTACGTCCTCTATCGCCGGCACCGTCACCAACCTCTGTGGGAACCGCTCGAGGTTCCACCCCCACCTGACCGCGAGATCGATCGACTGCAGCCCGAGGCGCGGCCCAGCATCGCCCGGTACCACGTCGGCCGGCGCGAACGGATCGCTGCGCACGCCGCCGCGGCCACACCGGCGCGCCACCTACGCCACCGGCCCGCGTGGCAGTTGGAGTTCGAGCTTTTCTTCGCCAGGCATGGCAGGGCGCGAGGCATCCTCATCGTGCTGGTCTTCGCAGCGACGAGCGGCCTCGCTGTCGGCGTGGACCTGTCCAGTTATGACCCATTCGGAACAGGCATGCAGTGGTCACCAGGCCTGGTCGTGGTGGCGTTGATCGCCGCGTACCTGCTGAACCGCAGCCACGAAGAGCAGTAAGGTCGTCCCTCGCCCGCAAAGCCGGAGCATCTTCATCGCCGCCACCGCGGAAGGCACGAAACCTTGAGAGGTACGCCTCGAGTCTGTGCCCCCGGTTCGTCGACTATGTAGCCCGGGTTTGCCGGGTCGTCGCCGAGCTTCTTGCGGATCTGGGCCACCACGTACCGCGTGTTGTACTTGTCGCCTACGGCATAGTCACCCGGAACCTGGCGCAGCAGGGTGGTGTGCGTCACCGGGAGGCGGCAATCTCCAGCTCCCTCGCGCGGTTCGCGTAGCCAGGGTGGGATGGGTGCGCCACCCGGTACCAGGCCAGCGTCTCGGCCAGCGCGTCTTCCAGCGCCGACGGCTCGAAGCCGAGCTCGCTGCGCGCGCGATCCAGCACATAGCCGGCCGAGCGTCGTGGGTCCGGGCCATACGGGCTCGCCCCGTCGGGCAGCTCCGCGAACGCCATCGGGTGCAGGCGCGGCTCCCTGCCCATCGCGCGGGCGATTCCCTCGATCAGGTCGCGAAGGCTCACTCCGTCGAACGCGGCGTTGTAGGCCTTATGCATCGCCTCCTTGCGCAGGTCGCAGGCGAGCGCGCAGGCGAAACCGATGTCCTTCACCCACGACAGGCCCGCCTGTCTCTCGAATGATTCGACCGGCACGAGAAGCGGGCCGCCGTCCTCCACGCGCTGGATGTAGGCGGCGATCCTCAGCGTGTGGTCCGCCGGCCCAAACACAGCCGGCGGCCGGACCACCGTCCAGGGCAAGTCCGTCGTCCGGCTGAGTATCGTCTCGCACCATCGCTTGCCCTCGAGGTAATCGAGTTGCGCGGGCGGTTCGCCATCCAGTGGAACGAAGTCCTCTTCGCGAGCCGGGCGGCCTTCGAGGTTTGGGTACACGCCTGTCGACACGAACACATAGCGGGCGCCTTTGAAATGACGCGCGACGGCCTGCACCTCGCCGGGTTGGTAGCAGGCCAGGTCCAGAAGCACGTCCGGCTCGACCTGCGTGAGGGTGCGGCGAAGGTCCTCTTCATCAGTTCGATCACAGGTCACGTAACTGGTGAAGGTGCCGTACGGGCGCTCCTTGCGGCCCGCGGCGATCGTCTCCACGCCGCGCCGCATCAGCTCCCTGCACGCGGCGACGCCGACGAACCCCGCGCCGCCGAGCACGAGGGCGCGCGTCACCGTGGCCTGCGCTGGCCGGACGGGCTGCGGCCTGGCTGGCCGGAGCAGGCCACCCGTTAGAGATCGCGGGCGGTGAACTCGACGTCGGCGGTGCCTGCACGCTCGAGGCGAGCTGCCATCGCCCGCGCCATCGCCACCGAGCGATGCCTTCCTCCCGTGCAGCCGAACGCGACCACGAGATGGGAGCGGCCGCGCTCGCGATAGTGAGGTATCGCCGCGGTCAACGTTCGATCGAGATTGTCCAGGAGCTCTTGCGCAGCGGGCTGATTGACGACGAAGTCATGCACGCGCGGGTCGCTGCCGTCCAGCGGGCGCAGCTCTTCAACCCAGTACGGGTTTTCGAGCAGCCTCACGTCGATGACCCACGAGGCGCCGTCGGGGATTCCGTTCTTGTACCCGAACGCGAGGCACGTGATCAAGAGGCGTTCCCGCGACCGCAGCTGCTGCGCGAGCTCACGCAGCTGCGCGATGTCGGCGCGGTGATGCGCGCGGTCATGGCTGCCGCCAGACCTCCCATCGTCAGAGCCGACGTGGACCAGCACGTACTTGATTCCCTGGGCGTCGGCGTCCTTCAGCATCGCCACCGAGTCGCCACGCAGCGGTAGCACCGCGTCCGCCTCGTCCCACGACGAAAGCCAGCGGGCGAGCTGAAAGCCTGTGTCGAGAAAGACTCCGACGGCCTCCTCGAGCTGTGGTTCGGTCGTGCCGCCGACGATGATCAGCGTCAAGTCAGAGGGTCTCCTTGAGGCGCTTAGCGAGGCGTTCGGGGAGGCCGAGCTTGACGAGGTCTTCCAGCGCCGCCTCTCGGATCGCCTGCACCGAGCCGAAGTGTCGCAGGAGCACGCGCTTGCGCGCGGGCCCGATGCCTTCGACCGAGTCCAGCGGCGAAGTCAGCGCCTTGCGAGCGCGGACCTTGCGGTGGTGGGTGATGGCAAAGCGATGGGCTTCGTCCCTGATGCGCTGGACCAGGAACATGCCAGGTGAGTTGTGCTCCTGGACGATCGGCTCGGTGCGGTTGGGCGCGAAGATCTCCTCGCGTTCCTTGGCGAGCGCGAACGTTGGGATGTCGGCGTAGCCCGACGACTCCAGCACCTCGAGCGCCGCGCTCAGCTGGCCGCGACCCCCGTCGATGAGGATCAGGTCGGGGCGGCTCGTAAACGACCGGTCGCCGACCACGTCGGCGTCCTCGCGGCGTTGCGCCGACTCGAGCCGCTCGAGCCGCCGTCGCAGGACCTCCTGCAGCATCGCGTAGTCATTCGGCCCCGGAGTGAACTTGATTCGGAAGTGGCGGTAGTGGTCGTTGCGCGGGCGACCGTCCTCGAACACGACCATCGCGCCGACCGCCGAATCGCCCTGGAGGTTCGAGATGTCGTAGCACTCGATCCTCTTCGGCGGCGATTCGAGGTCGAGAGCCTCGGCGAGCGCGGCGAGCATCGGCTCGGTCCGGCTGCGGTCGTAATCGGCCTGGATGCGCAGCTGCTCGAGCTCCTGCGCCGCGGTCTCCGCCAGCTGAGTGACCAGCGCCCGCTTGCGCCCGCGCTGAGGAACCTCGATCGTCACCGGGCCACCCCGCTTCTGCGTGAGCCAGCCGGCGAGCAGGTCCGGCTCGTCGACCGCTCCGGGCAGGATCACCGTTCGCGGCACGTGCGTCGCGCTCGCGTAGTACTGGAGGACGAATCCGCGGAGCAGCTCGGCCTCGGAAGCCTCGGCCGCGCCGTCGAGCGGGTGGCCGTCGTGGCCGACCATCTTGCCCTGGCGGATGTACGCGACCTCGACGAACACGTCGGCGCCCTGGCGCGCGTACGCGACCAGGTCCTGGTCGTCGCGGCCGTGGGTCAGGACCTTCTGGCGATCGGCGATGCGCTCGATCGACTGGAGCTGGTCGCGGTAGCGGGCCGCGTTCTCGAAATCGAGGGTGGCGGCCGAGCCCTCCATGCGCTCCTTGAGCTGGCGGACGAGGACGTCCGAGCGCCCGTCCATGAAGAGTGCCACCTCGTTGATGCGCGCCTTGTAGTCCTCCGAGGTGATGCGACGCTCGCACGGACCAGGGCATCGCTTGATGTGGAAGTCCAGGCAGACCTTGCCCTGCTTGAAGATCTCGTCAGAGCACGTTCTGAACGGGAGCAGCTGCCGGATCGACTTGACCGTGCCGCGCAGCGATTGCGCCGACGTGTATGGGCCGAAGTAGAGCGCGCCGTCGTTCTGGACGCGGCGCGAGTAGTGGACGCGCGGGAACTCCTCGGTGACCGGCAGCTTCAGGTAGAGGTAGTTCTTGTCGTCCTTGAGACGGATGTTAAAGCGCGGGCGATAGTTCTTGATGAGGTTGCATTCGAGGACCAGCGCCTCCACCTCGTTGGCGGTCGTGACGAACTCGAAGTCGGTCGCCTTGCGCACCATCTCGGCGACGCGCGCGGTCTGCGCGTTACTCAGATTGAAGTACGACCGCAGGCGATCGCGCAAGCGCAGCGCCTTGCCGACATAGATGACCTGGCTCCTGTTGTCGCGGAACAGGTACACGCCAGGGGCGTCGGGTACGGCCTGCAGCCGTCGCTTGATCGTCTCCTCGAGGGAAGTCGCCATCCGAATTCGATTGTAGGAATCGCTCGCTCCCCACATCGGGGGAGGGTCTTGGAGAGGAGCTTAAACTACGCCGTGTGAGCACAGAACTCCCAGGCCCGCCTCCAGCGCCGCCCCCGGCGGCGCCGACGCAGATCGCCGGGCAGCAGGTGGCGCCCACGAGCACAGTGCCCCACGCCCCGGGCGAACCTATGTACACGCCGGCCGCCGGAGCTCGGACGAACTCGCTGGCCATCGTCAGCCTCGTCGCCGGAATCGGCTCGTTCTTCGCCCATATCGTTCCGGGCGTTGGCGGCTTCACGGTCGCGCTGATCGCCGTGATCACGGGCTACATGGCGCGCAACCAGATCAAGGAATCCCGTGAGCAGGGCATGGGCATGGCCACAGCCGGGATGGTCATCGGCATCGTTCACCTGGTCTTGCTCGGGCTCCTGGTCATCGTCCTGATCTTCGCGATCTTCGTGTTTGGCGCCGTGCTGTTCGGAATCAGCCGCTCCAAGGGCTAGGCGACCGCAGCCTTAGAAGTGGATACCCCGCATCAGGTAGGCCATCGCCGCCGCCTCGACTGAGATCTCTTCGTCCGCAGGCCGCTCCTCGCGCTTACCGTCCTTTGACGCCGTATCCGCGAAGACGTGATAGGCGCCGGTCATCACGAACTGCAAGAGCCCGGGAGCGATCGTGTTGACCGTCTCCCCCAGCTTGCCGAGCCGTGTCGAAACCTCCGGAGCGCGAGTGAGGATGGCCGAGGCGACGAGCTCCGCCGCCTCTTCGGGCGAGCTGGTCGGGAAGTTCTTGTAGATCCCGGTGGGCGCGATCATGGGCGTGCGAACCAGTGGCATGTGGATGTTGGTGATCGCCACCCCGTCGTCCCACACCTCTGGGCCGATGCACCGGCTCAGCGCCGCCAGCGCGGACTTGCATGCGACGTACGCGCCAAAGCGCGGCGGGTACGCCTGGGTGCCGATGCTCGAGATGTTGATGATGTGCCCGAGCCGCCGCTGCCGCATTCCCGGAAGCACTGCGAGGATGAGCCTGACCGCGCCAAAGTAGTTGAGCTGCATCGTCCGCTGGTAATCGTGGAAGCGGTCGTACGACGCTTCGATCGACCGGCGGATCGACCGGCCCGCGTTGTTGATCAGGATGTCGACGTGGCCGTGCTTCGCCAGGACCCTGCGAATCATCGCTTCACATGCGTCGGTGTCGGAGAGGTCGGTCGGGTAGACGAAGGCCTTGCCGCCTTCCTTCTCGACCTCTTCTTTGAGCGCCTCGAGCTTTTCCTTCGTGCGCGAGACGAGCATCACCGCGGCGCCGTTGCGCGCGAGCAGCAGCGCCGTCGCGCGGCCGATGCCGCTCGAGGCGCCTGTCACGACCACGACCCTGTCCTGCAGCATGTTGCGGAGGTTGCGTTCGGTGAGCGCCTCCGGATCGAGGCGCCGCTCCCAGTGGTCCCAGACCTTCCACGCGTATGAGTGAAGCGGGGGGCACGCCACGCCCGTGCCTGCAAGAGCCGCCTGCGCGTTCTCGCATGTGAACCGAGCCCGGTTGGAGACGTAACGCAGTGCCTCTTCGGGAATTCGCACGCCCTCCAGCAGGCGGCGCTTGAGCGTTTGCGCGACCTTCCAGTGCTGCAGCATCCCGGTCATCTCTTTCGGGAGCATCGCGCCGGCGCGGCTGTCGATCCGCAGCGTGAACTGCGGCGCGTGGGCGGCGCGGCAGAACTCGTTTGTCACGTCGCCAAGGCTCTTGGCCGCTGGATCGGTGAGGTGGGACGTCATGCCGTCCAACCCGTCCTTGTGGCCGAGCGCGTCGAGCGCGCGCGCGACGAAGTCGACCGGGACGACGTTGATCTCGCCCCCCTCGAGCCCGATCAGCGGGACCCATGGCGGGATCGCGCTGCGCAGCCGTTGGATGAGCTTGAAAGCGTAGTAAGGGCCGTCGATGCGGTCCGCCTCGCCGGTTTCCGACGAGCCGATGACCAGCCCCGGACGATAGATCCGGAACCGAAGACCAGACGCGCGCACCAGGGCCTCGGCCTCGAACTTGGTGCGGTAGTAGGGATGGTCGAGGGCCTGGCCCTCGTCGGACATCTCCTCGGTGAACTTTCCCTTCCACTTGCTGCCGGCCACGGCGATCGAGCTCACGTGGTGCAGGCGACCGCCGATGGTGGTCGTCAGCTCGACCACGTGCTGCGTGCCTCCGACGTTGGCGGCCTCGTTCTCCTCCTCGGACGACTCGAGGTCGTAGACGGCGGCCAGGTGATACACGTCGGCGCCTTTCAGTCGGCCCTGTTCGGCGGCGCCGAGCCCGAGCGCTGGGGCGGTGATGTCCCCGAGCACGGGCCGCAAGCAGTCCTTTGCGCCCATCGAGTCGATGTGCGCTTCCAGCCGATCGCGCGAACCAGCACGCACGAGCACGTAGGTCGTGCCCTCGCGCCTGGCAAGCTCGCGCAGCAGGAATCGCCCGATGAATCCCGTGCCCCCGGTGACCAGCCGGACCATCGACCGAACTTTAGAGCGTGCGCGTTGGAGTAAGCGCGATGAATTTCGCGATCTCGCCGCCAGGGTGCCCGCATGTCTGATTAGCCGTCGGCCTACCCGGCGCCGCCGCCACCGCCTGCGGAAGCGCCCCCGTCCGCCTACTAGCCACCGGCGCCCGCCTACCAGCAGTTACGGCTCGGTTGCCAGCAAGCTCATCCGACGTACCAGTGGGCGCCGGGCCATCCTCGGCGGATTCGTCAGCCTGCTGGCGTTTCTCTCAACTCGCCGACCCTGCGGCATCACGGGCCGGGATCGTCAGCAGCGGGAAGACCGCGGCGACCAGGGTGGCGCCGACCGCAGCCCATAGCGCCAGGTCGAGAGACCGGCCGATGAGGGAGCCCGCCAGCGCGGAGCCGATGGGATTGCCGAGCGAGTTGAGCGACATCGACACGGCGAACGCGCGCCCGAACCACGCAGGGTCGGTTCGCCTCTGGCGCAAAGTGAAAAGCCCGATGTCGAACGGCCCGTTGGCCGTGCCGAGCAGAGCGAGGGCGGCGGCGACGATGAGGATGTTGTTGGCGAACGGCAGCAATGCTGTTGCCACGGTTGCCACGAGGATTCCGCCCACCATCAACTGGCGCTCCCGGTTCTGACTCGAGAAGCGGCCGGCAACCAGGGCTGAAACCAGCCCGGCCGCCCCCATGCCACCCCAGAGGAAGCCGACGGTCGTTGGTCCGGAGTGCAGACGCGTGAGCACGAGCACCGGCACGGCGATGACGAGCAGGCCGTTGCCAACGTTGAACAAGCTGAGCGTTAGCGCCAGCCCCCGTAGAGTCGGATTGCGCACCGTATACAGGAGTCCCAGCCACGCGTTGCGCAACACCGATCCGACCTGGGCGGCCGCGTTGCGAGGATCGGGCAGCCGCAACATGACCGCGGCCGCGGCGACGTAAACCGCGCCTGAGACGTCCAGCGCCCACTCCCCGCCGAACAGGCCCACCAGCGCGCCGGCGAGCGGCGAGGCAAGAAGCGTGGCGATGACGTGCCCGCTGCTGTCGAGCCCGTTGGCCCGCTCCCACAGGTGACGGGGCGCGAGGATCGGGAACAGGGACCGCGCTCCGGCCCAGCTCAGCGGATTGGTGAGAGACGCAACCGCGACGACGGCGAGCAGCACCGGCGCCGCCAGCAGGTGCAGCGCGGAAAGGCTCGCGATGAGACCCAGCGCGAGGGCCGCTACCACGTAGTCCAGCACGACCAGGCGGGCGCGGCCATAGCGATCGAGCAAGGCTCCAGCGAGCGGCGAAACGACGATCCCGGGCAGGGCGGCCATGAAAGCAGTGACGCCGGCCAGCTGCGGCGAGTGGTAGCGCTGCAGGACGAACAGGACCAGCGCGACGAAGAGCATCGACCCGGCCATGCGGCCCAGGAGCAGTCCCGCGTACAAGCGGGTGAAACCGGGCACGCGCATGAGCGCGCCGTAGGTCGCCTTGTTCTCTGTGTTCAGCGCGTTATGTCAGCCGACGGCGACTTTCGCACGGCGCGACCGGGCGCCGTTCGAATGCCCGACGGGTTGCTTAGGCTGCCCCGGCCGGCGCTTTGAGCGCTCGAGCGTGTCGCGCAGGAACTGCCCGGTGGCGGACTTCGAGTTGGCCGCGAGCTGCTCGGGCGTCCCCTCGGCGATCACGTAGCCGCCCTTGTCGCCGCCCTCGGGCCCGAGGTCGATCAGCCAGTCCGCCGTCTTGAGCACGTCGAGGTTGTGCTCGATGACGACCACTGTGTTGCCGTGGTCGACCAACCTGTGGAGCACCGCGAGCAGCCGCTCCACGTCCGCGTAGTGAAGGCCTGTCGTCGGCTCGTCGAGCAGGTAGAGCGTGCGTCCGGTGTCGCGCCGAGAAAGCTCGGCCGATAGCTTGACGCGCTGAGCCTCGCCGCCTGACAGCTGCGTCGCCGGCTGTCCGAGCCTGATGTAGCCGAGCCCGACGTCATGCAGGGTCACCAGCTTCGTCTTGATCCGCGGCACGTTCTCGAAAACCCCGAGCGCCTCATCGACCGTCATCTCGAGCACATCGGAGATCGAGTGCCCGCGGAACTTGACCTCCTGCACCTCGCGCGAATATCTCGTGCCGTGGCAGACCTCGCAGGGCACGTACACGTCGGGCAGGAAGTGCATCTCGATCTGGATGATGCCGTCGCCCTGGCACGCCTCGCACCGCCCTCCTCGGACGTTGAAGCTGAACCGTCCGGGCTTGTACCCGCGCATCTTCGCCTCGGGCAGACTGGCGAAGAGCTCGCGCATGTAGGTGAACATGCCCGTGTACGTCGCCGGGTTTGAACGCGGCGTGCGGCCGATCGGCGACTGGTCGATGTCGATCGCCTTGTCGAGGTGCTCGAGCCCTTCTACCGACTCGTGAGGTCCCGGCCGGTCCTTGGCCCTGTAGAAGTGCTGCGCCACCTTCCTGCTGAGGATGTCGGTGACCAGTGACGACTTGCCCGAGCCGCTCACGCCTGACACCGCGACAAAGGTTCCCAGCGGGATCGCCACGTCGATGTCCTTCAGGTTGTTCGCCCTCGCCCCGCGAATGACCAGGCGCTTGCCCTTTCCGGACCGCCTCTTCGCCGGCATGGGGATCTGCCGATCACCGCGAAGGAAGGCGGCGGTGATCGAGTGCGGGTCGCGCAGCACCTGCTCCACCGTCCCGGCCGCCACGATCTCGCCACCGTGCTCGCCGGCAGCAGGGCCGATATCGACCATGTAGTCCGCGGAGCGGATCGTCTCCTCGTCGTGCTCGACGACGATCAACGTGTTGCCCAGGTCGCGCAGGCGCAGCAGCGTGTTGATCAGACGCCGGTTGTCCCGCTGGTGGAGCCCGATCGAGGGCTCGTCGAGGATGTACAGGACGCCCATCAGCTTGGAGCCGATCTGCGTCGCGAGCCGGATCCGCTGCGACTCGCCTCCGGACAGCGTGTTCGCGGCGCGGGCGATGGTCAGGTATTCGAGGCCGACGTCGATCATGAATTGCAGGCGCTCGCGAATCTCCTTCAGCACCCCGCGCGCGATGAGCTGCTCGCGCTCGGTCAGCTCGAGGCCGTCGAAGAAGCTGATCGCGCTGTTGATCGACAGGGTGCAGACCTCGGCGATGTTGCGACTTGCAACGGTGACGGCGAGCGACTCCGGCTTGAGCCGGCGGCCCTTGCACGCCGGGCACGGCTTGTCCGACATGTAGCGTTCGAGCTCAGCCTTCAAGAAGTCCGACTGAGTCTCTTCATATCGTCTTTGAAGATTTGCGATCACGCCTTCGAACGGCGCCTCGTACCAGCGGGCATGCCCGTACTGGTTCTTGTAGCCGAAGCGGATCTTCTTGTCGCCGGTCCCGTTCAGCAGCACGTTCTGTTGCGGCTTCGGCAGCTTCGACCACGGCTTGTCCATGTCGATGCCGAAGAATTTGCTCACCGATTCCAGCAGCTCGGGATAGAAGAACTGCGAACGGCTCCACGCGGCGATCGCCCCCTCGCGCAGCGAGAGCGAGGGGTCGGGCACGACCAGTTCGCCGTCCACCACCAGCTGAGAGCCGATGCCCGTGCACACCGGACACGCCCCGTGCGGGCTGTTGAAGGAGAAGTTGCGCGGCTCGGGCTCGGGCACGCTGGTCCCGTCGTACGGACACATGAAGTCCTGCGACATCTGGATCTCGGCTCCGTCTGTGTGAGGGGGGACATCCCCCCTTGAGGCTGCGGGCGCGGAGCCAGATCCCGGCGCACCCCCCTGGGGCACAATGATCACGGAGCCGTTGCCCAACCTCGCCGCCGTCTCGATCGACTCGACCAGCCGCGTCCGCTGCTCGGGACCGACCACGATGCGGTCGACCACGACCTGCACGTCGTGCTTCTTGTTCTTGTCCATCGGGATCTTCTCGCCGATCTCATAGAGGCTTCCGTCGACGCGCACTCGAACGAAACCGGACTTGCGCACGTCTTCGATCAGCGACCGATATTCGCCCTTACGGCCTTTCACCACGGGTCCCAGCACCATCACGCGTGTCCCCTTCTCCAGCTTCTCGACGTGGTCGGCCATCTGGTCGACGGTCTGGCGGCGAACCTCGCGTCCGCACACCGGGCAGTGCGGAACCCCGATGCGCGCATACAGCAACCGCAGGTAGTCGTAAACCTCGGTCACCGTGCCAACGGTCGACCTCGGGTTCTTCGAGGTGCCTTTCTGGTCGATCGAGATCGCCGGCGAGAGGCCCTCGATGATGTCGACGTCGGGCTTCTCCATCTGGCCGAGGAACTGCCTCGCGTAGGCGCTCAGCGACTCGACGTAACGGCGCTGGCCCTCCGCGTAGATGGTGTCGAACGCCAGCGATGACTTGCCCGAGCCCGACAGGCCCGTGAACACGACGAGCTTGTCACGCGGGATCGACAGCGTGACGTTCTTCAAGTTGTGCTCGCGCGCACCCCGAATCGTGATCTGGTCAGTCGGCACTAGAGGCTCCAGGACGGTGGTGGCGGCGAGAGATTCGGCGCCCAGGTGGTCCAGCTGCTAGGCGCCGCCGAGCACCGGAACGAAGCGTATTCAACATACGTGAAGTGAGGAGCGGAGGCGGCAACGACGCAGATGGGCCGCATGGGCGCCGAAGATCCGCCGACATCACCGGCCTGGAGCCTCATTTCTATTGTTCCCTTTCCCTGGACACCATGAACGTTCCGCTCGCCGTGGCGATCAGCCTCCCGCCCGCTCCCTCAACGCGGCACTCGGTAACGCAGGTCCGCCGCCCGACGTGCACCACTCGGCCCGTGGCTCGCAGCGTCTCGCCGATCCTGGCCGCGGCGACAAAGGTCAGCTTGAGGTCGAAGCTCGCGGCCCTGCGAACCCCTGGCTTGATGGTCCACACCGAACGGCCCATCGCACTGTCGGCGAGGGTGCTGATCAGGCCCCCATGCACATTACCGGAGCTATTGGCCATCTGTTCCTGAGCCAGCATCTCGACAGTCGCGCTCCCCTCCTCCGCGGCGACCACCTTGAGGCCGAGCCACTCCCACGCCGCCGAGACGCGTCCTTCGGTTTTCACCTGCCCTGTCCCGGTGGCACCACCATGCAGGTGGAGGAGGCGCGCGCCACCAGCCGTCCCTGGGAGTCGACGACATCCGCCTCGCTGAACAGCAGCGACCGGCGCATCTCGATCACCCGCCCGACGGCCCGCAGCGTGCCCTCGACCACCGGCCGGATGAAGTTGATCTTGAGCTCGATCGTCGTGTTCCAGTTGCCGTCCTTCTGCAGCGTCGCCAGGGACATACCCATCGCCGCGTCGGCGATCTGCGTGATCACGCCTCCCTGAACGACGCCGCCTCCGTGGCGGTGCTGGGGACCGGCCTCCAGCTCGATCACCACTCGACCCGGCGTCGCCTCGGCCACCCGGGCGCCCAGGGTCTCCATCCATCCCGCGCGGTCCGCATGAAGCAGCCAGTCGGCCCGCTCGAGCTCAGTCACCTGATTCAAACATGAACATGTTCGATTTCTCGTGACACTTGCCGCAATTCGCTCTGCAGTTGGACTTGAACATGTTCACGTTCACGTTCAAATCGTATTCAATGCTGGGGCCGGGGGAGCGCCCGGATCCGTCGCCGACATGATCCGCCGACCGTTGCGACAGCGTGCTGCTCAGCCTCCTCCCTACCAGCCCTACCAACCCGTGCCTGGGGCCTAGTCCAGCAGCGTGAGCACCGCTCCTTCCATCGAACCGGCTCGGACCAAGCGCGGCGAAACCTCGAGGGCGGCCATCTTCGGCGCCGCCCTTGAGCTGTTCCAGGAGCGCGGCTACGAGGCGACGACCATGCGCGCCATCGCCGAGCGGGCCGGCGTCTCGCTCGGGAGCTCCTACCACTACTTCGCGTCCAAGGAGCACCTGGTGCTGGGGTTCTACAGGCACACGCACGAGCTGCACCTGGCCGCGACCGCGCCCCTGCTCGAGCGCGAGCGCGACTTCGCCGCCCGTCTCCGCGACGTCGTCCGTGCGGTGGTAGTCACCTGCGAGCCGTTCCACGATTTCGCCGGGGCGATCTTCAGCACGGTGGCCAACCCGAGCAGCCCCCTCAACCCGTTCGGACGCGAGTCCAAGGCGTTGCGCGACGAGGTGATGCAGCTCTATTCCGATGTCATGAGCGGCTCGGACACCCGTTTTCCGGCGGACATCGCGCACGAGCTTCCGACCCGGCTGTGGCTCTACCAGATGGGGATCCTGTACTTCTGGATCTTCGACCGCTCGCCAGGACGGCTGCGCACCCTCGAGGTCATCGACGGCACCACCGACCTCATCGTCCGCCTCATCAGCATCGCGAACCTGCACCTGCTGCGCGGCTCTCGAAAACGGATCCTGCAGCTCGTACGCAACATCGCCGGCGGTTCGCTCACGGCCTGAGGTCATGGGCCGCGTCGTGATTTCCGCCAGTTTCTGACCATCGTCTTCTGCTTGGGCGCGGCAGCGATGGCAAGGGCCACGTCGGCGTCATCCTCCTTACCCGTCACCTCCCCCGAGAGCCGTTTCCTCAGCTGGATGATCCGATCCCGCACGCGCGCCGCATCCTCGAACTGCAGCTCCTTCGACAGCCGCCGCATCTCTTTTTCGAGGTCTCGCACGATCGCGAGCAGGTCCTCGCGTGGCACCCCCGCCCCGGCCATGATCTCGACGGCGTCAGCCTGCAGGTCGGCAGTATTGATGTCGAGCGCATAGATCGCCTTCTTCACCGTCTCCGGCGTGATCCCGTGCTCGGTGTTGTAGGCGATCTGCCGATTGCGCCTGCGCTCGGTCTCGTCCAGCGCCTGGCGCATCGAGTCTGTGATCTTGTCCGCATACATGACCACATGGCCTTCGACGTTTCGAGCCGCGCGGCCGATGATCTGGATGAAGGAGCGGAACGCGCGGAGGTAGCCTTCCTTGTCCGCGTCGAGGATGCCGATGAAGGCGACCTCCGGCAGGTCGAGCCCCTCGCGCAGGAGGTTGATGCCCACCACCACGTCGGCCGCGCCGGTGCGCAGGTCGCGCAGGACGTCGATCCGCTCCATGGCGTCCAGCTCCGAATGGAGGTACCGAACCTTAACGCCGTACTCGCGCAGGTAGTCGGCCAGGTCTTCGGCGAACCGTTTCGTGAGCGTCGTCACGAGCGACCGGTGGCCCAGCTCTGCGCGCCGCTTGACCTCGGCCAGCAGGTCGTCGATCTGGCCTTCGGTCGGCCGGACCTCGACGGTCGGGTCGACGAGGCCCGTCGGGCGGACGACCATCTCAACGGTGCGCTGCGACCGCCGCAGCTCGTATGCGCCCGGAGTAGCCGACACGTAGATCACGTTGCCGGCGCGCTCCTCCCACTCTTCGAAGCTCAAGGGGCGGTTGTCGAACGCGCTCGGCAGGCGGAAGCCGTACTCGACGAGGGCCGCCTTGCGCGAGCGGTCACCTCCAAGCATGCCTCCGATCTGAGGCACCGCCACGTGCGACTCGTCGACGAAGATCAGGGCGTCGTCGGGCAGGAAGTCCATCAGCGTGTAGGGAGCCTCGCCGGGCTTGCGCCGCGTGAGGTGCAGCGAGTAGTTCTCGATGCCAGCGCACGTTCCGGTCTCGCGCATCATCTCGAGGTCGAAGTTCGTCCGCTGCCTCAGGCGCTGGGCCTCGAGCAGCCGGCCGTGCTCCTCGAACCATTTGCAGCGCTCGTCGAGCTCCGCCTCTATGTCGGTCATGGCCAGTCGCATCTTGTCTGCGGGCGTCACGTAGTGGGAGGCCGGAAATACCGTGAACTCGTCGCGGAGCCCGAGGATCTCGCCGGTCACCGCATCCAGCTCCTGGATCCGCTCGATCTCGTCACCGAAGAACTCGACGCGGAACACCTTCTCCTCGTTCGCCGGGACCAGGTCGACGACGTCGCCGCGAACACGGAATCGAAGGCGCGCCAGGTCGTAGTCGTTGCGCTCGTACAGCATCTCTGTGAGCTTGCGCAGGAACACCTCGCGGCGGATCGCCTGGCCCTTCTCCACTTTCAGCGACTCGCCCATGTAGTCCTCGACGGACCCGATGCCGTAGATGCAGCTGATGCTCGCCACCACCAGAACGTCGCGTCTCGTCAGCAGGTCCTGCGTCGTCGAGTGCCGCATCCTGTCGATCTCGTCATTGCGGCTCGAGTCCTTCTCGATGTAGGTGTCGGTCCGGGCTATGTACGCCTCGGGCTGGTAGTAGTCGTAGTAGCTCACAAAGTACTCGACGGCGTTGTCGGGCAGGAGGCGGCGGAACTCGGCGCACAGCTGGGCGGCCAGGGTCTTGTTCGGGCTCAGGACGAGCACGGGTCGCTGCAGCTGCTCGACCGCCCACGCCATCACGTTCGTCTTGCCGCTGCCGGTCACGCCGAGCAGCACCTGCTGGCTCAGGCCCGCGCGCACGCCGTCGGCCAGCTGCTCGATGGCCTGGGGCTGGTCTCCGGCCGGCTTGAATGGTGCGTCGACACGAAAGCGGGAGGGCATTGGGGACCTCTAATTCTAAGGCGCACAAACGTTCGACGGTGGTCCGGGCCGGTCAGGGGAGGGCGAGAATCATCGCCTCGACCAGAGAGCCGGCCCGGATCCCCTCACTGCCGGCAGGGACGCGCACCAGCGCGTGCGCCCCGACCAGCGACATCAGTCGGGACGATGACTGCGAGCCGGTCGTCTCGGCGACCAGGTCCGGCCCGTCCCGCCGCAGCGTGACCCGCTGGTACTCGGTGCGGTCGGCGGTGGCGCGCGCGTCGTAGCCGAGGCGCACCGCCAGCGTCGGACGCTGCAGTTCCGAGAAGCCCTGCATCTTGCGGAGCGCGGGGCGGACGAACACCTCGAACGTGACCAGCGAGGAGACAGGAAATCCAGGAAGCCCAAAAGCAAGCTTCAGCCCCTCACCCCGGCCCTCTCCCCGATGGGGAGAGGGAAGCGTCGCGAACGTGAACGGCTTGCCGGGCTTCAACTTCACGCGGCCCACGTGCACCGTGCCCAGCGACTCGAGCAGAGGCTTGACGAGGTCGTGGGTACCGACCGAGACACCGCCCGAGGTCACCAGCACGTCCGCGCCGGCGAGCGCGCCCATCACGGCTTCGCGCAGGGGCCCGGTTTCGTCGGGACCGATACCGAGCAACCGCACCTCGGCCCCCGCCTCGCGGAGGGCGGCCAGCAGCGCCCAACGATTGGAGTCGGGGATCTGGCCGTGTTTTGGCTGCTCCCCCACCTCAACCAGCTCATCGCCGGTAGACATCAGCGCGATGCGTGGCCGGAGCCGGACCGGCAACGACGCCCTGCCGAGCGCGGCCGCAACGCCAAGCTCCGCGGCGCCAAGCTGGACGCCCGCGGCGAGCACGAGCTCTCCGGCCTTCAGGTCGGCGCCAGGCGCGTGAAAGTTCTGGCCGGGCTTCATCCCGTCGGGAACGGTGACCTGCTCGCCGTCAAGGCGAACGTCCTCCATCATCACGACGCTGTCCGCGCCGTCCGGGACCACTCCACCCGTGAGGATGCGGACCGCCGTGCCCGGTTGAATGGCGGCGGCCATGGGGCGCCCGGCGGCGGACTCGCCCACCACCCGCAGGGACCTGCCCGCGTCTGCCGCGCGTAGCGCGTAGCCGTCGACCGCACTGGCGGGGAAGTCCGGCAGCGACGCGGAGGCGACCAGGTCCTCGGCCAGCACGCGGCCGGGGCAGTCCGCCAGCGGCAACCGCTCGGTGCCGAGCACGGGCGTGTGCCCGAGCACGAGCGCGGCAGCGTCATCTGCGTCGATCAAGGGGTATTCGGACGCGCGCATCAATTCAATAGGTCACTTTCCCGCTCGGGGAAGCTGGCCCGAAGGGCTGGATGGGCTGGATGGGGGCTAGCTCCGTCATGCAGTTCCGACGCAGAGTCGGATTTACTCGTAGCGGAGTGCCTTGACGGGGTCTTGCACGGCGGCGCGCAGCGCGGGGAGGAGCCCGCTGACAGTGCTCAGCAAGACCGCCAGCAACAGCGCAAGGGCCACCACCCCGAAGTCGGTCCGGAACACGTCGAACCCGCCGCTGGTCACGCCTTGCGTGAGCCGGTCGACGGCGGCGTTGCCCAGCTTGCCGAGGCCGACGGCGACCATGGCCCCGATGAGTCCGCCCGCCAGGCCGATCACGGCCGCCTCCGCCACGAAGATCAGCAGCACGTCACGCGAGCGAGCGCCCAGCGCTTTCAGAACGCCGATTTCCTTGGTGCGCTCGAGCACCGCCGTGTACATCGTGTTGGCGATGCCGAGACAGGCGAGCAGGAGAGCCACCAGGGCCAGGCCGAGCAGCGCCACGCGCAACTTCCCGAGCAGGTCCTCGAAGCTGCGGAACTGGTCGCCGAAGGTCTGCGCCTGGAAGCCGAGGGCTTCGACGCGCTTGCGGAGGCCCTCCACCGCTAGGCCCGAGTCGGCCAGCAGCGTGATGCTCGAGTACTCCCCGCCCTGCCAGCCGTTGACCTGCGCTAGGCGGGACCAGTAGCCGCGGACGGTGCCGTAGGGAGCCACACCGCCAGGCGCTCCCGCCGGCATCGCGTTGCCTGACACGATCCCGACCACGAGCAGCTTGACGTCGAGCGGGTGCGTCACCGGATTCCGCGTGGCGCCGGGCAGGAGCAGCGCGCCGTAGCCGGCGGTGTAGCCGACCTGGATGCCGATCGCACCGGATGAAGACCGGTAACCCAGTCCCGTTGCCTCGCTGTCGGTGAGCAGAACCTCGGCCGCGGAGTCCGAACGAGGCAGCCGGCCGGCCAGCAGCACCGGCATCGCGCTCGACGAGCGGAGCGGAGGAAGCGAGACCAGCGCGCCCGATGGGGTCGGAGCGCTCTTCGCACCGGCCGGGAGGCTGCCGGGGGTGAAAGTTCCGCTCATCGCGACCTCGCCCCAGGCGGCGCGCACATGAGGCTGCTCGGCCAGCGTCGTCAGCGTGCCGGAGTCGAACGTGGCGGAGGTGGCGTCCGCGACGGGGTAGACGGCGACCTGGTGCACCTGGCTGGTCGCCAGGGCGGGCGCGTTGAGTGCGCCCTGCAAGCCGCCCGCGAGGGCGACGATCAGGCTCATCGCGGCGATCCCGATCGCGACGCCGGTGGTGGTCAGGGTCGTGCGCAGTGGCCGCCGTCCCGCGCTGCCGAGACCGACCTTCATCGTGTCGCGCCAGTGGAGGCGCGGCGCCGGGTCCACGGGCTCCTGCTTGCGCACGGTGGGGTTGCCCGCCTCCAGCTCGATCGCCCGGCCGTCGATCATCCTGATCACTCGCCTGGCGCGACGTGCCACCTCCGGGTCGTGGGTGACCAGGACCACCGTCGCACCGCGCCGGTTGAGGTCTTCGAGCAGCTTCAACACGCCCTCCCCGGCGGTCGAGTCGAGGCTGCCCGTGGGCTCGTCGGCGAGGATCAGGCCCGGCCGGTTGGCGAGCGCGCGGGCGACCGCCACCTTCTGCTGCTCGCCGCCCGAGAGGAGGCGGGCGCGGGTGCTGGCACGATTCTCGAGCCCGACCAGCGCGAGGAGGTGGCGAGCCCGCTTGCGGCGCTCCTCCAGCTCGACTCCGGCCAGGGTGAGCGGCAGCGCCACGTTGTCCTCGACCGTCATTGACGGGATGAGGTTGAAGGCCTGGAAGATGGTGCTGACCCGCTGCAGGCGGTAGTCGGCCAGGTCGCGTTCCGAAAGCTCGCCAAGTGGCAGGCCGGCGCCATAGACGTGGCCGGTGGTCGGCCGGTCGAGGCCGCCCATCATCGAGAGCAGGGTCGTCTTGCCGCAGCCCGACGGACCGACGACCGAAACGAACTCGCAGGGGCCGATCTCGATCGAGACATTGCGAAGCGCGGCGACGTGCATCTCGTCGCTGCCGCCGAACTCCCGGGAGACGGCATCGAGGCGCAAGCCCACGGCCTGGCCGAGGAGGTCGGTGAAGTCGTCCTCGACCTTCTCGGAGTTCGGGAGCAGCACCGCCTGGCGGGTGGCTGGCTCGGGTTCGGGCACGACGGTCAAGGTTCCCGCTCGGCTCCCGTTCGACTCAGGCGTCGCGCCCTGGGAGGCGGCTTCGCTTTCGACTGGCGGTTGCGTCGCCGCGTCAGCGGGGACGGCCGGTTCGGGCTCGGGCACGACCGTCACGGCTCCGGTCCCGTTCGGTTCGGGGGCCTGGGCCTCTGCGGCGGCCTCTTCGCGGCGTGCGCGCCTTCGGCGGCGCTTCTTGGTGCCGCTGGCGTCGTCTCGGTCGTCGACTAGAGTCGCCACCCCGCCCTGAGTCTAAGTGTTCAATTAACGGCTAGCGCGCCTCTTGCGCGACCTGATCCTGGAGCCACTTCAGGTACTCGGCAGATCCGCCTTCCACGGCGATCTGGAGGATCTCGGGCAGCTCGTACTCGTGATGGCTCCGGACGTATTCCTGGACCGCGGCCGCCTTCGACTCGACGGTCTTCACCAGCAGCAGCGCCTCGTGCTCCCGTTTCAGCTGCCCCTCCCAGTAAAAGAAGGAATGGACCGTCGGGATGACCGAGCAGCAGCCCGCCAGGTGCTCGACCACCAGCGCCTCACCCAGCCGTTCGGCGTCGTTGCGCCCGCCCGTAGTCACCATGATCAAGACCGGACCATCCCCCACGCAGTGGACTGTACCTGCTGAACGGGTCGCAGGTCGAGGCAGGCGACCGCAGGTCGCCGGTCCGGGCGTCGAGACGAAGGAAGCGGTGGCGCTAGGAGGGGCGCACTGCAAGTACGCGACGACGACGCGCCGGGCCCCCTGCCGCACGTATCGACGTCCGGAGCCTCGAGATACGGCCCGGGCAGCGGGTGCAGGCCACTAATTAATTGTCCGCCTTTCTCGGCCGGTCGAGCCAGACGGTCGCGGCCAGCAGCGCGATCGCGCCGAGCAGCAGGCCGCCGGCGACGTCCGATTCCCAGTGCACGTCCAGGTACAGGCGATCGACAGCCATGACCACGATGATCGTGATCGCGACCGGGACCGCAAGGGAACGCGCCGTCCTCGACCCCGCAAGGCGCCCGACGACGAAGGCGAGCAGCCCGTACGCGACGACCGTGCGGACCATGTGGCCGCTCGGAAAGCTGTTGCCCACACCGGCCGACTTCGGCAGCAGCTCGGTCAGGCTCGGGCCGTCGGCGTGCGAGAGAAAGCGCGGAGGCGCAGGGTGATAAAAGAAAAGCTTGTACACCAGCTCCAGCGCGTTGGCGCCGACGAACGCGGCGACGACCAGCGCGTCGGCGCCGAAGCCGCCGCGCCACAGGAAGAAGAACAGCGCCAGCATCAGGGCCGTTGTGAGCTCGACCCCGCCGAGCTCCGCGATGAGTTGGAACAGGACGTGAAGCGAGTCCCGCCAGATGCTGTGCGTGGCCTGCGCGACCTGGTGGTCGAGCGACGTGAAGACTCCCGCCGCGATCGCAATGGTCATCGCGACGAACGCCACCGCCAGCACGGCGATGGCGACGAGACGGGCAGTCAGCGGCAAGGGCGGAGCCCTCGACGAGAGATTCGGCGCACAGGGGCCCCTCCCATGACTTCGTCATGGGGACCCCGGTGGACGGGCCGAGCACTGGAGCGAGCGCATCCGTTGATGCGTGAGCGAGGAGCGCAGGCCGCAACGACGCAGATGGGCCGCTTGGGCGCCGAAGATCGGTCGAGGGCCTTCGCCCGCGCCTCTAATGCTGGCAGCGTCGACAGAAGACGGTGCTCCTTCCTGCGATGCGGATCATCGCGAGCGGCCTGCCGCAGGTGAAACATGGTTCGCCCGCCCGGCCGTACACGAGAAGCTTTTCCTGCTGTCCTCCGATCTCGCCCCACGCGTCGCGGTACGTGTCGACCGAGCTGCCGCGATTCGCGATCGCGGTCTGCAACGATTCGCGCAGCGACTCGTGCAGCCGCGCGGCCGACTTGCGGCTGATGCCACCGGCGAGGCGGTCTGGGCGCAGTCGAGCTTTGTGCAATGACTCGTCGGCGTAGATATTGCCGACTCCGGCCACGGTGCCTTGGTCGAGCAGCACAGCCTTCAACGATGTGCGACGCCCGCGAAGACGCCGGTACAGCTCGTCAGCGGCAAATCCCGGATCGATCGGCTCCGGCCCGAGGCGCGGCATCTTTTTGGACAGAAGCAAAGCTTCCTCGGTCCCCAGCAGCAACCTGCCGAAACGCCGCGGATCCCGGTACCGCAGCTGCCGGCCGTCGTCGAGGTCGAACACGGCATGCGTGTGCTTCGGGATTGGTGTCGCAGGGTCGACGAGCCGCAGCTGGCCGGTCATCCCGAGATGGACCACCAGGACGAGATCGGCATCGAGCTTGATCAGGATGTACTTACCGCGCCTCGTCACGCCGGCGATGCGCTGTCCGACCATGGCGTCGATGAACAGCTCGGGCTCGGGATGTCGAACGATCGTGGGAAACATGAGCTCACAACGGACGATTGTCCTACCGGTCAGGTGAGGCCGCAGGTCCGCGACGATGGTCTCGACTTCCGGTAGTTCTGGCATCTATACGCGAACGACCGCCAGCTTCTTCATGTCCGCCCAGTTCGGGCCGACCTTCGTCTCGACCTCGATCCCAGTCTCGAGCTCGTAGGCGCCCGTCATGATGCGCGGCACCTTCTCCGCGAACTGGTCCACCTCGGATTCCGGGACTTCGAACAGCAGCTCGTCATGGACCTGGAGCAGCATGCGGCCCTCGATGTGGTCCGCCTCGATCTCGCGCTGCAGCCGCACCATCGCGATCTTGATGATGTCCGCGGCCAGTGACTGCATCGGGAAGTTGATCGCCATGCGCTCGGCGGCGCTGCGCAGCTGGAAGTTCGGAGACCGCAGGTCGGGGATGGCGCGACGCCGGCCCGTGGCGCTGACGACGAAACCCTCTTCACGCGCCTTGCGTCTCACCTCGTCGAGGTAATCCTTCAAGCGCGAGTAGGTCGACCAGTACTGCGCGAGGAACTCGCGCGCGACGTCGCCGGTGATGCCCAGCTGCTGCGAAAGGCCGTACTCGCCCTGCCCGTAGATGGATCCGAAGTTCGCGACCTTCGCGAGCCGCCTCTGGTTTGGGTCGACCGTTTCGATCGGGATCTTGAAGACGGCGGCGGCCGTCGCGGTGTGGATGTCCTGGCCGGCGGCAAACGCCCCGAGCAGCTTCGGGTCGCCGCTCAGGTGGGCCGCGATGCGCAGCTCGATCTGCGAGTAGTCTGCCGACACCATCACATGGTCGGTCCGCGTCGCCTTGAACGCGCGGCGGATGCGCTGGCCGAGCTCGGTCCTGATAGGAATGTTCATCAGGTTGGGATTGGACGACGAGAGCCGGCCGGTCGCAGTGCTCGCCTGCCCGAATGAGGTGTGCACGCGGCCGCTCAGCGGGTCGACCAGCTGCGGCAGCGCATCGACGTAAGTCGACTTCAGCTTGGAAAGCTGGCGATGCTCGAGGATCGGGTCGATGATGTCGTGCTTGCCGCGCAGTGCCTCCAGCGTGTCGGCATCCGTCGAATAGCCGGTCTTCGTCCGCTTGCCGACGGGCAGACGCAGATCCTCGAACAGCACCTTGGCCAACTGTTGCGGCGCGCTCAAGTTGAACTTCTGACCTGCAAGTTCCTCGACCTGCGACTCGATCGTCGCTAGCTGCGCGCCCAGCTCCTCCTGCATCTCTTTGAGATAGGGCACATCTATGGCGACGCCCTCGGACTCCATGTCGGCGAGCACGCCGGCCAGCGGCAGCTCGATCTCGTGAAACAGGTAGTCGACGCCGAGGTTCGTCATCTCCGCCTCGAGCCGCGGCCTCAGGTTGAGAATCGCCTCGGCCCGGCGCGCGGCAAACTCTGCCGCCTCATCCACGGAGACATCGCTGGGCTTGCGCGCCGAGCGGCCCGTGCCCAACAGCTGCTCGGTACTGACCAGGGTCACATCGAGGAACTCGCGAGCCAGGTCTTCGAGTCGCGGGTCGCGCGAGCCCGCGCCAAGCAGGTATGCCGCCAGAAACGTGCTGAAGGCCCACTCACGTTTTCCGCCGCCAAGGGAGCGGAGCGCGAGCTCGGTCTCCTTCGCGTCGTGGCCGGAGATGGGACGGCCCTCGGAGAGGGTGCTTGCCACTGCGTCCATCGCGTCCGCCGTCGCGACGTAGAACGTCTTCGACCCGGTTGAGACGCCAAGACCGCATATGCGCGCTGCACGGCCGGCGCCCTCGTTGAAAGCGAAAACGCCGACGTGCTCCGCCCCGTCGAGCAGGCTCGCCGCCTCGGCCGCATCCTCGACCACCTTCAGGCCCGCGACACGCGGCGCCGGCTCGAACGCGAGGCTCGGCTGCACGGGCACCTGGTCCGGTGGCGGGAAGCGGCTCAGCAGCTGCCTGAACTCGAAACGGTCGAAGACCAGCCGCGCCTTCTCGTAGTCGTAACGCGTCCAGCGTGCGCGATCCAGCTCCAGCTCCACGGGGACGTCGCGGACTATGGTGACCATGCGCTTGCCAAGGCGCACCTGGTCGGCGTTGGCCTTGAGGGAAGTCTTCAGGCGACCTTCCGGCAACTCATCGACCCGCTCGAGAAGCGTCTCGACGCTGCCGAAGTCCTGCACCAGCTTCGCGGCGGTCTTGTCGCCGACGCCAGGCACGCCCGGGATGTTGTCGGACGTGTCGCCGCGCAGCGCCTTGAAATCGATGAGCTGCGGCGGCTCGAACCCGTATCGCTGGCGTACCTGGTCCGGCCCGTACACGAAGGTGTCGGTGATGCCGCGCCTCGGGACCAACGCCTCGACCGACTCGGTAACGAGCTGCAGGCAGTCCAGGTCTCCCGACACGATGGTCACCGAGTGGCCGCGCTCCTCGGCGATGCGCGAGAGCGTTCCGATCACGTCGTCCGCCTCGAAGCCCTCAATGCCGTAGATCGGGATCGAAAATGATTCGAGCACCTCGCGGACTTTTTCGAGCTGGGGTCGAAGATCGTCGGGCATCGCCCGCCGGCCGGCCTTGTACTGCTCGTACTCCTTCTTCCGAAAGGTCGGAGCGGCGACGTCAATCGCGGCGATCGCGTATTCGGGCCGCGAGGCGAGGACGATAGCCAGCATGGACGTGAAGCCGTAGACAGCGTTCGTGACCTGGCCGTCGGACGTGCTCATCGGAGGCAGCGCGAAGAACGCCCTGTAGATGAGGCTGTGGGCGTCGATCAGAACGACGCGTCCCCTTTTCCCCTTCGCCACTCTTGGATTTTACGAGGCCCCAAAAGGCCGGGTTGGCAAGTTCAAATCGCTGGAGCGCCGAGGTCCGAAAGGTATAGTGAGCCCGAGGATGAAAAACCTCATCGAGGTCTCGGTCGACAGCATCCGGATACACATGCCGACCGCCCAGCATCTGGTGATCCTCAAGGAGAAGGAGGCCGACCGATACCTCCCGATCTGGATCGGCTCCTTCGAGGCCCAGGCGATCGCCACCAAGATCTCCGGTAACCCCCTGGGTCGTCCCCTCACGCACGACCTGATGGCGACCGCTTTCGGCGACCTCGGAATCAGCGTCAAGCGCATCGTCGTCACCCGCCTCGCCGACCAGGTGTTCTACGCCAGGCTCTACGTCAAGCAGAACGGGCGCGACCTGGACTTCGACGCCCGGCCCTCGGACGCGATCGCGCTCGCCGTTCGCGTCGAGTGCCCGATCTTCGTTGCGTCGGAGGTCATGGAGACCGCGGGCATCATCCCCGAGGCTGACGAGGATGGGATGGAGAAGGACAGGACTGAGACGCCGGTCGACGAGGAGCGCCTCGCCGTCTTTCGCGACTTCGTGAACAGCCTCGACCTGCCGGAGCTGCCGGACGAGCCTGGCGCGAAGGACGAGCCTGGCACCCAGGACAAGCCCGGAGGCCGGCCCGGCCGGGGCTAGAGAGCTGCCTCTCACCGGCGAGGCCGACCTCTTCCTTCGGATCCTCGTCGCCCTGTTGCTCGGCCTCGTGCTGGGCACCGAGCGAGAGATCCGTGGCCATGCCGCAGGCATGAAGACGATGGCGCTGATCGCAGTCGGCGCCTGTATGTTCACCGCCCTCGGCCTGGAACCCGCTTTCGGGACTCGCGTCGACCCCACGCGCATCGCCGCCCAGATCGTGACCGGAGTCGGGTTCCTGGGAGCCGGGACCATCCTCCGGCAGGGCGTCGACGTCAAAGGCCTTACCACCGCAGCCTCGATCTGGGTTGTCGCGTCCCTCGGCATGGCCGTTGGCTTTGGCTACTACGCCGTCGCGCTCTTCACGACCTTCATCGTCATCGTGATGCTGGTCGCGATCCGGCCGCTCGAGATCCGCTTCATTCGCAGCCGGCGCTACCGTCGGGCCGATGATCCGCCGCCGGAAGAGCGGCCGACCGAGCCGACCGAATGAAAGGGTCGCGCGTTGCAATCGTCACCGACTCGACCGCCGACCTGCCTCCTGAGCTCGCGAAAGCCCGATCGGTCAGCGTGGTGCCGCTCACGCTCAACCTCGATGACAAGAGCCTGCTCGACGGAGTCGAAATCACCCCGGCCGAGTTCTACCGCCGCCTGCCCGCCGCGACCACGCATCCGACCACGTCGCAGCCGTCACCAGGCCAGTTCGCGGAGACCTACCGCGCCCTCCTGGCCGACCACGACTCCATCGTCTCGATACACATCTCCGAGAAACTGAGCGGGACGTACGCTTCAGCGCGCCACGCCGCCGAGATGACCGATCCGAAGCGCGTGAGGGTGGTGGACTCCGAGCTCGTGTCGATGTCGCTGGGCCTGGTCACGCTGGTGGCGGCGAGCCTCGCGGCAAAGGGAGCGGAGGCCGAGACGATCGAGGCCAAGGTGCTCGACATGCGGTCGCAGGTGCAGACGTACTTCTCCGTTGCGACGCTCGAGTTCCTCCGTCGCGGCGGCCGCATCGGGCGCGCGAACGCCCTGCTCGGCTCCGTGCTGCAGGTAAAACCGGTCCTCTGCATCCGCGATGGCCTGGTCACGCCGCTCGAACGGGTGCGCACCTTCGAGCGTGCTCTGCACCGTGTCGTCGAGCTGACGCGTGAGGTGGATCGCGGGCATGGCGTGTGCATCATCGTCGGCCACGCCGACGCGGAAGCCGACGCCGAGCGAATCGGACGCGAGCTGGACCCGATCGCGGAGACGCTGATGATCCAGCCGCTGGGCCCGGTGGTCGGCGCTCACGCCGGGCCGGGTGTCGTCGGCGTCGGCTGCTACCCCGCGGAGCTGTTCCCGCTCGGCATCAAGCCGGCGCGTGCGATCGCGAGGTCTCGGTAGCCCTCCCCAAAGGCGTCTGGCGTCGTAGGGGCGGCTGGGTTTCACCCGGCCGCGACTTTGTATTCCCCACTGCGAGCGGCGCCAGGAGTAACTAATAAGTTAAGACC
Source organism: Candidatus Dormiibacterota bacterium (assembly GCA_039935415.1). Classification (GTDB taxonomy): domain Bacteria; phylum Chloroflexota; class Dormibacteria; order Dormibacterales; family Dormibacteraceae; genus Palsa-870. Next base: position 57,940 of record JBDTKH010000003.1, read on the forward strand.
CAACCGTATACCGGAAGGAGAGCAGCGCCTGCGGCGAAGCCGCACGCGCGATGAGAGGAAACACCCGGGGTTTCCTCTCATGCCCTCCAGCGCACGGACGCGGGCGTGACCAACTTGGTCAGGCGGCGCTCGACGGCGAGCGCCTGCAGGTGGGCCAGCGCTTCCTGGAGGGCAAGTCGCTTCTCGTAGAGCATCGTGCGCGGGCCCCACAGCTCGAGCGCGACCTCCCAGCCGGTCCGTTCGGCGTCCCCGACGATCGTGACGATCTGTTCCAGCCGCCGCCGGTGATGCGCGACGAGCACCTTGACCCTAGCGGGCGCATTGGAGAACGGCCGTCCATGGGCCGGCAGGATGAGCCGCGGCTCGTACCGGGCGAGCCGTTCGAGGCCGTCCAGGTATTCGTGTAGCGGGTCTGGCGTGCTCTGCGGGTGCAGCCCGATGTTCGGCGAGAGATCGGGAAGCATGTGGTCGCCCGCGAACAACAGCTTGTCGACCGGGTCGTAAAGGCAGATGTGGCCGGGCGAGTGGCCCGGCGTCCACTCGACACGCAGGCGCCGGCGACCGACGTCGAGCAGCTCGGCGCCGTCGAGCTGGACGGATGGTTCGGCCGTCTTCACCACGTCGCTGAGGGCGCGCTGAGAGTTGCTGAGAATCTCAGCGTCGTCAACCGGCACGCCGTTGACCAGGAGATATCTGCGGACCTCACCAACGAGATGCTCCAGCTCGACGTAGCGAGGGTGGACCAGCGGCACCTCGAGACGGTGGATGTACAGGTCGGCCAGGCCTTCGCCGGCGAAAATGCCTGCTGCGCCGTAGTGATCGGGGTGGATGTGCGTGACGACCAGCCGCCTCAAACGCTTCGCTCCGACGTTGGCGATCGCCTGCCTGATCATGGCCACCGACTCCTCGGAGTTCATCCCGCAATCAAGCAGGTCCGCATCCTTTCCATCCGGGAACAGGAAGACGTTGACCAGCCCGTCCTCGAACGGAATCGGCAGGCGCAGCTCGAAGACGTCGGCCGCCACCTCGGTCAGCCCCTCAATCACCATGCGGGAATTCTCCACGACCTCGGCCCTCTACTAAACTGGGTTGGCCGCAGGTCCACACCTGCGATTGCTCAGGAGGAGCGCATGTCCGAAGTCCAACTGTCACCTGACCAGATTGTCGACGCCCTGCCGAAGTACCTCATTCCGGAAAAGGCGGGAAGCACCAAGGCCACCATCCAGTTCGACCTGTCCGGCGATGCCGGAGGCAAGTGGTGGGTCAAGATTCACGACGGCGTTGCCGAGTCCGGCAAGGGCGATCCCCCGGACGCCGCGAGCCTGACGCTGCTCGCCGACGCCGGCGACTGGGTGAAGATCATGACCGGCCAGCTCGACGGCACGGCCGCGTTCATGCAGGGCAAGCTGAAGATCAAGGGCGACATGGGCCTCGCGATCAAGATGCAATCCCTGTTCAAGAGGCCCTAGCAAAGCCTTCAGCGAGACTCCTAGAGGACGAACTTCCAGGTGTTCAGTCGGGTAGACATCTGAGCTTCGAGGTCCAGATTACCTGTACCAGAACGCAGGTCTAGGATCACCACGTGCTGCGGCGTCAACGCTATGCGCCGCCCATCGGCCAGCCTCGCGGCCTCGATGGCGTTGCCCCACGCGATCGGTTCACCAGTCGCAATGGAGGCCATGTTGGCCTGCTCCCACGCAGCCAGGCTCGGGGCGCCCCCGCGCTCGTACGTCGAGATGATCATGAAGGCGAAGAGGCCGGCGCCGTCGGAACAGCTCGGCTGGAGTGGGACGCCAGGGCCGGGCGACACGCAAGGAGGCGCAGGGGTACAGACGGCATGAGTTGACGCGCCCGGCGCCGGCGAAACGCAGGGAATGTTTGTGATTTCGAACGTCAGATCAAGTTGGGGAGGGGCCGGGCTCTGGCTGCCCTGCGCGCGCTCAATGTAATGCCAGGTGCCCGGGTAGCAGAACCCCCAACCTACCTGCGAGTCATCGAGACCATGGTCCCCAGATGCACACTTGATTGTGCTTCCGATCTGGGCTACGCTCGGCACCGGCCGCCCATTGGAACCCGGCTGGCAACCGGCGATGGCGGCAGCGGCGATCAAAATGGCCGCGATTGGGACAGGGGAGATCAGCGGAGATGCCATCAGGCGACTAATTGTGCGCGACCGGGTACGCAGCCCGGTACGGCGTTGTCATGAATCCAGACGTCGCCACGACAAAAGTCAGTTTGGATGGGGGTTTGTCAGATGGGAGCTCGCAATCGACGAGAAAACGCTCCAGAGGCGAGGCTCGAGGCCGACCGCCGGCAGCTCGAGCTCCTGGCCGCGCAGTGCGGCGAGGAGGCTGGCTTGCACCGGCCGTTGAACGATGTGACCGGCGGCGTGATCACCGGGATTCCCGAGGACGTCGACCTGGCGCAAGCGCTGTCCGATCGTCAGACAACCGACCTCCTGGTCCACCTGCTCGACCAGAACCGGCAGCAGGTCGAACGCGCCCTCGAGCGTCTGCGAGGGGGTGCATACGGAATCTGCGAGGGCTGCGGACGTCCCATTCCACCGGCGCGTTTGGAGTTCCAGCCCGCCGCCACCCGATGCGTCCAATGCCAGGGTCAATGGGATCGGCTCAACGGGAGAAGCGCCTGGCTATTGCTCAAGCCCCCTCCCCCCTTAGGGTCGCAATCAGTAGCTCGCGGGTAGCGCGTCCTGCCCGCGCCCGGCGCGCAGGCTTGTGGTGAGGGGCTGAAGCTTGTAGGGCGGCGGCCCTAAGCACGCCTCGGCCGGCCGAGAAACCCCGCGGCGCCCAGCGCGAGGCCGACGACGACCATGACACCGCCGATCCAGAGCCAGTGGATGTCGCCGGTCATGAAACTGCCGGGGATGAACCCCAGGCCCTGACCAGCGAACACCGCGCCCGCAAGCAAGATCAACACGCCAAGGACTCCGACGCCGGCTCTCACGTTCGGTGTTTACCGGCCCGGGTTACTAGAGTTCCTTGGTTTTCGGGATCTGAAGAAATGAAGCAAGATTTCTCAAGCAGCGATCCTGGCCCTCTCGACATAGCCGTCCAGGCAACGGTCGATGGTGCGCAAGGCTTGACGCAACTCCAGCGGTGCCGGCGGGTGGTCGGCGGCGAGCAAGGGCCGGAGGAGCCGGTTATGGAGCTTGGTGTAGAAGAGCGCCACCCGCACCCCATCGGGGGTGAGGGCGTAGGTGTAGCGATGCTCGGAGCGGTGAATCAGGCCTTTGAGGCGGAGCCGACGCAGGTCGTAGCTCATCTGCGCTGCGGTGTAAGGCGCGCCGAGCAGTCCGGCAACGAGGGCACGCAGGCTCCCATTGCTGAAGCCGGAGACGGCATGCACGCTGGCGCAGAGAGCGCCGACCAGGGCCATTGCGCGCGGATCCCCGAAGCGCAAGGCTCCGGTTCGTTGGCCCTCCTCAAGCGAGGGCTGTCCGACCCGCTCCAAGAGCGTGGTCGATATGGCACAGCCCTGGCCGGCACGCTGGATTGTAAGCAAGCGCCGGTTGACGGCACGGGCCTTGCTTTGGAGCTCGGGCAGATTGAGCAAGCGGCGCTGACAGCCGAGGTCGGCGGGGGAGTTGCAGACCAGCTCGATACGCAAGGCCCGGCCTTCCTTCAGGTACTGCTTGAGGCGGGAGTTGCGATAGAAGACGTTGATGCGGACCTCGGTGTCTTGGGTCACCACCTTGGTCGAGAAGGTGCCGATGGTGTTCTTGCGGACCTGGCGCCCAAAGATGAGCTGGATCTCATTGGGGCGGCCAAGGTCGAGGTTGTCGCTGATCAGGCTCTCGAAGAAAGAGCGGGCGTGGCGTGGTGCGCCAAAGACCAATGTCCGCGAGGTCTCAATCTGGCGCATGGAGAGCTCCCACCAGTAACCGCGCTCCTGCTCGGCAGCACCGAGGGGAGTCGGGATGCACGCCATCCAGCGCTGGAAGTAGGCCTGAATCTGTTCTGGCCCCAGCTCATCGCAGATGGCCTGCAACGTCGCCGGGTCGGTGCAGCTGGCGAAGCCGTTGGCGAGCTCGGTGTAGGCCAGGCCGCGGGCAGTGGCTTGTCTTTTCGCCCACTCATGACCGTTGAGCCAGACCTTGGCCGGGTAGGGGAAGTAGGAGCAGATCTTGATGAAGCCGGGGCCGAACTCGGCGTCCCAGATGTAGAAGTAGTAGACAGTCACCCGCCGCTCGGCTTTGCGGAAGCCGAAGTGGGCAGCACCCGGAGACTCGGTGGCGCAGTTGTAGCCTTCGAACACGGACTGGAACTCTTGAGCGAGGCCGATGGCGACCACTCCAGGTCGCCGAGCTGCCTTCAGGTAGGGCTGCATGACCTCAGCTTTGCGCTGATTCCGCTTGAACTGGATCAAAGGGATGCGCTGCTTATGTGCGAAGCGCTTGACCTCCTCCCGGAAGTGGTTACCGATGTTGGCGAAGAGCGCCGGGGATGGGATCGGGTAGCCCAGGTGCCGGGTCAAGAAGGTGACCACCTGACCACCGACTTGGAGGCAAGGGACATAGGCGTTGAGATAGATGCGATCCAGGCACTCCAAGTCCAAGACCACGTGCCCGTCCAAAATCTCGTTGATGTTGTTGCTCCCGCCCATGCCGCTCCCCCATGCCCAATACACCTTGGGGCGGGCGCCATCATTCTCGCGCCACTGGAGCCTTCATGGATGACTCGGCGGTCTGAGGCGGAGCCTCATTAGAGGTATGAGAAGGAACCGGCGGTTCCTTCTGCGCGCCGGCAACCTCGAATTGCTCTACCCGACCCTAATGGGCAGCGGCTGCTACGGATCGGGCGAAGAGTTCGGCGCGTTCGTCGATTTGGCGCAGATCGGCGGGGTCGTTC
>JBDTKH010000004.1:0-137513 GCA_039935415.1 Candidatus Dormiibacterota bacterium
TCATGATCATCCTCGAAGGCGACGTCACAGTCTCTACGGTGCAGGGCAAAACGAGAAAGCTCGGACCGGGGGACTCCTTCGGCGAGATGGCCCTCCTCGACCACGAAGGCCGCAGCGCGAACATCAAAGCGGACACCGACGTCAAGCTCGCGACGATCCCCGAATGGAACTTCAAGCCGTTCCTGAAGGAGCACCCGGACGTCGCGTACCGCTTGCTCCAGGTCCTCAGCCAGCGCGTCCGCCAGGCTGAGAGCGACTCCTAGAAACCGTCAGCCGTCCGATACCGGCGGGTGGTAAGGCTTCGGGTTGTTGAGAAACCAGATCGACGGGTAGCGAAGGCGGCGATAGCCTGGCTCGTGCCTCGGCGCAAGTCGCCGTCCGACCCAGACATACGCCATCCAGATTGGCACGCCCCCCAGCGCGATCGCCGGGGACCAGAACGCAGCCATGAGGGCTATGACAGGGAAAACGAGCAGAGTCGCGCCGGCGATTGGATGATCTGCGCGCCAGGAATCGATCGCGTCCACGACACTCGAGATTCGGCCAAATGTTCGGGTTCGGAAATCTGCTTCGAACCGCGTCGCCAGGTCCGCCGGTTCTCCGAAGGCCTCGACAGCCGCAGCCTCGGCCTTCGCGGGTCGGAGCCCGGCTTTGATCCCGCGCTCTTTGGCTTCGGCCAGATGGTCGTGGGCCTCGGCGAGGACGCGGCGGCGGCGCGAGCCGGAGAGCTTCAGCGCATCACCAAATTCATCGAGGAAGTGGGGAATGGTCTTCATCATGCGGTCCCGAGAACAGCGCGCACTCCGATCACGAACCGGTCGAGCTCCCTCTCCTGTCGCGCGAGCGCTCGCCGCCCGGCGGCGGTCAGCGAATACACCCTCCGCCGGCGACCAGCCACCTCGACCCAGCGGCTGGCAAGCAGGCGGGCTTCCTCGAGCCGGTGCAGCGCCGGGTAGACCGTTCCCTCCGCCAGCTCGAAGGCGCCCTCGCTGCGCCGGCGCAGCTCGCCAAGGATCTCGTAGCCGTGTCCCGGGCGGGCGGCTACGGTCGCGAGCAGCAGCAGGTCGAGGTGACCCTTGAGAACTTCGCCCCGCATACCTAGCGATGCTATGCCTGACACCGCTAGGTGTCAAGCAGGATTCAATGGACGCGCTCCATGGGCTGATAGGTCGCAATCACCACCCGGTGGTGGTCGGGAAGGTGTCGATGAGCCGAAGCTTCGCAGACACGCCTTCGGCGAAGAGCCGGCAGCCAGACCCAGGGACCAGTGGGTGGCTGGGAAGCACGTACTCGTCGATCAGGTTGCGCCGCATCACCGACTGCACCAGCTCGCCGCTGCCCAGGATCACAAGACCTTCGTCCGGCCGCTGCTTCTTGAGCTTTGCGACTGCTCCCACCGCGTCGCCGTCGAGGAGCGTGGAGTTTTGCATGGCAGGGATGCTTCAGCGTGCGTGAAGCCACGTACTTCTGGGTGTTGTTGAGCACCTCGGTGAACGGGTTGTCCGTGCGGTTGGGCCAGACCGAAGAGAAGTCCATATACGTCCGCCGCTCCAGGAGCAATGCCCCGCCCCGGGATATGCCCTTTCCCATCACCTCGGCGATTACCGCGTCGCCGTACGGCAGCGCCCAACCGCCGTGCTCGAAACCGCCGCGCCGGTCCTCATCGGGTCGGACCGGCGCCTGCATCACGCCGTCGAGCGTCAGGTTGTTGACCACCATGACCTTCATCCCAAAGCCTCCTGGAAAAGAAAGAGGCCGGACTCCCAGGAGCCCGGCCTATGTAATCAGCTGGAGCGGGTTACTCGTCCTCGATCTGGTTGTACATCACGCGGACTGCCCACATGGCTCATGACAGCGCCTTTCGTATTGGAGTCCTCCATCTGGTTGCCTGAAGGGCCACCATTGAGCGACTTAATTACCAATGTGAAATTGCGTCGAAACGCGCGTCGCTGGAATGGCTAATCTGCGGCGGACCGACCCATTCGACGCGATGAACACTGCGCACCCTGGAGCGGGTGGTTCGAGTCCGCAGTGACCCACCCGCGCGAACCAATTAACAGAGGTGTACAGCGCAGGCTGGGACGGATAGTTGCCGGACGGAAAACGGGAAAGGCGCTTTGACAGACTGGGGAAGGAGCCGACGGTAGTCGCTCCTCCGGAACGTCCTCTTGATTGACCTTCCTGTCAGGCCGTCGTGGGCGCGGTTCGGGACCGAGATGCCCGGGTTAAATACCGGGCTCCCAACAAACTAGATCTCAAGGCCGGCCGGATCCGGTGACTCTCCGGCGTCGACGGCCACATTCTGCGGGGCGAGCCGGCTCTACGTAACTGTAGGCGTTACTTCGGAATTGCGCGCCCGTGAGCGGCGAAAAAGACCCAGATCTCGGCAGCTTCATCGAGTTGGGGAGGTGACGCTATGTCGTGATTGAGGCCGTCAACGGTGTACAGGGCAACCGCGGTGTCCTGCGAACAGCCCGTCACGACGTCCCTTGTCACTGAGCCGGTGACCGCGTGGGACGGCGGTTTGTTGCATTGATCGAGTTGTTTCCAGAGATCGACGGTCGAAATGTTTCGATCCACGAGGCTTCCACCCTCGAGCTCGCGAACCATTCCGGGATAAGGAACAGCCGCGTCGAGCGTTCCATGAATCTGCAGCACCGAGACCGGCCTGTTAGGGCGACACGGACGTCCCCAGAGCGCGCCCTCCATAGACGCGATCGCCGCGATCCTCGAGGACAGTTCGCAGCCCAGGTGGTGAGTCATCACGGCGCCGAGAGAGAAGCCGGTCGCGAACACGCGATCAGGGTCGATGGCTTGGTCCTTGGCCTCCTGGGCCAAGATTGCCTCGATGAAGGCCACATCGTCGACGCCCACCTGCTCGGCCCGCCCAACTCCGGCGCCCGTATTCCACGAGTTGGCATAGCCATCAGGGTAGATGGCGACGAACTGGTTGGCTTGTGACACAGCGTCAAAACCGGTGGCTTGTTCGATGGAGGTGCCGCTGTCGCCAAGGCCATGCAGCACGAAGACGACGGGAACAGCACGGGATGTGGCCAGGCCCGCCGGTCTGAACACGACATAGCTTCGGTCCAGGCCACCGGACTTGATGCTAAAGCGGTGGGTGGTCGCCGATGCCATCGGACTTGCCCCGCCACATGCAGTCAGCGCAAACACCAATATCGCCAACGCGAACGCCGATATCTCAGGCTTCATTGGCTAACCAGAATCGGCGGCACCGCGAGCAGTCTACCCGCCAAGTAGGTTCCCTGATACCTGTTCCATCGCGCTGATTGCCGTCGGCGCCGGACTATGGCTTCAGTACACGAATGCCGCGGCGGAACGCGCACAGCTCGGTAACTGGGAGAGCGCGCGGGGTTATGGGATCTTCGATCCCGTGGAGGTCGGCAACGACATTTGTGGAATCTGAGATCGGCGGGAAGGCGACAGTGGCCGCCGAGGTCTACGACCTCTACCCTCTGCTGAACGACCGCGGAGCGCTGTACGTGGACGCGAACAACTACGAGCCGGCCGCACTGGCATACCCAGGTGCGTACCGATCGATTCAGGTCAACGTACCTCAACCGGTTCCCGGTGCGAGACGTTCTGGCCGCGGAATACAGCGACGAGCTTCTCGACCTGCTCGGGAGACGTCCCGGAGCAGAGGCACCGGATAACTCCAGAGCGCTCAGGCCGCGCGACCCGTCGAGTCCTCGCGGAGCTTGAGGCCGTTCGTGCACCTTTATGAAATCCCGGGCAGCGGGTGCGTAACGGCGCCTCGTGCCGCGCCCAGGCCAAGCTACCCTCCGGACGTATCTGTGTCCTCGGGGTCGTCTGGGTAGTGATTCAGTTCGCTGGCATCGTCCTGGCGCTTTAACCCTGACGCTCCCGCGGTGCAGCGTCTGACCGGCCTGATTGAGCGGGATCCGCTTCGGTTGCCGACCTTCAACACGGTGCTCGACGATGTCGCCCGACGATTACGCGAACTGCACCTGGATTGCCAGCCCCCTGGGGCCTACTTGGACTGACCTATCTGGTTGCCAAGTCAACGGTCACAGACCGATCTGGTTACTACATGTGCGCAGGCCATCGGAGTTCACAAACCGATCTGGTTGCAGATGCATCAGAACCGACCCAAGACGCAGAATGAGGCCGGATTCGTATTCGAAACCGGCCTCTGCGGCCTACCTTAAGGCTTACTCGTCCTCGATCTGGTTGTACATCAAGCTGTCCTGGATCTCGTAGAGGGCGTCCATCGCCTCCATCACGGAGGCGGGCTTCGCCTGCGCCAGGACGGTCACCTCGGGTGACTCCTCGATGATCTTGTTGATCGCGACCGAGAGCACCGGCGGCATCTGCCGCTGGTCCGCAAGGTTGAGCATCTCGAGCTCGTTGAGGAGCTTGTCGATGTGATGCATCTTGTTCCGGCGCGCGTACTTGGCGCGCTGGATCCTCCGCTCCTTGGCGGTCATGTGCTCGATCGCGCGGCTGGCCTGCTTGATCATCGTCAATCTATCTTTCTCCCGAGGCAAATTTTACGACCCTCTCCCAATTTGTCAAGGAGGATCTGTAATAAATGATCCTGGGCTGTGGTAGCATCGACCGCCAGCGACCGGATGTGCCCTTCATGATCGCCGGCCGTTCGACCCGCATGGAAGTCCTGGAGCTGCTGCGCCGCAGGGGCCGCTGCAGCGCGGAAACCATCGCGACGGACCTTGGGGTCACGCCCAACGCGGTGCGCCAGCACCTGACCAACCTCGAGCGGGACGGCCTGGTCGTCAGCCATCCCGAACGTAGCGGCCGCGGCCGCCCCGCCCTCCTGTTCGCGCTGACGGAGCGGGCCGATTCGGTCTTCCCCAAACGGTACGGGCAGCTCGCCACGATGGTCCTCCAGGAGGTCCAGGCGATGGGCGGGCCTGACGCCCTCGACGAGGTCTTCTCGCGGGTCGCCGCTCGCCACGCGACCGCCATCGAGCCGGATCTCGACGGCCTGGAGTTCGACGAGAAGCTGCGCCGGGTGGTGACGTGGATCAGACGGGCCGGAACGCTGGCCGAGCAGAGCGAGACGCCCGAGGGCGTCAAGGTCACGATCCACAACTGCCCCTTCCGCAACACGGCGCTCAAGTTCCCTCAGGTCTGTACGATCACCCCGCAGCTGATGTCGCGCCTACTCGGAACCGCCATCTCGCAAGCCGATTCCATCCACCGCCACGACCCCTACTGCTCATTTGTCGTCCAGCGCCCTTCCTGAGCTGACCAGCCGCCAGGTCAAGGAGGTCGACGCGCTCGTCGTGGAGCGGTTCGGGATCTCGGTTGACTGGCTCATGGAGGCTGCCGGCTGGCAGGTCGCGCGATTCTGCCCAGAGGCGACGGCGGTGGTCTGCGGGGTGGGCAACAACGCGGGTGATGGACTCGCGGCGGCCCGGCACCTGCACCGCTGGGGCAGGCTGACCCGGGTCTGCTGCGTCGACGTTCACCGGCTGCGCGGCGCCGCCGAGCAGGAAGCGAAGGCACTCCGCCGAATTGGGGTGGAGGTCTCGACCGAGCTCCGGCTCGATGGCGCGGACATGATCATCGATGCGATTTTCGGCACGGGGCTTTCGCGGCGCCCGGAGGACTCGTTCGCCAGGTGGATCGAGGCGATCAACGGCTCAGGCAAGAAGGTGATCGCGGTCGACGTGCCTTCCGGGCTCGACGCAGACACCGGCGTCGCCTACGCTCCAAGCGTGCGAGCGGATGTCACCGTCACGCTGGGCCTCCCAAAAGCAGGACTCCTCGCCAGCGATGGACCCAGACTCGCGGGCGAGGTGTGGGTCGCGGACATAGGAGTGCCGTTCGAGGCGTACAAGGTGCTCGGAGTCGATGTCCCTCGCGACCTGTTCTCGGCGGCCGACCGAGTGAGGTTGCAGACAACGCCATGACTCGCGAGGTGGTCTGGGATCACGGCGTCTCGCTGCCGGGCCACCGGCTGTGGCTCGACCCACTGGTGGTGCGCAGCTTCGCGTTCATCTCGCACGCGCACACGGACCACGCAAGGCGTCATAAGGAGGCGCTTCTGACCCCACAAACGCTGGCCCTGATTCCGGAAGGACGGCGCCCGCGGGGATGGCGGATGCTCGGCTACCGGGAACCGATGCGCCGCGGGCCGGCGACCGTAACCCTGCACTCGGCCGGCCACATGCTCGGCTCGGCGCAGCTGCTGTTCGACCACCTCGGTACGACGCTGCTCTACACCGGCGACATCAAGCTGCGCCAGCCCGGCGGCGCGCAGCCCACGTTCATCCCGAAGGCTGACGTGCTGATCGTGGAAAGCACCTACGGCCGCCCGCACTTCCGTTTCGGCGACCCGGACTCGACCATCGAGGCGATCGCGCAGTGGTGCCGCCGCGCGCTGGACAGCCGCGTCACGCCGGTGCTTCTCTGCCACGCCCTCGGCAAGACGGAAGAGGTGATGCTGGCGCTCGCGCCCTACGGCTTCACCTTTGCGCTGGAGAAGCGGTGCGCTCCCTGCGCGCGCGATTACGCAACCGCCGGCCGTCCGCTGCCGCAATGGGTCGAGCTCGACGGCGAGGTCGAGCCAGGCCGGGTCGTGATCTCCCCGCCCGCCGGCAAGGACGAGGTGCGGCGCCTCGGTCGGTACAGGACGGCCCTGGTTTCCGGGTGGGCCAAGGATGTGGAGTTCGCCCGGATGTTCGGCGCCGACGCGACGTTCGACCTCTCCGACCACTGTGACTTCGATGAGCTGATGGAGGTGGTCGAGCGATCAGGCGCCGACCAGGTCTACACGGTGCACGGCTACACGGAGGATTTCGCGCGGCACCTGCGCAAGCGCGGCGTGCGCGCGTCGGCGCTCGAAGCTACCGAGCAGCTGGCCCTGGCTCTTTAGAGGAACGCTTAGCGCAGGGCCCAGCCCGACCGGAGAACCGCGCGGCGCAGGTCCGCATTGGACGCGGCCGCGTCGCTCAGCCTGGTGAGCAGCAGGTCGACCCACGCGGTCAGGTGAACCGGGGGCACCAGCTCCAGCGACTCGTTCTTGACCCGCACGCGGAAGCTCTTGCCTTCCACGTCGATGACCAGCTCGGTGATCGGACCACGGTTGAGATGGCCCCGCTTCACCTTGGCGTTGGGAATCTTCTCCACCAGGTAGTCGAGTAGCTCATGCGTGTCCTGCTCCTCACCCAACGGCGCGTGACAGAAGACGCACGCTCCATCGAGGGGTAGTGCCGGGGCCGAGCAGACCGGGCAGTTCATGGAGCTCAATCGGTGTAGCGCGTGATCGTGTGGTCCTCACGCCGCTTCTCGGATTGGTAAAGGGGGCAGTCCTCGTAGTTGCGCACGCAGATGGGCGGGCTGTCGCTCAGCGCGTACTTGCGCTTGGACTTGCGGTCCACGTGGCAGTCGAAGCGATAGACCCGCAGCACAGCGCGCGTCTCTTTCAGGTACTCCTCGAGGTATGGGCAGCGCCGCATCGCGAATTACGATAGGCCACCGTGCACGGACATGCTTGAGTTCGCGCGGGCGGCGGCGGAGGTCGGCTCGACGCCGGCCACCCTAGAAAAGACGCACGCCCTTGCCGCATACCTACGCACGCTCGAGGATGACGACCTGCGCCGCGCCGCCGTGTTCATGTCCGGCCGCGCCTTCAGCCCGTCCAAGCGTCGCACGCTCGGCCTCGGATGGTCGACTGTGAACAAAATCGTGTCGTCCGTGTCCGGGCTCGACGACGAAGACCTCGGACGCATCTTCCGCGAGCATTCGGACCTCGGTGACTGGGCCGGTGAGGCGCTCGCTGGTCGCACGCAGCCCGAGTCGGTCACCCTGGCCGAGGTCGAGGAAACGCTAGAGGCGATTCGCACTGCGCGGGGCGCGGCCAAGGCCGCGCCGCTGGAACGTCTCATCAAGCGCCTTGACCCTAAGGCAGCGCGCTTCCTGATCAAGATCATCGCGGGCGAGCTTCGCATCGGCTTGAGCGAAGGACTCGTCGAGGCCGCGATCGCGGAAGCGTTCAACGTTCCCATCACCCAGGTCAAGCGCGTCCACCTGATCACCGGCGACATCGGCGAGACGGCGGTGCGATGCAAGCACGGGCAGTTCGACACGACCACGGTGACGCTCTTCCAGCCGGTGCGCTTCATGCTGGCGAGCCCGGTGGAGACCGCCGCCGAGGCATTCGAGCGGATGGGCGCCGACCGCGTGTGGACGGAGGAGAAGTACGACGGCGTCCGCTGCCAGATGCACCGGCAGGGCGCTCGCGTCGAGCTTTTCTCGCGCGACCTGAAGGAGACCACGAGCGCTTTCCCGGAACTCGCCGAGAGCGCAGCGTCGATCGGCCACGACGTGCTGTTCGACGGCGAGGTCCTCGCGCATCGCGACGGCAAGGTGCTGCGTTTCTTCGAGCTACAGCGAAGGCTGGGGCGCAAGAAGGTCTCGAGCGAGCTGCTGCAGGAGGTGCCAGTCGTGCTCGTCGTCTTCGATTTGCTCTGGCTGGACGGCCGCGCGCTGCTCGACGAGCCGTTGAAGACCCGGCGCGACCTGCTCGAGGGACTTGGCCTCGCGCATCCGTTCCTGCCGGCGCGGGTCGAAGAGTCGACAGGGCCCGACGACCTGGACCGGATCTTCGCGGAGACTCGCGCGCGCGGCAACGAAGGCCTGATGGTCAAGGACCCGCTCAGCCTGTACACCCCGGGGCGCCGTGGCCTCGCCTGGCTGAAGCTGAAGCGCCCGCTGGCGACGTTGGACGTCGTGGTCACCGCTGCCGAGTGGGGCCACGGCAAGCGCAAGGGCGTGCTATCCGACTACACGTTTGCCGTCAAGGACAAGAGCAGCGGGCGGTTCGTCAACGTGGGCAAGGCGTACACGGGTCTGACGGACGCCGAGATCGCCACCATGACCCAGCGTTTTCTCGCGATCACCATCGAGGACCATGGGCACGTGCGGCTGGTGCGCCCCGAGGTCGTGCTGGAGGTCGCCTTCGACTCGATCCAGCATTCCGGACGCCACAAGAGCGGCTTCGCGCTGCGATTTCCTCGCATCGTGCGCATCAGGGAAGACAAGCCCGTCGACGAGATCGACACGGTGGAGCGCGTCGCAGAGCTGTACGAGCGCTACTTCGGCGAGAAGACACAGGTGCCTCTCGCCGCAGTTGCCAAAGTGGGTCCCCCCACCCGTCCGGGCGCGCGTCGCGCGCCGGGACACCCTCCCCGGCGAGCGGGGACGTGAGGCTCACGTTCATGGGCACCGCCGGCGCGCGATTCATGGTCGCCAAGCAGCTGGCTGCCTCGGGTGGCCTGTACCTCGAGGAAGGAGATACCCGCCTGAGCCTCGACCCCGGGCCGGGCGCGATCGTGCAGTACGCGAAGCGAAAGGTCGACCTGACGAAGCTCGACGCCATCGTGCTCAGCCATCGCCACCTGGACCACTCGGGTGACGTCAACGTGATGGTCGAGGCGATGACCGAGGGCGGATTCCGCAAGCGCGGCAGGCTCTTCTGCCCGTCGGACGCCCTCGACGAAGACCCGGTGGTGCTCAACTACCTCCGGCGCTTTCCGCAGGAGATCGTCCGCCTCGAGCCTGAGCGCTCATACACCGTGGGCGCCGTGACCTTCTCCACGAGCCCGCGGCACGTGCACCAGTCCGAGACGTACGGGTTTCGCTTCGGCGACCGCCTCGGGTGGGTCACCGATTCCGCCTACTACGACGGCATCGCCGAGCAGCACAAGGCCGACGTGATGGTGATCCACGTCGTGCTCATGCAGTGCCGCCCCGAGCTGCCACACCTGTGCCTGGATGACGCGGAGCGGATCATCCGCGATGTGAAACCGCGGCTCGCCATCCTCACGCACTATGGGATGACCGTGTGGAGAGCCCATCCGTGGGAGCTGGCCGCGGACCTCACGCAGCGCCTGGGCACCGAGGTGAAGGCGGCGCGTGACGGCATGAGCCTCGAGCTGTGAGCATCGCCAGATGACCTCGGAGCAGCGCTTTCTCCTGCTGCTCATCCTGGTCGGCGCGCTCGCCACGGTGCTCGGCCTGGTCTCGAAGCGCGCGCGGCTGCTGCCTTATCCGGTGGTCCTGGCGGCGGCGGGCGTCGCCGTGGGACTCCTCCCCGGCGGGCAGTTCCCGCGCATCGGAGGCACAGTCATTCTCCTCGCCTTCGTGCCGGGCCTGGTCTTCGAGGCCGCCCTGACGCTCGACCTCGCCGAGCTCAGGCGGCGGCTGGTCGCCATCGGCCTGCTGGCGACGGTCGGGGTGGCGATGACCGTGCTCCTGATCGGGACGCTGACCCATCTCATCCTGGGGTTCAGCTGGGCAAGCGGCATGCTGGTGGGCGCGATCCTCGCGGCGACCGATCCAATCGCCGTGGTGACGCTGCTGCGTCGGCTCAAGGCGCCGTCCGGCCTCGCGGCCATCCTGGAAGGCGAGAGCCTTTTCAACGACGGCACCGGAGTTGCGGTGTTCTCGGCCGTCATGGCGACGATCCTGAGCGGCACACCCTCAGTCGGTGACGCCGCGCTGCGATTTGTCGCGATCACGGTCGGCGGCACGCTCATCGGGCTGGCGGTGGGCTTCCTCGGCCTGGCCCTGCTGCGCTTTGCGGAAGACGCGCAGCTCGAGATCCTCGCGACGCTAGTCATCGCCTATGGGAGCTATCTCGCGGCAGACCTGGTCCACGCCTCCGGCATCGTCGCAGTCGTCGTAGCGGGAGTCGTTGTTGCCAGGTACGGTGCGCAGATCGGCCGGCTGCACGGGCCGCAGCTCCTCGGTTTCTGGAACCTGTTGGCGTTCGTGCTCAACGCGGTGCTGTTCATCCTCGTCGGAGCCGCATTGCCTGCATGGACGTTGCTGCCCGTCGCCGGGCTCGTCATCGTCACGTTCGTGATCATGCTGGTGATCCGCGCGGCGCCGGTGTACGCCCTCCTCGGCCTGGCCGCCTTGCGGCCACCATCCATCCCCTGGCCGTGGCGGCACGTCACAGTGTGGGCAGGCCTGCGCGGCGCTCTGTCTGTTGCGCTCGCTCTCTCCGTCGCGGGGGTTGCCGGCGTCGACAGCCGCGTTTCGGTGGTCGCCTACGGCGTCGTGCTGCTCTCGCTGCTTGTGCAGGGCGCTCTCATGACGCCGGTCATGCGCGGGCTGAGGATCGAATCGGCGAAATGAGCAGGTGGCACTGGCGCGGGTCGGTCGCACTGCTCGCGGTCGCCGTCGCCTTCGTCATCTACCCGCTGATCGAGGGCAGCGGCGACGTCATCAACTCCGACTGGCCGGCCTTCGCGACTGGAGGCCGGATCATGGTCAGCGATCCCGGCCACCTGTACGACTTCGACGTTCAGCGCAGAGTTGAGCTCGAAGTCACGGGCGGCCGGACGCTGATCACGCTAGGCATTCACGGCATCCTTCCGTTCGTCGGACCGGCTTGGGTCGCCTTCTTCGCTGTTCCGTTCGAGCTCCTCGGCACCAATATCGGCGGGCGGCTCTGGATCCTGTTCGGGCTCGCGTGCCTGGCGCTAGGCCTCTATCTCGCGGTGCGGCCACGCCCCCCATCGGCCATCCTTCCCGCCTTCGCCTCCGTACCGACCGCGCTGCTGCTGCTCAACGCCCAGCTCGACGGCCTCGTCGCACTGGGCATCGGGGCCGCGATCGCGCTGCGCTCGCGACCTTACCTGGCCGGCCTGTGCCTGGGCCTCAGCCTGGTCAAGCCGCAGCTCGTGCTGCCGATAGGGGCGGCTCTCCTGCTCACGAAGCAGTGGCGCGCTCTGGCCGGCTGGGCGACGGCCGGCATCGCGATGTGGGCCACGGCGGCGCTGCTCAACCCGCTATGGATTCTGCAGTGGATCCCGAAGCTGAGCGGGCCGGTCGGACCCGGCAGCCGCGAGATCGACTTCGCCCACTTCGGCACGGCATTGCCCTCAGCGGTCCAGGGGTACGCGGTGGCGATCCTATCGCTGGTGGCGCTGGTCGCCGTGCTCGCCCTGGCCCGGCGCCGCCGGGCCGATTTCCAGGGTGCCGCGGCCGTCCTGGTCGCCGGAGGCCCGCTCGTCGCGCCTCACGCGCTCCCGACCGACCTGGTCATGGTCGCCGTCGGGCTGGCCGTGTGGGGCAAGGCGACCTGGCTGGACTGGGTGATCCTGTCTGCCGGCGCCGCGGTTGCCGCCGTCGCTCCGGCGCCGGTGCCCGCGGTGGCGGGCCTGGTGGTGATGGGCTGGGCCTGCCTGCGAGCCTCGGGGCTGGTCAGCCAGTGGCGGCGAGGACGGGCGCCGGCGTCTGCTGGATGATTCCGTCGATTAGGCCGTACTCCACAGCCTCTTGAGGGTTCAGGAAGAAGTCGCGGTCGGTGTCTCGCTCGACCCGCTCGAGAGACTGCCCCGTGTGCTTGACGATCAGGCCGTTCAAGACGTCCTTGATGCGAAGGATCTCGCGCGCGTGGATGTCCAGGTCGCTCGCCTGCCCCTGGAGCCCCTGGCCGCCGATGAGCGGCTGGTGCATGTGGATCGTCGAGCTCGGCAGTGAGAAGCGCTTTCCCTTCGCCCCGGCCATCAGGACCACCGTGCCAAAGCTCGCCGCCCGGCCGATGCAGACGGTCGAGATCGGCGCCTGGACGAACTGCATCGTGTCGTAGATGGCAAAGCCTGCGGTCACTGCGCCACCTGGCGAGTTGATGTAGATCTGGATCTCCTTCTCGGGGTCGTCCGCCGAGAGGTAGATGAGCTGGGCAACGACCAGGTTCGCGACCACGTCGTCGATGGGCCTGCCGATGAGGATGATGCGGTCCTTCAGCAGGCGGGAGTAGATGTCGAAGGTTCGCTCGCGGTTGCCGCCCTCGTTCTCTGTGACGATCGGTATGAATGCCACTGCCGCACCTAGGTTACGAGATATATTTCGGCGAGGTGACAATTGGGACTGTGCTCGCTCCGGTGGACTTCTTCGCCGGGCTGCGGAGGGGACTCAAATCGCAGCTCCCGGCGCCTCTCCGTGGCTTCAACAGTGCGCGCGGCCGGGGGCGCCTGATGAAGCTGCATTACGGCCGGTCCGAGTTTCATTTCGAGGCCTGGCATCACACCGGCGTCGGGCGGCTGGAGATCGGCCTCCATTTCGAAGGCGCGCCGAGCCAAAACCAGGAAGCCTTCGATTTCTTTCGTCAGCGCATGGTGGAGGTCAAGGCAAGCCTGCCGCATGCGGAGCTCGAGCCTTGGGACCGCGGTTGGCGCCGGCTCTACGAAACCCTGCCCGCCACGCAGCTGGACGAGGGTGTGCTGGACGCCGGGATCGACCGGATGTCGGAGTACATAGTCACCCTGCAGCCGATCGTCGAATCTTTGATCAAGGATTGAGAGGATTGTCAGATGAGAAGAGTTGAGTCAACCGACGAACTCCAGGCCTATATGAACGGTCTCCTGCCACCGCGCGACCCCGTCCTGGCGCGGCTCGAGGATGAAGCGCGCCGCGAGAACATCCCGATCGTCGACCCGCACGAGGGGGCGCTGCTCTATCTGCTGGTCAAGATCTCGCGCGGCAAGCGAATCCTCGAGCTGGGCACGGCGACCGGGTACAGCGGCATCTGGATGCTGCTCGGCGCTGACGGCGGGGAGCTGACGACCTTTGAGTTGGACCACGCGCGCGCCGCCCGGGCCCGCGCCAATTTCTCCCAGGCGGGGTTCGGCAAGCAGGCCATGGTGCTCGAAGAGAATGCGGTGACCGGGCTCGCAAAGCTCGAGACCCGGTTTGACGTGTGCTTCATCGACCTGATCAACTCGTTCCGGTCTGAAGACATCACGCGCCAGGTGTTCGAGCTGTGCATGGAGCGGCTTGACCCAGGAGCGCTGCTGATGGCCGACAACGCCCTGCAGCAGGGCGAGGTGGTGCGACCTGACAGCCAGAACACGCGCAACGCCGCCCACTACAACGAGCTGGTGACCAAGCATCCGCGGCTGGATAGCATCGTGATCCCAATCCGCGACGGCCTCTCGGTGGCGAGGGTCAGGGATTAGCCCCTAGCCGGCTTCGAATCTTCGCCTTCGATCCAGAACGTCCCGTCGGCTGCGTACTCTTTCTTCCAGATCGGCACCGACTCCTTGAGGCGGTCGATGCCCCACTTGCACGCGGCGATCGCTTCGGCGCGGTGCGGGCACGAGACCGCGACGACGACGGACGCCTCTCCGATCTCAAGCTTGCCGGTGCGATGCGCCATCGCCAGCCGGGCCTCCGGCCACTGCTGCGCGATCTCCTCGCCGATCTTGCGCATCTGCGCCAGGGCCATCTCGGAGTAGGCCTCGTAGTCGAGGCGCGTGACGCCGCGGCCACGCGAGTTGTCGCGCACCACGCCTGTGAAGGTGCAGATCGCTCCGGCGCTACTGTGCGCCACAGCCGCCTCCAGGCGACGGGAATCGAGGGGATCGACGGTGATCTCGAACAGCACGCCGACACCGTGAGCCCCGCCGCTGACCGGTGGGATGAAAGCCACCTCGTCGCCGTCGGCGACAGTCGCGGTCCAGTCGGTGAACTCCTGGTTGAGCGCCGCGCGGACCGCATTGCGGTCTGACTCAAGCGCGGGGTGCAGGCGGCGCAAGGCCGCGTAGACATCCGCGATCGTGGAGGCGCCAGGAAGCTCGAGTGCTTCGGTCGCGGTGCCGGCCTGCTCGCGCAGCCTCGCGAACAGGAGCGCGCGGACGGCGATCGCTACGGGCACGGTCCCATGTTACGAAGCGGCGCGCGCGACGCCCACGAACACGTGGACCTCCTTGCCCGAGTCCAGCGCGCGCTCGACCGTCGCACGCGTGCCTTTGGAGGTCCCGTCCCAGAACGCGACGAGCACATCGCACGCGTCGATCAGCCGCTGGTTGCGCACCGCAGACCGGCTCGCGTCCGACAGCTCCTCGAAGGAGGCCGGCATGACGCGGACCGCGATGCCCTTCGCGCGCGCGGCCTTCGTCGCCGCTGCGTCCACGCCGCTCGCGCTGCCGGTGATGATCGAGGCGCGTGGCGGCAAGCCGTCCACGTAGTCCGTGACGCGTTGGGGATCGGAGAAGCGGCGGCTTCCCACGATCGCGACTCGCATCTGGGTCGAGCTCCTACCCGGCCGCGGACGCGCTCTTGCCGATCCTGTGGATGTTCTCTTCGAACATCGCGCGCAGCTTGCCGGCCGCGCGGTCGTAGTCCTCAGGGTGCGGCCACGTCCTGCGTGGATCCAGCACCTCGGTCGGAACGTCGGGCACGTGGTCGGGGATCTGCAGCCCGAAGATCGGGTCGGGATGGGTGTCCACCCCGTGCAGCTTGCCCTGCACCACCGCGCGAACGATCGCGCGGGTGTGGGCGATCGACATCCGGTGGCCGACGCCGTACGGGCCGCCCACCCAACCCGTGTTGAGCATCCACACGTCGGCGTGATGCCGGTTCACGCGGTCGATCAGCATGTCGGCGTACCGCTCCGGAGGCAGCGCGAGAAACGGCGCCGCGAAGCAGGTGCTGAAGATCGGCTCAGGCTCCGTGACCCCGCGCTCGGTCCCCGCGACCTTGGCCGTGTACCCGGACAGGAAGTAGTGGCGGATCTGGCTCTCGTCCAGGCGAGAGACCGGTGGGAGCACGCCGTAGGCGTCGGCGGACAGGAAGATCACGTTGTTCGGGTGCCTGCCGGTCCCTGAAAGAACCGCGTTGGGGATGAGGTCAACCGGGTAGGCGGCGCGGGTGTTCTCGGTCTTCTCGTCGGAGTCGTAGTCGGGGATGCGTGTCCGGGGGTCGTAGACGACGTTTTCGAGGATCGTGCCGAAGCTTTCCGTCGCGGCGTAGATCTCAGGCTCCGACTCCTTCCGGATGTGAATCGTCTTCGCGTAGCAGCCGCCCTCGAAGTTGAAAACTCCCGTGTCGCTCCAGCCATGCTCGTCGTCGCCGATGAGGCGCCGCGATGGGTCGGCCGAGAGAGTGGTCTTGCCGGTGCCGCTGAGGCCGAAGAACAGCGCAACGTCCGAGCCGCCGCTGCTTACGTTCGCCGAGCAGTGCATCGGAAAGACGCCTTTTGCGGGCAGCAGGTAGTTGAGGGCGGTGAAGATGGACTTCTTGATCTCGCCGGCGTATCCGGTGCCGCCGATGAGGACGATGCGCCGGCCGAGGTTGACCAGGATGAACGTCTCGCTGTGCGTGCCGTCGGTCTTCGGGTCGGCTTTCAGCGACGGCAGGGAGATGACCGCAAAGTCCGGATCGAAGCCCATCAGCTCGTCCGCTGTCGGCCGGATGAAGAGGTTGCGGGCGAAGAGGCTGTGCCAGGCGAGCTCGGTCACGACCCGCACGCGGAGGCGATGGCGGGCATCGGCGCACGCAAAGACATCCTGCGTGAAGACCTCGTGGGTGTCGCAGAACTCGTCCGCACGCTTCAGCAGGCCATCGAACTTCGTGCTCGCGATGGGCTGGTTGCCAGGGTGCCACCAGATCGCGTCCTGGCTGGTGGGCTCCTTGACGAAGAACTTGTCCATGGGGGACCGACCCGTGTGCCTACCGGTCTCCGCGGTGAGCGCCCCCGTGGAGACGATCACCGCCTCGTTGCGCCGGATCGCGTGCTCGTAAAGCGAGGCTGGGCTCAGGTTTCGGCGTTCGGGCGCGGCGCGTTCTCTTGCGGGCATGGCTTAACAAGTATGAGAGGGAACCCGGGGTTGCCTCTCATCGGCGGGCGCTTCGCGCGCGCCTGCTCTCTTTCCGTGTGTGGATGGGACTGATTTAAGGATTGGTTTCTCCTGGCCACCCTTGTGAGTCGAACGGGACAAAGTCGTGGCCGGGGAGACCCCGGCCAACCCTGCAACGCTAGCAAGTTGATTTCTACGCGATTCGACTGCTGCGGCGCGTGCTTGCCCGGCGCCGCTGCTTGCCGCTGACGTAGTCGACCAGGACGTACTCACCCAGGCGGTCAGGCGAGACGAAGAAAGCCCGGCCCTTGTTGATCCTGGTCATCTGGTTGATGAACTCGGTCAGGTAAGGGCCGCGCTCGAGCATGAAGGTGTTGATGACTATGCGATCTCGCGTGCACCGCCTGACCTCGCGGAGCGTCTGCTGAATGGTCTTGAAGGTCGGCGGGTAGGCGAAGTACGCGCGGCCGTTGTCTTCCAGGTGAGCGGTGGGCTCGCCGTCCGTGATCATGATGATCTGCCGGTTGCCGCGGTGCTTCGCGAGCAGCGAACGCGCCAGCTGGAAGCCGTGCTGCATGTTCGTTCCGTAGACGTAGTCGTTCAGCGCCAGCTGTGGCAGCGTCTGCGGCTTGAGCTCCACCGCGTAGTTGGAGAAGCCGACCACGTACAGGGAGTCGCGCGGATACTGGCTGCGGATCAGTGAATCGAGCGCGATCGCCACCTTCTTCGCGGCGAGAAAACAGCCCCGCAGGAACATCGAGCGGCTCATGTCGATCATCAGCACCGTCGACGCCTGCGTGACGTGCTCGGTGCGGTGGACGACGAAGTCCTTGGCGACCATCCTGACCGGGACCTTCGGACCCTCGCGCACGATCGAGTTGAAGAGCGTCTCTTTGAGGTCTAGCAGGAAGGGGTCGCCGTACTCGTAGTCCTTGAGCTCGTCGGACGCGTCGTTGCCGATCCCGCCTCGCCACAGCTGATGCTGGCCCATTCGCGTCTTCTTGAGCTGGTCGAAGATGTCGCGCAGCGCGGACTGGCCGATCCGCCGCATGCCCCGCGGCGTCAGCTCCATGCGCCTGCCCTTGCGCTCCACGTAACCGGCCTTCTCGAGCACGTCCGTCAACTTGCGCAGCTGGTCGAGGGCATGGCGCGCGTCGCTGCCGAGCAGCTCCTGCGCCAGCGAGCGGTCGACGTCGTCGGGGCGGAAGCTGCCGCGCTCCAGCTGCGATTCGAGGCGGTCCATCTGCTGCAGGCGCTCCATCAGCCCCATCGCCTCGCCCATGCTGAGCGGGTCCTCGCCGAAGAACGGGTAACGCTCGCTCAGCTCGGACGGCGGCATCATCGCCTGCATGAACCCGGACAGTCGCGCCAGCTCGAGGCGGAGCGAATCGTCCTGCAGGAGGGAATCCATCATCTGCCGCAGCTCCTCGCGCGCCTCGGGGCTCATGCTCTGCAGCAGCGACTGCATCTGGGCCATCTGTCGCTGGAGGTGCTCGAGCAGCTCGTCCAGGCTGTTGATCCCCGGCGGGAACATGTCGCCGTAACGCTCCATGAACCCGTTGAAATCGGGCGTGCGCCCTTCCATCCGCTGCTCCAGCATCTGGTTCAGGTCGCGGACCATGTCGCGAACGCGCGAGAGGTCCTGGCCCTGCATCTGCTGGATCGAGCCCTTGAGGCCCTGGAACATCTGGTCGACCATCTGCTGCTGCAGCTTCTGCATCAGCTCTTCGAACTTCTGCCTGGCCTCGTCGTCGACGAACTCGTAATCGCGCAGGCCCTTGACCCGGCCGCCGAGGTCGTCCGGCAGCCGGTCGAGCTGCTCGTTGCGCTTGCGCGCGATCCGCTCCATGAGCTTTTTAGCCTCGGCCGTCTCCGACTCGTCGAGCCTACGGTCGATCCCGCTCTTCTCCGTGTCGATGACGTCCTGCACCTGCTCGCGCAGCTGCTCGACCGTCGAGTCGAGGTTGTAGCGGCCCAGCTCCCTCTCGCGCGCCTCACGAAGCTGCTTGAGCAGCTGCTCGAGCCCCGGCATGTTCGGTGAGCCCCACCGCAGCAGGCGCTGCAGGGCGGCGTTCAGGTCGCCGTAGTTCATCAGGTCGTCCGAAAGCGCGTCGAGGACGTCGCCCGCGTCGAGGTCGTCCAGCTTCTGGGTGCCGTCCCATCGCGAGTACCGGAACTTCACCCGACCACGCTAGCAGGCCGCCAACCGCCCAGCGCCTGCTCGATGCGGCGGGCGGCGCGCAGGGCTACGTCGTCGTGCCAGTTCCGGGCCACCACCTGCACCCCGATGGGCATGCCTTCGGTTGACGTGCCGGCCCTCACCACCACACACGGGTTGCCCGAGAGGCTGTAAGGGATCGTGTAGCTGAACGCCTGCGCCGCCACGATCTTCGCCCGATACGGAGGCGCGATGTCCGGCGCAGCCGGGCAGACGATGACGTCGAAGCCGGCCATGAAGCCGAGCATCGCCGTACGGAATGCATCCCAGCGCCGGTAGAGGCGTTCGTGGCTCATCCGCTTGTCGCCCCAATAGCCAAGCGTCACCTGGTGCGCCTCGTGCAGAGCAGGCGGGCGCGCCTCCGTTACCTCGCAGCCCGCTTCCGACAGGGCATGAACCGCCGACCGCACGGCGGTCGCGACCGCAGGCGCCGGCTTCACCATGCCGTCGTCCGTATACCAGGCGACCTTGAGATCGCCAAGCCTGGCGGTGCGTTTCGGCAGCGGTACCGGGACGACCCCGGAGTCGATTCCATCCGGCCCCACCAGGATTGGCAGCACGAGGGCGAGGTCCGAGACGAAGCGGGCCATCGGACCGACCTGGCTGCGGGGGTCGGTCAGACCACCCACGAGCCCGTACGCACCAGTACCCGGGACCAGGCCCGTCGTCGGCTTCAAGCCCGAGATTCCGCAGTAGGCCGCCGGCACCCGGATGCTGCCGCCAGAGTCGCTTCCGATGCCGAGCGGGGAACCGCCCGCCGCGATGATCGCCGCCTCGCCGCTGCTGCTCGCGCCCGGCGACCTCGCGATGTCGTACGGGTTGCGGGTGCCGCCGTGGAGCGGGTTCCAGCTGTCGTCGCCCGTACCGCCGGGTGGACAGTTCGTCTTCCCGATCAGGATCGCGCCGGCCTCGCGCATGCGCGCGACGACGGGAGCGTCGTGGTCGGGGATGTTGCTGCGCAGCATGCGCAGCCCGGCCGTCGTCGGAAGCCCGGCCGTGTCGAAAATGTCCTTGGCCGTGAACGGCACTCCGTGGAGCGGACCGAGCACGCTCTTTCCCTTGTTTCTGCGGTCAGCCGCGCGCGCCTGCTTGAGGGCGCTTTCGGCGGTGGCGAACACCACCGCGTTGAGGCGCGGGTTGACCGTGTGGATGTGCTCCAGGTGGGCGCGCACCACCTCGACCGAGGAAACCTTCTTGGTCCTGATCGCGCGCGCCAGCCAACCCGCCGGGGCGCCGATGATGTCTCTCATAGGAGTGTTCCACTCCGGACTACTAACGTCAGACGGTGTCTCCGGGTTTGATGTCGAGCACTTTTACTCCCGGTCCCACCAGGTCCTGGAGGGCTTTTGGCCGGCCCGCCAGGATCGGGAACGTCCCGAAGTGCATCGGAACGACAGTCTTGACTCCCAGCAGGTCGACCGCCTTGGCGGCCCGATGAGGATCCATCGTGTAGAAACCGCCGATCGGGAGGAAGGCGACGTCGAACTCGCTCAGCTCGGCGACCAGCGCCATGTCGCCGAAGACGTCGGTGTCGCCGGCGAAGTAGATCGTGAAGCCGTTTTCGAACTCGATCACGAGCCCGCACGCGGTGCCGCCATAGACGATCTTGTCGCCGTCGGTGATGCCGCACGAGTGCTCTGCATGCACCAGCGTCACCTTGATCCCGTCGACGTCGATCGTCCCGCCCTGGTTGCCGCCAATTATCGAATCGCTGTCCACCCCCTTGGAACCCAGCCACGATCCGATCTCAAAATTGGCCACGACTTTGGGTTTGGTCGCCTTCGCTATCTCCAGGGCGTCCGCCACGTGGTCGAAATGACCATGCGTGATGAGCATCAAGTCGCAGCTGTCGACCCGCTTCAGCGCCTCAGGCGCGACGGGGTTGTTCATGACCCACGGATCGATCAGGACCTGCTTGCCCTTCGCGCTGCGGATCTTCCAGGTCCCGTGGCCGACCCACGTGAAGCTGACTCCAGCGTTGAGCGCCATGAGCTCCTCCCTCTTCTCTAGACCGTGCGGAAAAGGCGATTCTGCCACACGCCCAGGGCAAAGACGCCGATCGCGGCGATGGTCCAGAGGTTGGGAAAGATGAGGTCGCATGGCTGCCGGTAGAACCCGAGGAGAAAGACTCCAAGAAGCGCAAGCACGCCGAAGCGGCGCCGCTCCAACCCACGCACGGCGAGCAGGAGCGCGAGCGGTAGGAGCGGGAGCCACTGGTAGGGCCAGACCTCGTTGGGGATGAGCGCGCCGAGGGCGAAGCCGAGCGACATACCGTAGGCGGGATTCCACCCGCTGCGCCACGCCGCCCACGCCGCGCCGCCCGCGAACAGGAGCGCGCTCACGTACGAGAGCGCCAGGGCGACGGCCGGCAGGTGGATGGGCGAAGTGACGAGCACGTATCCGTTGCCCGAAGGCTGCGCGTACTCCTCGCCGCCGAGCGTGCGCATGAACAGCGTGCGGACTGAGTCGTAGGCGCAGTCGGGGTTGTGCGAGGCGAGTGACGGAAGCAAGACGTGCTGGTAGTAGAAGAGCGAGCCTCCCCAGCCGAGGGGGATGAAGCACACGAGCGTGACGAGGACCACGACGCCGAACAGCGTCAGCGCGTATCGAAGGCGGTGGTCGGGACGCGGCCCGATCACCATAGCGGCCGGGTAGTACTTCAAGGCCGCCACCAGGCCGCCGGCGGCGCCGGCAAGGGCAGGGCGGTTCGCCTCCAACCAGATCGATGCCATGGCACCGAGCAGAAGCACTCCGCCCCGCTGCCCAGCGTCGACGTCGGCGAACAGAGGTGGGAAGTACCCAGCCACCATCCAGAAGATCGGGCGCCCAAGAGGGTGCCTGGTGGCGATCACGCGGTAGAGCAGCGCGAGCGCGATCAGGATCGCCGCGGCGTCGATGCCGGTCCAGACCACCACTCCGGCGCCTTTGGGCAGCAGCGCAACGGGAGCGGCAAGCGCGGCGACAGGCGGCGGGCTGACGAACGCATCGATGCCGCCCGGCGGGGCGATGATGTGCAGCCGCGCGAGGTAGCTCGCCGCGGCGTCGTACATGTGCGAGGGGTTGGTCAGGTAGGCATGGGCGCCCTCCCACATTCCCGCGGCGTCATTGCGAGTGGGGGTCAGCACCACAAGGACCGCCACACGGATCCAGAACACGGCGGCGAGCGCCCAATAGAGCGCCGGACGCGTCGGAATCCGCCTGAAGGCCTCGTCCAGGCTCCGGATCACCTAATCGGTCGGAAGCCTGACGCGGCCAGGCGAGCCGTTGCGCGACAGCCAGGTGGTGTCCTTCAAGAAGTCGATGAAGGCGAGCACCGAGGCCGGCAGCCGGCGCCGTCGCAGGTGCACGATGTTCCAGTCGCGGCGAATTGGAAATCCGCGGACGTCGAGCTCGAACAGGCGACCGCTCGACAGCTCGAGTGAGCATGCGTAGCGCGAGAGCACGGCAAGCCCGAGGCCCGATTCGACGGCGTGCTTGATCGCGCCGTTGGACCCGAGCTCCATGGCGACGGTCAGCTTCGCCCCCGCTTTGCGCGCCGCCTTCTCCAGCGACCAGCGGCTCCCCGAAGCCGCCTCGCGCATCACGAATGGCAGATCTTCAAGGTCCTTGAGCGCGAGCCCTTTGCGCCCCGCCAGCTTGTGGCCCGCCGGCGCGACGACGACAAGCTCGTCGCTGATGAACGGAAGGATCGTAAGGTCCGGGTCTTTGAGCGCCGGTCCGATGACGGCCAGGTCCAGCTCGTTGCGCAGGACCTGCTCTTGGACGCGCGCCCGCGTCCCGATCTCGAGCGAGATGACCAGGCCGGGATGCAGCTTCTTGAACGCGCCCAGGGCTGCCGGCAGCAGGTAGATGCCGACGGTCGTGCTCGCGCCGACGCGCAGGTTGCCGCGCTTGATGCCTCGCATCTCCTCCAGCGCGAGCGCGGCCTCGTCGAGGACGTCGAGCGTCTTTCGCGCGTACGAGTACAGCACCGAGCCCGCCTCTGTCAGCTGGACACGCTTGCCGAGTCGATCGAGCAGCGGCACGCCGAGGGCCTCCTCGAGCTCCTTGACCTGGTACGACACGGATGGTTGGCTCAGGCGAAGCTGCTGCGCCGCAAGGCTGAAGCTGTTGAGGTCGGCCACGGCTTTGAAGGTTCGCAATTGACGCAGCGTCACCGAGCGGTCGAGGTCGAGCGGAGGGCCGTATTCGGGCACGGCGCCTACGATATGCGGTATGGCTGCCCGCCGCCCGAAGAGCATGACGCCGGTCCGCCGCACCACCCCTACCCTCGAAGGGGTCGAGGCGCCGGACCGGCAACAGACCACCGTTTCCGAGCAGAAGATCAACCAGTACCGCAAACGGCGCTACCAGGCGCTGCACGCGGAGACAGCGGCTGCAAACAAGCGCCGCGCCACCGGGAAAGCGACCGCGCGGGATCGCATCGAGATGCTGCTGGACGACGACTCGTTCGTGGAGCTCGACCTCTTCGCGGCGCACCGCGCGCATGGGTTTGGCATGGAGGAGCGGCACATCTCGGGCGACGGCATGGTCGCGGGGTTCGGCGAGATCGATCGCCGGCCGGTCGCGGTCTACGCGTATGACGCAACCGTGTTCGGCGGTTCGCTTGGTGAGGTCACGGCGGAGAAGGTGGTAAAGGTCCAGGAGCTCGCGCTGCGCAACCGCGTTCCGATCATCGGGATCAACGACTCGGGCGGCGCGCGCATCCAGGAGGGCGTCGTCGCGCTCGCGGGTTACGCCGACATATTCCTTCGCAACGTGCGGTCGTCCGGCGTCATCCCGCAGATCAGCGTCATCGCCGGCCCGTGCACCGGAGGAGCTGTCTACTCCCCGGCGATCACCGACTTCATCTTCATAGTCGCCGGCCAGGGATACATGTTCATCACCGGGCCCGAGGTGATCCGGGTGGTCACGGGCGAGACGGTGTCGTTTGACGAGCTCGGCGGAGGCGACGTCCACAACGCGACGTCTGGCGTGGCTCACTTCCTGCCGCGGACCGAGCAGGCGTGCGCCGACGGGGTCCGCAAGCTGCTGTCCTACCTTCCGTCATCGAACGGCGAGCGGCCTCCTTTCGTCCCCACCACCGACGACCTCGAGCGCGCCGACCCGGAGCTGCAAACGCTGGTCCCGGAATCGCCGAACAAGCCCTACGACATGCGCCAGCTCGTGTCGCGCGTGCTCGACGGGCGCGAGTTCTTCGAGGTGCAGCCGTTTTTCGCGCCCAACATCATCATTGGCCTGGGCAGGCTCGGCGGCCACGTCGTGGGAATCGTCGGCAACCAGCCGAAGGTGCTCGCCGGTGCAATCGACATCAACGCTTCCGTGAAAGCGGCGCGGTTCATCCGGTTCTGCGATGCGTTCGGCATCCCGATCATCTCTTTTGTCGACGTCCCGGGCTACCTGCCGGGACGCGACCAGGAGCACGGCGGGATCATCCGGCACGGCGCCAAGCTGCTTTACGCCTACGCGGAGGCGACGGTGCCCAAGCTCACGGTAATAACACGCAAGGACTACGGCGGCGCCTACTGCGTAATGTCACCGAAGCAGATGGGCGCGGACCTGAACCTGGCGTGGCCGACCGCCGAGATTGCCGTCATGGGCCCGGAGGCGGCCGTGAACATCATCTACAAGCGCGACCTCGCGGCGGCCAAGGATCCGATCGAGCGGCGCAAGGAGCTCGTGGCCGAGTACACGGCTCGGTTCGCCAACCCTTACGTGGCCGCCGAGCGCGGGTACATCGACGACGTGATCGAGCCACGTGAGACGAGGCGCGAGCTCATCCGCGGCCTGCAGCTCTGTATCCGAAAGACCGTCGAGCGGCCCCCCAGGAAGCACGGGAACATTCCCCTCTAGGGAGCGGCAGGCTTCGGAGGCGGTGTCGAGCTCGACGACCGGCGCAGGCGTTCCGACTTGCGGCAGTACTCGTCCACGGTGACGACGAACTCCGCGTGAGACCACGTCAGCGGTGACACCGACAGCGGCGCGCCGGTGTTGGGGTCGAGCTGCTCCGACAGCAGGCCACCTGGGATCTGGTGCGCCACCACCCAGTTGATGATGTCGCGCGCGGCTTTGAGGTCCCCGGTCTCTTTGGCGATCGCGATGTACCACTGGGCCATCCACAACGTGCACATGAACCATGGGTTGCCGGGAACCTTCGACGTGTCCGATTCGACCTTGAAGTAGTAGTCGTCCGTGTAGCGCGCGAGACCGCCCGCAGCCGCTTTATTGGAGAGCTGGTCGCGGATGGCCTGCATGGTTTCGGTGATGCGCACCGAATCCGGCGCAAACATGCCGAACCGCCACAGGCCGTGGATCGCGCTGTCCAGGACCATGTCGACCGTCATCGTCCCGTCGTCTTCGACCGCGATGCGGCGCGCGAAGCGACCCAGGTCTGGGCTGTAGAGGGAAGTGTCGGCAGCCCCTCGAAGCCGGTCGGCCGCGTCGCGATACCGAACGTAGGCCCCGACG
This sequence comes from Candidatus Dormiibacterota bacterium, assembly GCA_039935415.1. Taxonomy (GTDB): domain Bacteria; phylum Chloroflexota; class Dormibacteria; order Dormibacterales; family Dormibacteraceae; genus Palsa-870. The sequence goes on from JBDTKH010000004.1 coordinate 25,288, forward strand.
TCGCCGAACAGGTCGGAGAAGTTGCGCGCGGCGTCGAGGCCGCCCCAGACCGCGCCGACGGTAAACGCATGGACTCCCCACCTCTCCTCCCACAGATCCCAGGACGGGAGCGGGAGGCCGTTCCGCTGGTCTACGTAGGAGAGCATCCAGTCGGCGGCCGGCACGATCAGCGTGGTGTAAAGGTCGACGACGAAGTCGAGGTTCCTGTGGATCCGATAGTGCTGCCACAACGCCCACAGGACCAGGCCGGTCTCGTCTTCCTGGATCGGAAGCGTGCGCACGCCATGCGAATCTACCCACGGCAGCCATGAGCTGCCTGGTTGCCCGTACGCCGTGTACTTGTGGAGGAAGAACCCCTCCTCGACTATCGTCTGGCGGCAGAACAGGAAGAACTGGCGCGTGATGTCCTGGTGATCGGCGCGGTCGAGGGCATTCGCGACCAGTGCCCCGTCGCGCGGCCACGCATACGCGTACGTGTCACGCGCGAACTTGGTGATGTCGAAATCGGTCGACGCGAGGATCGCCCCGTGGTTGTCCACGTGCGTGCGCGCGGTCAGCACGCTGCGGCGATAGAGGCGGGTCACGTCGGGGCCAAGCTCCTCATCGATGTGCCGATGGTCCTTCTCGGACCAGACCTGCCAGTAGGTGATGGTGCGGCCGTGATATGTGTCCGGAGTGCGGCCCAGGATGAGGTCCTGCCCGTAGACGGTCACCTCGCTCAACCGCGTGCCCATGCAGACCCAATGGACTAGCGTGCGCGGCTCGCCGGGCTTCCCGGGACCGATCTCGAACCCGACAGTGCAGTCCACGGACCCCTGCTCGATCGGGTTCCTGCCCAGGATGCCGTCCTCTGCATCGACCCACGTGCCGGCGAGACCGTTGCCCTTCTTGCCGTTGGCCCAGGTGCTGATGCCGAACTCCGACCCGGAGTCGCCGCCGAGCAGGAAGTAGCGATTTGCCTTGTAGGCGATGATCCCGCGGTGCCGCGGGTCGAACGCGACCGTGTTTCCGATGTCGGAGCCTTCGATGTACCAGTCGTAGTGGAAGAACGCGCGGCCAGTCGTGAAGCCGGACGCGGACGTCACCTCGACGTTTCGGATGAACCAGTTACGCGCGAGGTCGACGTAGTCCGCGAACCTGACGGTGATGCCTAGGCCGGCATGCCTCAGCGTGACGTCGCTGACGAGCGAGTCTTCCGCGTAGCCGATGCTGCGATCCCATCCTCCGTCGTCGAGCCAGGCGAACTTGCCGTCGATGAAAAAGCCCGTATGGCAGACGTTGCCCATCGTCTGGTTGGCGTCGCCGACCCGGGGAAAGTACAGGTCGCGCACGGAGTAGTTGGCGTCGAAGCCGACCAGCACGTTGCCATTTCCGATGACCAGGCTTCTAGGCACGTCTGGGGCGCAATCCTAGTCCGCCGGTCTTACCGCGACAAACTCGGTATTAACAGGCCGGGCTCCTTTGCGCGACCAGGCTGCCTACAATCTCGCCAGGTCAACCCCGCAAACAACGGAGCACAACGTCCTGGAACCGAACACGAACCAGTTCAACCCACCTGTACGCATCGTCGCCTCGTCGAGACGCCGCCGGACCGTGTCGGCCCGCCTGCGCTCAGGAGTCCTGGAGCTTCTCGTTCCTTCCTGGATGCCGGTCGTCGAGCGCCAGCAATGGGCGGAGACGATGCGCCGGCGCCTCGAGCGCCGCATGGAGCGGGCCCGGCCATCTGACGAGCGGCTGATGCAGCGCGCCCGCGCGCTCAACGAGCGGCATTTCGGCGGCCGGCTGCGGTGGATGTCCATCGGGTTCGCAGACATGGCGCATACGTGGGGCAGCTGTACCTTCACCACCGGTCACATCCGGATCGCCAGGCGCGCGGCGACGCTGCCCGACTGGGTTCTCGATTACCTCCTCGTTCACGAGCTTGCTCACCTGGAGCAAAGCGACCATGGGCCGGCATTCCATGAGCTCGAAGAGCGCTATCCCCTGACGGAACGAGCCCGTGGTTACCTGATGGCGCTCGATAGCGCGGGGGAGTCAAGCCTCCCCCGCCGAAGCCCCTCCGTTTGACGTTCAGGCGTGCTTGGTAGTAGAACGCTGGGGGACGGCCGGAGTAAATCCGGCCTAAAGCTCCACTAGCAATTTTGTCTACGGGGTGAGGACGATCTTGGTCGCCTCGCGGGCGTCGAAGATGCGGTAGGCCTCCTCGGCCTGGTCGAGCTTCATCCTGTGGCTGATGATCTTTTCGGGGTGCAGTCGGCCCGCGGCAATCAAATCCAGGAGCGGCCTCATGTAGGCCTGCACGTTGCACCAACCCGCGCGAAAGGTGAGCGACTTCATCCACATGGTCATGTACGGGAAATCGGCGAGCACCGCGCTCGGGACGCCGACCATCGATATCGTTCCGCCTCCGCGCACGCAGTCGATCGCTGTGTTGACCGCCGACATGAGCCCGACGCACTCGATGCTCGAATCCGCCCCAATACCTCCGGTGTTTCGCTGTATCGCTTCCACCGGGTGCACCTGAGAGGCGTTGATCGGAATTCCACCGAGGTCAAGGGCCGTCTCAAGCCGCGTGTCGACCATGTCGACAACGAAGACACGGGCGGGGCCAAACAGCTGGGCGCACATCGTGGCCATGAGGCCGACGGGGCCGGCTCCCACGACGGCGACCACGTCGCCAGGCTTGATCTCGGCGCGCTCAGCCCCGAAGAAGCCGGTGGCGAGGATGTCGCCGACGAAGATCGCCTGCTCGTCGCTCATGCCAGGCGGGATCGACTCCATGGTGTGGTCCGCCTGCGGCACGACTACATATTCGGCCTGTCCGCCGCCGAGCCCGCCGAAGTACTCGCCATGACCGAAGGTCCCCTTGTTGACGCACTGGTTGAACCACCCCTTGCGGCAGAGGGCGCAGACGCCGCAAGAGGAGAAGAAGCTCGAGACGACGCGGTCACCCGGCTTGAAGCGCTTGACCTCGGCGCCGGCCTCCTCGACAACGCCGACGAACTCGTGGCCCAACACGGCTCCCTCGTTCATCGGCGTATGCCCGTGAAGGATGTGGAGGTCCGAGCCGCACACCGCGCCGAGCGTGACCTTGACGAGCACGTCACCTGAGGACTTGATCGCTGGCTTGGGAACGTCGACGACCTTTACGTCGCCCCCCCCCTGAAACGTCAGCGCCTTCATGCTGGGGATTCTAGGCCGACCCTACACTGCGGACGTGAGGCTGAAGGGCGCCGTTGTGGTCATCACCGGCGCCTCGAGCGGCATCGGTGCGGCGACAGCGATCGCGTTCGCGAAGCGGGGCGCACGCCTGGAGCTCGGCGCCCGGCGCGTCGACCGCCTCAACGCGGTCGCCGACAAATGCCGCGCGGCGGGATCGCCGGACGTCAACGTCCGCCAGCTCGACGTCGGTCAGAGCGGCGAGGCCCGCGCGTTCATCGCGACCACATTGCGAAACCACGAGCGGCTCGACGTGCTGGTCAACAACGCCGGCACCGGCTGGGTCGGCCGCCTCCACCAGATGCCGGACGAGAAGATCGACGAGCTGATCGCAACCAACGTGAAGGGGTTGATCGCGATGACCCAGGCCGCCTTGCCCTGGATGCTCGAGCGGAGGCGCGGCGTGATCATCAACGTGGCGTCGGTGGTCGGATTTCGCTCCTCGCCGTATTCGGCCGTCTACTCCGCCACAAAGCATGCCGTGGTCGGCCTGTCCCACGCGCTGCGTGGCGAGCTGTCAGGCACGGGGGTGAAGGTCTGCGTCGTCTACCCCGGCGTCACCGCAGGAACCGAGTTCTTCGAATCCATCGAGCGCCCGGTCGGCCCGGAGTATCCCGCGTGGTGGATCGCCAACATCATCGCGCGCACCGCGCGGTTTCCGCGACGTGACGCAATGGTCCTGCCGATGCGACTGGCTCATCTGGCCGAGCCGGTGTTCGGAGGGCTGATGGATCACGGCCTGGGCCGCGCTCGGCGCCGGGTTTCACCCCAGCTGAGAGGCTCGGGACTGCGTTAGCTCCTATTTCTGCCAGGCGTCCAGCAGCTTCTGGAGCAGCTCAGCGTTTTTTACGGAGTAGTTCGAGTAGTTGTTGTTCATCAGTGCGTGCACTTGGGTGGCCGAGCGCTCCATCTCCTTGATCCGCGGCACCCACTCCGCGAGCTCCTTGTCGCTGTAGTCGTGCCTGAAGCGAAGGTTAGGCGGCGCACCCTTCAGGTCCCACGTGTCGTGGTTCCGCCCGTGAAAACGAACGACGGCGAGCTTGGTGGACGTGACATCGAAGACCGGCGGCATGCTCGTCTTGTGACCCTGCGGAACGTCCACCGCGACGTAAGGAATGTCGCGCGACTTTAAGAAGGCAAGCGTGCCGTCGCGGTGGCGGGCGTCCAGCCACTCGGGCTTGCGCAGCTCGACCGCGATCTGGAATCCGAACATGCGCTCCTGGCACTGCTCGATGTAGGACAGCGATCGAGACGAGGGCAGGAACCATGGCGGAAATTGAAAGAAGACCGCGCCCAGCTTGCCGGCGGCGCGCAGCGGCTCCAGCGCCGTCCGGAAGCGCTCCCAGCTCTCGTCGACCAGCTCCTCGGGCACGTGCTCGAGGTATAGGTTCTTCTCGCGAAGCTTCTCCGGAAGCTGGTCGCGGATGTCCTTCGGCAGGGCCATCGGCTGGGTGGGGTGGTTGGTGAAGAGGGAGAAAGACTTCACGTCGAACGTGAACCCGGCGGGTGTTCGGGCCACCCAGAGCTCGGAGTTCTCCGGTTTTGGCATGCCGTAGTAGGTGGAGTCGACCTCGACCAGCGAGAACTGCGACGAGTAGAAGTTGAGGCGCTCCTCCGACGACTTCGCATTCATCGGGTAGAAGAGCCCCGAGTCGATCAGCGACTTGTCGATCCACCCGGCAATCCCCACTCGGACGCTCACGTGGTCGATCGTGTCACAAGGCCGCATGACCGGCGCTATGATCCGACCGCCCGTGGGCCGACACATCCGTTACTGGTACACGTACCGCACCGTCGTCGCGGTCGTCATGGCGCTGCTGTTCGGCGGCCTCATCTACTGGCTGTACACGCAGCAGGTGGCTTGCGACACGCACGTCGGGCTCTGCGCGGTAAACATCTCGGTGCATCCCGAGGACCGGCTCGTCAACCAGTACGACCCTGGGAATGACGTGGTCATCGTCGGCATCGACGATGCGAGCATCCAGGCGATCAACCAATATCCCCCGCCGCGAACCGTGTACGCCGACGCGCTCAAGGCCCTGCAGCAGGATGGCGCGCTGGTCGTCGGCTTCGACATCGGCTTCCCCGACCCACGTGACCAGGCCGGCGACATCGCGTTGGCGAAAGCTTTTCGCACCAGCACGATCCCGGTCGTGCTCTCGTACGGCGCGGAAACCACAGACGCGGCCGCTGGAAAGGTGGTGCAGACCGGGATCGACCAGATCCCGCTGAAGCCTTTTCGCTGCCAGGACACGAACCCCGACCCAAATGCCGCGTGCCAATCGCCGGATCCCAACGTAGTGCTCGCGTCGACGGACCTCGTCCTCGACCGAGACGGCGTCGTGCGAAGGATTCCGTTGTTCGTCCAGCCGAGGTGCTTCGCGAAAAGCTCGTGCCAGTCCCCTGTGATCGACTCGTTCGGGTTCGCGGTCTACCGGGCGTCGATCCCTGGGTTCCAGAGCACGCCCGACCTGCAAGAGTCGGACGGCAAAGCCGTCTTCGGGCAGGCATGGAGTATCCCTGTGGATTCAACCGGATCCGCCCTGATCAACTTCTCGGGGCCGCCCGGCAATTACGAGAAGTACGGGCACTACCTCAGTTTTTCGGACGTCGTCAACGGCTCGGTCTCGCCTGACGCGATCAAAGGCAAGATCGTGCTGGTCGGCTACTACAAGCTGTCCGGGGTCAACGACCAGCAGCTTGTTACGACGAGCGCCGGAAGCAACGGGACCCTCCCGATGGCCGGCGTCGAGATCCACGCCAACGTCATCCAGATGCTGCTCGGAGCCGTACCGCTTCCGGGCAACCCTTCGAAGCTCCTCACGCCCGAGCCGGCCTGGCTCCTGTACCTGCTGATCCTGGTGCTGGGCCTCGCCACCGCCGTCGGCGTGGCGAGAGTTTCCGTGCTCTGGGGCTTGCTCGGCGCCGTGATCGCCGTGGTCGTCTTCACCGTCGCCATGTCGGCGCTCGCCAACTTCAACAACTTCGTGCCGGACGTCTTCCATCCCTGGCTTGCCATCGCGCTCACCTATGCGGGTGTGACCGCGTACCGCTTCCTCTATGAGGACCGCGAAAAGCGAAAGGTGACCGCGATCTTCAGCCAGTACCTGAAGCCCGAGATCGTGGCCGAGCTCGCCAGGACGCGACGCGGCGTGGACGACATCCTGCGTGGAGGCGAGCGCCGTGACATCACCCTGCTGTTCGTCGACATTCGCGGCTTCACCTCGATGTCTGAATCGATGGCCGCGAACGACGTGACCGAGGTGGTCCAGATGTACCTCGACCACCTGAGCGGGATCATCTTCACGTGGGACGGGACAGTCGACAAGTACGTCGGCGACGAGATCATGGCATTCTGGAACGCTCCCCGGCTGCAGGAGAACCACGCTCTGCTGGCGCTGCGCTGCGCGTACGACCTGATCAACCGCGCGCCCGAGCTGCAGCAGCGCCTGCTCGCCAAGGGCCTGCCGCCGATCCGTTGGGGCATCGGAGTCAACACCGGGCCGGCAGTCGTCGGCAACATGGGCGCGCGCTCCCGCATCCAGTACACCGCGCTCGGAGACACGGTCAACACCGCCGCGCGGTTCTGCTCGCACGCGCCGGCCTTCCACCTGCTGATCGGGCAGATGACGTACGACATGTGCAAGGACTACATCGCAGTCGACCTCGTTCCCGGCGTGCAGCTGAAAGGCAAATCGGCTGAGACGTTCCGCATATACCAGGTGACCGCGATCCGCGAGACGCCCACTTCGCCCTGGGTCCAGTTCCCGACCGACATGGCGACGCAGTCGCACCATACGTTCACGTCGCAGTACACGCAGCAGACCGTGATCGCAGCCGGCGAGCTGGAGTCGAGCGACATCCTGGTGGGCGAGGCTGCAGAGCAGGCCCTGGCTGGCCAGGGACCGACGCAGGCCTAGTGAAGGTAGGCGGCCACCAGTAAGCCAAGGATGGCGCTGACGGCGATCGCGGACGCGATCACGCCCAGGCAGCCGGACGACTGCTTGATCACCGGCTTGACCGGTGGCGCCGGGTTGTAGACAACCGGCGGAGGTATCGCAATGGCCGGCTGCTGGATGGCCACGCCGATCGGGGTTGCCGGGGTTACACCGGGGGGCGTCCTGGCCCCAGGCGTCATCTTCGAAAGGTCGGCGCCCGGCTCGAGGCTTCGCTGCCAGCCGGGACATAGGCGGTCCGCGAGGCGCGACACCGCCTCATCGAACTCCTGCCCGGTCTGGTAGCGGTCCTCGGGTCGTTTGGCGATCGATTTGAGGACGACCTCCTCGAGGCCCGTGTCGAGCCCCGGCCGGTGGACGGACGGCGGCTTGGGCGGCGCTTGGACGTGCTTGGCCATCAGCGTGAAAGGTCCGTCGGCGTCATTCGCCGTGAACGGCGGCTGGCCGACGATCAGCTCGTAGAACATGATCCCCGTCGAGTACAGGTCGCTCCGCCCGTCGACTTTGCTCGACGCGACCTGCTCGGGCGACATGTACTGGGGCGTGCCAACGGTGGTGCCGGTTTTGGTCGCTGTACCACCGACCCCGGAATCGTCGGTCAGCCGCGCGATGCCGAAGTCCGCCACCTTGACCATGCCCTCATCCGACAGGAGCACGTTCTCCGGCTTCATGTCGCGGTGCACGATCGCATGCTTGTGCGCGTAGTCGAGCGCCTGGAGGCAGCCATGCATGATCGCAAACACCTGCGGCACCGGGATCGGTCCTCGATTCAGCCAGTCGCGCAGCGACTTGCCGCGAACGAACTCGAGGACTATGTAGTTGGCGGTCCCCATCAGTTCAAGGTCGTGGACCTGCACCAGGTTGGGATGGCTGGTGCGCGCCATCACCTGCGCCTCCTGCAGGAAGCGCTTCAGCGCGACGGGATCGGCGGCCGCCGACTGGATCAGCTCCTTGATGGCGACCTCGCGGCCAAGCCCAGGCTGCTCGGCAAGGTAAACCGCACCCATGCCGCCGCGGCCGAGCTCACCCTTCACCCGGTACTTCCCGATGTAACGCTCGCCCGGTATGGGCGGCGGAGCCAGCGTGGTGATGGCGGGGATCGGTGGAGGGGGAGTCGATGGAGGCGGGACGGGGATTAGCCGCATCGTGGCTGCCACATCGCCCATCGCCGGTGGGCTCGTCGGTAGGGACGCCGGTGGCGCGGTTGCGGGTGGCGTCGAGGGCGCGGGATGGTGGGTGACGGGGAGGCGCATCGTCACGGCCACGTCGTCGGCGGCCGGAGGCGTCGCGGCCGGGTCGGCTTCGGCTTCGTTGCTTTTGGGAGCCCAGGAGGGGATGTCGTGCTTCGGAGTTTCTGATGGTTGCGCGGGGTCTTGACCGGAATCGGTCATCTCGCCCGGAGCCTAGCAGAGTAGGTTCCGATCAGCGCCAAGTTCGATTCAAGATGCCGAGCCTATGGCGTTTTCGGGACATTCGACCGATAATCTGGCCGCAACCGCAGCCATTCGGAAAGGAAGGAAGGAGATACCAAATGTCCCAGATGCCACCCCCGCCTCCGTCGCAGCCGGCCCCGATGGGCGGGATGCCAAGCGCTGCGGGAAGCAACAAGAAGACCTACACCATCCTCGCCTACGTCCTTGGTTGGATCGGCGGATTGATCTTCCTTTTTGTCGGCAAGGACGACCCCGACGTCAAATGGAACGCCGCCAACTCATTGGTGGTGTTCGGCGGACTGAGCGTCCTGATCCTCATCCTGAGCTTCATCCCGGTCGTACAACTCCTCGGGCTGGTGCTCTGGCTCGTCGGCTTTGTGTACTGGGTCATCTTCTTGGTCCAGTCGTTGCAGGGTACCGGCCAGCGCATCCCCGCTCCGGGGATCGCCAGCTTCATCAACCCGTACGTCGACCAGCTGGCGAACTCGGTCAAGTAAGCCGCGCCACAGTGAGGCCCCGCTTCGGCGGGGCCTTTTTCTTTCTTTTAGGGGTTTGCCAACTGCTCCAGCGCTCGCTCCACGCCGAGGCGAAGCTCCTCGCGCTCCTCCCGCAAGAGGCCCACGTCCGCGCGCACCGACGCAAGCTGATACCTGAGGCGCTCGATCTCGGCCTGCAGCTCGCGAAGCCTGGGGTCGGGCCCGCCGGCATTGGTCTGTGCGTCGGCAAGGTCCAGCCGCAGGCGTTCGATTGTGACTTTCAGCTCGCGGCGCTCTGCGAGCAGCTCCTGGACGAGCGACTCAGACGGCTTGGTCGGCTCTTTCGACATAGCGGCACAGACCCGGCTGGAACTCGCGCAGCCGCAGGTGCTCCATCTCCCCACGCAGGAAACGAGCTTTCACCGCGAGGCCCCTGATGCCTTTCAACGTTTCGTACGGGAAGCGGTAGAGCTTGCCCGAGTCGACGAGCAGGCACACCTCGAGCTTCTCTCCTTCCTTTTCGATCACGTGCTTGTAGCACGGCACCGTCCGCCGCGCGATCTCCATCTTCTTGAAACCGCCGACCCGCCCGGTCAGCACTTCCATCGGGCTCCGCATGTGCGAAATGCTAGTTGAGTAGGGCGAGCTGCTCGGGCTCCGGCGGCGGTTTGAGGATTACGCGGCGTCGGTCCGAGATGCCATGCACCGAGCGCAGCCTGCCGACCTGTTTCAAAGTCGACTCGCCGTAAGCCGGCGGGAGGTAGGCCCGCGCGCGGTAGGCCTGCTCGTAACGCGGCACGAGCTCCGGCCAGTGCGTGCCGAGAACGGACATGAAGTGCTCTCGCGTCCCGTCGCGCAAGTGCAGCATTCCCGCCCACAGGCCCGTTGCGCCCGCGCCGCGCGCGGCCTTGACCACGGCTTCGAGCCGGTCGGGGCGGTCGGAAAGGCCGGGCAGGATTGGCGCCATGCCGACGCCGACGTCGATGCCGGCCGCGACCAGCTTCTCGATCGCCCGCAAGCGCTGCTTTGGGTGCGCGGTGCCGGGTTCCGTGCGGCGCCAGACCTCGTCGTCGACTGTCGGGATGCTGAACGTGATGTGGAGTCTGGCGCGACGCGCGAGCTCGGTGAGGACGTCGATGTCGCGGACGATCATTGGGCCGCGGGTGATCATGCCGGTGGGGTTGGAGAAGCTTCGGAGCACTTCGAGGCAATGGCGAGTGAGACGAAAGCGGCCCTCAGCGGGCTGGTAAGGGTCGGTGGCGGCGCCGATGACGACGGTCTCCTTGCGCCACGTCCTCCGAGAGAGCTCGCTGCGCAGGACACGGGCGACGTTGGTCTTGACCCGGATGGTGCGCCCGTAGCGGTCGTCGGCGGGCCGGTCCGCGCGCAGCTCATAAGCCCGGACGTAGCAGAAGGCGCAACGGTGCTCGCATCCGGTGTAGGGGTTGAGCGACCAGTTGAAGCCCATGCCCTTCACCGGGTTCAGCGCTGACTTGCACTCGACCTCGAGGTACTGGACGTCGGTGAGACGGGGCTCGGGCGACTCCATCCCAGCATGGTAGAACAGTTGTTCGGCCTTAACAAGCTGGGCGTTATGTGGCGCAGTCGATCTGAGATTGACTGGACGCTGGCGTGCCGGTGGGGGCAATCTGGAAGGGCCGTTTTAAGCGCTTCTGGCTGGCCGTCTCCCCGATTTCGAGACGGGTTTGCGGCTGCGCTTCGGCAGCGTGCAGGACGACGGGCAGAAGTCGTTGAGGACGCACTCCTCGCAGCGTGGCCGGCGGGCGATGCACACCCGGCGGCCGTGGAGGATCAGACGCAGCGACATGCCCGTCCACTCCTCCTTCGGGACCATACGGCAGACCTGGTACTCGATCTTTACCGGGTCGCGGGCCTTCACCAGGCCCAGCAGATTGGTCAATCGCGTCACGTGCGTGTCCACCGCGAAACCGGGCACGTTGAAACCGACGCCGAGGATCACATTCGCGGTCTTGCGGCCGATGCCCGGCACCTTGACGAGGTCATCCATCGTGGACGGCACCACCCCGCCGAACTCCTGGACGATCTTCCGGCTCGCGGCGATGATCCTCTGCGTCTTGAGCCTGAAGAATCCCGTCGGTTTGATCAGCCTTTCGACCACAGCCGGATCCGCGGAGGCGAGGTCGCCCGGCGTCGGGAAATGCTTGAACAGCTCGGGCGTGACCAGGTTCACCGAGCGATCGGTCGTCTGCGCGGACAGGATCGTCGCGATGAGGAGCTCGAAGGGATCGCGGTGCTCGAGCTCGGTAACCGCCGAGTACAGGTCGCGCAGGCGCTCGTAAGTCAGCTGGGCCCGCTTGCGCGCCCCGCGTGGTGGCGGGGGCGTCATCAGCGACTTGCGGCTAGGAGCCAAGCAGCTTGCGCGCGGCAGCCGCGACCTGCGAGCCTTCCGCCCTACCCGCGAGCCGCGCCGTCGCGGTCTTCATGACGGCCCCGAACCCCTTCGGTCCTTCCGGCTTCACCTCCGCGATCACCGCTGCTACCTCGGCCTCCACGTCCTGCTGGCTCATCGTTGCAGGCAGGTAGGCCTTGAGCACCGTCATCTCGGCTTCCTCACGCCGCGCGGTTTCATCGCGGCCCGCTTTGCGATAAACGTCGATCGCCTCCTCTCTCCGCTTGACCTCTTTGCGCGCCATCCGAATGACGAGCTCGTCGTCGATCGTTCCATCGGCCGCGCCGTCCTTGCTCGCCTTGACAATCTCGCTCTTCAGGAGCGACAGCGTGCTCAGGACAAGATCGTCGCGCCGCTTGCGCGATTCGACGAGCTCCGATTGAATACGGTCGTAGAGCGCCACCGCGGCGATTGTCACACATGCACCGATCGCCGACCGATCCCCGATAATCGGCCCCTATGGTCCCGATCATCGTCGGAGCGGCCGTCTCTCTGATCGGCATCCTCGCGGTCGTGTTCGTGATGCGCCGAAAGTCGGTTGAAAAGCGGTCGATGTACTCGTCACGGCGCTCGCAGATCGAGCACAAGGTCCGGGCCGCTCGCCAGCGCACCCTTACGCCTCACGGGCGAGCCGACGCGTCGGTCGCGCCCCTCGCCCCGCTCGCGCCGCCTCAAGGAGCGGCGCCTACTGCAACCTGGGGGCCACCGGCAAGCGCACCGCAGGCGACGTATGAGCCGTCCGCCTACGAGCCGCCACCGGCCGCCGCCCCACAGATGGACGTCCAGGCACCCCAGGCTCCGGTGGCGTCCGCATGGGACGTCGGGCCGACCGCGCCTGCGCCCCAGTACACGGGGCCGGAGTCAGTGCCCGGCCAGTACGAGGTCGCCGCGCCTGCGGCCCCGCCCCCATCCGCGCCTCCTTTCGACCCGGCCCCGAACGAGCCCGTGTGGACACCTGGTCCGGCCCAGCCGGCGGCTCCCGTCGAGCCTGCCCCCACCCAGGCCGCCTCGACCGCCGCGTCAGGCGCCTCATGGTCTGTCGTGTCGGAAGCAAAGGAATCTGCGGAAACGACCGAGGATAAGCCCAAGAAGAAGGGAAAGCAGGCGGCAGCGTCCGGCTCGGCCTGGCAGCTAGCGTCGGGCAACGCGCCTGGCCTGGAAGCGGAGGAAGACATCGTCAAAGCTCCCAGTCCTATCGTCGCGATCGCGCAGTACGCCGTGCTCGTGGTCGGCCTGATCATGGTGCTCATCGGCGTCTTCGTCATGATCGCCAACTCGCACGTCACGTAAAGCTCTCTAGGATCTTTTTCGCCAGGCTCGAGCCGCCATCGTTCATCACGGTGTCGCACACCAGCGTCCGGTAGCCGAGCTCGTCGATTCGCGGAGCAAGCTCGCGATCACGCTCGTCCAGCACGAAACCGGAGGCAAGGTCGCGATACAGGCCCGCCACCGCAACCGGACTTGGCTCCGGCCCGACGGCTCGCATCATCTCGATCGTCGGGCCCTTCAGCGCGATGCCGCCGACGATGGGAGTGATCGCCACCGTTCGCTCGCGCCGCATCCGGGAACCGAGCACTTCGATGATGGGAGCGATCGAGATCAGCGGATTCGAAGGACCGATGATGACGATGTCGGCCTCTTCCAGGGCGGTGATCGCCTCAGGGCTCGGCCGCGCGGATTCGATGCCGGCAAGCTCGATCGCGCGAAGACCCGGCGTGAGCCGCTCGCGTACGAAGTACTCCTGGAACGAGAACACTCCGCGATCGGTGACGAAACGCGTGCGCACCTGGTCATCGGTCATCGGGAGCACTCGCGAATCGATGCCAAAGCGCGCGCAGAGCCCGAGGGCGGCCTCGGTGAGGGTGGCTCCCCGCCGCAGCATGTCGGCGCGCATGATGTGCGTCCCGAAGTCCTTGTCGCCGATCTGGAACCAGGCAGGCTCGCCCGCGCGCGCCAGCGCTTCAAGGACGTGAAACGAGTCGTCCTTCATCCCGTAGCCGGCCTTTTCGTTGAAGACGCCGGCGAGGCGGTAGATCACGGCATCCACGTCAGGCGAGACGAGCAGGCCCCAGAACTCATCGTCGTCGGCGGTGTTCGCGATCACGGTCAGGTATCCCGGCGGCACGAGGTGCCTGATCGCGGAGGCGAGCTTGGCGCCGCCGGTGCCCCCGGCCAGCACGACGGCCTTCAGCGGAAGAGATCCTCGGCAGCCGGTCGTACCAGGTCGTGTCCGACGCCGCTTCCAGTCAATGTCAGGCCGCGCACGATGACCACCGGCGTGCGGTTCGTCTTGCCCATCACCAGGCCCGCCGCAGCGGCCACGTCATCCGCGATCGCGAGCACCGTCGCCCGCAACGGCTTGGCCTCGTCGTCCAGGCCGCCGCGCAGGTCGACCAGGGCGGGGAGCCCCGCCACACCGAGCGCGACGTTGACGATGCCCAGCCTCCACGGTCGCCCGAACGTGTCAGAGACGATCACTCCAAAGTCGGCGCCCGTCAGCTCTCGCAGCCGGCCGCGTAGCTGAGCCGCGCTCGCGTCGGGGTCGACCGGCAGCAGCGTCACGCGGTGCTGGCCTGGAACGTTGGAATGATCGACCCCGCCGTTGGCGCACACGAAGCCGTGACGCGTCTCGGTGATCAGGGCTCGATGCGATCGCAGCACACGCACGCTCTCATCGAGGATCACCTGGACCATCCGCGGATCCGGTTCGGCCACCAGCTGTGTCGCGATCCTCCTGGCTTCGTCGCTCGCTTCCACCGCGTTCAGGTCCACGACCCGGCCTTCGGACTTCGACACCACCTTCTGAGCCACGACCAGGATGTCGCCCGTCACCAGAGTCGCCCGGGCTGCGATCAGCTCTCCGAGGTCGTCGCCAGGACGGACCTCAGGCAGGCCCTCGACGCCAATCAGCTCGAGGCGAGTCACACCGCACGCCGCGTGCGTGCGAGGTCGTCAGGCTCGTCGAGGTCGAGCGCCATGGCTTCCGATTCATGGATGGAGAAGTTGACGCCGCGATCCTCCGCTTCGTGGCGGAACCTGGCCAGGGAGTCGGAGCCGAAGTGAAGCTGGATGGCGTCCGGCGGACGTAGATAGAGGGCGTTTGTTCCACCGCGGCCGACGGCGGCCACAGCCAAGGCGGCCGGCGCCGGGACCCGCGCTCCCGCCACGAGCACGTTATGCACCGCGTCGTTGGTGACGAGTGGCAGGTCGCTCGAAAGCAGCAGAACAGCCTGAGCGCCTCGTTCGACCGCGAACGCGATGCCGCGCGCAGCGGCCACGTTCTGGCCTTCCTGCCGCGGCTCGAGCAACGCCTCGACCCCAAGCTCACTGGCGAGCGAAGCGACCTCCTCGCTGCCGGCGACGACAAGTCGGTGATCGCCCGCCGCGGAGGCGCGAACCGCGAGCTCTGCGTTGCGGCGTGCCAGGGCACGGCGCGCAGACGGGTCGAGCGCGGGCCCCAACCGCTGCTTGGCGGAATCGAAATCCTTGACCAGCACGATGACCCACGTGGACACCGTTAGCCCCACTCCCTTCGAATGCGAGGCAGGATCTGCGAGCCATAGAGCTCGATGAAGCGTCGCTGGTCCTGGCCGGGTGCGTGGAATACGAGATGGTTGAAACCGAGGTCCAGGTACGGACGCAGCTGCTCAATGTGCTCGTCCGGGTCGTTCGAGACGAGCCAGCGCCGGTGGGCGATGTCCTCGACTCCGCGGGCGAGTCCCTCCATCTCGCGCGGATCGTCGATCCCGGCCTTGACCTCGGCCGGCAGGGCGAGCGCGGCCCAGATCCTGGTGTCCTCCATCGCGCGCGAGCGGTCCGAGTCGTACGAAACCTTGACCTCGATCATCTTCTCGAGCGCGCCGGCGTCGCGGCCTGATTCGTTTGCGCCATCGGCGAACGACGGGAGCAGCTGCTCGGTGTAGAGCTCCATTCCCTTGCCAGAGGTGCAGATGAGGCCATCGCCCGCCCGCCCGGCGAACTTGGCGACCTGCGGGCCGCCGGCGCCGACCCAGATCGGAACGGCCTCCTCGGGGCGGTCGTAGATGGCGGCGTTTTTCGTGTGGTAATACTCGCCGTCGAACGTCACCAGCTTTTCGGTCCACAGCTGCCGGATGAGGCGAACCGCCTCGCGCAGTCGCGCGAAGCGCTCTTTGTTGTCAGGCCAGGGAATGCCGAGCGCGCCCTCGTTCAGGTGCTCGCCTGTGCCGACGCCCAGGATCACGCGGCCCGGAAACAGGCAGCCCAGCGTGCCAAATGCCTGGGCCACGATCGCCGGGTGATATCGAAAGGTCGGGGTCACGACCGATGTGCCGAGGGCGACGCGCTTGGTTCGCTCTCCCGCCGCCCCCAGCCAGGCAAAAGCAAATGGTGCATGGCCGTCGGAATGCCGCCACGGCTGGAAGTGGTCGCTGACGAACACGCTGTCGAAGGCGCTGGCCTCGGCGGCCACGGCGAAGTCGAGAAGCTCGCGAGGGCCGAACTGCTCTGCCGAAGCCTTGTAGCCGAGGCGGAGGGACATCAGCGCTGCGAGCGGGGTACGCGCTTGAAGTAACGGCCCCAGCTGAAGGCAACCCCACCTACCGCGGCAGCGACGACGACCACGCCCAGGGCGATCAGGCTGTGACTGTCCAAGCTCTGGATGGCGCCGGCCGTCAGCATGACGAGCAGACCGACAGCCAGCAGCATCATCACGAGCAACACGGCGGCGCGGTGCACTTGCATCAGTGCTCTGCCCGGGGATTAGCTCGCCAAGACGCGGCCTTGGGGGCCGGAGCCAAGGAGCCGACGAGCACGCGAGGGAGCGCATCGCGTAGATGCGCGACCGAGCGCGCGCAGAGGGCGACGCTGGCTTCAGCGCCCTTCCCGGGGTCCCGGCGGAATCGAAAGATTCCGTGGGGTGGGACGGCGCCGGGCCGACTAGGCCGATGGATTGGTGAGCGTTTCCCCGGGCTGAGCACTTTGGTAGCTTACCGGCGCGTGGGTATGCCAAGCCCGAGCGTGGTTCGGCGCAAGTCGGTTACGTCGACGCAGGACGTGGCGCGCGGGCTTCCGATCGGCTCGGTCGTCGTCGCCGATCACCAGACCGCCGGCCGCGGTCGCCTCGACCATCGGTGGGAATCGCCGCCTGGCACCGCCCTGCTGGTCTCGTTCGTGCTGGCCCCCAACCCGCTGCTGAGCCTCGCCGCGGGTGTCGCGGCAGCCGAAGCTTCCGGCCCAGGCGTGCGGCTCAAGTGGCCGAACGACCTGTTGCTGCGCGGCGGAAAGGTCGGTGGGATCCTGGTCGAGGCAACGCCGGAGAAAGCGATCTGCGGAATCGGCATCAACCTCTCGTGGGCGCCCAGGGGTGCCGCGAAGCTCAACCAGGACCGCGACCCGTTGCTTGACCGGCTACGCGTCGAGGTGAAGCGCTGGTCCTCGGCGCCGGCCGCCCAGGTCCTTGCCCGCTGGCGAGAGCTGTCCGACACGATCGGCAGGCGCGTGCGCGTCGACCAGCCGGGCGGCGCGGTCGAGGGAATGGCTGAGGATATCGGGCGCAACGGCGAGCTCATCGTCGACGGTGCCCCGGTGCGGTTCGGAAGCGTCACCCACCTAGCAGAGCGATGATCTGCGGGAGCAGTTCACCCGATTTTCCGCGGATCACAACATCGGCGAGCTGATCGACCGGCGTGGGTTCGGCGTTGATCACGATCAGCCGCGCCCCGGACCGCGCCGCGACGACGGGGATATCGGCCGCCGGGTAGACGACCAGCGAGGACCCGACCACCAGCATCACGTCGGCCTGCCGCGCGAGCTCGAAAGCCTCGAGCACGGCGGCCTGCGGCATCGGTTCGCCGAACAGCACCACTGTCGGCTTGAGAAAGGTCCCACCGCAGACCTTGCACCGTGGAGGCATCTCCACGTCAAGCCGCGCCTGGACCTCGCTGCGAGGTTCGCGACCTCCGCAGTCGAGGCATTCCACGGTGCGCCCCGAGCCGTGCAGCTCGATCACGCGCCGGCTGCCCGAATCGCGATGCAGGCCGTCCGTGTTCTGAGTCACCACCGCGACAAGGTGCCCGGTTCTCTCGAGGGCGGCCAGCGACTCGTGCCCGGGGTTCGGGCGCGCTGCCAGTGCGATACGCCCGCGATCCTTCGAGACCTTCCAGTAAGCGGCCGGATCCGCCATGAACTATCCGATGGAGGCGACCTTGATCGGGTCGTACTTCGTCCACAATCCACCCTCGCCGCGAAACGTCGGGATGCCGCTCTCCGCCGAGACGCCGGCGCCGGTCAGGGCAACGCCGCTTCGCGCTGCCGACAGCAGTGAGGCGGCCTCGGCGACGCTCAAGAGTCCTCCTCCGCCGGAGCGGCGAAGACGGCCTTTCCCGCATAAGCCTGCTGGTGGGCTGCGTAGGAGCTGGCGGCGAGCTCGGTAGGGAACCGCACCCACGGTGACTGCTTGTTCTCGCGGATCGCTGTGATCCTGAACACACGAAACCGGTCAGCCGACTTGCCTTTGAGCTGCAGGCCGGGCATCTCATCTACGGCGATGTAGTCCGAGCACGCCTGGAACGTCGGCCATCCGATGAGTAGGTTGAACGCGGGGGCCGCGCTGCAGAAGCGAGCGGCGGTATTCACCGTGTCGCCCAGCGCTGTGTACTGGAGTCGATCCTTGCTTCCCATGTTTCCGACCACCGCCGGGCCCGTGTTCACGCCGATGCCCCAGCTGATCGGTGGCAGGCCGCGGGCAGCGAGCTTCTCCTCGAGGGCGGCGGCATTGTTGATCAGGTCGTACGCGCAGCGAATGGCGAGGAGGGCGTGCTCGGGCTGCGCGACGGGCGAGTTCCACAGCGCAACGATCTCGTCCCCCACGTACTTGTCGATCGTTCCGTCCCATTTGAGAACGAGAGAGCTCATCTCGTTCAGGTAGTCCTGGATGACGGCGAGAACGTCCTCCGCGGCCATCGCCTCCGACATGGCGGTGAAGCCGCGGATATCGACGAAGAGCAGCGTGAGGTCGCGCCGCTCGCCCTTCGAGATGATGTCGTCGATCGATCGGCTGGCCGCGAGCTGTTGTGCTATGCGCGGGTCGACGTAGTGGCCGAAGATCCGCTCGACCTTGGTGAACGGCCAGATGCTCATCAACTTCACCAACGGCGCCAGCCCCACCTGTGGCTACCTGCTGGTCTATCGCGGCCGCTGTCCAAGTTCCATCTCTGATCACCGACCACATCGTGGTCGTGGGCCTGAAGCTGGTGGACGCCGACGAGCCGTAGTTCTGGTTGGGGACCATGCACTGCTTCCTGCTGACCGGACAGAACGAAGGGAATGTGGTGTGGCCCGAGCTGGGCCTCGCTGCCGCTGATCGCCATCGGGTCGGTTATCCCCTCGGCGATGCGCAGTGCCTGCACGAAGGCCGGCTCACCGCTCTTGTTCTCGGGGCAGGTTGGTGACGGCCGGATCGGGACGCCCCTGACGGCGTTGGCTGCGTCTGGAACGCCGAGCTTGCGTCCAGCAACGGATGCCGCGGCATTGGCGAAGAGACGTAGCGGGCTGTCGTCGGCGGTGCAGATCAGCACGACGTTCCCGGCCCCTGCAATCGCCGCCGCCAGCTGAGAGTCAGTCTCGGGGTTGCTCGACGGGTGGTCGAGCATGACGTCGAACAGGATCACTGTGGGATGCAGGCTGGCGAGGTAGTTGATCACCTTCGCGTGCATGTCGCTCCCGAAGGGAAATGGGCCGAACTGCCTGGCCGACACCGAGTCGAGCGCGACCAGAGTCACCTGCGACGAGGGCGGCGGACTTGGAAAGAGCTGATCCTGCAGCGCGAAGAAAAGCGGGGCGACGACGGTTGTCTGAGACGTGGCCACGACCAGGAGGCTCGCCTGCAGACCGGCCAGCGCGAAGCGCCAGATCGATCTCCAGTCGCCTACCCGCTCGCGGACCACTGCGTCGCTATGTTAGGCACGTGCGCGTGAACGTCTTCGAATCGCGCCGCACGCTCGCGCTCTACGTCGCGGCCGGTGCGTCGTTCGCCGCCCTCTCCGCACGAGGTCTGACCGTGCCGTTGTACGCGCACGACCTTGGCGCGAGCCGCTTCGAGGTCGGCGCGCTGTACTCGGTGTCAACCCTCGCCGGGGCGCTCCTCTCGCTGCCGTCAGGTGTCCTGGTCGACCGCTTCGGCCCTCGCGCGCTGCTGGCGATCTCATTGGTCCTGGCGGCCGTCTCGCAGCTCGCGACGGCCACCTCGACCACCGTCCCTCCTCTCTACCTGTGGCAGGTAGTGGGAGGGCTTGCGGCGGGCGCCCAGCAGTCCTCGCTGTTCGCCGCGGTCACCGAATCGACGTCGAGCAATCGCCTGGGACGCGCGATGGGCTGGCTGACCTTCTCGATGCAGGCAGGCTTCTTCCTCGGACCGTCCATCGCAGGCATCGCGTTGCGCTGGATCGACGTGAGGACCGACATCGCGCTCACCACCGCCCTCCTCGTGTTCGCGATCCCTGGAGCGATCGCCGCCGGCGGTACGCGACAGCAGCAGGGCCGCGGGTTTGCCTTGCGCGGCCCGCTCGCGGCCTTGATGACCCAGCCTGCGTTTGTGCCGGTGACGATCGGGCTCATCGCGGCCACGCTCGCGTGGGGCACGCTCGGCGCGTTCCTGCCGGTCTTCGGCAAGGAAGCGCTGGGGCTGCCGAGCGCGCAGGTGGGATACCTGCTTGCCCTGCAGGCGGTCGCCAACGGCCTTGCCCGGCTTCCTGGAGGCAGGCTCGTGGATCGCGCCCGCCGTCGGTGGCCGATCGTCTTCGTCGGCGTGCTCGGCTGGTCGGCGGCGAGCGTGGTGCTGGGTCACCTGACGGGATTTGCCGGGCCCGCAATCGTGCTCGTCATCGGCACGCCCTTCATGGCGACGGCCTTTGTCGCGATCGGGGTCGTGTTCGCCGACCTTAGTGCGACTTCGACGCGGGGCGTGACGATGGGGACGTACGGGACCATCCTTTTCCTGGGCCTGTCGCTCGGCCCGCTCCTGTTCGGACCTGTCGTGCAGGGCTTCGGCTACGCGGCCGGCTTCACGATCTGTGCTGTCGTCTCGTCGCTGCTTGCGGTCGTTATGGCCGCGTTCCACGCGGAGCCGCTACGCCGCCGGACGGCCTCGCTGCCTCCGCCCGCTCCAGGGACCTGACGTACTCCGCTACCACGGTCCTGTGGCTCGGGAACGCCAGCGGCGGCAGCGCGTCGAGTGCGAACACGCCGACCTCCAGCATCTCAGCGCCCGCCGAGGGCTCCGTCCCGCGCGCGACCCTGCCGCGATAGGCAACACCGACCATGCTCGACGCGTCCGTCTTGGGGACGTGGTAAACGCAGATGAGGCCCGCCAGCTCGACATCGACGCAGATCTCCTCGCGGCACTCGCGGACGGCGGCGTCCGCGGGATCCTCGTCGGCGTTGACGAAGCCGCCCGGCAAGCACCACAGGCCATAACCGGGTTCGATCGCGCGGCGTCCCAGGACGACGCCGCCCTCGACCTCCACCACCACCGCCGTCGACACCTTGGGGTCGCGCCACAGGATGAACGTGTCGTTCGGGCATGCCTCGACCTCGCGACCTTCGATGACGCGCGGCACCAGCGCGGCGCCGCAGTTGACGCAGAAGTGCCCCACTCGGTGGACTGTACCGGCCGGACGCGTCGCAGGTCGGGGCAGGCGACCGCAGGGTCCGGAGCCCCGCGATGCGGCGTGGCTGGTCGGTACAGGCCACTTGACTCGAGGTTACGCCCGCGGGCTACTGGGCGTGCTGCTGCTGCTTCGTCGGGACGGCTTTCATGTCCGCGACGCGGACCTGGTTGCGGCCGCCTTGTTTGGCGGCATACAGCGCCTGGTCAGCGCGCTCCATGAGCGTCGTGAACAACGCCGGCTCGTCTGTGGCCGCCACGCCGATGCTGATCGTCAGTTTCAACCCGCCGGGGAAAGTGGCCGCCGCAACTTTTGAGCGTATGCGCTCAGCCAGCGTGCGCGCGCCGGCTTCCGTCGTCTCGTGGAGGATGAGCCCGAACTCTTCCCCGCCGTAGCGGGCGCACACGTCGGATTCGCGCGCGCCGGAAGTGAGGATCCCCGCCAGCTCCGCGAGGACGGCGTCGCCGTTCAGGTGACCGTACGTGTCGTTGACCTGCTTGAAGTGATCGAGGTCGATCATCAGGAACGCGATCGCCTTGTGATGCCGGCGGGCGCGCTGCATCTCCTGAAGGAAGCGCTGCGCCAGCGCACGCCGGTTCGGCAGCTTTGTCAGCTCGTCGGTCAGCGCGTTCTCCTCCTGGGCCTCGAAGAGCTGCGCGTGCCGGATCGCGATCGCGGCTTGTGAGGCGACCCCGTTCAGCAGGTCGGCCTGGTCCTCGCTCAGCTCACGCCAGGCGTTGAGGTATAGCTCCATCGCCCCCATCAGCTGGCCCGAGCGCTGGACCGGGACGACGAGCGCGTGCTGCGGATGACCGCCGCCCTCGATGCCGGGTGCCGTCCGATCATCGAGCTTGACCACGAGCGGCCGCATGGCCGCGATGGCGCTGCGGAGCGGCTCCTCGTCGAGTTTGCGGACTGAACCTCTCGCGCGATGGGTGAGGTTGTACTCGGCCTCGCGCCGCATCTCGGCCTTGGCCGGCTGGACGAGGTACATCGCGCCGGCGACAGCGCCCATGATCCGGCCGGCGTGCGTCAGGGCCACGTTCAGGACCTCCTCGAGGGCGAGCGAGGAGTTGACGGCTGACGCGATGGCCAGCAGGAGGGCAGCCCGATCTCGCGCCCCACTTTCGTCGTCGAGGGCCGCCTGGAGCTCGCGGGTCGTCCCCCGTAGGCGCATCAGCGAGAAGGTGAGCAGCACGAAGGCGACGACGAGCAGCACCGAAGTGACCAGCAAAACCGCTGCTAGATCCAAGAAATGTGCCTCCCAGGCGCTGAAGTCGTCATAGGTTAACGCCGGGGCACGGGAGTTGGTTCTCGGTTAAAAAGCTATACTCGCCACGATCTGGAGCCGCTCTCTTTCGACGATCTCCCGCTAGGCGGCGAATGGACGACCCGCCGGCGCACCATTTCCGAATCAGAAATCGCGCTGTTTGCGGGGGTCGCCGGCGATTTCTCGCCGCTGACCATTGAAGCCGGGCCCGGCCAGCCTCGCCTGGCTCCGCCATCACTGCTCGTGGCGGTGGCCGTGGGCCTGGGCTCGATCGACATGCCAGTCCCGTCGGTCGTGGAGTGGGAATGGCTCAACTGGAAGTTTCCGCGCGCCGTGCACGCCGGCGACACCATCTACGCGCGTTGGACGCTGACCCAGAAGCGACCACCGATCGGCGGCGCCCCTACCTCGATCGTGGTCTGGCGGGTCGACGTCCACACTGCCGACGGCGCCCTGTGCGCCGAAGGCGAGGTGGGCGCCAAGGTCACCCGCCGCAAGGCTGCTTCGGGCACGCGCAGCGCCACCGCCACCGATGGGCCAGGTCCTGCCGAACCGGCGGCAGCCGCACCCGCGGCCGCTCCGAGAAGGCGTCGGCGAGGACGCCGTCCGGTGGGCGGCAACGGCCCGGTGCCGGAGACTCCCGCGGTCGTCGCGCCGCCCGCCGCGGCGGCTCCCAAGCCCGAGCGGACCGGGCAGAAGAGCGCCTCGGCTCCCCGCAGGCGGAGGCGCCGGCGCCCGGCCGGGGCCGCACCGTCGGCAGCGCACGACGGGGAGCCCGCGCCCGGTCAGCCACCGGCCCCCGAACCCGCGTCCAGCGCGCCGGCCGCACCTGTTTCAGGCGACGGTGAGCGAGGCACCCTGAGCCGGGTCATCCGGCGCCTGCGCCGGACCTAGCCGAGCGCAGCGAGGCACGCGTGGCCAGCAGGCCGGATTTGTTCCGGCCGTCCCAAACGCTCACGATCGACTCCAGACGCGGCCGGCAGTGACCAGTTCGTAAATTCCAACCACAGGAAAGTGAGCAGGTGGCTCGGCAAAGCCGAGACACCGATGAGCGAAAACCTCCGGGTTTTCGCTCATACCTCTACGCCGGGGGTTCCAGGGCCTCCAGGTACTCGATCACGCGGCGCGTGAGCTGCGTCGGGGTCGAAGCGCCGCTCGTCACACCGACCTTCTTTACGCCGGCGAACCATGACAGGTCCAGGTCCTCGAACTTGTCGACCAGGTACGCGGGCTTCTTGCCAAGCTTCTTCACCACCTCGACCAGGCGCAGAGAGTTGGATGACCTGGGGCTGCCGACCACGATCACCAGGTCGACGTGCTGCGCCGCCTCGACCGCCGCCTCCTGGCGCTCCTGCGTCGCTCGGCAGATCTCGTTGTGCACCTCAGCGTTCGGATATCGAGCCTGGACGCGGCCGATCAGGTCCTCGGTGTCCCAGACCGAAAGCGTGGTCTGGCACGTCACGGCAACCCGGTCGCCCGTCAGCTCGAGCGCTTCAATGTCGTGTGGGTCCTGCACGAGGTGGACCTTGCCGGGTGCCTCACCCATCACGCCTTCCGGCTCCGGGTGACCCTTGCGCCCGATGTAGACAACGTCGTAGCCCTTCCGCGCGAGGTCGGCCACGAGCTCGTGGGTGCGGACCACGTCGGAGCACGTCGCGTCGACCGGCTTCAGGCCCAGCTCGACCGCCCGCTGCTTGACCTGCGGCGAGACGCCGTGCGCCGTGAAGATGACGGTCCCTTCTTTGATCAGCTCCAGGCCGGCGAGTCGGTCGGGCTGGTCGACGAGGGCGATGCCCTGCTCCTGGAGGCCGTCGGTGGCGTGCGTGTTGTGAACGAGCATGCCGAGCATGTGGACCGGCCCGTCCGTCTCCTCGCGGACTCGCTTCGCGATCCGGAAGGCGTCCACGACGCCGTGGCAGTAGCCGCGCGGCGTGATCTTGAGGACTTCCATCTGAGCTCGAGTCTACGTGAGATGATCGGCGGCACCATGGCCGTGACGGCCGCCGCCACGCAGGCTCCTCACCGCAGTGAACAGGCGCGCGGCGCTCTCCTGCCCCGCCTGGGCGCCGCGGTCCTCGACGTCGTCTTCTTTGGCATTGTCAGCGCGATCGTCAACGGCGTTTTCGGCGTGGCGCAGATCGGGACGGGGTCGATTCCAGTAGCGACCGGCGTATACGAATACCAGACCCTGACCGTTGTGGCCTGGCCCTGGCTGTTCTTGCTTGCCTTCCTGTACTACGCGTCGACGGAGGCGTTGTTCGGGGCCACGCCCGGAAAGTCAATTACCGGCCTTTGCGTAGTGCGGCTGGACCCTGGGCCGCTGAGGCTCAGGGACACAGCCGTACGCAATGCGCTCCGGGCCGTCGACTGGCTGCCGGTCTTTTACCTGCTCGGAGGATCACTCGTGCTCTTCGGCTCGAAAAGCCAGCGAGTCGGTGACCTCGCCGCCGGCACGACAGTGGTCCGTCGCGGCGATGCGACGGGACCTCTCGCGACCCGGACCGCCTCTGCAAACTCACGTCGCGCCGCCGCGATCGTGCTGACCGCCCTGGTTCTGTTCACCCTCGTCTTCGAATACCTCGGCCGGCCGCCGCTGATGATCCAGGGGCTCATCAACACACACCAGGTGCTCGCTGCCGGCCCGAGCTACTCGCTGGGAACGCCGCAATGGGCTTCGGCCGTGTCACCTACCCGATCACCTTTCGTGACGGAGCGGGCGGGGGTTGTTCCGGGTCTATCACGTTCGATTGGGGCTGGCTCGGCTGGCAGGAGTCGACCTCGGGGTACTCCTGCCTGCCCTAGCCGATCCCCGCGAACAGGTCGTCCTCCGGAAGTGATGACCCTGGCTTTCCGCGAGCCAGCTGATAGTACTCAGTCCCAAACGCCAGCTCGTAGATCTGGCTCGCCATGGTCGTGAACCACGAGTTGGGGTCGTTCTGGCTCACGTGTGCGGCAAACGCCTTGCGCTTCTGGTCCAGGTAATCGTGGACGTCGACCCGAGTGGTGATCAGCTCGTCCGGCGTGCCCGAGATCCGCATGTTCGTGTTCTGGCGCTGCGCCTCTTCGGGCATCTGCTGCATGAACGCTTCCATCATCGAGCGTGGTATCGCGGTGTAGTAGAGCTTCTTCGGCACCCAGCCCTCGCGCTCGAGCAGATCGAAAGCCTCGTTGGTGACGTGGTGGGCTTTGATGTGGTCCGGATGGCCGTACACGCCGTCCTCGGCATACGTGACCACGACATCCGGGCGCTCGTCTCGCATCACCACGGCCAGCTTGGTCGCGGCCTCGTCGAGAGTGGCCTGATGAAACGATCTCGGATCCTTGTTGTCTGCGGTGTCGACCATGCCCGAGTCTCGATAGCCGAGGATCTCGATCCGGTCGACGCCCAGGATCTCGCCGGCGGCCTTGAGCTCCTCGGTGCGGATCTCGCCCAGCCGCGGGCGGGACTCGGCCTCGGCCATGTTGTAGATCTCACCCACCTCCCCGCGGGTCGCGGTGACCAGCACCACGCGGTGGCCGTGCGCCTTCGCCTTCATCATTACGCCGCCCGTCGAGATCGCCTCGTCGTCCGGGTGCGCGTGGACGAGCATCAGGGTTCCCATCTACACGCCGATCAACATGTCAGCAAGCTGCTGGATTCCACCGTGGCCAGGGCCCGCGATCGTGCGGTCGGCCGCCGCGATGACCTCGGGCGGCGATCCTTCGACCGCTACCCCCAGCCCCGCCCACTGGATCATCGACGCGTCGTTGCGACCATCGCCCACCGCCACGGACTGATCTTGAGGGATGCCGAGGCGTTCGCACAGGAACGCCATGGCCGAGGCCTTGTCGCTCTCGACGCTCGTGAACTCCAGGTAGGTCGGCACGGAGGTGGCGACGTTCAGCTTCCCCTTCCAGCGCTCGCGCGCCTCCGGCAGCAGCGTCTCGAGCCTGTCCGCCGTCGAGACGATGACCAGCTTGGGTGTGGTTGGACCCATCGCCGCGTCCAGGTCCCCGACGACGTGCACCTCCATGCCTGCGTGATTCGCGTACTCGTGAGCCTCGGGTCGGTCCTTCTCGACGATCAGGCGGTCGTCCCTGTAGGCCTGGACGTGGAGGTCGCGCTCCCGAGCGAACCGGATGACCCCCATCGCGAGGTCGTGGCCGATGCCGTGGTCGAGCATCTTCGAGCCGTCCCGAAGGCGGATCTCGGCCCCCTGGTAGCAGATGATCGGGCCGTCAAGGCCGAGCCGCTCGACCCAGGGCAGCGCGCCCGGAAAGGGGCGTCCGGTGCAGGCGACGACCGTGACGCCGGAGCGGATGATGCGGCCCAGCGCCTCGACGTCGCGCGGATCCAGGTTCAGTTGCATGTCCAGGATCGTCCCGTCGAGGTCGAGCGCCATCAATCGGTACTGTGTAGCTAGAGGGGGCGCGGACGGGGGCCTCGGCGGCAGATTCGGTGTCAGGGTGGCCCAGATCCTAGGCGCGGCCGAGCACCTGAGCGAGCGCACCGCGCATGCGTGAGCGAGGAGCGGAGGTCGCAACAACGGAGATGGGCCGCATTGGCGCCGAAGATCCCCGGCCGCGCCCCCACCTATCGCTTGGCCTCGGGGTTCAGCAGGTTGGGCGGCCTTCCGCCGCGTACGGCCGTCGCCATGTTGCGCGCCGCCATCGCCGACATCTCGGAACGGGTGCGCGTGGTGGCGCTCGCGATGTGCGGAGTGAGCAGCACGTTCGGCATCGAGATGAGGCCTGGATGAACCGAAGGCTCGCGCTCGTATACGTCAAGCCCGGCGCCGGCGATCTTCCTGGCCTTCAACGCCTCGACGAGTGCCGCCTCATCAATGACCGGACCTCGTGACGTGTTGATCAGGATGGCGTTCCTTTTCATCTGGCCGAACTGAGCAGTACTGAGCAGGTGCTGCGTCTCCTTGGTCAGAGGCACGTGGACCGAGATGAAGTCCGATTCGGCGAGCAGCCTGCCCAGGTCGACGCGCGCCGCGTTCAGCTGTTGCTCGGCGTCGGGAGGCAGCGGCTGCGGGTCGTAGTAGAGGACGCGCATGTTGAAGCCTTTCGCGCGGTGCGCCACGCCGCGACCGATGCGGCCGACGCCGATGAGCCCGAGCGTTGCGCCGAAGACATCGGCGCCGAGCATCATGTCCATCGCCCAGCCCTTGAACTTTCCCGACCGGGTGAAATAGTCGGCCTCGACCACCCTGCGAGCGGTCGACATCAGGAGCGTGAACGCAAAGTCGGCGGTCGCATCGTCGAGCACGCCGGGCGTGTTGGTCACCATGACTTTGTGAGCGGTCGCGGCCGCGACGTCGATGTTGTCGAAGCCCACGGCTACGTTGGTCACGATCTTCAACCCCGGCGTCGAGAGCACCGTCTCGCGGATCGGGTCCATGAGCTGGCTCACGATCCCTACGCAGCCTTCGGCAGCCTGCCTGATGCTCGCTTCATCGAGCGGCCGATCCGGCGGGTATGCGACGACCTCGCCTGCCTCCGCCAGGATGCCGGGACCGGGATCGAGGATCGGGTGCATCAAGAGGATGCGGGGTCTGCCGCTAGTGCTCATCACACTCTCCGCGTGGCCTGGCTCCGCCAGGCCACCGCCGCCGAACGGCGCAGAGGTTGCTGAATCGAGTCGTTGTGGGGGTTCCCCACAAGGGGGGCCTGCCCCCCTTGTGCCTTTTTCTCACGGATTCAGTCCTAGATCTTGTGCGATCGGCTTCAGGGCATCGCGGACGATCTCCACGTGCTCGTCGAAGGGTATACCGAGCTGCTCGGCTCCGGCGACAAGCTGCTCGCGGTGCACGCCACGCGCAAACGCCTTGTCCTTCAGCTTCTTGCGAACACCGGCCGGCTTGACAGAGCTCAACGACTTGTCCGGCTTGACCAGGGCGCAGGCGATGATGAACCCGCACATCTCGTCCACCGCGTAGAGCGTCTTTCGCGTGTTGGTGTCACGCGGCACGTTGAGGTAGTCGGCGTGCGACGCGATGTCGTCGAGGATGTCTTCCGGCCAGCCCCGCTCCCGCAGCATCCCGATCCCGCGCATGGGGTGCAACTCCGGCGTGGGCCCCGACTCGTAGTCCCAGTCGTGGATCAGTCCGAGCACCGCCCACCGCTCCTCGTCCTCACCAAATCGACGCGCGTAGGCGCGCATCGCGGCCTCCACGCTGCGCATGTGGCGGCGAAGTTGGTCGGTCTGCGTCGTCGATGTGACGAGCTCCCAGGCCTCGTCGCGCGTCGGTGTGCTTGTCAAAGGATCTCCTTCAATGCCGCCAGGAGGCGGTCGTGCTGCGCCCGGGTGCCGATCGTGATGCGGAACCAGCCCGCGATCGGCTCACGATCGTAATGGCGGACCAGGATCCTGCGCTCGCGCAGCGCGTCGGCGACTGCCGCAGAAGAGCTCGGCGGTGGTGGCTTGACGAACACAAAGTTGGCTTCGGATGCGGCGTGCTCGAACCCCAGGTCGCGAAGCCGGTCTTCGAGCCATGGACGCTCCGAGACGACGTGCGCAACGATCGCGCGGTGGTGCTCGTCGTCCTCGATCGCGGCGCTCGCCGCCACGATCGCAAGCCGGTCCAGGTTGTACGAGTCCTTGACCGCGTCGAGGGCGGCGATTAGCTCCGCACTGCCCAGCGCAAAACCGATCCGCATGCCGGCCAGTGCGTACGACTTGGACATCGTGCGCAGGATGAGCAGGTTCTCGAACCTCGCCAGCAGCGCAACCTGCGACTCGGGAGCGAAGTCGACGTACGCCTCGTCCAGGACGACAACGCCTTGCGACCGTGCCAGCACGTGAGCCACCGAGGTGGTGCCATGCCAGGTGCCCGTCGGTGAGTTTGGATTCACCAGGAATTTGAGCGGGGCCGGATCGTCCGAGAGATCGAGCGACCAGGTCCAGCCTTCAGCGCTGGGATGCGGCGACGGCACCGCCTCGTGGATCCGGCACAGCGGCTCAAAGAGTGGGTAGGTCGGGGTCGGGTACGCGACGCGGTCACCCGCTCCGGCGAAGGCGCGCATGCAGAGCTCGATCAGGTCGTCGGCGCCGTTGCCGACCACGACCTGCGCCTCGTTCAGACCGAAATGCTTCGCGATGGCGCGCCGCGCCGGAGCAGCGGTCGGGCTTGGATACAGGCGCAGCGAGTCGTTGACTGCGTCCTTGATCGCCGCGATCACCTTCGGCGACGGCGGCATCGGGGACTCGTTGGTGTTGAGCTTGACCCAGTCCTCGCCGTCGGGAGGCTGCTCGCCGGGGACGTATGGACGAAAGCCCTCGAGGGCCTTCTTCACGAAGCTTTTCTGCATTCGAGCAGGAAGGTCTCGAGCGCGAGGCGCGGGCTCACGTTCTGCTCGAGGTAGCCGAGCGTGTCGTATGACAGCTCGATCAGCCGGGCCCAGCGGCCCTGCTCACGGCCGTGGCTGGCGACCATCCTCTTGCGCAGCTCGATCTGCCAGCTGGCGATCGCGAAGAGCGCCGGGTCCTCAGCCTCCCCTTCAGTCTTCCGCCAGGCCATCTGCCCTGCGTCGAGCTCGGCCGCCACGTGGAGGGGCACGTCCGCGGGAGCGCCGAAAACCTCTTCCAGCCGGCGGGTCCACCGGTGGTGCAGCTCGACCACGCCCTCATCGCCGGCGACTCGCATCGCCCAGCCCGGCCGCCCCCGCGCCAGCTCCGCCAGGAGGCGGGCCCGCCCGGCGTCGACCCCGTTGCCCACGAGCAGCTTTTCGATCTCGGGCGACGGCACCGGGTGGAAGAACACCCGCTGGCACCGAGACACGACCGTGGGCAGCACGACGAACGGGTTGAGGCTCGGCGTGGTGAGGATGATCACGCGGTGCGGGTGAGGTTCTTCGAGGGTCTTGAGCAGGACGCTCTGGTCCTGGTCGCGGATTCGGCCGGCGTTGGCAAGCAGCGCCACGCGGCGCTTGCCGACAGCGGGCTTGAGGTTCAAGAAAGCCTGCAGGGAAAGCTCGTGGAACTCGGGTGGCTTGTCCGGAAGCAGCCGGATCTCGTTGATCGAGAGCGGCTTGATCCGATCGTCCTCCCAGTAGTCGGGATGGCGCGCGAGCGCCGCCTCCGGCAGAAGAGTCGAGGCCAGCGCCCGCGCGGCCGTCGACTTGCCGAGGCCCGATTCGCCGACGAACAGGTACGCGTGCGCGAGCCGTTCGCTTTCGACCTGCGAGCGCAGCTGGTCCAGCGCCTGGGCGTGTCCGATGATCCCGACGAACGGGTCGGTCACGGGGTCTGGGGCGGCGCCGCGCGCCGCGCCTTCGTTTCCCGCTCACGCTCTAGACGCTGCGCGCGTCCCTGCAGCCAGACCTCGCGGATCCGCTGCAGCGCGGTGAGGTTCGTCAGCACTGCGAGCAGGAAGACCACGGCGTAGAGGACGTACCCGCCGAAGATCAGGCCAACCACCGTGACGACCACGCGCTCAGGGCGGGCGAAGATCCCCGACTCACACGTGAAACCGAGGCTCTGTGCCCGCGCCCGAACGTAGCTCACCAGGAGCGATCCAGCCAGGGCCGCAACGGTCGCGAGCACCAGCCAGCGCTGGAGCGACCCGCCCGCGCTCACGAAATAGGCGACGAGTCCGAGGTAGATCGCGCCCTCCGAGTAACGATCGAGAGTCGAGTCGAGAAAGGCTCCGTACGGGTAACCCGCATGGGTGGAGCGGGCGAGCGCGCCGTCGAGGATGTCGCACGTGCCGGCGAAGACGAGCACGACTCCCGCCCCGAGCAGCTGGCCGAACGCGATCAGCAATGCAGCGGCGAACGTCAGCAAGACCCCCACCACCGTGATCTGGTTCGGCGTCACGGGCACACGGCCGAGAGCCGACATCAACGCCTCCGCCTTGCGGCGGACCCATGCCTCAAACCGCGTTGTAAACATCTATCTCCTCGCCAACAACCGGCTTCGGCACGCGCGCTGCGACGCGGGCCTCCTCATAAACCTCGACGACTTCGGCTGCGACGCGATTCCACGCGTACCGCCGCGCCTTCTCGTATCCGTACTCGCCCATGCGGCGGCGAAGCTCCGCGTCGCGAGCCAGGATGACCAACGCGGCGCCGAGCTCGGCCCACCCTTTGGGTTTCACTGTGATGCTGTCCTTTCCGGGCGTGAGCACTGACATGTAGCCCGGGATCTCGGTCGCGACCACCGGCAGGCCGCTGGCCATCGCCTCCAGCAGCACGATCCCGAAGCTCTCGGCTCCGGTGGCCGGCGCGCAGAAGATGTCCGCGCTGCTGTAGTAGCGCGGCTTGACGGTGTCGGGAACGTAGCCGGCCAGGACGACGTCCTGAAGCCTGTGCCGGGCGACATATGACTCGACGTTGTTGCGCAGGGGGCCGTCGCCGACCACGATCAAGCGGCTACGCGGGACGCGGGCTTTCATGAACCGGTAGGCCCGCAACAGGTCGCCGAGACCCTTTCGCTTCTCGAGGCGGCCCAGGAACAGGATGTTCACCCGGTCGTCGCGTAGGTGCCGGATGGGCGCCAGGCCCGGTTTGTACGTGTCGACGTCGATCCCGTTCGGGATGACCCGCAGCGGATAGTCCGGGAAGTACTTCTGGACGAAGTCGCGCGCGGGCTCGCTCACCGCGATGCCGCGGTGCAGGTGAGCGAGGTACGGCTCGAGCAGCGGCCGGCCGTAGTAGTAGCCGACGTTGGAGCGCGCGAACGCGTGGAACGTGCCGACGTTCGCGGTCGTTGACGCGCGCAGCATGGTCAACGACAAAGCAGGCATCAGCGGCTCGTGGAAGTGGAGGACGTCGAACCTCTCCTGCTCGACGATGGACGCCACCCGGTCGGCCAGGTGAAAGCTCAGCGTGATCCGCGCCACCGAGTCGTTGACGGGGATCGCCACCGGGCTTCCGATCCGGTAGAAGTCCGGGGTGTCGAAGTCGACGTCCGCCCGACTCGACGGCGCGAAGATGCGGACGGCGTGGCCGAGCAGGCGCAGCTGCCGGGAAAGGTGCTGGACGTGGTCGGTCACGCCACCCGGCGACGCGAAGTCGTAGGGCGAGACGAGTCCGACCTTCATCGGGATTCCCCGCGTGGCACAGAGGCCGGACTTCGTCCGGCCGTCACCCAGACGCCACCTTTCGAAACACCACCCAATCGTGGCCAGGAGAGGGGGGTCCGTGGGGGGATCCTGATCCCCCCGCGCCTTCTCATGGCGACCCTTCCCAGATGCGGTGTGGGACGTGCCACTGCTCGGGATTGCGCTGGATGAAACCTTCGATGTGTCCGAGGAGCTCCTCCGTGGCGCGGACCTGGTCGGCCTTCGGATCGCCGGTGTCCCTGGCGAAGACCAACGGCGCGCCCTCCGCCAGGTACGTGTCGTCCGGAAGCCGGTACACGCACACCGGGAAGAGCGGCGTACCGAGTCGCAGCGAGATCGCAGCGGGACCGAGCGGAATGGGCGCCGGCCGCCCGAAGAACGGCATCTTGTGACCGGTGCCAGTGATGTCCCGGTCGATCGCCGTGATCACCATCTCCTCGTCGCGAAGCGCCTGCAGAACCCTGCGAATCCCGCCCGTGTCCAGCGTCAACACGCTGATCCCGAGCCGCGCGCGCGTGTCCCGATACCACTCGAACAGCGCCCGCGGCTCCAGCTCCTCGGCGAAGAAGCTCACCGGGGTCAGCGTCGCCGACCAGATCGCCGCGACCACCTCGTACGAGCCCATGTGGCAGGAGACGACCAACACTCCCTTGCCCATCGCCCTCGCCTGCTCGAGGTACTCCAAGCCGTTCACTTTCAACAAGGGACGCATCGTCTGCACCGGCATCGTCGGTAGCTGCATCAGATCGGCGTACGCCTTGGCGTGGTTGCGGAAGTTGAGCCACGAGATGCGCCGGAGCTCGCGCGGATCGTGTTCCAGCTCGGGGCAGGCGACCTTCAGGTTGAACTCGAGCCGCGGGCGGGCCAGCGGGGAGAACCACCACGCGAACCGAGCCGCCAGCACCGCGAGCGCGTAGGCCCACGGCCGCGGCAAGCGCTCCACGATCGACTGGACCGCCTTGAACGCGCGGTATCGCCACACTCACTCCGAGCTCGCGAACATGGGGCGAAACGCATACCACTGGTCGGGGTGCTCCTTGATGAAGTCCTCGAAGCGCGCCACGACCCGCTGCATCAGCCCCTCCTTGGTATCGCCATGTGCCACCGACAGTGGCGGATCGATGTGGATGTGCTGGCGTCCCGGTGACGTCGAGTACGTGCACGCCGTCATCAAAGCAGCACCTGTCTTGAGAGCGATCGCCGCCGGTCCTCCGGGCACGACCGCGCGCCGGCCGAAGAAACGGACGCTCACCCCCGGGCCCTGTTCGAGATCGCACGCGAGCGCGACTACGTGGTTGACCTGGAGCGCCTGGATGATGCTTCGCACGGCGGCGCGGCCCACCGTGATGACATTGAGACCGTAGCGCTGCCTGGCGCGCACGACGGCGTCATTCAAAGATCCAGGAAAGCGTTGGGTGACCGCCGAGATGGGATATCCAACCGCGCCGGCATACGAGCCCCCCATGTCCCACGACCCCATGTGGGGCACGGCCATGATCACGCCGCGACCCTGGGCGAGAGCGGCATCGAGCTGATCGCGCCCGTCGATGGTCATGCGCTGGACCAGCTCTTCCGGTTTGAGGCTGCCGATCAGCAGGAAGTCCATGAGCATTCGTCCGTAGTTCTGGAATGCGCGACGCGCGACGCGCGCGACCTCTGGGTCGGCTCGGTCGCGGCCCAGGGCTGCGGCGTAGTTGTCCAGCGCGGCTCGTCGCTGGCCCGCGCTGAGCCAGTACCAGGCCGCTCCGCCAGGCGTCGCGACCGCATTACGCAGCCCCGGCGGAACCGCCCGAAGTGCCGTTGCACCGATGCGGTAGCTAGCGCCGAGCAGCGGTGGCCGCTGTCTTCGTGCGGGCGATGCGACGGACTCGGCCATTACTCGCGGCCTTGGCTGGTGCCTTGGTTGCGGCCTTATCACCTTCGATGAACTCCTCCACCAGGCGCCGTGCCTCGTTGTCGCTGTACTGCACAGGAGGAGATTTCATGAAGTAGGAGCTGGGTCCCTCCAGCGCCCCCCCGATCCTCCTGTCGAGCGCCAGCTTTGCACACCGCACGGCGTCGATGACGATGCCGGCCGAGTTGGGCGAGTCGACGACCTCGAGCTTGAGCTCGACGTTGAGCGGAACATCGCCGAACGAGCGCCCTTCGAGCCGGATGTAGGCCCACTTGCGGTCGTGCAGCCAGGGCACGTAGTCGGAGGGCCCGATGTGGACGTTGTCGGCGCCTACGTCGTAGTCGAGCTGCGACGTGACGGAGCGGGTCTTGGAGATCTTCTTCGACATGAGCCGGTCGCGCTCGAGCATGTTCAGGAAGTCGGTGTTGCCACCGAAGTTGAGCTGGTAGGTGCGCTCGAGCTTGACGCCGCGATCGCGGAACAGGCGAGTCAGCACGCGGTGGATGATCGTCGCGCCGACCTGGGACTTGATGTCGTCGCCGATGATCGGCAAGCCCTTGTCCTTGAACCGCTTCTGCCAGTACGGCTCGCGCCCGATGAACACCGGTATGCAGTTGACGAACCCGACCCCGGCGGCCAGCGCCTGCTCGACGTACCACTTGGTCGCCTCTTCGGATCCGACAGGCAGGTAGCTGACAACGACGTCGGCTTTCGTCTTCTTCAGGATCCCGACGACATCGGAGGTCTCTCCAGGCGCCTTCAGCACGATGTCCGCCAGGTACTTGCCGATGCCGTCGTGGGTCATTCCTCGCTGGACCTTGACCCCGATCTTCGGCACGTCGCTGAACTTCACGGTGTTGTTCGGGCCGGCGAAGATCGCTTCTGAAAGGTCGAGGCCGACTTTCTTCTTGTCGATGTCGAACGCGGCGACAAACTCGATGTCGCTGATGTGGTAGCCGCCGAGGTCGACGTGCATCAGGCCGGGAACCGCCTGCTTCGGGGATGCGTTGCGGTAGTAGTGCACGCCCTGCACAAGTGCGGATGCGCAGTTGCCGACCCCCACTATCGCGACGCGGACCTTCCCGTGATGACCGTTCTTCTGACCGTTCTTCTGACCGTTCTTCAAGCCCCTACCTCCTCGCGTACTTTCACTGTTTCTTGGATTCCAAGCAGCCGGTCCAGCTGCGCGCGCTCTTTCGCGATGTTCTCGACGTCGAGCGAGCAGTAGACCTGGCGGCCGTCACGCCGCGTCCTGATCACACCGCCGAGGCGGAGTGTCCGCAGGTGCCACGAGATGCGTGGCTGGCTCATGCGGAGGTGGGTGGCGAGATCGTTGACGTTCTCCTCGCCGACCTTGCCCAGGCGCTCGAGGATGCGCAGGCGCGTGGGGTTGGCGAAGGCCAGGAAGTGGTCTGGAAGCTCGTGGCTCGGGCTCTGGAGAAACATAAAGCTTGCTTTATGGAAGTCTAATACATAAAGGCTTCGTTATGTGTGGCCGGGTCGGAGGAGGCAGGGCCCCGACCGCGGCCGGCTAGGGGCGGCGGACCAGGTCGAGGAACTCCGCGCGCGTGCGCGGGTCTTTGCGGAAGGTGCCGAGCATGCACGATGTGATCATCTGGCCGCCCGGCTTCTGCACGCCGCGCATCTCCATGCAGAGGTGGCGCGCCTCGACGACGACCCCCACGCCTTTAGGCGTGAGCACCCCGTTTAGCGCCTCCGCAACCTCTGTGGTCAGCTTCTCCTGCAGCTGCAGCCGGTGGGCGAAGATCCCGACCAGGCGCGGAATCTTGCTCAACCCGACGACCTTTCCGCGCGGCAGGTAACCGACGTGGCAGCTGCCGAAGAAAGGGAGCATGTGATGTTCGCAAAGGCTGTAGAAGGGGATGTCCTTGACGACGACCATCTGGTCGTAGTTCTGGTCGAAGACGGCGTCCGCGACGACGTCTTCGGGTTGCACGCCGTAACCGTCGGTGAGCTCCCGCAGGGCCCGCGACACGCGGCCGGGCGTCGCCTGCAGGCCCTGGCGGTCGGGATCCTCGCCTAGCTCGACGAGGAGGGATTCGATCAAGGCCGGTATCCGGTCGCCGGGCTCGACCTTGGGGTTGGCCATGGCCCGAATGGTCACACAATTGGTTGGTGGATGCCATCGCAGTCGCGCAGGCCCTGTCGGAGATCGGCTACCTGCTGCGCCAGGAGCCGAAAGAGGTCTTCCGCGCCAAGGCATTCTCGCTGGCGGCATGGTCGATCGCGGTTCAACGTCCGGACCTTGCCCGCCTTCACAAGCTGAACGACCTGACCTCGATTGAGGGCGTCGGCGCGGGCATCGCGAAGGTGATCGCCGAGGTGCTGGACACCAGGCACAGCCGCTACCTCGACCGGCTGCGGGAGCAGATGCAGCAGCCCGCCCGCACCGATGAATCCGTGCTGGATCTTTCGCAGTACCGAGGCGACGTCCACTCCCACACGAACTGGAGCGACGGCAAGGTTCCGATGCTCGAGATGGCGCGCGGCGCGGAGGCAGCCGGCTACTCATACCTCGGCATCACGGACCACTCGCCCCGGATCAAGGTGGTCCACGGCCTCGACGCCGCGCGGCTGCTGGCCCAGTCCCAGCAGATGGCGGAAGTGCAGGCGCAGGTGCCAGGCGTAACGCTGCTGCAGGGCATCGAGGTGGACATCCTCGAGGACGGCGCGCTCGACCTTCCCGACGCTGTGCTCGAGCTGCTGGACATCGTGATCGCGTCGCCCCACGTCAAGCTTCGGCAGGAACCAGCGTCCATGACCGAGCGGATGCTGCGCGCCGTGTCGCACCCGCACGTCGACGTGATCGGCCACCCCACCGGCCGGCGGCCAGGCTCGCGCGAAGGCGCGAACTACGATTTCGAGGCGGTCTTCAAGGAGGCCGCGCGCAACCATGTTGCGCTCGAGATCGACTGCGATCCAGCACGCATGGACCTCTCGCCCGAGATGGCCAGGCTGGCGCTCGAGCTGGGCTGCAACTTCACACTCGACGCCGACGCGCACGCTCCCGCGGAGTTCGCCTACGTGCCAATGGGGATGTGGATGGCTCGGCGTGCCGGCATTCCCAAGGAGCGGATCCTCAACTTTCTGCCGGTCGACGAGCTGACACGCGAGCTGTAGGTCGCGAACGGCGCGCAGATTACGATCTCCATCAATGGCGAAAGTCGGGATCATGATCGAGGGGCAGGAGGGCCTCACATGGGAGAGGTGGCGCCGCATCTGCCACGACACTGACACTCTGGGATTCGCCTCGCTTCGCCGCAGCGATCACCTCATCTCGCTGATGGGAGCACCCGAGCGCGATTGCATCGAGTGCTGGACCTCGCTTGCGCTCGCGGCCGAATGGACGAAGCGGATCGAATTCGGACCAATGGTCAGCCCGATGACGTTTCGCTTTCCAGGGGTGCTGGCCAAGATCGCCGCGACCGTCGACGCACTTTCGGGCGGGCGGCTCATCCTCGGCGTGGGGGCGGGATGGAATGCGAACGAGCACACCGTCTTCGGCATCTCGTTCTACACGGAGAGAGAACGCTTCGAGCGGCTCGAAGCAGGCATCAAGGCCATGCGCGCCATCTGGGACACGACAAACCCGAAACCGGCGCGTCATCCGATCCCGCTGTTGATCGGCGGCAAGGGCGCCAAGCGAACGCTCCCGCTCGTCGCTCGAGAGGCGTTCGAGTGGAACCTCTCGCGACTGGACGCCGACATGTTCCGCGACCGGCGCGATGTGCTGGAGCAGTGCTGTCGAGATATCGGACGCGATCCGGCGACGATCCGGCGCTCGATGATGACGAGCTACATCATCGGCCGCGATCGATCAGAGCTGTTGGACCGCGCGTCGCAGGTGCGCGAGGTGGTGCCCGACCTGGCGCGCTTGAGCCCGGAAGAGGTGCTCGAAAATCGAAAGACGGCCTGGCTGGTTGGTACGCCCGACGAGATCGCCGAGCGGATGCGCGATTTGAGCCGGATCGGCATCGACCTGTTCATGCTCCAGCACTTCCTCCTCGACGACGCCGACGCGCTGAAGCTGTTAGCCAGCGAAGTCATCCCGGCGGTGGCTTAACCTGGCCCAATGGATTTCGAGCTCAGCACATCCGAGAAGGCGTTCGCGGAAGAAGTCAGGGTGTGGCTGAAGGCCAATACCCCGCGCAAGGACGATGTTGACGAGTCGAGCATGGAAGGATTCGTTGAAAGTCGCCGCGCCTGGCAGAAGAAGCTCTACGACGCCGGCTACGTCGGTATCACCTGGCCCAAGGAGTACGGCGGGCGCGGCGCCGGCTTCATGGAGCAGCTGATCTTCAACGACGAGATGATCAAGGCACAGGCTCCTGAGCCGATCAACGTGATCGGGCTCGGCATGGGAGGCCCGGTCGTGATCTCGCACGGCACCGAAGTGCAGAAGAAGCGCTACCTCGCGCCTCTGCTCTCAGCTGAAGAGATCTGGTGCCAGGGCTTCAGTGAGCCAAACGCCGGTAGCGACCTCTCCGGCCTGCAAACTCGAGCCGAGGACAAAGGCGACCACTACCTGGTCAACGGGCAGAAGGTGTGGACGACGCTTGCGCACGTCGCCAAGTGGTGCATGTTGGTCACGCGCGAGCGCAAGGAGGCGAACCCGCGTGACGGGCTCACGTACCTCTTGGTGGACATGAAAAGCCCGGGCGTCGAGGTGCGGCCGCTTGTCCAGATCACCGGAGACGCGGAGTTCAACGAGATCTTCTTCAAGGACGTGAAGGTGCCGAAGTCGCAGATCCTGGGCGAGGCAGGCAAGGGGTGGGCGGTCGCGATGACGACCCTGCTGCACGAACGCGGGACGCTGGGCATGGCGCTGGCGACACGGGCCCAGATCACGGCCGCGGAGCTTGCCGAGCACGCCCGCAAGCTGGGGCGCGGCTCCGACCCGCTGGTGCGCCAGAAGATCGCCCAGTTCACGATCGAGGCGCGCGCCCTGCAGCTCAACGGCTACCGGGCGGTGACGGCGGTGAAGCGGAGCGGGATCCCCGGACCTGAGGGCTCGATCCTCAAGCTCATGTGGTCGGAGCTCAACCAGCGGATGACCGAGACGGCGGTCGACATCGCGGGGCCGGCGGGCCAGGTGGGCAACGGGGACGATTGGACCTACCAGTTCCTCCGCTCGCGCGCGAACACGATCGAAGCCGGGACGTCCGAGGTGCTGCGCAACATCCTCGCCGAACGGGTGCTGGGTCTACCTAGGAGCCGCTAGCAACTCGGCCAGAAAGTTTCGATTTACCGAATAGTTTAGTAATATGCAACTATGGCGCGGGGCTCGATCGACGATGCGCTGCTCGGGTACAAGACGATGCACCGCGCGATGCTGACATCGACGGCCAGCCGGTGGCGAGATCTCGACATCTCCATGCAGCAGCTCCGCGCGATCTACTTCCTGCGCGACGAAGAAGTCGCCACGGTGGGTCGGCTGGCGGAGTTGTTTCGCTGCAGCCTCCCGACAGCGAGCGTGCTCGCGGACCGGCTCGTTCGAGCCGGGTACGTCGAGCGGCGTGAGGATCCCGCGGACCGGAGGCGCGTGCTGCTCACGCTGAGCCGGATCGGAATCCAGCTCGTGACCGAGCTCACAGAAGGCAGCCATACGCTGCTGCGCAGGTGGATGGCGCAGCTCTCAACGGACGATCTCGCGGCACTGAGCCGCGGGTGGCGTGCACTGGCCGACGTCGCTGCGCGTCACAGCCAGCCACTGGAAAAGAGCGTCGTATGACAGCGGTAGCCACTCGAGCGGCGATCGCCGAGAAGAGAGGCATCGATCGCGGCGTCATGGCTGTGTTCGCGGGCCTGATGCTGGGATCGCTGATCGCCTCCCTGAACCTGACGCTGGTCGCGCCTGCCTTGCCGACCATCGTGGCCGAGCTCGGCGGGATCGCAGACTACAGCTGGATCCCGATCTCCGCGATGCTGGCCTCGACCATCGTCGTTCCGGTCGCGGGCAAGCTTTCCGACATCTACGGCCGCAAGCCTCTGTACATGACGGGCATCATCGTCTTCGCGACCGGCTCCGCCCTGTGCGGCATCGCTCCCAATTTCTGGTTCCTGGTGTTTGCCCGTTTCGTGCAGGGCGCCGGGATGGGCTTCATCATGCCGCTCTCGCAGGCGATCATCGGCGACATCATCTCGCCGCGCGAGCGCGGTAAGTACCAGGGATTGATGGGCGCGTCGTTTGGCGTCGCATCGATCATCGGGCCTGCGGCCGGCGGGTTCATCACGGACCACTTCAGCTGGCGGTGGCTGTTCTTCATCAACCTCCCGTTTGCGGCCTTGACGCTGATCGTCGTTGCGCTCTACATGCACGTGCCCAACGAGCGGCGCAAGCACAAGATCGACGTCTGGGGCAGCATCACGCTCTCGCTTGGGATCACGTGCGCCCTGCTGGCAACGGTCTGGGGCGGAGGGCAGTACGCGTGGAATTCGTGGCAGATCGTGGGGCTGTATTCAGCGGCTGCAGTACTGCTGGCGGCTTTCGCGTGGGTCGAGATGCACGCGGCGGAGCCGGTGCTTCCGCTGCGGCTCTGGAAGAGCAGCATCTTCACGTTCTCGAACATAGCGGGCATGGGAGTCGCCATGGCGATGTTCGGCGCGATCTTCTTCCTGCCGGTTTTTGTGCAGGGCGTGATCGGCAACAGCGTCACCAACTCGGGCGCCATCCTGGTGCCGATGCTGGTGGCGATGATCGTTACCAGCATCGGCAGCGGGCAGTTCATATCGCGGACCGGCCGCTACAAGCTCCCTCTTCTTATCGGGCTTGTCGTGATGGGCGCAGGGTTCTACCTGCTCTCAACGTTCGACGTACACACCAGCAACGAGAGCGCGATCGAGGCGATGATCCTCATCGGCCTCGGCCTCGGAGTCACGATGCAGACCTACACGCTCATCGTTCAGAACTCAGTGAGCCGCGAGGACATGGCCGTGGCCACGTCGGCGACCCAGCTCTCGCGCTCGATCGGCGCCGCGGTGGGCCTGGCGATACTCGGCACCATCCTCACCCAGGGCCTTGCAACGTCGATGGCGAAGTACCTGCCGCCGGATGCCCTCAAGCAGTTCCTCGCCTCTGGCAACTCGGCGGCCGGGGCAGTATTCGATCCGACGCAGCTCGCGCACCTGCCTCCCGCGATCGCCGAGGGCATCCGCCACGGGCTCGCGGACGCGCTCCACCCGGTGTTCACCGCGGGCGTGCCGATCATCGCCATCGCGTTCATCGCGACTCTGTTCATCAAGGAGCTCCCCCTGCGCCAGACGGCACACGTCACCGCAGGGCGTTCGATCGCATCGGCGACTGAGGATTGATGCCCGCGGCCTAAACTAGGCCGCACCGTGGCCGGTTTCGAATGACTTCTCACACTCGCGTCGTCTGGGCTTTCTGGATCGCGTGCGCCCTGGCGGCCGTCGGAGCACTGGTTCCCCTCCTCGTCAGCGGCACCTCGAGTCGCATCGACGGCGCCGTCGTCCCGTTCGCGGTGGCGGCGATCGCGCTCGGGGCATGTGGCGTGCTCTACCAGCAGGGGCGGGCCATCGCGACGACGCTCTACTTCATCGCCGGCCTCGCCATCGTCTACGGAATTCTCACCATGCTCGCACTGCCGCTGCGACTGGCGGTGTTGGGTACATGCCCACCCGAGCCGGCCCTGTGCACCAGCGGCCTCGAGCGGCCGATCACCGACGGGGAAACCAATGGACTCGGCCTGACGGCGGGACTTGGCATCGTCGCGGTGCTGATCGGGTTCTTCGGGCTGACGACCCTTTACCGGCGCGCCTCAGCGATCTCCGCCCCAGCGGCGTCCACGCCCCCGGTTCGGCGCATCGCCCCGGTCGGCAGCAAGCCGGCGGCCGAAGCCGCCTTGGTGCCGGAACCTGCTCCTGAACCCACACCCGCCCCCGCTGCCGAACCCGCCCCGGAGCCCACCCCGGGTGCTTCGGAACCCGAACCGGAGCAGCCACTCGAGCTCGCCGCACCGGTGGAGGAGCTGGAGCTGCCGGCGCACGTCGAGCCGCTCGAGCTTGCGGCTCCCGAAGCCGCGCCCCCCGCTGCGGAGGCCCCGCCGGCTGTCCGGGCTCCGCGCAAGCCGAGGCGCCCCCGCACCCCGCCCAGCCCCGAGCCGCCTCCGGACACGCCCTAGACTGCTCGGCTGATGGACTTCGCGTTCTCGGAAGAGCAGGAGATGTTGCGCCGCTCGGCGCGCGACTTCCTGGCCAAGGAATGCAGCTCCAAGGTCGTGCGCAAGCTGATGGGCTCGCCCGACGCCTACGACCCGGCGCTCTGGAAGAAGGTCGCCGGTCTTGGGTGGACGGCGCTCGGAATCCCTGAGGCGTATGGCGGCGTCGGCAGCTTCCTCGACCTGATCGTAGTGCTCGAAGAAGCCGGTCGCGCGCTGCTGCCGGGGCCTTTCTTCGCCACGATGGGCCTGGCAGTGCCGGCGCTGATCGAGGCCGGCACCGAGGCGCAGAAGAAGGAGGTCCTGGGCGCCGTCGCCGATGGTTCGGCGCGCGCGACGCTCGCGCTGACTGAGCCTTCCGGCCGCTGGGACGGGGGTGCGGTCACGCTCAGCGCCAAGCCAAGCGGTGGCGGGTGGCAGCTCGACGGCGTGAAACTGTTCGTGCCGGACGCCAAAGCGGCCGACTACACGGTGGTCGTGGCCCGAACGCGCGGCGAAGGCGAGGACGGCATCTCGCTCTTCCTGGTCAAGGGCATGCCCAGGGGCATGACGGTGACCCCACTCACGACGCTCGACATGACGCGGCGTTGGACCGAGGTCCGCTTCGACGGCGTGAAGCTCGACGGAGATTCGTTGATGGG
The DNA here is from genome assembly GCA_039935415.1 of Candidatus Dormiibacterota bacterium. GTDB lineage: Bacteria > Chloroflexota > Dormibacteria > Dormibacterales > Dormibacteraceae > Palsa-870. The sequence continues at coordinate 68,499 of JBDTKH010000004.1, forward strand.
CGCACCGCACAAGGCTTGGCCGCACCTGAAGCGCGCGCTCGATTGGGCGACCGCTGCTCTTTGCGCGGAGATGGTCGGAGGCGCCCAGAAGGTGCTCGAGACGTCAACGGATTACGCCAAGACGCGACATCAGTTCGGCAAGCCGATCGGCATCTACCAGGCCGTGTCGCACAAGCTCGCGGACATGCTCGTGCTGTCGGAGAGCAGCCGCTCCGCCACCTACTACGCCGCGTGGGCCGTGGACGCCGACGCGCCCGACCGTTCGCTGGCGGCGTCGATGGCGAAGGCGTATGTCTCCGACGCCTACCGCAAGGTGGCCGGAGACGGCATCCAGGTGCACGGTGGAATCGGCTTCACCTGGGAGCACGACATGCACCTGTACTTCAAGCGGGCCAAGGCGTCAGAGGTCACCCTCGGCGACGCGACTTACCACCGCGAGCTCGTCGCCCAGTCCCTCGATCTCTGACCAGCACCAGACCGGCGTCAGCTCTGGATTGTCCCGATGAACTTGCCCTTGAAGCCGATGTCGACCACTGTCGATGAGGCGTTCAATCGCACGTAGGTGAAGTCGCTCTCGTAGCCGCCACCGATCACCGTCGTGTCGTCCAGCCAACCCTGGGGACCGAAGCCGGTCAGCGAAACGTGTGCGCCATCCCTGCCTAGAATCGCGGTTTCGCCGCCTCCGGCCGCCACCCGACCCTCCTGCGGCGAGAGGTACGGAGATTCGTAAAAGCTGTTGGCGGGCGCCTTGACACCCCAGATTTCAGTCCCATCGGGTCGCCGGACGCTGATGTCGCCGACCTGGGTCGTCGTGCACACGAAGTCCCCGGCGGCGCCGATGTCCCAGACCAGGCACGAGTCTGGGTTGCTCAGCTGTCGGGAGACCTTGCCGGTCGATGGATCGACCCACGCCATCACTCCGTACGGGTGCGGGCCACCGCCCTGGGTCGCCCACTGCGTGGGATACGTCGCCTCGGGCCCGACCTTATCCCACCCGATGAAGGCCATCACATTTGGCACCGGCTGAGTGCTGCTCGAGGCCAGGACCTCGTGATAGAGAAGGTGACTCGCCCCACCCACCTGGGCCGAATAGACGTCGAGCGTGAAGTTTCCCGGCGCGAAAGGCGCAGCGCCGGTGCAGGCGTCACCTGTTGCGGGCCTGCCGGGGATCGTGAAGACTGCGGCCAGGAGGCTCGAGCCATCCGGGCTCACGGCAAACGAGAGCATCTGTTGGGTCCCGGTGAAAGGAATCGTCGTCACCGCTGCGATCTGCCCGTTGAGGCCGAGGCTTCTCACCTGGCCGGTGCCGTCAGCGAAAAAGACTTTCCCGGACGCGACGTGCGCGCTTGGCGGCAGAGACGCGCCCGCGCATCCGACATATGGCACCGGCATCGGCGTGAACGCAGTCTTGGCCTGCGCGATGCCGTCGAGGTTGGCAATCGCCACAGTGTTCCATTCGAAGGCGTCGCCGGTGGCCTTCGCCTCGAGCGCCGCGAACAACAACGGCTTCGACGCGGTCGGCTGCGGCGATGCGCTCGGACTCGCCACTGCGGTTGGAGTCACCGAACCCCCACACGCGGTCAGCAGCACCACGATCGCGATCCAGAGGCGCCGCATGCTCGTACAAACGCTCGCGTCGACCAGAAGTTTCATCCAGCCGCGAGCAGCCGGAACACGACCAGCCCGAACAGCGCGCAGGCGGGGATGACCAGGGCCCGGAAAAGCGCCCAGTAATTGGCCCACGCCTCACGGAGGCGATCGAGCCGACGGCCCGACCCGAATACAAGCGACCAATAGATCGGCAGCGCCGCGCCCGTGTTCAGCGCGAGCGCCAGCAAGGCGACGCCGCCCGCTCCCACCAGCCACGGCTGCAGCGGCGCGGCGCTGCCGAATCCGGCCTGGGCTCCCCACATGGCAGCGCTGGCGATCAGCGCGATGAGCGCCGGCACGCCGAGCAGGAAGAACGCGGCAAAGCTGAGGATCACCAGGACCAGCATCAAGGCGAGCGTGGCGACGATCGCCGAGAGTCCTGACGCCGCGATCGTGATCCCGTTGGCAGGTGCCGTGCCCCCGCGTGCGGGTTGAGTGGGGGCCACCGGCGCCGGATCCGCCTCGGACCCGGTCACCGAAGCGCGAACCTCCGACCACGAGTGCCAGCTGGCGCCGGCTATGACGCTGCCGGCGATGCCTGCCGAGGCCGCTGCGATGACGAGGCCGGCTGCGATCGCCACGGCGTTGCGACGGATGATGGCGACGGGAAGCCACGTCCGCCGCCGGCGCGGGCGACCGAGACCTGTCTCCATCAGGCGCTCGCGGTCGAAGGTCGTCCCGCAGAGCACGGTCAGCGCGAAGCACGCGGTGATGGGCAGGAGCAGCGAGGCCGGGGCCAGCGGCGAGCGGAACACGAACAGCGCCAGCGGAAGGTCGGCCACCGCCGCCGACACGGGCGAGAGCAGGAACGACCACGCGCCTCCCGCCGCGCCCTCTCGCGGAAACAGCATGAAGCCGAGCATCCGTCCCATCGCCGCCCAGTAGGCTGTGACCGCGGCAACGAACGCGAAGATGGGGAGCAGGTCCCACGGCGCGGCCTCGCCGAACAGGCTGAGCAGGGCCATGCCGGCGGCCATCCACAGCGTGACCCACACGGTGCTGACGACGGCACCAGGAAGCACCTCGAGCCAGATCAACGAGGGATCGTCGACCGGCGTGTAGAGCATCACCTCGAGAGACCCCTGCGCCTTCTCCCACCAGATCCCGATCGAGCTCTTGATCGATTCGAGCAGCGCGAACGACATGAAGAACAGCGGAAGCAGGAGGCCGGCCTGCAACGCCGCTCCGCCCGCGATGCGCTGGGCCAGCTGGCCCGCGACGCCGGGCAGCGACCCGAACAGCGACGTGCCCGCGACCAGCAGCAGGACGAAGGCGTTGAGGTACAGCACCCAGCTGAGGTCGCCTCGCCGCCACCAGGAGCTCACATAGAAAGGGAGTGAGTGCCGCAGCAGGTCGCCCTGCGCCGGAAGTGACGCAAACATGCGTGTCGCGGTGATGCCGGAAACGACTCTCGTCGGAATCGATATCGTCTGCGCTTCCGCAGGCAAAGGCTTGGACATCGCCTTGAGGTAGACCGCCTCGAGGGTCGTCTCGTCCTCTGAGAGCTCGTGGAACGGCGCTTCGCGCTCCGCCAGCTTGCTCTGCAGCTGCGCGGCGAACGCGGCTCGATCCTTCAGCGACGCTTCCCACGGCAGCGTGTAGGTGAGCACGTCGCCCTCCACAGAGTGCTCGACCGTGTTGTCGCTAAGCCAGTCGTTGAGAGACCGGAGGTTCGACGGCGCGGCGGCCAGGTGAGCGATGAATCGCCTTCCGTCGCCCGCCTCCCGCTGCAACTCTTCCAGCGTGCCGTGCGTCACGATGACCCCGCGCCGCATGATCGCGATGCGGTCGGCCATCAGCGCAGCTTCGCTCAGGACGTGCGTCGTCACGATCAGCGCGGCGCCGCGCTCGCGCTGCTCGCCGAGGTAGCGGCGCATGTCGGCGGCCGCAACAGGATCGAGTCCCGCTGTCGGCTCGTCGCAGAAGATCCAGTCGGGCTCGTGCAGGGTGGCCCTGATCAGCGCGACCTTCTGCGCCATGCCCCGCGAGTACGCCGCGAGCGGCGTGTCCGAGCGGTCGCCCAGCTCGAACCGCTCGAGCAAGCTGTCGATCCGCGCCTTGCGCACCGTTTCGCTTACCCGGTAGAGGTAGCCGAAACGCTCGAGGTACTCGGGGGCGGTGTTGCGGCCGTACAGCCGCGCCTGGTCGGGCACGACCCCCAGGCGCCCCCGAACCTCGTCGAGCTTTTCGGGCAGGCGGAATCCGTCGAGCTCGATCAACCCTGAATCAGGTCGGAGGATGCCACCGAGGCAGCGCAGCGTCGTCGACTTGCCGGCTCCGTTCTGCCCCAGCAGGACGAGGATCTCGCCGCTGTCGACGTGGAGGTCGACGCCATTCACGGCGCGCACGTCGGCAAAGCTCTTGCGCAGGCCTTCGACCAGGATCACGGGATGCCCGCCGGGCGCGCCCAGGGCGCATTTCTAGAAGTTGTCGGGACCGCGCAGGGCGCACTCCTCAAACTCAGACCGGCTTCACCCCAGCGCGCTCGATCAGTGGTATCAGTCGATCTTTGACTTCGAAATGGATCTTCTCGCGCGACCCGGTCGCGTCGAGGCGCGTGAAACGTGCAGGCTCCGCCGCCGCCAGCAAGGCATAGGCCTCGGCGACCTTGGTGTGGAAGTCGAGGGATTCCTGCTCCATCCGGTCCGGCGCCTTGCCGGCCGCTTCGTGACGGCCGAGCCCGGTCTCAACCGGGCCCTCGAGGAGGAAGGTCACGTCCGGTCGGGGAAAGGTCGCCGGCCACGTCGTGGGCACACCACGCGCACCACCCTGGTACGCGAGCGTCGAGTCGTGATAACGGTCGGCGATGACGATCTTCCCTGCCGCCAGCGCCGGCGTGATTACCTCACCGATCAGCTGACGCCTCGCCGCCATGAAGAGGTACATCTCGGCCTCTGCGTCGATGTCGAGACCCGCGTAGAGCACGACCTCTCGTATCCGCTCACCGAGCTCGGTGCCGCCAGGCTCTCGGACGACCACGGGATCGTGCGGCGCCAGCCACTCGCCCAACATCTCGACCTGAGTGGTCTTCCCCGAACCCTCGGTGCCCTCGAACGTGACGAAGAGACCGCGGCCCATCAGTGCTGCGAAAGTCTATCTACGCGGGTTCCTCAGGAGACGGTGTTATGCGAAGCCGGCGCAATGGCTCTTTCCCGGTGCTTCGCGCCGAGAGCTCGTTCTCGGCGACCAGCTGGTGCTGGAGCCTGCGCAGGTAAGCGTTCTGCGGTGAGATCTCGACCGGGCGGAGGGTGGTCTTGACCGCCTTGATCGCGGCAGCGGCCTCGGCCAGGGCCCGGGTCGTCGTCTCGTCGTGCCGGTCGACTCCGTAGATGCGGGAGAGCGCGTCGCGCACCTGCGTCACCGAATTCGACTTGAGGATGTGGATCGGGAGGCCACGGCTCTCGGCCTGGCGTAGGCTGTCCGGCCGGCGCCGGTAGTGGTTCTTCAGCGTAAGCACAGCGCCGGCGCCGTCCAGGTTACCCAGCACCCTGACTGGCAGCGCGAGCTCTTTGATCGACTGCTCGACGTGATGGCGGCTGACGCCATAAGGAAAGATGCCGAGCGGCTTGTTGGCCGAGGGTGGGGCGGGCGGCAGCTCTGGCGTCAGGACCACCGGCGAGTCCACGTTGGAGATGACCCTTCCTTCACGGGTGCGCATACGAATCTTCGGCGTGAGCAGGGGGCCGCGAAGCGCGGTGTCGACCACGTCCGCCAGCGGCATGTGGATCGCCACGCGATCGCGGTCCTGGATCTCGACGAGCACGTCAAACGTCGGCGGCGCCTTGCGCTCGAGGACCGACTTCTGCGTTCCACGCCGTCGCGCCTCCTCGTCGGAGAGCGTGACGCTCTGGATGCCGCCGAGCAGGTCGTTGAGGGTCGGGTTGATGAGCAGGTTCTCGAGCGTCTGGCCGTGGGCGGTGGCGATGAGCTGCACTCCGCGCTCGGCGATCGTGCGCGCTGCGCCCGCTTCGAGCTCGGTGCCGATCTCGTCGATGACGATGACCTCGGGCATGTGGTTCTCGACCGCCTCGATCATCACCGCGTGCTGCAGCATCGGCGTCTTCACCTGCATTCGCCGCGCGCGGCCGATGCCGGGATGCGGGATGTCGCCGTCGCCGCCGATCTCGTTTGAGGTGTCAACGATGACGACGCGCTTGCGGAGCTCGTCGGCGAGCAGTCGCGCGCACTCGCGAAGCATCGTGGTCTTGCCGATGCCAGGACGGCCGAGCAGAAGGATGCTCTGGCCGCTCACGACGATGTCACGGATGATCTCGCCGGTTCCGGTCACCGCGCGGCCGACGCGCATCGTCAGCCCGGTGATGCGGCCCGACCGGTTTCGAATCGCGGAGACGCGGTGAAGGGTGCGCTCGATGCCTGCGCGGTTGTCGTCGCCGAACTGTCCGACGTTGTTGGCCACGTGCTCGAGGTCGGAAGCCGTCACCGTGCGGTCGGTGAGCAGCACCTCACGTCCCGGCACACGGGCCGCGGGCTCGCGGCCGAGGTCGAGCACGATCTCCAGGAGTTCGCTCGGATCGGTGCGCTCGTGCAGGGCTCGCGCGAGGTCGGTCGGCAATGCGCGGGCGAGGAGCTCGATCTCCTCATCCCAGTCAGTCGGAAGTGCGCCCTGCGCGCGGCCGGCGGCACGAGGCGACAGCGTCGGCTCGGGGCGGCTCATCCGAACGAGGGCACCAATCCTTTCTCGCGCACCGGTACCCGGACCGCAAGCTCCTTGACCAACAAAAGCTGCGTCAGCAGGACTGCGAACCCACGCCCGCGAAGGGCGTCGATCATGTGGGAATCATAGTGGCGCAGGCTGGACCAGGCCGGGCCCTCCGACCCGCCAAGCAGCGACAGGCCGAAGTCCGCCAGCTCGCCCGGCAGTGGGTCCTCCGGCAGCGCCATGAAGTTCAGCGTGTCTGGCCGCGCGCCTGATCCTCGCTCGACCTTGACCCAGCCGACCAGCTCCACGCGATCGACCACGTGCTCCTGCTTTCCGGAACCCCGCGCGGCCAGCCGGCCCGTCCATTCGCCGCCGTGCAGCGCCCTCCACTCGCGATACGTCGGCGCCTCGATCTGGGACACGCCCTGCGGGGTCACCTTCCGGTAGAGCTGGTAGAGAAGCCGGTTGTCGCCGCGCCGGACCGGCCGCGTGCCCTCGGGAAACTGTTGGGAGCGCATCGTGGGGTGATCGGCGTAGACGACGACCTCGGTCGCGTACTGGCGAAACCCTTGCATCCTGAACGCGGGCAGCAGAGGGTCCCGGTCGGGCAAGCGGACGAAAACCCGCAGCGCACCGCGCTCGAGCGCCTGGTTGCACAGGTGCTCGACGAGCACGGGGGCCACCTCGTCGGCGTCCATTCCATCGACCACCTGGAGATTAAGGACCTGCAGCACCCGCGCCCGACCCAGGTCCAGGCTCAGAGGCTGGCCCGATGCCTGGATGAAGCCGACGACCTTGCCGTTGTCCTCGGCCACGTAGATCAGCGTCTCCTGGGAGAGCGGGAGAAGCGCTGACAGAGTCGAGCTGAGCAGCGACCACAGCCTCGCCGCAGGCGGCTCTGCCTCGCTGATGCGAATGTCAGACGAGCGGTGCATCTCCTCGATTCGTCCGAGGTCCATCAGTCCCGCAGCCCTGATCTTCACGCATGAGTCCCCGCCATGCGGACGAACTCGCGATGCAGGCGCAGGTCGGTCGTCAGCTCGGGGTGAAAGCACAGCGCGAGGATGCGGCCCTGGCGGACGGCGACTGCGTGCCCATCGTGCGTCGCGATGACCTTCGCGCCGCCCGTCGACTCGACCAGCGGCGCGCGGATGAACACGCCGGGAAAGCTCTTGCCGTCCAGCCCGTCGATGTCGAGCGCGGCCTCGAAGCTGTCCACCTGCCGGCCGTACCCGTTGCGGCGGACCCTGATGTCCAGCAGGCCGAGACCCTTCTGGTCGGCCATACCGTCGGAGACGTCGCTCGCCAGCACGATCATCCCGGCACAGGTGGCGAAGGTCGCGAGCCCATCCGAGATCGCCTGCCGCAGGGGTTCCAGCAAGCCCGCTCGCTCGAGCAGCATCGTCATGGTCGTACTCTCGCCGCCAGGAAGCACGATGCCGTCGAGGCCCTCGAGGTCCTCACGCACGCGGACAAGCCGCGTTCGCGCGCCGGCTTTCTCCAGCGCGCGCATGTGCTCGGCGAACGCACCCTGCATCGCGAGGACCCCGATCAAGGGCCGCCGGGCGCGCGCAGGACGCACTTCCAAAAGAGCGCGTGCAGGGCGCACTTCCGATTGGCTCCCTGTCGGAGCCGACCTACCAGCCTCTGGCAGCGAGCAGCTGGTCCTTTGGAATGGCGGGGATTTCGAGTCCATCCATCGCCTTTCCCAGCCCCGCGGAGACCTCGGCCAGGACCTCCGGCTTGTCGAAGTAGGTGGTAGCCGCGACGATCGCCTTGGCACGCTTCAAGGGGTCCTCGGACTTGAATATGCCGGAGCCGACGAAGACCCCGTCGACGCCGAGCTGCATCATCAGCGCCGCGTCGGTTGGCGTGGCGATGCCGCCGGCGGCGAAGTTGACGACAGGCAGGCGGCCACTGCGCTGGCACTCGACCAGGATCTCGAGCGGCGCGCCGATCAGCTTTGCCTCGTGGACGAGCTCTGCGCGGTTCATGCCCTGCAGCTTGCGGATCCCGGCGTTCACCGCTCGCGCGTGACGAACGGCCTCCACGACGTTCCCGGTCCCTGCCTCACCCTTGGTGCGAATCATCGCCGCGCCTTCGGCGATGCGGCGCGTCGCCTCTCCCAGGTCGCGGCACCCGCAGACGAAGGGCACTTTGAATGGGTGCTTGTCGATGTGGTTCTCCTCGTCGGCAGGGGTGAGCACCTCAGACTCGTCGATGTAGTCGACCCCCAGAGCCTCGAGCACCTGGGCCTCGACGAAATGGCCGATCCTGCACTTTGCCATGACCGGGATGGTGACGACGGCCATGATCGACTTGATCAGGTCCGGGTCCGACATGCGGGCGACGCCGCCCTCCTTGCGGATGTCGGCCGGCACGCGCTCGAGCGCCATCACTGCGCACGCGCCGGCCTCCTGGGCGATGCGGGCGTGCTCGGGGGTGACGACGTCCATGATCACGCCGCCCTTGAGCATCTGCGCCAGGCCGGCCTTGACCTTGAACGAGCCCTTTGCAGCCCCGTTTCCATTACGCGAACCGTTGCGTTCGGCCACAATCGGAATTCTACGCCGGGGTTCTCGAAGCCCATTGGGACAAACCCGCCTTCGGGACAATGCCAAGTGGAGCCTGAGGCCGGATTTGCTCCGGCCGTCACCAACGCGTCCACTTTCCAAACTCCTCCCAGCGTCGCCGACGAGGGGAGGGGGTCCCGCGGGGGTGGACGACTGTCCTCACCCGCGCCTTTTTTAGAGTCGCTCCAAAACCAGGGTCCGCTTGGACGCGTACTCGCCGTCTGACAGCAGCCCGTCCCGGTGGAGCCTGGTCAGCATGTCCATCTCCTCGAGCACGTCGAGGAGTGGCGCCATCGTGCGGCGGGCCAGGTAGGCCTCGGATGCGGTGCCTGCCTCTTCGCCGCGCGCGTCGAACTCGCGGATGAAGAAGAGGGCTTTGACGGCTGAGAACGGGATCCCGAGCTTGCGGATCGGGCTGTCGGACTGCTCGGCGTGGAGGTGAAGGACGACCCCGTAGCGGTGACGCTCCAGCGTCCCGTCCAGGTGGCCTCGCAGCACCTCACCGTCCAGGAACCGGATCGCCACCTTGCGGGTGGGTGTTTCGGACGCCAGGTCCTTGTCACGGGGCAATTCGACCCATTTGACCGCCGTCAGCGGGATCCAGGCCGTCTCGTTGTTCTCCAGGCCGCCGGCGTCGTCGACCTCGACCAGGAAGTCGGGCTCGTCGAAATCGAGATCGCGAGCCACCCCTTCCAGGGTCTCGTCGTCGAAAAAGCGGACGACTACCTTGGCCATCTCACACCTATTCTCCTAACCCTCATTTCTCCACACTCCTGCGCGCGCGGCGCCGCCCGATGCGCCGGGCGCATTTCATGCATACCGAAATGTGCTTCCTGACCGCGTCGGCCTGCGGACGGCGAAGCTTGCCGGCCAGGTATGGGGCCAGCAGCGGGACAGCCTCATCATGGCTCAGGTCCCCCTCCCCTTCAGCCGCAATGTACTCCTCTTTGAAACGGAGCCGGGCGCGGTACAGGAGGGTCTCGACCGCGCTTTCCGACATCTTCAGAGTGCGCGCGATCTGCCGGTAGCTCAGGTCCTGGAGCTCGCGAAGCGTGAGCACCAGGCGGTACTTCTCGGGCAGCCGCTGCGCTACGGCCCACACCTGCCTCCGCATCTCGTTTGACTCCTGAACGAGGACAGGGTCGAAGCCCTTGGACGTCGAAGGCAGGTTGGCGAGCAGCTCGCCTTCTTCGTCGTTCGTGCCATCGTCCGCCCGGAGGTCGCGCTGCCGGCGCCGCAGCTCGTCGAAGCATAGGTTGCGGGCGACCGTGTGGATCCAACCACCGAAGTTGAAAGAGTCGTCGACCCGGTCCATCATCCTCAGCGCCTTCATGAACGTCTCCTGGGCGATGTCCTCCGCCAGCAGCGCGTCACCGAGCTTGCGGCGCACCAGCCTGTAGATCGACGCGACGTACCGGCGGTGAAGCTCTTCGAAGGCGTGCACGTCCCCGCTGCGGTACGCCCTGACCAGCTCGACGTCGGTCGGTTCGAGACCCTCTTTGGTCGGGGGCTCTTTCTCGTCTACCAAACGTGTTCCTGCCGAGCCCGCGCCACGGCGCCGGCCAGTAATCGAGGGGACCTCATAGGTGTTTCAGATTCTTCCTCTCCAAGTCGATGGTCGCGCCCACAGTTCGGCGGGTCTCAAACCTCCTAGATACGGGGGGCCATCGGCTAGCCCCAGGCGTGTTCACGACAAGCCCGCACCGCTGCCCGGGTCAGCAATTGGCCTGCGTCTCCGATGAGCTGCTTCAGATCTTCACCTTCCTCTTCGAGCGTCGCAATCGAGCTGACGCCAAGATCGCTCAACGCTTCCCAACCAGGGCCCTTGCTTCCGGCGATCAGGAGAACCGGGATTTTAGCGGCTTTGCCGCGTTTTGCCACCTCTCCAGGCGCCTTTCCGTAAGCGGTCTGGGAATCCACCCGGCCCTCACCTGTGATCACGAGCTGGGCTCCTTTCAGCTTTTCGTCGAATCCGCTCGCGTCAACCACCAGCGGCGCGCCGGGGACGAGCGTGGCGCCCAGAAACGCGATGAGACCGGCCCCGGCGCCGCCTGCGGCCCCCGCACCGGGCACCTCCGAGACCCGCCTCCCGAGGTCGCGCTCGATCACCTCGGCGAGCCGGGCAAGCGCGGCATCAAGCTCCCGCACCGCCGGCTCATCGGCCCCCTTCTGCGGTCCATAGATCGTGCTCGCCCCCAGCGCGCCGGTGAGCGGGTTGGTCACGTCGGACGCGACCTTCACGCTGACCGACCGCCATCCGGGATCGAATCCCGACGCGTCGATTCGCTCCAGGCGCGCCAGCGCCGCGCCCCCGCGTGGGAGGTCGCGACCGGCGGCGTCCAGCAGGCGGTAACCGAGCGCCTGGGCCATCCCGGCGCCGCCGTCGTTGGTCGCCGAGCCGCCGATGCCCGCGATGACCTCGCGCGCGCCGGCCCTCCGAGCCCCGTCAAGTAGCTGCCCGAAGCCGTAGGTCGACGCCTTTCTTGGATCTCGCCGATCATCCGGGATCAGGGTCAGCCCGCTCGTCGCCGCAAGCTCGACCACCGCGCCGGAACGGCCGATCCATCCATACGCCGCATGGACTGGATCACCAAGCGGACCCTCGACGTCGACAAAGCGGTACTCGCCGCCGAGCGCTGACACGAGGGCATCCACAGTGCCTTCACCGCCGTCCGCGACCGGGACCTCCACGATCTCGGCGTCGGGAAAAGCCTCGCGAACGCCTTGTGCGATGGCGTGCGCCGCCTCCGAAGCAGTAAGCGACCCCTTGAAGGCATTTGGGGCAACCACGACTTTCACGGCCGCCACACTCCCATAGAAGAGGGAGGTTGCCCGCAGGCCGGATTTACTCCGGCCGACACCCAGATATGCACCTTCCACGCGCCTCCACGCAAAGTGTTACTCGGAGGGGGTCCCACGGGGGAGGCCTGCCTCACCCGTGCTCAGTAGACCGGGATCGTCCAGTCCTTGTGCTTCGGCGATTCGCCGCGCACAGCGCCGAAGTAGATGTTCTGCAGCTCCTGGGTGAACTCGCCAACCTTGCCGCTGCCCACCTTGCGGCGATCGACCTCGATCACGGGCGAGACCTGCGCTCCCGTGCCGCAGAGGAGGAGCTCATCACACGTGTAGAGCTCGGTCCGGTCGATGGAGCGCTCGATGACAGGCATGTTGAGCTCGTCCCTGATGATCCGCATCATCAAGGCTCGGGTCACGCCCTCGAGGATGTCGTCTGTGACCGGTGGCGTGATGAACGCCCCGTCCCTCAGCATGAACAGGTTCTCGGCCGATCCTTCCGAGACGTGACCGTCGACTGTCAGGACGATCGCCTCGTCAAAACCCGCCTCGACAGCCTCAGACTTCGCCAGCGCCGACTGCGCGTACGAGCCGGTGACCTTCGCGCGCGCAGGCAGCGACTGGTCGGGGACCCTGCGCCAGGTGCTGACCATGCAGCGGATGCCTCCGTCGATCTCGACGTAGTTTCCAAAAGGTATGGCGTAGATGAAGAAGCTGTGGTTGAGGTTGTGGAGGCGAACGCCGATCTCCTCGCTTGAGGTGTAGAGGTGCGGGCGCACGTAAACGTCCGACTTGAACGCGTTGCGGCGCAGCAGCTCGAGGGTGAAGTTGACGAGCTCTTCGGTCGTGTACGGCAGCGTCATGCGCATGACGTTGGCGGACCGGCGCATGCGCTCGTAATGGGCGACGGGTTCGAGCAGGAACAGTTGAGACTGCTTCGGGTTCCAGTAAGCGCGGATGCCCTCGAACACGCCGGTGCCGTAGTGCAAGGCGTGCGTCATCAAACCGAGCTTGACGTCGTGGTACCGGGCGAACTCTCCCTCGTAGAAGACCCACGTGTTGGGGTGAGCTGCAGGCTTCTTGGCGGCGGCTTTGGATTTGGTCTCCACACTCATCTCGAACTAAGTGTATGCCCGGGCCAGCCAGGCTCAGTGCACAGGACTCCCGGCATCTGCTATGAATCCGACTGTGAGTCTGTACGGCATCGTCGCGGACCTTCGGCGGGAGCAGCCGACCGCCGCCGCCAACCAGACGCTTGACCTGGTGGTGGCCGAGCTCGGGCGTACCCGGGACAACCTCAAGGACGCAGTCGCCGCTCTGAGCGCCAAGCCCCTGCCCCCTGGCGGGAAGGAGGTGCTCAATGAGCTGGTCGGGAGGGCACGCCAGGAGGGCCTGGACGACCTCGACTACGGCCCCGACCCGTTCCACAAGGCGCTGCCCGAGCCCCTCGACGAGGGGACCGCGGGAATCGGCGCGCTGCTGGCGGTGTCGTCGATCGTAGGCGTGGCGCTGGCGGTCGCCGCAGTGGCGGTCGGCCTCAACGCGATCTTGCATCCTCCAACCTGATGGGTTGCAGTGCCTGAGTTCTCATTCGACGTCGTCTCGGAGTTCAACCCCGCCGAGCTGACCAACGCAGTGGACCAGGCTCGCCGGGAGGTCGGCACGCGTTTCGACTTCAAGGATACCGCGACGATCTACGACCAGCACGACGACATGATCCTCATCGAGTCCGCGAGCGAGGATCGAGCCAAAGCCGCGCTGCAGGTGCTTCGCGAGAAGGGGGCACGCCGGCAGCTCTCGATCAAGCTCTTCAAGGCTTCGGATCCGAAGACCGTAGGCAAAGGTCGCGGCCAGATCGAAGTCCGCCTGAACGCCGGGATCAACGATGAGCTCGCGCGCGACCTCCGCAAGCGGATCCAGAACGTGACGCCCAAGGTGCAGGTGCGCATCCAGGGCGACCAGCTGCGCGTCAGCTCGAAAGACAAGGACACCCTGCAGCTGGTGATCAAAGCGTTGCGCGAGGCGGAGGACATCCCCGTCCCGCTGCAGTTCACGAATTACAGGTAACGCCTCCGCCTCGCGCGTCGCAGACTGAACGGATGCTGGTCTTCCCCGCAATCGACATCCTCGACGGCCGCTGCGTCCGGTTGGTGCAGGGCGACTACGGGCACCCGACGGTTTACTCAGATGATCCGTCCGACGTGGTGGACCTGTTCGCGCAGGCCGGTGCCGAGCGCGTGCACGTCGTCGATCTCGATGCCGCGCGCGACATGGGAAACAACAAGCCGCTGATCGAATCGCTGTTGCGGCGACATGAGGTCAAGTTCCAGGTCGCGGGCGGCGTGCGCACCGCCGAAGCGGTCGACGCCTGGCTGGATGAGGGGGCGCATTCGGTGGTGATGGGGACGGTCGCGGTGCGCGACCCGCGCCTCCTCGAGCGGTGCGCGCTCAAGCACCCAGGAAAAGTGCTCGCGGCGCTCGACATCCGCGACGACAAGCCGGCTGTGCACGGTTGGACCGAAACCGAGCCGGTGGTGATGGGCCAGCTCCTCGGGCGCTGGGACCGGCTGTTGTTGGGCGGTGTGATCCTGACATGCATCGACCGGGACGGAACGCTGACGGGGCCGGACTTGAAGACGCTCGCCAGGGCGCGGGCCATGACTGGGCTGCCGTTGCAGTACTCGGGCGGCGTCGCTTCGATCGAAGACGTGCGCAGCGTGGCGGCCGCGGGGGCATCCGCCATCATCCTCGGCAAGGCCCTTTACGATGGCAAGCTCACCCTGGAGCAAGCGCTCGCCTCATGAGGCGACTCTGCGTCGCCGTCGCGATCGTGCTCGCCGCCGTGGCATGTGGCGGACGCGAAATGCCGGACGACCAGGGACTGCACCAGGACGTGGTCAACGACACGAGCGGCGCCGAGGTGACCTTCGACGCGACAGTCGTGAACAACCCGGTCGAGTCTGGCGGGCACGAGAGGTTCGAGGTGCAGGCACCCACCGGTGAGATGCTCGAGATCGACCACAACACCAGCCTGGCGCCCTCCGTGCCGATCCACACCGGGGACCACCTCGTGATCCACGGCCAGCTCTATATCGACCCCGGGCCTCACGTCGGCGTGCACTGCACCCATGCGGCGACGTCGAGCGGATGTCCCAGCCCAGGGTGGATCATGTTCGGGCAGGACTATTACGAATGAATCGGATGCGAAGGCCGCTGCAGTTCATGCGCAACCTCGCATCGGGCGACGCCGGACCCGTCCAGCGCGCGCGCCGGGTGGTCGGAAACCTGACCCACCGCGACCCGAGGACGGGGTGCTGCGGGAACTACGGCGAGCCAGGATGTTGAATGACGGTCGCCGAGGCCCGTGCGGCCGGCCTGATCAAGTAATTCCCTCTCCCACATTGTGGGAGGGGGCCAGCGTGAGGGGACGCCGGCGCTAGCTCAGGTCGACTTCGCCTTCCGCGCGACCTTCCAAACCGTCGCTTGGGCGACCGGCCGCACCACGATCTCGTCGATGTCGACGTGCGGCGGCCGCGTCACGGCGAACAGCACGCAGTCCGCGACATCCTCGGCAGAAAGTGGCTTCAAGCCCTCGTAAACGGCCTGCGCGGCTTTGCGGTCCCCGTGGAACCGCACGACGCTGAACTCGGTCTCCACGAGGCCGGGTTCTATCTCCGTCACGCGGATGGGCTCGCCGTTCAGCTCGAGCCGCAACGTGCGCGTGATGGCATGCACCGCGTGCTTCGCCGCCGTATAACCAGCTCCGCCGGCGTACGTCTCGAAGGCCGCGATCGAACCGATGTTGACGATGTGGCCGTGCTTGGCCTTGCGCAGCAAGGGGATGCACGCGCGCGTCATCCACATCAACCCGAGGACGTTGACCTTCCACATCCCGGTCCAGTCCTCGTCGACCGCCTTCTCGATCGGTGTCAGTCCCAACGCACCACCGGCGTTGTTCACCAGCACGTCGATGCGCCCAAACCTCCTTGAGACCTCGCGCACGAAGGCGGTGACGCTTTTCTGGTCGGTGACGTCCAGCTGCAAAGCCACGCCTTCCTCACCGGCGACCCGCTTCAGCCTCTCGAGGCGCCTCGCGCCGACCACGATCTGAAAACCTCGCCGTCCAAGCGCCACCGCGGTGGCGGCGCCGATCCCCGACGAGGCTCCCGTGATCACAGCGACTGGCGCGGACTTGCTCGTGGTCCTAGCTCCTTGCTATAAGAAACCCATTCGATTGGATGGCGACAAGATCCCGTCAAAATGTACCCTAGAGATCAGTGCTGGAGCTCCTTGTCGGATTCGTAGTCGTGCTGCTGGTCGTTACCGGCGCCCTGATCATGGCCGGACCCAGCCTTCGCGGAGTGGTCCGGCGCCTTCGTGCGATCCAGCGGCCGGCCAAGGTGCCGTCCGTGTTCCAGAGCCGCCGTGCGGAGGCTCCGCCGGGGCTCAACCCGAAGACACAACGCGTCCTCGTGGCGGCCGCTCGCCTGGCCAACTGGCTTCGCACCCACGGCCACGACGACCTGTCGCGCGAACTCCGAGGCGCCGCGGCACGCATGACGACCAACGAGCCGGTCGGGCTCTATGCCTTGCAGAGCGTGCTTAGAAAGTTGCGCGCCCTTCAGCTCGACGACGGCGACCAGGACCGTGTCAAGGCGCTTTCGAACGAGCTCCACATCGCGGTCCAGGACCGGTTCGAGCAGCTCGAGCTGCTTCCCTTCCGACGGCCCTGAAGAAAAAGCTCCCGAAACCGACCCCACGCCGGCGCATCGCGTCCGGTTCCCCTTTCGAGGACACGATCGGCTTCAGCCGCGCCCTCCGGGTGGGCAAGCGCGTGCTCGTTTCGGGCACGGCCCCCATCTGGCCAGACGGATCGTGTGACCCGGATCCCTATGTTCAGGCCAAGCGCTGTTTTCAGATCATCGAGCAGGCGCTGAGCGAGGGGGGCGCGCACCTGAGCCAGGTGGTGCGAACGCGCATGTACCTGACGGACGCCAAGTTTGCGGACCCCGTCGGAAGGGCACACGGCGAGGTGATGGCGGAGGCGCGGCCGACGGCGAGCATGGTCGTCGTCAACGGGCTGCTCGACGAGCGGTGGAAGGTCGAGATCGAGGCCGAAGCACAGCTCGACTAAAGCGTCCTGCTTCGGACGTTGGCGCGGGCTCTACTTTTCGCCTTCGGCCCTTTGCCCGATTCCACGTACTTCTTCAAGGCGTGCATGTTGGCCCGGATCCCTTCGGCGTACTGCTTCGCCAGCAGGCCGCCCGCAAGGCGAAGGAACCCGCCGAGCTCGTAGTCCATCTCGTATACGAGGTGAGTGCTGCCGTCCTTGTGCTCGGTGTACGTGTAGGACCACTTGCCTTTCAGCGGGCCTCGTACGAACGTGCCCGCGCAACGCTTCGGCTTGACGTACGCCGTCTGCTCCACCTCGAGCGTCGCCGTCAGCCCGCCCGGAAGATCGAGGTGGTAGCGGTAGCGCGTGCCGTTACCAGGCGCGCCCTTGTCGAGCTGCTCGACCTTCGCCATGTTGGACGACCATCGCGGGGCGTGCTCGGCATCCTCCTGCACAACTGCCCAGATGCGTGAGGCGGGCGCGTCGATGTCGATCGCCTCGCGAACCCTGGTCACCCTGCGATGATCCCATGAGTGCGGCCACCGACACCAGCGCGCATGTTGGGTGCGCTTCGCTATCGAAACTACCGTCTCTTTCTCACCGGCCAGGTCATCTCGACAATCGGCACGTGGATGCAGAGCGTTGCCATGCCGTGGCTCGCGCTGCAGCTCACCCACAGCGGCCTCCTGGTCGGGCTCGTTCTCGCGGCCCAGTTCCTCCCGGTGCTTCTCGGCAGCCCCCTCGGTGGGCTCGTCGCCGACCGCTATCGCAAGCGCAACGTCCTTCTGGTCACGCAGTCGCTGTTCACCGTTCCGTCGTTCGTGCTCTTCGCATTGAGCGCTACCGGGCACGCGCAGTACTGGATGGTGATCGTGGCGGCTTTCGCGACAGGCTCCATCAACCTGTTCGACGTTCCGGCCCGGCAGTCCTTCCTGATCGAGATGGTCGGCCGGCAGGACCTGATGAACGCGATCGCTCTCAACTCTTCGGTGTTCAACGCTTCGGCGGTGATTGGACCAGCCGTCGCCGGGGTGTTGATCGCGGCCGTTGGCATCCCGATCTGCTTCCTCGCCAACTCGGTCAGCTATGTCGCTGCGATCGTCGCGCTCCTGCTCATGCGCGACCTGCCGGGCATGGTCGCCAAACGCGATGAGCAGCCGTTCCTGGCGCGCATCGTGGAGGGCGCGTCGTACGCGAGACACGATCCCGTGGTCGGCATGCTGCTGGTCGCCGTCGCCGTCTTCTCCCTTTTTGCGATGAACCGCCTCACCCTCATCCCCCTGTTCGCCGACCAGGTGCTGCACGTCGGCGCGCAGGGATTCGGATTCCTGCTGGGCTCGATGGGGATGGGCGCACTGGTCGGCGCGCTCACCCTTGCCTTCTTTCCGTGGCTCGGCACCGACCCGCGACGGCAACTGTGGATGGCGATGATCTGGGTCGCGGCCTTGCTCGAGTTTTCGATCTCGCGCGTCTTCGTGCTTTCGATGGCCGCGCTCTTCGTCGCCGGCTACTGCCAGATTTCGTTCGTGGCCGCGGCCAACAGCCGCATCCAGACGATCACACCCGACCACCTTCGCGGCCGCGTGATGGCGCTATGGGCACAGGCATTGATCGGGGTCAGCCCCATCGGCAGCACTCAGGCCGGCGCGCTCGCGAGCCTGTTCGGCGCGCCGTGGGCGATGGCGATCGGCGCCGTGGTCGCCGGCGCGGTCTTGCTGGGGATCAACTTCCTGCGTCCCGAGGTGTTTTCGAGACCGAGCCGAGGCCAGACTTCGAGCGCCGCCGCGACCCGGGCGGCGACGAGCCATCGCAGCGCGCGCACCTGATCGTGCGATTCGGTGTAGGTCAGGGCGCGAGTCGCGAGAAGGCTCCAGTGCTCGGTGGCCAGGACCTGCACCCTTGCAGAAGCGCCGAGGCGGCGGCATCTCGGTCGACATCGTTGCCTCCTCAGTCCCTGGGCAGGTAGCGCGGAAGATCGGCAAGCGACTTGAAGCCTTTGGCCTCGAGGTGCCTCGCGATTCCGTCGTGGACCTCGGCGATCGCGCGGGGGTTGACGAATGTCGCGGTGCCGACCTGTACGGCGGAGCAGCCCGCGACCAGGAACTCGAGCGCGTCCTCGGGGCGCGTGATGCCGCCGATGCCGATCACGGGGATGCTTACGGACCTCGCCGCCTGGTGCGCCAGGTGCACCGCGAGCGGCCTGATCGCTGGGCCGGACAGGCCTCCGGTGCGAAAGCTCAACCGTGGCCGGTAGGCGTTGAGGTCGATCGACATGCCCACGAACGTGTTGATCGCGCACAGCGCGTCGGCTCCGGCTGCCTCGACCGCGCGAGCGATGACACCGATGTCGCTCACCACCGGCGTCAGCTTCACCCAGACGGGGAGGCCGGTCCGCTTGCGCACCGCCTCGGTCACGGCCGCGGCCGCGCGCGGATCGTTGCCGAAGTAGAGGCCTCCCTGCTCGACGTTAGGGCACGAGATGTTGATCTCGAGGCCAGCCACCCCGGGCACTCCGTCCAGGCGCGCGGCGAGCTCTCCGTACTCGGCCGCCGACTCGCCGTTGATGTTGACGAGCACCGGGAAATCCCATGCGGCCCACTTCGGCGCGTAGTCACGCACGAGCGCGTCCACGCCGGGCCCCTGGAGGCCGATCGCGTTGAGCATTCCACTCGGAGTCTCGACGATCCTCGGCGGGGCCGTGCCGTCACGCGGCCGCAGAAAGATGCCTTTCGAGACCATCGCCCCGAGGGCGCGGCGCTCGAGGAGCGGGACCTCTGTTCCGTAGCCGAATGTACCCGACGCGGCCATGACCGGTCCGCGCAGCTTCAGGTTGCCGATCGCCACCGACATGTTCGATTTCACGCGGTCACCGCGTACGGGAGGTGGGACGGCAGCGCCGCCCACTCGATGTCGGACGCGCGGTAGACTGGCCCCTCTTTGCACGCGCGGTCATAGCCGCCGCGCTTGAGCGGCACCGCGCACCCGAGGCACACGCCCGTGCCGCATCCCATGTAAGTCTCGACCGCAACCTGGGCGTCGGGCCACCGATCGGCGACCGCGGCCAGCATCCGGTTGGGTCCGCAGGCCAGGACCAGGTCGGCGTCCGGCGCGGCCGCGACAGCTGTTCCGGCGAAGCCGGTCGAGCCGTCATCGGTCGCCCACAACACCTCGTCGCCATCCGACTCCGAGCACAGGTCGTCGCTGGTGCGAGCGCCGTGGACCCATGTCACGCGCATGCCGAGGGTTGTGGCCTCGCGAGCCGCCAGCGGCATGGGCGCGACGCCCAACCCTCCGCTCACCAGGACGATGCTGCGCGGACCCGCGCCGAGGTCGAAACCGCGGCCCAGCGGGCCAAGGCAGCTCACGCGGTCGCCACGACCCATTGCAAGCAGCTGCGCGGTGCCGGCCCCCACCGATTTCAACACGATTTCGACCTTGTCCCCGTCAGCGTGGTAGACGGAGAATGGGCGCCTGAGTAGCGGTCCTGGCGACCAGCCCAGGTTCACGAATTGGCCCGCTCGCACCGAGCTCGCGATCTTCGGAGCGTGAATCGAGACGACGAACATGTCGCGCGCGACTTTTCGCTTGCCGGTTATCTTCGCGTCAAGCAGGAACACCAGTCCTCCATTCCTCGATCGTGCGCACCTCCATCTCGTTCGACTCCGCGACCGCCGATTCCAGCAGCGCTGCCGCGGTGTCGAGCGAGGTAAGGCACGGGATCCGGCGCTCGACCGCCGCGCGCCGGATCTCGAAACCGTCCTTGATCACCGGTCCGCCGGACTCTGAAGGTTCGGAGTAAATGTTCGACATCGTGTTGATGACCAGGTCGACCTCGCCGCGCGTGATGACATCCACCACGGTCGGGCCCTCCTCGCCGATCTTCGCCACGACGCGCGGCGAGAAGCCCGCCTGCCGCAGCGCTTTGGCCGTCCCATCGGTGGCGACCAGGCGGTAGCCCATCTCGACCAGCCGCGAGACGATAGGAAAGATCTCCGGCTTGTCCACGTCGGCGATCGTGAGGAGGGCCGCGCCGCCGCGCTTGACGCTCATCCCAGAGGCTGCGAATGCCTTGCGCAGCGCGTCGTTCAGGTTGCGGCCGATGCCGATCGCCTCGCCTGTCGATTTCATCTCGGGCCCGAGGTAGGAGTCGACGGCCGGCAGCTTGTTCATCGAGAAGACGGGCGCTTTGACGGCGACCAGGTCACGGGGCGGCAGCAGCCCGGTCGACCAACCGATGTCCGCCAGCTTCTCGCCGAGCATGACCCGCGTCGCCAGCTTGACCATTGGCACGCCGGTGACCTTGGAGAGAAACGGCACGGTGCGGGACGCGCGCGGGTTCACCTCGAGCACGTGCACTTTGCCGCGGTGTACGACGTACTGCACGTTGACGAGCCCGCGGAGGCGCAGGTGTCGCGCGATGCGAATCGTGTAATCGACCACGTCGGCGACCTGCGCATCGTCGAGGCCCTGCGCCGGGTAGACGGCGTATGAGTCTCCCGAATGCACGCCAGCGCGCTCGACGTGCTGCATCACGCCGGGTATGACGACGGTCTCGCCGTCGGTCACGGCGTCGACCTCGACCTCGTCGCCCTGGAGGTACTTGTCGACCAGGACGGTGCCGCGAGGCATCGCGCCGATGGCCCAGAGCATGTAGCGGCGCAGCTCCTCACGGTTGTGCACGATCTCCATCGCGCGCCCGCCAAGCACGTACGACGGCCGTACGAGCACCGGGTAACCGGCGCGTTCGGCGATCGTCACCGCCTCATCGACGGACGTCGTGGTGCCGCCAACCGGCTGCGGGATGCCTATCGCGTCGAGCGCGCTCGCGAAAGCGCGGCGGTCCTCGGCCAGGTCGATCGCCTCGACGCTCGAGCCCATGATCGCAACGCCTCGCTCGGAGAGTGGCTCGGCGAGGTTGATCGCGGTCTGGCCGCCAAACTGCACGAGCGCGCCCGCCACCCCTTCCGCCTGGGCGACGTGGAGTGCGCCGTCCAGGTCCAGCGGGTCGAAGTACAGGCGGTCAGACGTGTCGAAGTCCGTGGAGACCGTCTCAGGGTTGGAGTTGACCAGGATCGCCCGCACGCCCGCTTCGCGCAGCGACCACGCGGCGTGCACCGAGCAGTAGTCGAACTCGATGCCCTGGCCGATGCGAATCGGCCCGGAGCCGATGACAAGGGCGCTTTGCGCGTCAACAGTCACGCTCTCCGACTCGTCCTCCCAGCATGAGTAGTAGTAAGGCGTCGCGGCCTCGAACTCGGCGGCGCACGTGTCGACCAGCTTGTAGGTCGGGCCCGCGCTCTCGACCGTGTCGCCACGCAGGCCGCTGATCATCGCGTCCGAGAAGCCGGCCCGCCGTAGCTCGCGCACGTCTCCTTCAACCTCCAGGCGCGTGATGTTCGCGAGGCGGTCGATAAACCACCTGTCGATGCCGCTGCGCTCGGAAAGCGACCCCGGATCGGCGCCGTTTCGCAGTGCGTTCAGCAGCGCGAACAGCCGGCGGTCGTTGGGCTGGTCGATGGTGTCTGCGCCCAGCTCCCACACCGCGGGCGGCTTCTGCTCGAGCGAGCGCATCGCCTTGACGAGCGCCGCCTCGAATGTTCTCTCGATCGCCATGACTTCGCCAGTGGAAGCCATCTGCGTGCCGAGCCTGCGGTCGCCGGCTGGAAACTTGTCGAACGGCCACCTGGGGATCTTGACCACGCAGTAGTCCAGCGCCGGCTCGAACGCGGAGAACGTGCGCCCCGTGACCTCGTTGCGGATCTCGTCGAGCCGCCTGCCCACCGCGACCTTCGCCGCCACGCGCGCAATCGGGTAGCCAGTGGCTTTCGACGCGAGTGCCGACGAGCGGCTGACGCGGGGGTTGACCTCGATCACGTAATAGGTCGAGCTCTTCGGGTCCAGCGCGAACTGGACGTTGCACCCGCCCTCGATGCCAAGCGTGCGGATGATCCGGATCGCCGACGACCGCAGCATCTGGTGCTCGCGGTCGGAAAGCGTTTGGGCGGGCGCGACGACTATCGAGTCACCGGTATGCACGCCCATCGGGTCGAGGTTCTCCATGTTGCAGACGGTGATGCACGTGTCCGCGGCGTCACGCATCACCTCGTACTCGATTTCCTTCCATCCCCAAAGCGAGCGCTCGACCAGCACCTGGTGGATCGGGGAGGCGTCGAGCCCGCGAGACGCGATGCGTTCCAGGTCGGTGTCGGTGGTCACGAAGCCGCCACCGGTTCCGCCGAGCGTGTACGCGGGACGGATCACTAAAGGCAACCCGGCCTCCGCGGCGAAGTCACGCACCTGCTCCAGCGACTCGCAAACGCTCGAGACGGGCACCGGCTCGCCGATCTCCTGGAGCATCTGCTTGAACGCCTGGCGGTCCTCCGCGCGGCGGATGGTCTCGATGCCCGCGCCGAGCAGCCTCACGCCGTACCGGTCTAGTACCCCCGCGGCGGCTAGCTCGGTGGCGAGGTTCAGGCCGGTCTGCCCTCCCAGCGTCGGGAGCAGCGCATCCGGCCGCTCGCGCGCGATGATCCGCTCGACCGAGTCCACCGTGAGCGGTTCGAGGTACACGCGATCGGCGACGTCTTCGTCGGTCATGATCGTGGCGGGGTTGGAGTTGACCAGCACGGTCGCTATCCCCTCCTCACGCAGCGCCTTGCATGCCTGCGTGCCTGCGTAGTCGAACTCCGCGGCCTGGCCGATCACGATCGGCCCCGAACCGAGAATCAGGACCTTGCGTGGCCTCGTCGGCTGGGTCGCCCCGCTCACCGCCCTCAACGCCGGACGACGGTCACGGACCATCTCGACGAAACGGTCGTACAGGTGCTGGTTGTCCTGCGGTCCGGGGCATCCTTCGGGGTGGTACTGGACGCTGAAGACAGGTAGCGTCCGGTGACCGAGGCCCTCGACCGATCCGTCGTTCAGGTTGCGGTGCGAGACGAAGAAGTCGCCGGCAGGGATGGACTCGGCGTCGACCTGGAACTCGTGGTTCTGGCTCGTGATGTGCACGCGGCCCGTCTCGAGGTCTTTCACGGGGTGGTTGGCTCCGTGGTGGCCGAACGGCAGCCGCGACGTGCTCGCGCCGGCCGCGCGGCCGAGGATCTGGTGGCCGAGGCAGATGCCGAAGGTCGGGATCCGGCCGAGCGCCTGGCGCGCCAGCTCGACCGGGCCGTCGAGCACGGCCGGGTCGCCCGGCCCGTTCGACAGGACGAGGCCGTCCGCGTCGGTCGCCTCGACGTCCGCCCAGCACGCGTCGTGCGGCAGGACGGCGACGCGGCAGCCGCGCTCGCGCAGCGAGCGGAGGATGTTGCTCTTGACGCCGAAGTCGACGACGGCGATCGACAGCCCGTGACCGTCCGCGCTTCGGTGAAGTCGTAGCTCCCGTGGGAGGGCCTCGAGCCATTCCTCCTTCTCGGTGCGCGACGTTTCGGCGACCAGGTCCTGCTCCGCCAGCGGCGTGACCCGGCGCGCGGCCTGGGCCAGCTCCTCGAGCCGCGCCTGGCTCGGCGCCTTCGACTCGTGCGTCAGCACCGCGCGAAGCGCCCCGTGCGTTCGCAGGTGGCGGGTCAGCGCGCGCGTGTCGATCTCCGCGATCGCGGGCACCTTCCAGTGGCGCAGGTACTCGTCGAGCGAGGCCTCGCTCGAATGATGGCTGGGGACCGGGCACGCCCAGCGCACGACCATCGCGCGCGCCCACGGGCGCGACGATTCGGCGTCGGCGTCGCGCACTCCATAGTTGCCCTGCAGCGGGTAGGTCATGCAGATCATCTGCCCCGCGTACGAAGGGTCGGTCAGGACCTCCTGGTATCCGGTCATCGCCGTGTTGAAGACGAGCTCGCCTTCACCCACCGTGTCCGCGCCGAGCGCGGCACCGACGAAAGCCCTGCCGTCTTCCAGCACCAGCGCCGCGAACCTCTTCTCAGCCGGCAACGATCACCGCCTGGTCGATGCCATCCTCTTCCGCGACGAGGACCTCGACCCTTTCCGAGTCGGAGGTTGGGACATTCTTGCCGACGTAGTCCGGCCGGATGGGCAGCTCGCGGTGGCCTCGGTCGACCAGGACGGCGAGCTGGATGGCACGAGGCCGCCCGAAGTCCATCAGGGCGTCCATTGCGGCGCGCGCCGTCCGGCCGTGGTGGATCACGTCGTCGACGAGCACGACCACCTTGCCATCGACGCTTGGCACGTGCGAGGTCGCAACGTGGGCCGGCTGCCGAAGGTGGCGGTCATCGCGGTGCTGGCTGATGTCGAGCGACCCGACCACGACGGGTATCCCTTCGAGCTCGGCCAGCCTCTCCGCAAGCCGATTGGCGAGGTGATCGCCTTTGGCGAGGATGCCGACAAGGACCACGTCGTCCGTGCCCCGGTTCCGCTCCACTATCTCGTGCGCGATGCGCGAGAGTGAACGGCGGATCTGATCCGCGTCCATCACGGTCGCTTTGAGTCGACCTTGAGTGACGCTCATGACAAGAGCTTGTCGAGCAGGGCCATGCGGACCTGGAGCCCGTTGCGCGCCTGGCGGAAGTAGGCGGCGCGAGGATCGGCGTCCACCTCGGGATCGATCTCGTCGACGCGAGGCAGCGGGTGCATGACGATCGCGTACTTGCGCATCAGCGCAAGCGAGCTGTTGTCGATACGGAAGATGCCCTTGACCGAGTTGTAGAGGACCGGGTCAGAGAACCGCTCCTTCTGGATTCGGGTCTGGTAGATCACGTCCACCTCTGGCAGGACCGATTCGAGGTCCTCCGTTTCGACCCAGGGGACGTGGTGCTCGTCGAGGTGCGCCTTGAGGTCGTCGCGCATGGCGACCATCGGCGGCGCGACAAACCAGATCTTGATGTCCTTGAACTTGCTCAGCAGGTAGGTGAGCGAGCGAACCGTGCGGCCGTTCGCCAGGTCACCGACCATCGCCACCCTGATCCCGTCGATGCGGTTGAGCTCGTCCTTGATCGTGTAGAGGTCCAGCAGCGCCTGCGTCGGGTGCTGGCCCGGACCGTCGCCGGCGTTGATGATTGGCACGGAGCTCACCGCCGCCGCCCGCTTCGCCGCGCCCTCCTCGTTGTGGCGCAGGACGATCACGTCGGCGTAACCGCTCACGATCCGGATGGTGTCCTCGAGGGTTTCGCCCTTTGCGGTGGACGAGAACTCGCGAGCATTGTCGGTGCCCATCGTCTGGCCGCCGAGCCGCAGCATCGCCGCCTCAAACGAGAGGCGCGTGCGGGTGGATGGTTCGTAGAACAGGGCGGCCATCACGCGGCCGTTCAGGCGACCCATGAAATGGATGGGCTCGCGCTTGATCTCCTCGGTCCGGGCGAATAGCTCTTCCAGGAGCGACCGGGAGAACTGCTGGCTTTCGATCACGTGCCGCAGCCTGCTGCCGACGGCCATCAAAACACCTCCTTCCCGGTATCTCTGTACCGGACTTAAAGGACCCGAAGCTCGCGACAGTTTACCTTAGTCAGTGCGATGAACAAGAGGCCGGGGCACGTCACGGTCACGACCGAGACCGGCTACTGCTCCGTCTGCGGCCGCACGCGCAACCTGCGGCGCGAGGAGCATCAGCTAGGGACGCTGGTCCGCACGATCGTCACGTGTGAGACCTGCCATCGCACGCTCTCCAGCACGATGGGTGTCGCCAGCGCCGAAACGCCTGCGGCCGACGAACCGGTAGCCGCAGAGCCGGACGCCGTGCCGCCGGCCAAAGCCGTGCCCGCACCGCGCACCGCGGCCAAAAGCGCCGCGACTGCGAAGGCCAAACCGAAGACCCCCTCCGCGAAAGCAACCAGGGCTCGACCAACCAAGAGCAAGTGAGCCGGGCGGCGGTCGTGGTCGATCGCGTCGAGAAGACGCTCGGCACCAACAGGGTGCTGCGCGGCATCTCGCTGCAGGCGAACTCGGGCGAGATCTTCGGGCTCCTCGGGCCGAACGGCGCGGGCAAAACGACGACGCTGAGGATCGTGTGCACGCTGCTGACGCCCGACGCCGGCTCGGTGCAGGTGCTTGGTTTCGATACCGGGTCGCAGCCGGAGGAGGTGCGCCGAAGAGTCGGCGTGGTGACCGCCGACATCGGCGTGTATCCACGGCTCTCGGCGCGCGAAAACATTGCCTACTTCGGCGAGTTGAGCGGTCTTCTCGATGGAGAGCTCGACCGCAGGCTCGACACGGTCATCGAGCGCCTCGACATGGGCCCGTTCGCGAAGCAGCGCGCCGAAAGCCTTTCCTCGGGCCAGAGACAAAAGGTCGCAATCGCGCGCGCAATAGTCCACGACCCCGAGGTCCTGATGTTCGACGAGCCGACCTCCAATCTCGACGTGCTCGCCTCAAGAGAGATCAGGCAGTTCATGGTCGAATCACGCGACCGCGGCAAGTGCGTGATCTTCTCCACGCACGTGCTGCACGACGCCGAGCGGCTGTGCGACCGGGTCACCATCCTGCACGAGGGGAGCGTGGTCGCCACCGGCTCGACAGCGGAGGTGCGAGGCGCTCACCGCGACCTCGAAGACGCGTTCCTCGAGCTCGTTCAGTGAACTCCGTCGCGATCGTCTTCAAGAAGGAGCTGCGCGAGATCCTGCGCGACCGGCGCACGCTCATCGCGATCGGGCTCGCGGCCCTGGCGACGCCCCTGGTGTTGATCGTGATCTCGCAGGTGTCGACGAAGAGCGCCACCCAGACTTACACGATCGGCTACAGCGGCGACATCCCGACCGGGCTCGACATCCTCATGACCGGGACCAGCCTGAAGCTCAAACAAGTCGCCGACCCCGCGGCAGCCGCCAAGCAGCAGGTCGACCTGGGGTTGGTGTTTCAACCGGCTCAGATCGACGAGTACTACGACCCGACTCGCCAGAGCGCGCAGATCGCCGACACGCGCGTGCAGACGGTGCTCGGCCAGTACAACGCGGCCAAGGCCGCGGCGGCGCTGAAGGACAAGGGCATCGACCCCGGCGTGCTCAACCCGCTGTCGGTCACGGTCCATCCCCTGAGCTCGCCCGTGGCCGCGGCCGGCAACGCGTTCCTCAGCTTCTTCCTGCCGTACATCCTGATCACGATGGTCTTGACGGGCGGGCTGTCCGCCGCGCTGGACAGCTCAGCGGGCGAGCGCGAGAGAAAGACCCTCGAGAGTCTGCTGCTGACCCCGACGCCGAGGAGTCACATCCTGTTCGGCAAGATCCTCGCGATCAGCACGATCAGCCTGATCGCGGCGCTCGCGGCTATCGGGTCGATGCTGCTCGCCCTTGCGTACATCCCGCTGGCCGCCGGCGGGGTGTCCATGCACGTGGGTCTGAGCCCTATCGCAGCGGTTGTCATGGTGTGGCTGGCCGTGCTTCTCGCGGTGTCGTTCAGCTCCGTCACGCTCGCGTTGGGGACGCTCGCCAAGAACTTCAGGCAGGGCCAGGCTTATGCAACGCCGCTGTACTTCATCACGATCTTCCCCGCCTCGATCATCCTGTTCATCCCCGACTTCAACCCCAACCTCGCCTACTACCTGATCCCGATCCTCAACGCCGTGCTCGTCCTGCGCGATGCGATAGTTCACAACTCTGTTGCGTGGGGCGCCCTCGCCGTAACCACGGTGAGCCTGGTCGCCACGGGGACGATCTGCTGGTTTGCCGCGCTTCGCCTTTTCACCCGCGAAACGCTTTTGATCAAGTCGTAAAAGCCGATAGGAATACGTGCAAACTTGACGCCGTACAGGATCTCGCGGCATGACCCAAGAGCGCGACCTTCGAAGCCTGAACCGTCGGAGCATGTACTCGATCTTTGCTCCGCTCGACGCTGACGAGCGCCTTCCGCGCGAGCTCCTGATGGAGGCGAGGCGAGCCAAACAGCTCGGGCGCCGGGAGCTGGCCGGCGCGCTGTGGCTGCCTTTGCTGGCGGTGATCCTGACCGTGGCCGCATGGGGCAAGATGGCGCCGCTGCCGGCCGCGGGCATGATCGCGGCGGGGTTTGGCGGCCTGTGTGCCTTTGTGCTGCTGGGCAAACGCGCCCCGAAATAGCGATTCCGTAGGCGGCCCATAATCGATCCATGACACAAGCAGTGATCGTCGCTTTGGGCCGCTCGCCGATCGGTAGGGCACGCAAGGGTTCGCTGGTAGACGTCCGGCCGGACGACCTTGCCTCATACGTCGTGAACAAGGTGCTGGAGAAGGTGCCCGAGCTCGAGCACGGCGAAATCGAGGACCTTATCTGCGGGTGCGGGCTGCCCGGCGGCGAACAGGGCCATAACATCGGCCGGGTCATCTCGATCCTCTCGCGGATCGACGTTCCTGGCGTGACCGTCAACCGCTACTGCTCCTCTTCGCTCATGACCACGCGCATCGCAAAGCACGCGATCGAGGCCGGCGAGGGCCACGTCTTTCTGTCGGTCGGCGTCGAGTGCGTGTCGCGTTACGGGAGCGGCTACCCGGACGCACCCGACACCTATAACCCAAAGCTCGTCCCGGGCAACCCCGACGAATACCCGGACATCTACATCTCCATGGGCCAGACGGCTGAGAACGTGGCGAGGCGCGAGAAGATCAGCCGGGAAGAGCAGGACCGCTACGCGGTGAAGAGCCAGAACGCAGCGGTCAAGGCGCGCGACAACGGCTTCTTCGACCGCGAGATCATCCCGGTCCCCCTGCCGAACGGCCAGATGTTCACCAAGGACGACGGGCCGCGGCCCGGCACCACCATGGAAGTACTCGCGGCGCTGAAGCCCGCCTTCCGCGATGACGGCACCGTGACCGCCGGCAACTCATGCCCGCTGAACGACGGAGCGGCAGCAGTGGTCGTGATGTCTGACCGTAGAGCCAAAGAGCTCGGCCTGAAACCGATCGCGCGCATCGTCTCGACAGGCCTGTCGGCGCTGGAGCCGGAGTTAATGGGCCTGGGTCCCATCGACGCATCGAATCAGGCGCTCAAGCGCGCCAAGATGACGATCGACGACATCGACATCGTCGAGATCAACGAGGCGTTCGCCGCCCAGGTGATCCCTTCGGCGCAGGGGATCGGCGTCGACCCCTTCAGCGACAAGCTCAACCCACACGGCGGGGCGATCGCGCTCGGCCACCCGTTCGGAATGACGGGCGCGCGCATCCTCTGCACGCTGCTCAACGGCCTGCGGGCCAAAGACAAAACGTTCGGGCTGGAAACCATGTGCGTGGGCGGCGGGCAAGGCATGGCGATGATCGTCGAGCGGCTGAACTAGACCGCGCGTCCACCGATGAGCGGCGGGGGTTTGTCTGCGCATCGGCTCGTTCGGATGGACGACGTGATGGCCGGCTACGTCGAGCGCGGCGAGATGCCCGGGCTCGTGACGGTGGTCAGCCGGCGCGGACGGAATTCAAGCAAGCCGAAACGGAAGCGGCCTAAGGCTTCGCCCGCGGCGCATAGAAGCGGCAAGGCGGCGACTCCGCGGTGGTATGAAAGTTCCAATGACGGCACCACGCGGTGCCGTCAAACTTCCGGCACGATCCGCACGTGACCCGCGGGTTCTCCACACGCGTCTTCTTCATGTGATGCTCAGGCCGCTCCCCTGCGAAGCCTTCATTCACAGTAGGGAACGCAACCCCAGCAGCTCGGGCACTTTCAGGTACGACCCGTAGGAGAGCTTGCGACCCTCCTCCCCAAAACGAGATCCCACTAGTGTTTGAAGTGGCGCTGGCCGGTCATGACCATCGCGATGCCGGCTGCGTCGGCGGCTGCTATTACTTCGGCGTCCTTCACCGAGCCGCCCGGCTGAATGACCGCCGTCACGCCGGCGCGGATGCCTTCCTCGAGCCCATCCGGGAACGGGAAGAACGCGTCGGACGCCATCACCGATCCGAGCGCCCGCGCACCTGCCCGGCGGATCGCGATCTGAACCGCCTCCACGCGCGACATCTGCCCCGCGCCGACTCCAACCGCCGCGCCGTCGTTGAACAGGACGATGGCGTTCGACTTGACGTGCTTGACCGCCGTCCACGCGTAGCCCAGCTGTTCCCACTCTCGGACGGCCGGCGCGCGCTTCGTCACGACGGTGAAAGAGGATGGATCGAAGCCGGTCCGGTCCCACTCCTGCACCAGAAACCCGCCCGGAACCGAGCGCACGTCGAGGTCGAAGAGTCCTTCGCGCGGGGGCTCGGCAGCCAGCACGATCATGCTCTTGCGCCGCGCCAGCACTTCCGTCGACTCGTCGAGGACCTCAGGCGCGATGACCACGTGCGTGACGATCTGCACGATCTGCTCGGCCGTCGAGCGGTCGAGCGGCCGGTTGACGGCGACGATGCCACCAAACGCCGAGATGGGGTCGCACTCGTATGCGATTCGGTACGCCGTGGCGAGGTCCACGGCGACGGCCAGGCCACATGGGTTCATGTGCTTGACGATCGCGACCGCGGGCTGCTCGTAGTCGCGCACCAGCTGGTACGCGGCGGAGGCGTCCTGGATGTTGTTGAACCCAAGCTCCTTACCCTGCAGCTGCACCGCGCCGCCCAGGCCGCCCGGATCGGGCCCGAAGCGGTAGAACGCAGCTTTCTGGTGCTCGTTCTCGCCGTACTTGAGCGCCTGAGTGAGGAGGCCGGCGAAGGAGATCTCGGGTGGAAACCCGTTGTCGGAGCCACGCATGTAGGCCGCGATCCACGAGTCGTACGCGGCGGTATGGGCAAAGGCCTCGGCCGCCAGCCGGCGCCGCATCTTACCGTCGACCATCTCGTCATTGAGTGCGGCCAGGACCTGCGAGTAGCGCTCGGGTCTCACGACGATGACCACCGACTCGTGGTTCTTGGCCGCGGCGCGGATCATCGCCGGGCCGCCGATGTCGATCTGCTCGATCGCCTCCTCGAAGGTGACGTCGCCGCGCGACACCGTTTCCACGAACGGGTAGAGGTTGCAGCACACGAGGTCGATCTCCTTGAGACCGTGGGTCTGCAGAGCGTCCATGTGTTCGGGCACGTCGCGCCGCGCGAGGATGCCGGCGTGGACACCGGGGTGGAGGGTCTTGATGCGCCCGTCCATCATCTCGGGAAAGCCGGTCAGGTCGCTCACGGGTTGTGCGTCGACCGCCGCATCCTGGACCGCCTTGAGCGTGCTGCCCGTCGCAAACAGCTCGTAGCCCAGGCGCTGCAGGCCGCGCGCGAACCCCGCGAGCCCGGTCTTGTCGCTAACTGACAGCAGAGCTCTTGGCAATTCGCGCCTCCATCAACAGGATCGCCTGCGGAAGGATCCGGTGCTCGGCCTCATGCACACGCTGCCGCAGGCTTTCAACGCTATCGCCCTGGAGTATCGGGATTGACTCCTGCACCAATATCGGCCCGGCATCCAGCTCTCCAGTGACGACGTGCACTGTTGCGCCGGTGAACTTCAACCCGCTCTCGAGAGCGCGCTCGACCGCGTCCATTCCACCCGCGAAGTTCGGCAGTAGCGACGGATGCACGTTGATGATCCTGCCGTCGAACGCATCCAAGAACGGACGCGAGTGGATCCGGTCGTACCCCGCGTCGATCACGAGCTGCACGGCGTGGCGGTTGAAGAAGTCCTGCATCGCGGCGTCGCGCTCCTCGGCCGACGCAAACCCTCTTTGCGAGAGCTCGCCGAGCGGTATGCCCTTGTCCCGCGCGTAATCCGCCGCGCCGCACGACGGCCGGTTCGTCGCCACGGCGACCACGCTGAAGCCGCGCTCGACGAGGTTGCGCAGGTTCGAGCCCTTGCCCGACGCAACGACGCCCAGTTTGAGCGTCATATGTGCCTTTTACCGGATGACCACGCGGTCCGGGCCGGAGTGCCGGACCACCTCGCCGACGACCGCGGCACCGACCGGAATGTCGGCTGGATCGACCACGACGATCATTCCAAGGCCCATGTTGAACGTGCCGAACATCTCGTCGTCTGCGATCCGTCCGCGTTTCCGGATCAGCTCGAAGATCGGGGGCGTCGACCAGGCGCTCAGCGCCAGGCGGGCGCCCAGGCGATCCGGCAGGGAGCGCGGCAGGTTCCCGAGGATGCCGCCCCCGGTGATATGGGCCGCACCCTTCCAGCGCATCCGGCCAAGCTCGCCCAGGTAAGACCGATGTGGCTCGAGCAGCACTTCGCCCAGGGGGCGACCCAGCTCTGGGAACACACGCGTGAGCGGCACGTCCTCGAACACCTTGCGCACGAGCGAGAACCCGTTGGTGTGCAGACCGTTCGAGGGCAGCCCGACCAGCACGTCACCTGCCTTGATGCGCGCCGTCTCGGGATGCCGGCCGGCTTCGACCATGCCCACGATGAAGCCCGCGAGGTCGTAATCGCCCAGGGCGTAGACGCCAGGCATCTCGGCGGTCTCGCCTCCCAGCAAGGCGCAGCCCGCCTCGCGGCACGCGGCTGTCATGCCCTCGACCAGCTGGGTGAAGACGTCAGGGTCGAGCTTGCCCGTGGCGAAGTAGTCGAGGAAGAAAATGGGCCGCGCGCCGGCCGTCGCGATGTCGTTGACGCAGTGGTTCACGATGTCAACGCCAATCCCCCTGTGTAGGCCCCCGGCGATCGCGATCTTGATCTTGGTCCCCACCCCGTCGGCGCTGGCCGCCAGGTGACCGCCGCCGGGTAGAGCGTACAGGCCGGCAAATGGTCCCACCCCGACGGCGACATCCTTGCCGTGCGTGGCGGCGATCAGCGGTTTGACCCGCTCCAGCACCCGCTCGTAAGCCTCGATGTCGACGCCGGCCGCGGCGTACGACAGCCCTTCGCCCGGCATCAGAGTTTCGCTAGCGCGGGAGATGGCGGACCTGAAACGTGATCCGACTTCAGGGGTATCTCGAACTGCATCTTGTCCATCTCGAGCTGCTGCGGCACGGGGACCGGGTACGAGCCGTCGAAGCACGCGCGGCAGAACTGCTGCGCCGTACCGCGGCCGATCGCCCGCATGAGGCCCGGGATGGAGAGGTATTCAAGGCTGTCGGCCCCGATGCGCTCGCGCACCTCCTCCACCGTGCGTCCCGACGCGATCAGCTCCTTGGTCGAGCCGATGTCGACGCCCATGAAGCATGGAAACCGCATCGGAGGGCTGGAGATGCGCATGTGGATCTCGCGCGCGCCGGCCGCGCGAAGGCGTTCGATGATCCGGCGCGAGGTGGTGCCCCGGACTATCGAGTCGTCAACCGCGATCAGGCGCTTGCCCTTGATCGAACGCGGCAGGGGATTGAGCTTCAGCATCACGCCCGCCTCGCGCAGGGACTGGTCGGGCTGGATGAACGTGCGGTTGATGTAGCGGCTCTTCATCAGCGCTTCGCGGAAAGGGATCCCCGCCGCCTCCGCGTAGCCGATGGCCGCGGGCGTGCCCGAGTCGGGGAACGGGATCACCATGTCGGCCTCGACGGGCGCTTCTTTGGCCAGCTCGTGGCCCATGCGGATGCGCGCGTCCTCGAGCTCGCAGTTCTTGAGGATGGAGTCGGGTCGGGCGAAGTAGATGAACTCGAACACGCACATCGCGTGCTTGTTCGACGTCTGGAAGTTGACGCTATGCACGCCGTGCTCATCCATGACGACCATCTCACCGGGCTGGACCTCGCGGACGAAATTGGCGTGAACGGTGTCGAGAGCGCAGGTCTCGGACGCGATCACGTGCGCCGGCTGGCCCGGCAGCGGGATGAACCCGATGCACAGCGGGCGGAAGCCGAAGGGATCGCGCAGGGCGATCAGCTGGGTTGGCGTGATGATCCCGCACGAGTAGGCGCCAACCACGCGCGCGAACGAGCGCCGGACCACGTCCTCCCAGGTCTTGCCGTGGGTGTGCTCGATGAGGCGGGCCATCACCTCGGTGTCCAGCCCACTGTCGAAGGTCGCGCCCTCCTCCTCCAGCTGCGCGCGCAGCGCCTCGGCGTTCAACAAGTTTCCGTTGTGCGCGATCGCGCCGGGGCCGAGGGTCGGGTGGTGGAAAGGCAGCGGGTGGGCGTTCTCGGCGCGGCTCGCGCCGGTCGTCGAGTAGCGCGTGTGACCGAGCGCGAGCACCGAGCCTTCGCCCATGTCCTTGATCTGGGCCGGCGAGAAGACCTGCGCGACCAGGCCCATGCCGCGTTGCACGCGCACCGAAGTCCCGTCGGAAACGGCGATGCCCGCCGACTCCTGGCCCCGATGCTGGAGGGAAAAAAGCCCGAAGTAGGTCAGGTTCGCGACGTCGACCCCCCGCTTCGAGCAGATCCCGAACACCCCACACACTAGAGGTGCGACCAGAGGGCCGACCGAGGGATTCGGTGCCCCGTTGGTGCGGATGCTAGGAGTGGCCGAGCACCGCAGCGAGCGCATCCGTTGATGCGTGAGCGACGAGCGCAGGTCGCGACAACGCTGACGCGCCGCATGGGCGCCGAAGATCCGGTTGGCATCTCTGGTCGCACCTCTTTAGATAACCCCGCCTTCCCAGGCCTGGCGCAGCTCGGCCAGGGGCAGCTTGAACTGGCCTTCGAACTCGAGCGAGTCGCCTCCCGTCAGCCCGAGGAGGGAGATCTCCACGTGATGGCGTCGCGCGAGGGACTGAAGCTCCGGCATCGCGCGCGAAGGCACGCTCACGATGAAGCGGCTCGGCGACTCGCCAAAGAACGCCGCGTCCAATCGAAGGGGGGCCTCCGGCTGGATCGCGGGACACCGCACCCCGATGCCGCCGAGCATGCAGCTCTCGGCGAGGGCGATGAGCATGCCTCCCTCGGCGCAGTCGTGCGCAGAGTGGAGGAGCCCGTTCCGCGCGGCTGCCAGGACCAGGCGGTCGACCGCCATCTCTCGCGCGAGGTCGAGCGCCGGGGGCCGGCCCGCGACGACTCCATGCTCGAGCTTGAGGTACTCGCTGCCACCGAGGTCGTTGTGGCTCGAACCGACGAGCATCACGAAGTCGCCTTCCGTGCGCAGGCCCGCGCCGAGGCGCTTCCCGTAGTCGTCGATCACCCCGACCATCCCGATGACGGGCGTGGGGTAAATTCCGGATTGGGCGCCCCCATCCGGCCGGCCGCCTTGCGGCGGGCCACCTTCCCCGCGGGCGGGGAAGTGATCGTTGTAGAGGCTGACGTTCCCGCTCACGATCGCGAGCTCGAGCGCGCGGCAGGCGTGTGCGAGGCCGGCGATCGTCTCCTCCATCTGCCAGTACACCTCCGGCCTGTCGGGATTCGCGAAGTTCAAGCAATCGGTGACCGCGAGCGGCTGCGCGCCGGTGGCGATGATGTTGCGCGCGGCCTCGGCCACCGCCAGCTGGGCCCCGAGGTGTGGGTCGAGGTAGCAGTAACGCGAGTTGCAGTCGGTCGTGACCGCCAGGCCCAGGCGCGTGCCCTTGACGCGAAGCATCGCCGCATCGCCACCGGGCGGAATGACCGTCGAGTCGCCCACCATGTGGTCGTAGCGGCGGAAGACGCCGCGCCGGCTGCTCAGGTTGGGGCTGGCCAGCATGCGGAGGAGCGTCGCGCCGGCGTCAACGAGTGGCGGCAGGGCGCCGATGTCGAGGCCCGGCGGCGGTTCCGCGGCGATGGCCACGAGCCGCCGCGTCGGCGCGCCGTCCGTGAGCAGGCTCACCGGGAGCCGCGCGACCTGCTGCGCTCCCTCGACCACTGTCAGGTAACCGTCGTCGGTGACCTCGCCGATCACGGCGGACGTCAGGTCCCACGTCCTGAAGATGCCCTCGACCTCGGCCTCGCGGCCGCGCTGGACGACGACCAGCATCCGCTCCTGGGATTCCGACAGCATCACGTGGTAAGGCGTCATGCCGCGCTCGCGCCTGGGCACGCGCCCGACGTCGATGCGCGCACCAGCGCCAGGGACCCGTCCGGCACACTCGGCCAACGACGACGTCAGGCCAGCCGCGCCAAGGTCCTGGATCGCCACCACGGCGTCGGAGTGAGTGAGGTCCATGCAGGCTTCGAGCAGGCACTTCTCGAGAAACGGGTTGCCCACCTGGACCGCGGACCTGCGCTCGGAGCTGCTCTCATCGAGCTCAACCGAGGCAAACGACGCGCCGTGAATGCCATCGCGGCCGGTGTCCGCGCCGACGAGCATCAGGCTGTTGCCTGTGCCTTCTGCGCGCGCGCGCATGAGTCGATCGATCCTCACCAACCCGACGCACATCGCGTTGACGATGGGGTTGTTCGCGTAGCACTCCTCGAAGTAGACCTCGCCACCAACGGTTGGGATGCCGATGCAGTTGCCATATCCGCCGATGCCGGCGACGACGCCTTCGAAATGGCGGCTCGAGGCCGGCAGGGGGCCGAAGCGCAGCGAATCGAGCAGAGCGATCGGGCGCGCGCCCATGGCGATGACGTCGCGGATGATTCCGCCGACGCCGGTCGCGGCGCCCTCGTACGGCTCG
This sequence comes from Candidatus Dormiibacterota bacterium, assembly GCA_039935415.1. Classification (GTDB taxonomy): domain Bacteria; phylum Chloroflexota; class Dormibacteria; order Dormibacterales; family Dormibacteraceae; genus Palsa-870. The sequence continues at coordinate 105,563 of JBDTKH010000004.1, forward strand.
ATCGCCGAAGGGTGGTTGTGCGACTCGATCTTGAACACCGCCGCCCAGCCCTCGCCGATGTTCACGGCGCCCGCGTTCTCACCAGGACCCTGGATCACGGCCGCCCCGCTCGAGGGCAGCCGGCGAAGCAGCGCCTTCGAGGTCTTGTACGAGCAGTGCTCCGACCAGAGAACGCCGAGCATTCCCAGCTCGACCTCGTTGGGGGCTCGCTTCAGCTCCTCGACGATGACCCGGTACTCCTCTGGGGTGAGCGCAACCTCCCGGAGGCGGCGCTGGTCGACCATGTCGAGACTCAAGACGCCAGGACCTTGACCACTTTGGCGGTAACGGAACGGAACAGCTTCAACCCGTCGGTTCCCCCGAGCTCCGCTTCAGCGCAGCGCTCGGGGTGCGGCATCATGCCGAGCACGTTGCCCCGCGCGTTCACGATGCCCGCGATGTTGTGCAGGGAGCCATTCGGATTGCTGGCCGTGGTGACGCGGCCGTCGGGGTCGCAGTAGCGAAACACCACCTGGCCCCGCTGCTCCAGGCGCGAGAGCGTGGCCGGGTCGGCGAAGTAGCTGCCCTCGCCGTGCGAGATGGGAACGTGGATCACCTCACGTTCGGCGCACTGGGACGTGAACGGCAGGTCGGTGCGCTCGACCATCAGGTTGGTCCACTGGCATCGGAACTCGAGCGAGGCGTTCCGGATCAGCGCGCCAGGCAGCAGGCCGGCCTCGCAAAGGACCTGGAAACCGTTGCAGATCCCCCACACGAGCCCGCCGCGGTCGGCGAACTCGCCGATCTTCTCCATGACCGGGGCGAACCGCGCGATCGCGCCCGTCCGCAGGTAGTCGCCATACGCAAAACCGCCGGGGAGGATGACGCAGTCGCAGCCCTTGAGGTCCGCATCCTTGTGCCACAAGTACTGGAGCTCGGCGCCGAGGACCTGGTCGATCACCCAGCCGCAGTCCCGATCGGACCACGTCCCCGGGAATACGACTACACCGAACTTCATCCGATCAACCGTGCGCGAAGCCAACGCGGGGTCCCCGCGAAATCGAAGATTTCGTCGGGTGCAAATACAACTACCCCGAACTTCACCGTGATTTGCGACCGTCCGGCACGATCTCGAAACGGAAGTCCTCGATCACGTGGTTGGCCAGAAGCTGGTCGCACATCGCCTCCACGCGCTGGCGCGCTTCGTGCTCGGTGGCCGCGTCGAGGCTCACCTCGATGTACTTGCCGACACGCACGTCCGAGACCTCGCGGAAGCCGAGCGTGGCGAGCCCTTGCCTGACGGTGATGCCCTGCGGGTCGTTGACCACCGGCTTCGGGGTGACGATGACTCGGGCGATCATCTTTCGTTCCTCGGCTTGGGCGGAAACAATGGCTTGCCGACCAGGCGGCCGTAGGCGGCGAGATAGCGCTCGCGCGTCTGGGTCACGATCTCGCCAGGCAGCTGCGGCGGGTCCGATTCCTTGTCCCAGCCCGATCGTGTCAGCCAGTCCCGCACGAACTGTTTGTCGTAGGAGTCGGGCGAGATGCCCACCTGGTAGGTCGCCGAGTCCCAGTAGCGCGAGCTGTCGGGGGTCAGAACCTCGTCGATCAGGATCAGGTCGTCGCCGAAGAGCCCGAACTCGAACTTCGTGTCGGCGAGGATCAGTCCCCGCCTCGACGACACCTCGGAGGCGAACTTGTAGAGCTCGAGGCTCGCGTCCCTCAATTTCGTGGCGAGCTCGTCGCCCACCTCTTTCTTCAGCTGGGCGAAGCTGATGTTCTCGTCGTGTCCGGTCTCCGCCTTCGTCGCGGGCGAGAAGACGGGGTACGCCAGGCGTTCGCTCTCGCGAAGTCCCGGCGGCATGTCCTCTCCGGTCAGCGTGTGCGATTCCTGGTACTCCTTCCAAGCGCTGCCGGCGAGGTAACCGCGCACCACGCACTCGAAGTCGATGCGCTTGGCCTTCCGGACGATCATGAAGCGGCCCGACAGCTCCTCGCGGTGGTCCTTCAGAGCCGCCGGCAGGTCGGGCACCATGCCTGAGACCAGGTGATTCTCCTGGAAGGTGTCTGTTTGGGAGAACCAGAAGATCGAGAGCTGCGTGAGCACCTTGCCGCGGTCCGGGATCCCGTTGGGAAGCACGTGGTCGAACGCTGACAGGCGGTCGGTGGCGACCATCAGCAGTTTGTCCGGCCCGAGCTCGTAAGTGTCGCGGACCTTGCCGCGGGAAAAAAGCTTCAGCGGAAGGTCCGTCTCCATGACGGGCGGTCCCGCGATCAAAGCGCCTTGGCTCCCAATCCAATGCGATCGTAAGCGAGGTCGGTGTGCTCGAGCCCGCTCCAGGGGTCGAAGACCTCGTCCAGCTTCGAACCGATGCGGTCCATCACCTGCCGGTCCACCTCGAGGTTGGCGCGGAAGCCTTTGCCGCCATCTTCCATCGCCTGCATCGCGGCTTTCTGGACAACCAGGTATGCGTCCTCGCGTGACATGCCGCTTTCGACGAGCGCCAGCAAGACACGCTGAGAGAAGACCACACCACCGAAAACATTCAAGTTGCGCAGCATCCTCTCGGGTCGAACGTCCAGGCCGCGCAGGACTTTGGCCATCTCCTGCGACATGTAGTCGACCGCTGAGCACGCATCCGGAAAGACAATCCTTTCCGCGGACGAGTGGCTGATGTCGCGCTCGTGCCACAACGCGGTGTTCTCGAACGCGGTCACGAGATGCCCGCGCACCACGCGCGCCAGCCCGCACACCCGCTCGGTCAGGACCGGGTTTCGCTTGTGAGGCATGGCCGAGCTTCCTTTCTGCTCCTTGCCGAACGGCTCGTACGCCTCGCCGACCTCGCTGCGCTGCATGTGCCGGATCTCGGTCGCGATTCTCTCGAGCGTCCCGGCGATGAGCGCGAGGGCCGACATGAAGCTCGCGTGGCGGTCGCGAGCCACCACCTGGGTCGAAACTTCATCGGGACGCAGGCCGAGCTCCCGGCAGACGTGCTCCTCGACTCTTGGGTCGATGGTGGCGTGCGTGCCGACGGCTCCGCTCACATGGCCCACCGCGACCTCGTCCACCGCGCGCGCCAGACGCTCCTGCGCCCGGTCCAACTCGGCCACCCATCCGGCGACCTTGAAGCCAAAGGTGATCGGCTCGGCCACGACTCCATGGGTCCGACCGGCCATCAACGTTCGCCGGTGGCGGATGGCGAGCTCGGCCGCGGCCTCGCGCACGGCAGCGAGGTCACCGGCGATGATCTTCGCGGACTCAACGAGCTGGACCGCCATGCCGGTGTCGTTGAGGTCCTGGCTGGTCATGCCGAGGTGGACGTAGCGCGCCTCGGGTTGGCCGATCGATTCGTTGAGGACGGTGAGGAAAGCGATCACGTCGTGCCCCACCCGGCTCTCCACCTCGGCGATCCTTGCAGCCTCGAAAGTGCCCTGCCGGATCTTCGGCAGCGCGGACGCCGGGATGCGGCCGAGCGCCGCCCAGGCCTCGCAGGCGAGGACCTCGATGCGGAACCACAGCTCGAACCGGTGCTGGTCAGACCAGACCGCCCGGACGGCAGGCGGAGAGTATCGCTCGATCAAGAAGGGCGCCGGCTCCCAACCGGAGGTTCGGCCGGAACGCCTCGGCGAGAGATTCGGCGATCCAGGTGGCCCAGATTCGGGTGAGGCGACGAGCAACGCAGCGAGCGCATCGAAGATGCGTGAGCGAGCAGCGCAGGAGCCGAACCCGAAGATGGGCCGCATGGGCGCCGAAGCTCCGTCGACGGGTGTTCCGGACGAACCTCTAGCACTCGGGGACGGGACGATTATAAGCGCCGCAGCCAAAGGCAGATCTGGTGGACGCGACAGCCGCGAGCCCAAGATGCTGTGTTCATCTGCCGACGGCACATGGCCTCGCGGCGCTCGGACCGATAATCGACCCGGTTAATGGCCAAGCCTCGTAACCAGCTCATAAAGGCACCCGTTTGAAGCGGCACAGGCTGAACGGCCAGTGAGTGACGCCTCGCGCGACGACGAGCGCGAGCTCGTGGAACGCGCCAAGCGCGATCCCCGTCAATTCGGGGCGCTCTATGACCGGCACTTTCAGCAGATTTACCGGTTTGTGTATTCAAGAGTGAGGGAGCAAACAGCGGCAGAGGACGTCACTTCGGAGATCTTCATGAAGGCTCTGAAGGCCATGCCCCGATACCAGGACACGGGGCGGCCCTTCGCTGCCTGGCTGTACCAGATCGCGGTTAACGCGATCGCCGACCGCTACCGGACGCTCCGGCCGGCCCAGCCCCTGGACGACTTCCACGACCTGTCGATCGCCGGTCCAGCGCTCGAGGACTTCGCGGCGCATCGAGACGAGATCCGCCGCATCTGGACCCTGGTCGAGGCGCTGCCCCCGCAGCAGCGCATGGCGCTGGTGCTCAAGTTCCAGGAGGACATGAAGATCGAGGACATCGCGGTTGCGATGGGCAAGTCGTCGGGCGCGGTGAAGCTCCTCATCCACCGCGGGGTGAGCCGTCTGCGCGAGGACGCGGACGCCCTGAGGCCTGCCGAATGAGCATGCATCACGACCCCGAGCTCGATGACGTGCTGCAGGACCAGGAGCTGCGCCGCCTCGGCGAGCTTTTGGGCACGAGCCGTTACGCCGAGCCGCCGATGGACGAAGCGTTCCGCTCCGGCCTGCGCCGGCAGCTGATGCAGACAGCCTGGGAGATGACTGAGGGCGGCCCTTCTTGGTGGAAGCGGGCGTTCGCGCCTCCCGGCCTCGCCTGGGTCGGAGCGACGGCGGGCCTGTTGCTGATCGCTTCCGTCGTCATCTACATGGTCAGCCAGCCGGCCGGGGGTTTCAACCAGATCATCGTCAACAGCCCGATTGACGGCAATCACGGCGTGGCGCTGCAGCAGCCGATCCTCGTCGCTTTCAACCAGCCGATGGACCACCCGAAGACGGAAGCCGCGGTCCAGGTCACGCCCGCGACGAACGTGACGTTCTCGTGGTCGGCCAACAACCTTTACGTCCAGCCGACCAGCGGCAACCTCGCGCCCAACACGCAGTACCAGGTGACCATCGGCCCTACCGCCCAGACCGCGTCCGGCCAGCCCCTGGCGACGGCACAAACGATCACCTTCGTCACTCAGCCGCCCGCCCCGCCGTCACCGTCGCCGGCATCGTCGCCGACACCAAGGGCGTCAGTCGCCCCTGGATCGCTGGTGGCCGGTGAGCGCCAGCTCGCCCCTCTCGGGGGAGCCATCACCGCCCCGGTGCAATGGTCGGCCGACTCGTCGACGGTCTACTTCGTGGGCGCGAACGGGGCGCTCGACGTGGTGCCGGCGAGTGGCGGTGACGTGAAGGTCGTCGCTCCAGACGGCGTCTCGTCCCCGTCCATCGCTCCCGCCGGAGACCGCATCGCGTACGTCCGCGGTGGAAAGGTCGAAGTGCTGACCTTTGCCGCCGGCACCACCACCGAGCTGGTGGGGACCCCGGCCGCGACGCTGGTCGGCTGGGCCAAGGACAAGCCGGTGTGGGCTGCCGCGGACGGCATCTACTCCCAGGATGCAGGCGGGCCGGCTCAGCTCGCACCGCTGCCCGCCTCCGGCCACGTCACCGTTCTCTCGGTTGCGCCCGACGGCTCGCACGCCGTCTACACGCGGGACCAGGACCTTTTTGTGCTGGACCTCGCGACCGCCAAGAGCACCCAGCTCGGCGGGGCGGGCGCGTCATTCGCCGGCTGGTCGCCGGACGGCTCCCAGCTGCTCGTCACGTCCGGTGACAAGCTGGCGGTGTCGGACCTGCAGGGAAACAGCCAGGCGACACTGTCGGGTGGCGAAACGAGCTGGTCGAGCCAGGACTCGATCCTGTTGGGCAGCGCCACCGACCTGTACCAGGTCCGGCCTGACGGATCAAACCTCACGAAGCTGGCGAACGGGACATACCACGCCCCGGCCTGGGCGCCGAATGGCACGATCTTTACCTTCTTCCGTGGAGGCGCCATCTGGTCCGCGTCCGCCCCTGCTCTGCCACCACAGCCCACCGCCCTGGACCAGGCCACCGCCGTGGTCAGCGCCTTCATGCAGGCTCGCCAGAAGCTCCAGGCGGACCAGGCAGCGTCGTACCTGGACGACAACGGGAAGCAGGCCTACGCGGCCGGCGGTCTGAACCTGGTCATTTCCGGCGACCCGCGCTTCTCGCGCTTCTACATCCTCACGCAGGTGCTCAGCGGCACACAGCCCGACACCGCGACGTTCACCGTCCGGATCGTGCTGACGCACGGGAAGCTCGACGTCGGCGAGTTCGACGAAACGCTCACGCTCATCCGCGGCGCTACAACCAGACAGTTCCTCATCGACCAGGCGACGGCCGGCGCGCACCGCGACCTCGGCAAGGGCGCCGAGGTGGTTGGAGTTGAGGTCGCGGCGGACACCGTGAAGATCACGTTCGACAGCGACCTCGATCCCGGCACTGTGTCGGGCGGCGTGCACCTGCTCGATTCCAGGGGCAAGGCGGTCGATGGCACGGTGACCTATGCGAACCGCACTGTGACGATCACCGGCCTCGACTTGAAGGCAGGCGTCCAGTACAAGCTCGTCGTGTTGACGACCCTGCGTGACGTGCTCGGCCACAACGTCGCACCCGAGTACGACCTCAACATCATCGGTCCGGTGTTGAAGAACCATGGCAACCAGAAGGCCACGGGCGTCGTCAGCGCATCGCCCTCACCCGTTCCCGCCTCGACCTCAACGTCACCGACGGCGCTCCCGGCCAATTGAGGGGCGCCCTCCGCTCGCCCGGTGCGCCGGCTAGGGTCTCTAGATCAGCTTCAGCGCTCGCGCGGCGCGGGTGAGCGCTGTGACCGAGCCCGAGTGGACGATCTGCCCGCCGAGCGCGGACTCGAACGCTTCGACGAAGGGAAGACGGAGCACCTCCATGTCCTGCTCGTACGACTCGGGGTTGCGATCCGACTCGGTGATCGATCGGGCGAGGAACACGTGCGCCTGACCTGTGAGGAAGGCCGCGCCGTGCACGGCGCCCAGCGACGTGTACTCGGCGGCGATGAGTCCCGTCTCCTCCGCGAGCTCGCGCCTCGCGCACTCGAGGGCCTCCTCTCCTTTGTTGAACGTGCCCGCCGGAACCTCCCAGGACGACTCGTCCCACGCGTGCCGCCACTGGCGAACGAGCACTGTGTCGCCGTTGTCGAAGTAGGGCACGATGAAAGCAGAGTCCGGGTTCGTCACGATCGTGTACACCGCCTCGGCTCCGTCGGGAAACCGGATCACGTCCTCGCGCACGACGAAGGGACCTGAGCGACCGGCGATTCTCGTCTCGGCAACATCGAAGGGCCGGCCGTACTTCGGGTGCTGCAGGTGCGCTATCTGTTCACCACGGCGGCCACAGCGGCCACGGCCGCCGCGATGTGTCGCGGATCCGGACCGTAGTCGAACGGCGACACGTCACCGGCGAACTTCTTCGCCTGGTCGACGAGCTGCGGGTGGTCCTCGACAAACCGGGTGCTGAGATTGCCGGCGCGAAAGTCCGCGTTCTCGAGGATGGCGCGGTGATAGCTGATGGTGGTGGCCGGACCCGCCACGACGAACTCTCGCAGGGCGCGGCTGGCGCGCGCGATCGCCTCCGCCCTGTCGCTGCCGTGAACGATCAGCTTGGCGACCAGCGAGTCGTAGTTCGGCGGCACCTCGGATCCAGGTCCGAAGCCGGAATCGACACGCACGCCAGGGCCCGCCGGCGCGACCCACCGCGCGATGCGCTTGGGGTTGGGCATGAACTTGCGCAGGGGATCCTCGGCGTTGATCCGCATCTCGATCGCGTGCCCCGTCCACGTCACGTCGTGCTGCTTGAAGCTCAGCTCCAGTCCAGCCGCGATGCGGATCTGCTCTTTCACGATGTCGAGGCCCGTCACGGCCTCGGTGATCGGGTGCTCGACCTGGAGCCGCGCGTTGACCTCAAGGAAAAAGAACTCCCCATCGCTGAAGATGAACTCGACGGTCCCGGCGTTTACGTAGCCGGCTGCAGTGGCGGCGCGGATCGCTGCATCGCCCATGGCCGCCCGGATCTCGGCTGTGACGGCCGGCGACGGGGTCTCCTCCATGATCTTCTGGTGACGGCGCTGGATCGAGCATTCGCGCTCGCCCAGGTGAACCGCATTGCCGTGGCTGTCGCAGATGACCTGGATCTCGATGTGGCGCGGCTTGCGTATATAGCGCTCGATATAGACGGTCGGGTCACCGAAGGCGGAGCGCGCGGCCTGCGCGCTGCTCTCGATCGCGGCGACCAGGTCTTCCTCTGACTCGACGACCTTCATCCCGATGCCCCCGCCGCCACCCGAGGGCTTGACCATCACGGGAAAACCGATCGCCCGGGCGGCGTCGACCGCTGCAGAGGGTTCGACGGCGCCGCTGCCCGGGGTGACGGGCACACCGTGATCGACCGCCAGCCGCCTGGCGGCGAGCTTCGAGCCGAGCACGCGCATCGCGGAGGCCGGAGGCCCGATGAACCGGATGCCCGCCGCCTCGCACCCTTCTGGAAACGCGGGCTTCTCGGAGAGGAACCCGTAGCCCGGGTGGATGGCGTCCGCGCCGCAGTCCTGCGCAACCTTGAGGATGTTGTCGAGCTTCAGGTAGGACTCAGACGGAGGAGCGCCGCCGATGTGGTGCGCCTCATCCGCATAGCGGACGTGGATCGCGTTGCGGTCAGCGTCGGAGTAGACGGCGGCGGTCGCGATGCCCAGCTCGCGGCAGGCCCGCATGACGCGGATGGCGATCTCGCCGCGGTTGGCGACTAAGACTTTGTTGAAAAGTTTCTTCTTCACCCGACTGCCAGGAGTGGCTGGTTCGGGCTGACGACCTCACCCTCTTTGACATAGACCTGGGTCACGCGGCCGGCGACCGTCGTGACGATGTCGTTCTGCATCTTCATCGCCTCGAGGACCGCGACCACGTCGCCGAGCTTCACATCGTCACCCGCCTTCACGGGCACCTTCACGATGAGACCTTGCATCGGAGCGATCACGGTGCCTTCCCCGACCTTTGGAGGGGCCAGTGCTGTCGCGCCCTGCGCGGGGGCGCCCGCGCCGGGTGTGACCGTCATGCCCGCCCCGGTGACCCGGACCTTGAAGACCTCGCCATCGACCTCGACCTCGAACTCCGCCGTCGAGGCGGCCGCGGGCGCCGGTGCGGTGGGTTCGGGCATGCTCGTTGCAGGCAGCGGCGAGTCTTGCGACTGGACCGAGGGGAGGCGGGCGGGTTCGATTTTCGCTTTGGCCGCGGCCTTGGGTTGGGGGCCGCGTAGGAACTCCGGCGCCAGGTTCGGAAACATCAAATGGATGAGCACCGTGTCGTCGGTCGGCTCGTATCCCATCTTGCGGATCTGCTGGCGCGCTCCCTCGACCTGTGGCTCCAGCAGGTCGGCGGGTCGGATGGTGATCGGCTCCTCGCGCCCGAGGACCAGTCGCCGAAGCTCGTGGTCGGCGGGAACAGGAGGCCGGCCGTACAGGCCCTGCAGGTAGTCCTTCAACTCCTGAGTCACGGTGGCGTAACGCTCGCCGCCGAGCACGTTGTAGACGGCCTGGGTCGCGATCAGCTGGCGGACCGGCGCCACCAACGGTGGATACCCCAGCTCGCGCCGCACGCGATTGGCCTCATCGAGCACCTCGTCGATGCGGTCGCGCGCGCTTTGAGCTGTGAGCTGGTGGAAGATGTCCTCCAGCATCAGGCCCGGCATCTGGTAGCGCAGGATGCTCGCGTCCACACGGTCGGCGAACGGGCTCAGGTGCTCGATGTGCCGTTGCTTGAGGTGCTCGACATCCGCCTGGACCTCCCACATCTTGTCGAGGTCGAGGCCGGTGTCGTACTCACCGCCCCGCAGTGCGGCCACGACACTCTCCACCGCCGGCTGAGAGGTGCCCCACGCAAGCGGCGACATGGCGACGTCGAGGATCTCGGCACCCGCTTCGACCGCGGCCATGTACGCCATCGGCGCCATTCCGCTCGAGCAGTGCGAATGGACGTCGATCGGGACGTTCACCACCTGCTTAAGGCTCGCCACCAGCTCCCAGGTCGCCTGCGGGCTGAGCAGGCCTGATGTGTCCTTGATCACGATCTCGTGGCAGCCCATCTCGACCAGGCCCTTGGCAAGGGAGCACCAGAGCTCGACGTTGTGAGCGGGAGAGATCGCGTAGCTCAGCGCGCCCTGGACCCTCTTCTTCGCCTTGAGGGCGGCCGAGATGGCCGCCTCCATGTTGCGCAGGTCGTTGAGCGGATCGAACACGCGAAAGACGTCGACCCCGGCTTTGGCCGCGTGCCTGACGAACAGCTTCACCACGTCGTCGGCGAAGTTGCGCTTCGAGACGAGGTTCTGCCCGCGGATCAGGGCCTGGATGGGCGTGTTGGGCATCGCCGCGTGCAGCTTGCGCAAGAAGTCCCATGGGTCATCGAGCCGGCGAAGCTGCGTCTCGAAGGTGGCGCCGCCGAACGCCTCCATCGCGTAGAAACCGATGGCGTCCATCTTCGCGGCGATCGGGATGATCTCTTCGCTGCGCAGGTTGCCGCCGAGCAATGCTTGCTGCGCATCGCGGAAGGTCGTGTCGATGAGGCGGACGCGGGCTTTCTTCTTCGCCACGATCTAGACCGCCAACGCAGCGCGCTTCTCCGCATGCCGCTTTTGGACCCCTTGGTCGGCGAGGCCGAGGATGCGCGCCGCCAGCCAGGCCGCGTTCTTCGCGCCGGCCTCGCCGATGGCGACGGTGGCGACCGGGATTCCGGCTGGCATCTGCACTATCGAGTAGAGCGAGTCCACGCCGCCCAGGTGTTGCGTAGGCACCGGCACTCCGATCACAGGCAGGTCTGTCCAGGCGGCGACGACGCCGGGCAGGTGGGCGGCGCCGCCCGCGGCCGCAATGACGACTTTGAGCCCGCGCTCGCGCGCTGAAGAGGCCCACTCCATCACCCCGCGCGGGTTGCGGTGCGCCGAGCAGACCTTGACCTCGTGCTCGATCCCGAGCTCGTCGAGCACCTTGACGCACGACTCCATGAGCGGCAGGTCGGACTTCGAGCCGAGGATGACGCCGACTGCAGCGGTCAATCAACTGCCTCCCTGGCGATATCGGAGCGGAAGAAAGCCCCCTGGAATCGTACCTGCCGAGCACCGGCCAGCGCCTTCTCTCGCGCGTCGGCGACCGTGTCGCCGAGCGCAACCGAGGTCACCACGCGGCCGCCGTCGGTGACGAGGCCCTTGCCCGGCTCGAACCGCGTGGCGGCATGGAAGATGAGGACGCCGGGCGGCATCTCCGCCAACCCGCGGACCTGGAAGCCCGTCTGCATCAGCGCGTCATCGGGATAGTGGGCCGACGCGACGACCACGCCGGCGCACGCCTGCGGGCTCCAGCGCAGGTCGGGAAACTCCGCGAGCTTCCCTTTTGCCGCCGAGAGTGCCAACGCGACGAAATCCGACTGGAGCCTCGGCAGCACGACCTGGGCCTCGGGGTCGCCGAACCGCGCGTTGAACTCGATCGTCTTGAGGCCATCGCTCGTGAGCATCAAGCCCGCGTAGAGGACACCGCGGAACTCGTCGCCAGACGCGGCGAGCTCGCGCACGGCCGGGCGGAGCACCTTGTCGATCGCTTCCGTGACGATGGCGTCGTCGACGCCCACCGGCGGTGAGTACGCGCCCATGCCGCCGGTGTTCGGTCCCTGGTCGCCGTCGTGTGCGCGCTTGTAGTCGCGCGCCGGTGCGAGCGGGACCACCTCTGTGCCGTCTGTCACGGCGAGCAGCGAGAGCTCGGGTCCCTCCAGGCGCTCTTCGACCACGATGGTCGCGCCGCTGCGGCCGAACCGGCTCTCGACAAGCATCGCGTTGACGGCCGCGTCCGACTCCGCGACGCTAGCGCAGACGATCACGCCTTTGCCGCGAGCGAGGCCGTCGGCCTTGACCGCGACGCGGCCGTCGCGTTGCCTCGCCCAGGCCCGGGCGGGCTCGGGCTGGGTGAACACCGCGAAGTCGGCCGTCGGGATGGCAGCGCGCACCATCAGGACCTTCGCGAAAGACTTGCTCGACTCGATGCGCCCTGCGCCGCGGTTCGGGCCGAAGACGTTGAAGCCGGCGCTGCGCAGCGCGTCGCCCACGCCGGCATCCACGGCCGCCTCAGGTCCGAGGACGACCAGGCCGAGGCGCTCGCGCTTGGCGAACTCGACGAGGCGCGGGACGTCGGCCGCTCCGATGGGGACGTTGCGCGCCATGCCACCGGTGCCGCCGTTGCCGGGCGCGCAGTACACGCGCTCCACGAGGTCCGACTGCACGCATTTCCAGACGAGCGCGTGCTCGCGAGCTCCCGACCCGACGACGAGGACATTCACGGAGCGCTGTGAGCTATTCCCACTCGATGGTGCCCGGCGGCTTACTCGTGATGTCGAAGACGACGCGGTTCACGCCCTTGACCTCGTTGACGATCCGGTTGCTGATCCGGGCCAGCACCTCGTAAGGCACTCGCGCCCAGTCAGCGGTCATGGCGTCCTCGCTGGTGACCACGCGCACGGCGACCACGTTCGCGTACGTGCGGTAGTCGCCCATCACGCCGACCGTCTCCAGCGGCGTGAGCACCGCGAACGACTGCCACACCTGGCGGTAGAGGCCGTTGCGCTTGATCTCGTCTACCACGACCCAATCCGCGTTGCGCAGGATCTCCAGGCGCTCCGCGGTCACCTCGCCGAGGCAGCGGATCGAGAGGCCCGGGCCCGGGAACGGTTGGCGGTAGACCATCTCCTCTGGCATGCCGAGCTCGAGCCCGACGGAGCGCACCTCGTCCTTGAACAGGTAGCGCAGCGGCTCGATCAGCTGGAACCTGAGACCCGGCGGAAGCCCGCCCACGTTGTGGTGCGTCTTGATCTTGACCGCCGTCGACGCCACGTCGGGGGCGGTCGACTCGATCACGTCCGGGTACAGCGTGCCCTGGGCCAGGAAGTCGATGTGCCCGAGGCTCGTCGCCTCCGCCTCGAAGACGGTGATGAACTCGCGGCCGACGATGCGCCGCTTCTGCTCCGGGTCGATGACGCCGCGCAGCGCCGGCAGGAAGCGGTCTGTCGCATCGACGTAGCGGATGTTCATGTCCAGGTTGCCGTGCATGACCGCCATCACGCGCTCGGGCTCCTCCTTGCGCAACAGCCCGTTGTTGACGAAGACGCAGGTCAGCTGGTCGCCCACCGCGCGGTGAACCAGCATGGCGGCCACCGCGGAGTCGACGCCTCCCGACAGCGCGCAGATCACGCGACCATCGCCGACCTGCGCGCGGATGCTCTCTGTCGCCTCCGCGACGAACGAGCCGGCCGTCCACGACGCGTCGCACTTGCAGACGCCGTACAGGAAGTTGCGGAGGACCTCACGACCGCTGGGCGTGTGCACCACCTCGGGGTGGAACTGGATGCCGAAGATGCCCTGCCCGTTGGTGAAAGCGGCGACCGGCGAGTTGCCGCTGGAGGCCAGCGAGTGAAAGCCCGGGGGCAGCTCGCTCACGTGATCCCCGTGGCTCATCCATACGGGGAGCTCGTCGTCCAGGCCCTGGAACAGCCGGTTCGGCTCACGCACGGCAAGCAGCGCCGGCCCGTACTCGCGAGCGTGCCCAGGGTCGACCTTGCCGCCCAGGTGGTGGGCGATGAGCTGCATCCCGTAGCAGATGCCGAGCACCGGCACCCCGGCGCGCAGCGCTTCCGGGTCGACCTGCGGGGCGCTCGCCTCGTAGACACTGGCGGGACCTCCGCTAAGGATCAGGCCGGCCGGATCGCGCTTCTTGAGCTCGGACCATGGGGTGGTTCCCGGCACCAGCTCGCAGTACACATGTGCCTCGCGCACCCGGCGCGCGATCAGCTGGCTGAACTGCGATCCGAAGTCGAGGACCAGAACTGTTTGTTGCCGAGTTGCGCCATTCACTTCTTCGCCGGGTCGGGCGGCCGCGGCGGTCTTGATCAGCTCAGCTCTTCCCCATGCCCACGTGCTGCGCCTGCTGGAAGACCTTGCCCTCGGAGGTGATCGCCGGAGCGACGACCATCTCCACGTGCTGGAACTCCGGGATGTCGTGGGCTCCGCAGACTCCAAGGCACGAGCGCAGCGCGCCTGCGAAGTTCTGCGATCCGTCGTCGACCCTGGCGGGCCCGAGCAAGATCTCGCGGAGCGTCGCCTTCGTTCCGACGTGGATCCGCGTACCCCGCGGAAGGTTGGGGTCTGGCGTCGCCATGCCCCAGTTGAAGCCTTTCGATGCCGACTCCTCGGCGCCGGCGAGCGGTGTTCCGATCATGACCGCGTCCGCGCCCGAGGCGAACGCCTTGCACACATCGGCCCCGATCCGCATGCCGCCGTCAGTGATGACCGCCACCCGCATCCCGCCTCGACGCATGTGCTCGTCGCGAGCAGCCGCGACGTCTGCGGTGGCCGTGACCTGCGGGACGCCGACACCGAGCACTCCCCGCGTGGTGCAGGCCGCCCCGGGGCCGACACCGACCAGGATGCCGGCGATGCCAGTCTCCATCAGCTCGAGCGCTGTCTCGTAGTGGACGCAGTTGCCGACCACGACCGGGATGTCGCAGGCTCGAACCAGCTCTTCGAAAGAAAGCTGGTGGTATGAACGCGACGAGTGGCGCGCGGTGAGCACGGTGCCCTGCACCACGAGCACGTCCGCACCCGCTTTCTGCACCACTTCGGCGCGCTCCCCTGCCCGGGCGGGGATCGTCGAGACCGCGCACGGCACGCCCGCGGCCTTGATCGCCTTGATCCGTTCCGTGATGAGGTGCGGCTTGACGGGTTCGCGATAGACCTCTTTGAGCAGCGCGTTGATCTGCGACTTGTCCGACTCGGCGATGCGCTTGATGATCGGAGCCGAATCCTCGTACCGCGTGTGCACTCCGTCGAGGTTGAGCACGGCCACTCCGCCGAGCTTGCCCATCGCGATGGCGAAGTCGACGTCGACCACCCCATCCATGGCCGAGCCCCAGATCGGGATCGGGAGCTTGAAGGTGTCGCCCATCGAGAAAGAGATGTCGACCTCTTCGGGATTCAGCGTCACTCCACCAGGGACAAGCGCGACCTCGTCGAACCCGTAAGCGCGGCGTGCCCGCCGCCCGATCCCGATCTCCAGGCCAGACTGCTCCCCGGGTACCGCTTCGCGGGTTTCGAGCCGGCTCTGATTCAGGGTGTGTTTACTCCAGTGGTGGCGGGGTTTGCCGATTATATGCGATGCCGGGATCACACACCACTCTCGTGGCACGCCCGGCTACGAAACCAGCGTCGCAGGGATGGCGGGGGGTCCCCCGGCCATGACTTTGTCCAATGTCAACCAGATCGTGGCAGGGAGATCCCTCCTGAAGATCCCATCGATATGCCGAAAAGAGCGGCGCCTGCGGCGAAGCCGCACACGCAATGCATTCAGTAAGGCTCGAGCTTACCGCCGCTTTGCCCGCAGTGAAACCATCTGGGTTTCCCTCATATCCCGGGACCGCATATTCTTTTCGCGTGTACCGGACGCTCGAATATCTGCGAGGAATCTCGGACGACGACGTCCAGCGCCTTCGATCCCGCGGGATACAACACACCAACCAGCTGCTTCACCGCACCTCGCTCGCCATCGACCGCGACCGCCTGTCGAAGAAGACAGGGATCAGCGCGGAGCGACTCTACGAGTTCGTCAACCAGTGCACGCTCCTGGAGATCTCGAGCATGGATCGCTTCCTGCCCATCGTCCGCCGGCTCGGCATCGAGTCGATGAAGGAGCTTCGAGCCCAAGAGGCGCCCGCGCTGCACGCGAAGGTCGTCGACGCGGTCGGCCTCGCCGGCGCGCCAAGCCTGTCCGACGTCCAGTACTGGATCAGCCAGGCGACCGCGCTGGATATAGTCGAAGAACCAGTACCGAAACCGCCACTCCCCGTGGTGAGCTAGCCGCTCAGTCTGACTCTGTGCGTCGCCGAAGCCAGCGAAGCGCCTCCACACCCTGGGCGGCCTGGAAGGCCCGGACGGTGGGCAGACCCGGCGGCGGCGGCGCCAGCGCGCCGACGACAAAGTAGCCCGCCAGGCTGCATAGAACGGCATCGATCGCCCCAGGCGAGATGTGCGACACGTCAAACCTGTCGAAGAAGCTTTCAGGCGGCGGGCCACCCTGCATCGCAACGCTCGGCGCCATGGCGAGCCAGTCGACGAACGCTGCGCCCGTGCGTGCCCATGGCCAGTCCACGACGAACACGGAGTCGCGGGCGATGAGTAGGTTGTCCGCCCTGATGTCGAAATGCAGCAGTGTGTCGCCGTCGGCTGCTTCCGGAGCCTCAGCCTCGAGCTCGCACAGCCGGTCGAGGTTCGCGGCGCACCAGGCATCCAGCCGCATCTCCTTCCTGCTCCGGGCACGCTGCCAGCCGTTGATGTGACGTTTGAAGGCTCCGCGAGCCGTCTCCTCTGTATCGATCGGCGAGGGCGTGAGGTCGAGGGCCATGCGCTTGAGCGCGGCGATGACCAGGGTCAGGTCGGATTCTGTCCACGGCTCGGCCGGATGACGGCCGGCGATGTCTTCGAAGCACAGGGCAACCCATCCACTTTCGTCATAGGACCAGAGGAACCGAGGCACAGGAGCCGATGGTGGAAGGGCTGCGACGACCCGTGCCTCTTTTCGGTGGATGCCAGGAGTGTCCGGGTTGGCAGCCTCGCTTACAGCCTTCACAAAGACGCGCCTTCCATCGCTCAGCCGCAACCTAGCCGCGAGGCCAGGCGAGAAACCACCTGGCTGGGTGACGGCCTCTACGACATGCGCCCCCAGACGCTTCTCGAGCGCAGATCGCAGCTCCGGCGGCAGCTGCTCCCAGTGGACCCGAACCCCGGCGGCCGGCGGCGGGTTAGAGGAAGACACCCCGGCGCAGCTTCAGGTTGTCGTAGATGCCTTGCTGGATGGTGTCGCGGACATCGTCGGCCAGCGCCATGACCAGGTTGTGGTCGTCGGCCGCCTCGGGTGGGTTTTCCTCGACGTGGATCGGCGGGTGGAACTGGATTCGCCACTTGCTCGGCAGCGGGATCATCCCAAGCGGGCCCAGCCAGGGCCAGAAGGGCGTGATTGGGAAGTACGGAAGCCCGAAGAACCTCGCGACGGGGCCAAGGTCTCCGACCATCGGGTAGATCTCTTCGGAACCCACGACCGAGATCGGGATGATCGGCGCGCGCGAGCGGATCGCAGTAGACACGAAGCCCCCGCGACCGAAACGCCGCAAGCGGTACCGGTCCTTGAAGTTCTTCCCGGTGCCCCTGACGCCTTCGGGAAACACGAGCACGAGCTCACCGCGCTCGAGCAGCCGGCGCGTGTCGTCGGGGTGACCCACCGTCTGGCCCGTGCGCCGTAAGAACCAGCTCATCACCGGCATGCCCATGAACAGGCTCGCCACCAGGGCGCGGACGTGTCGCGGGTGCGGGTGCTCGGCGAAGACGGCAGTCTTGATCATGGTGCCGTCCCATGGAAGGACGCCCGCGTGGTTCGAGACGAGAAGCGCGCGACCGGTGGCCGGCACGTTCTCGATGCCCGTCGTCTCGACGCGCCAGTAATCGCGGTACAGGACCATGAATGCGGCGAGGAACGACTCGGTCCACTGCGGGTCAAAGCCGAACTCGTCCACGGTGTAGTTGGGTCCGCGGCGAGCCAGCTCCTGCTGCTTGTACATGAACTGGACGAACTCCATGACCCGGTTGAGGTCGATCACCTCGCGCCCGGTCACCTGGCGCAGCCTTGCCGCGAGCTCGCTCAGGCCCTGCATGGCGTAGAGAGGCGCCTGGCGCTGCAAGCGCCGGACAGGTTTCGGCAGGCTGAACCCGGACCTTGGCCGCACGATCTCGGCCGGCCTGCTGTCTCGGCGTCGCTGCCCTGGGGTCGTCTCCTGGATCACCGCGGCGCCTCGAGGATCGGTCCGGTTCGGAGGGCGTTGCGCGCCTCTCGGCGCCGCCGCTGCAGGTAGACCTGGAGCTCGTACTCCTGCGGAGGCGACGGCGCTTCGATGACCTCCACGTCTTTGCCCCGGGCAAGGGCGTCGATCACCGCCCTGGACGAGTAGGGCGGTTTCCAGCCGAACTCCGCCTCGAGCCGCGAGCAGTCCATCACAGATCCGTAGGCGAGCACGTCCGCGAGGTGCCCCTGGACGTCAACGCGCGTCAGCGCGCGAAGCGCAAGGCGAGCTGCCCACTTTCCATACGGCAGCAGGATGGGAGCTGCCCTGCCGCCCATGATCGAGATCGCCTGGCTCAACAGGACGACGCCATCGCCGGCGACGTTGAACACGCCGGGATGCGCGCCCATCACCGCGCGAACTATCGCCTCGGCGGCGTCGTCCTCATGGAGGAGCTGCAGCCGCGGGTCGAACCCGGCAAACGTGGGCACTATGGGAAGCGACAGGTAACGCCCGAGCGTCGTGTCCTCGCTGACGCGGTATCCCAGCCGAAGCACCGTGACCCGGCATCCCTCGTTGCGAAGCGAAAACTCGTTGATCAGCTGCTCCATGTCGAGCAGGTCACGCGTCACGGAGGGGGCGCGGCGCTCGGAGTTGGTCATGTCCTCCGAGAGGAAGGACGGGTCGCCCGCTCCCGCGTCATAGATCGCCTGGCTCGATTTCACGATCAGCCGGCGCACCGAGCTGTCCGGCGCTGCACAGCCGACGACCAGGTTCATGGTCCCGATGACGTCGGTCTCGTGGATCGAGCGCTCGTCATGCGGGCTGTCGACCATGACGGCCAGGTGCACGACGGTGTCGATGTGCAGCTGGCGTACAAGCTTTCCGATCACCGCGTGGCGCGTGTCCGCGTGGACGAAGTCCATCTCCTCGAGCGCGCTGACGGGGTCGGCGATGTCGCAGCCGAAAAGGAAGGGAACCTGAGGAGCCAGCCTTCGCGCGACCTCGGCGCCGAGCGGGTTGGACACACCCGTGACCAGCACGCGGTTAGGACCGGCCGGGATCATCCCGGCCAATCTAACCCAGTGGAGCCAAAGCCCGGATATATTCCGGGCGTCCCCAAGCTAGGCGATTTCGACTCCAGACACGCTTTGTGTCAATGGGGGGTTCCGTGGGGGGATCCTGATCCCCCCGCGCCCTTATGGATAGATACCTCGTACGGTCGTTGCGTTGGCCACTCGCTGCACCGCCAGCGCATACGCGGCGAGTCTCATATCAATGCGCTTGTTGACC
Source organism: Candidatus Dormiibacterota bacterium (assembly GCA_039935415.1). Taxonomy (GTDB): domain Bacteria; phylum Chloroflexota; class Dormibacteria; order Dormibacterales; family Dormibacteraceae; genus Palsa-870. Next base: position 124,727 of record JBDTKH010000004.1, read on the forward strand.
GAAGTGTGGAGAATCTCGTAGAAGGCGCGCGTGATGACGTGGTGCAGCTTGGTGTTGATCTCCTCCTCCTCCCAGAAGAAGGCCTGCAGGTCCTGGACCCATTCGAAGTACGAGACGATCACGCCACCCGAGTTCGCGATGATGTCGGGAATCACGAAGACGCCCTTTTCGTGGAGGATGGGGTCGGCGCCTGGTGCGATCGCCGCATTCGCGCCTTCCGTTATGAGACGTGCGCGCACGCGGCTCGCGTTGGCCTCCGTGATCTGGTCCTGCACAGCCGCCGGCACGAGCACGGTGACCGGCAGCTCGATGATCTCGTCGTTGGTGATGTTGTCGGCTTTCTTGAAACCCGTCACGCCTCCCCGCACCTGGCGGTGCTCTTCGAGCGCCGCGAGGTCTAGCCCCTTCGGGTTGTAAACGCCGCCCCTGGAGTCGCTGACCGCGACCACCTTGAGGCCAGCCTCGGTGAGGAGGCGCGCAGTGGACCGGCCCACCTGCCCGTAGCCCTGGACCGCGACAGTCGGGGTCTCATCCTCGACGTGCAGGTACTTGATCGCCTCCAGCGTCAGGTACGTGGCGCCGCGTCCGGGTGCATCGACGCGCCCTTCCGACCCGCCGACGTCGACCGGTTTCCCGGTAACCGAGGCGGTGACCGAGTGTCCCGAGTGCATCGAGATCGTGTCCATGATCCAGGCCATGACCTGCGGGTTGGTGCCCATGTCGGGCGCCGGGATGTCCTTCTCGGGCCCGATCAGGATGGCGATCTCGGTCGCGTAGCGACGCGTGAGGTGCTCCAGCTCGCTCAGGGAAAGCTTGCCCGGCTCGCAGGCCACAGCGCCCTTCGAGCCGCCGTACGGCAGCCCCACCGCGGCGCACTTCCACGTCATGAGCATCGCCAGTGCCTTGACGAGGTCGAGGTCGATGTTCGGGTGGTACCTGATGCCGCCCTTGGCGGGGCCGCGGCTGATGTTGTGCTGCACGCGCCAGCCGGTGAACACCCGCACGGACCCGTCGTCCATGTGCACCGGGAAGTGGACCGTGAGCTCGCGCTTGACCTCGCGCAGGCCGACCCGGGCGTCGTCGGAAAGGCCGATCACGTCAGCCGCAGCGTCAAACCGCCTCTGCGCGGTCTGAAAGGCGGAAGCTCGTGTTTCGACCGCCATCGGGACTTCCGATAGTACCCCCCGCGGTCGGGCTGCGGGAAAATTGCGCTATGTCGTTCAGGCGACCGGCGAGCATGTTCTTGGTGGCCGCAGTCGCCCTTGCCACCGGTTTCCTGGTCGCCGGACAGGTCAAGGCGCAGCTGCTGACTCCCTCCAACCAGGTTGCCCGCTACCAGGCTCTGGTCCGCAGCGTCCAGGACCTCGAGGCGATCAACGCAGACTCCCGGCGCAAGATCGCCACGCTGCGGGCGCAGATCAACTCCCTGGAGGCCGACGCGGCCAGCCGCTCGGCGGCGACGCAGGCGCTGCAAAACCAGGTCGCGGACCTACGCGCGCATGCCGGACTGACCGCGATGCACGGCCCTGGGGTCGAGGTCGACCTCGCGAACGGCGTGCCCGGGCCCGGCGCGGGCGGGCAGTCGGGCTACCTGGTCAACTTCCAGGACGTCCAGGACCTGGTCAACCTGCTGTTCGCGCAGGGGGCCGAGGGCGTCGCGGTGAATGGGCGGCGCATCACACCGCTGACGTCGTACTCGGGCTCGGCGGGCGAGGTCGTGATCGACCAGGGTCCACCGCTCTCCTCGCCGATCAAGGTGGTGGCGGTCGGCGACCGAAACCGCATGGTCGCAGCGCTCGACGACAGCTCCGCCCTGCCCGACATACATGCCAGGCAGGTCCAGTTTCAGCTCCGCCTCACTTTCTTCGGCGCGCCCGACCTACCGCTCCCGGCATACGACTCGAGCCTGCAGGTGCCGCATGTCAGCGCGGCTTAGGCCCACCCGCGGCCGCAGCTCGGCGGGCGCGATCAGCGTGTGGCTGATCGCGCTCCTGGTCGCGCTCGTCGCAACGGTGCAGATCCGCAGCGAGGCTGAGGTGGAACGGAGCCTCGTCGGCATCGACACCACGTCGCTGGCGTTCTTGATCGACGACCTTCACCGGGCCAACGACTCGCTGCAGGCGGAGACGGCAGACCTGGCGCAACGCCAGGCCGCGCTGCAGTCGGGCAACAGCGGCGCCGCGGACCAGGTGCTGACACAGGAGGCCGAGCGGCTGCGTGTGATCGAGGGGCTGGTGCCGGTTCATGGTCCGGGGGTGGTGCTGGTGATCGACGCCAACGGCCTGCAGGCCCTCGACCTGCAGGATGCCCTGAACAACCTGTCGAGCGGCGGCGCTGAGGCGATGGCGGTCAACGACCGCCGAGTGGTCGCGGGCGTGCCCATCGAGCAGACGAGCCTCGGCGTAGCAATCGACGGTGTCGTCGTCGCTCCACCGTGGACGATCGCGATCATCGGCGACCCAAACCGGCTCTCGGAGGTCGCGGACCTGATGACGCAGCAGCTCCAGGCCGATCGCCGAGTGCGGCAGGCGAGCTACCACATCGAAGCGGACGTCGTGCTACAGGCAGTGGTCAGCCAGCGGCCCTTCGTTTACGCAACCTAAAGCGCAGGGGGAGGTCAGATGACCTCCCCTGCGGAAACCCCTCTGCTCCCCGGTCACGTTGGGTGGCGCTTGGCAGTGAACGGTGGGTTGACGGCCGGAGTAATCCGGCCTGAAGCTGCACCTGGCACTTAAGTGAAGGTGCCTGGCGGCGTGGTGCGTTTCGGTTAGCGAGCTGCTTTTCGTTTCCTCGAGCGGCTTTTGGCGGCCGGCTCCGAAACACCCAGCTTCTTCAACTGCGCTGAGATTCGGTCGAGACGCTGGTTGATCCTGTCGATGTCGGAATGACTCGGAATCCGCAGCCGCCTCAGCGCTGCTTCCATGGCCTCGTCAGCCCTTCCCTCCAGGTCCGCGCGCCGGTTCTCCATCTGGTTTCTCAAGTCCGACGGGACGTTGAGGGTCCTGCGCACGTAATCGAGGAGGACCTGCCCGCGGTCGTGGATCACGTCGCCACCCGCGTCAGCCACGCGGCCAGGCCCGCGCTTCTCGTGCGAGAGCACGAGCTGCGAGAGCGTGACCTGCGTCAGGTCCTGGCCGTTGTCGCGGTCGACGACTTTGATCTCGTGGCCGTCACGCACCAGGTCCGCGATGCCTTCGAGCGTTATGTACTTGCTCGTGCGCGTGTCATAAAGCTTGCGATTTGCGTACTTCTTGATAAGGTGTCGCTCAGGGGCAGTTGAGGTCACGGCCGGGCTCATTCTAACGCGGTGCGTTATGCCTTCGACCCGGCGTCATTGAATGGAGGTTGATGCATGGCGACCAGGAAACGGACGACCGCTCGCCCGAAGCGGTCCGACTTTGTGGGCCGAGCGGTGCAAGCCGGGAGAAAGGCTTTGCGCGAGGCTGAGAGCCGTGTGCCGCCCGACGTTCGCCGCCAGATCGAGCGGGCGGTCAAGGACGGTCAGAAGACGCTGCGGACCGCCATCGACCAGCTGGAGACGCAGGTCCGCCGAACCGCAAAGCAGGCCGACATGGACAAGGCGTTGAAGCGCCTGACCGACCAGGTGCAGCAGCTCGCTCGCGCCGCTTCGTCACGCGGCGCGGCGACAGCCGCCTCGACTCGCCGGCGCGCGGCGGGCGCCACACGCCGGGCGGCGACGACCACGAAGCGTGTGGCCAGGTCCACGAAGCGCAACGCAGCTCCTGCTCGCAAGCCGGCGGCCAGGAAGCCCGCCGCAAAGGCGACCCCGACGCGGGCGGCAAGCACTACGAGGAGGGCCGCCCCGCGTCGCTCTACGGGGCGACGGTCCTCAAGCGCGTCGCCTGAGGTCCGGTCGGTCCCCGAACCGCCGGCGCCCGGTCCGATGCCCGAGCGCGTCGACATGGACGACAGCTCGACCTAGAGCCTCCCGTGCACCGGGACTCCGCCCAGGAGAACGGCTCTCGGGCGGAGTCCCTCCCAGGCCGTCGCGGGTTGATCGAGCGGGTCGTCCTCATAGACCTGGCAGTCCGCGAGCATGCCCACCTCGAGCGTTCCTTTTCGCGACTCCTCGAAGCTCGCGAACGCTCCGCCCGCCGTGTAGGCGCGCAGCGCCGCCAGCAGGCTGATCCCGTTGACCGGGTCGTCGACCGCGATCCGGATGCCAGGCCATGGATTTGGATCGGGCGTCACGGGAAGGTCGGAGCTGAAGGCGATGGGCACGCCTGCGGCAAGCAGGCGCTTGTGTGGGGCGAGGTCGGTGCGGTCGTGCACCGGGAAGAAGAGCGAGGAGGCAACGCGCCCGAAGCGGGCCGCCACCGGCTGCATGACCGCGACCATCCCTAGCCTCGCCATCCGCGCCTGTAGGTCGGGCGGGCAGATGGTGCAGTGCTCGACCCTGTGGCGGAGACCTGCGGCGCCGGCCCCTTCGACAGCGTTGCACATGGCTTCGATCGCGCCATCGCCGATGGCGTGCGCCGCCACCTGCAATCCAGCCCGGGTGGCGCGCTCGAGCAGCTCGGTCAGCTCTGCAGGCGTCGTGCGCCACACCCCGCCGCCGGAACGCATCGCCACGCCGCCGCCGGCTCCGCCGTCGACGAACACCTTGACCGGGCCCGCCCTCACGATCGCGCCTCCGAAGCCCGCTCGGACACCAAGGCCCGCCGCCGCATCGATCAGCTCCCACGAGAGGAACTCGTTGACGCGGATCTTTAACCGGCCGGATTCTTCGAGCTGCTGATACGCGCGAAGGTCGTCGGCGAATCCCCGGTTCACCGCGGCGCCGACCGAGGTGATGCCACGCGAAAGCAGAAGGCGTTGTGCCTGGAGGATGCCCTGGGTGCGGCGCTCGAGCGTAGGCGGTGGCTGCACGTCCGCGACCAGCCGCATGGCGGCCTCCAGCAGCTGGCCGTTCGGTGAGCCGCCGTGGTCGCGGCCGATGCGCCCGCCATTTGGGTTCGGTGTGTCCGAGGTGATGTTCGCCGCGGCGAGCGCCGCCGAGTTGGCGACCCGCGCATGACCGCCACGCTCGTCGATGAAGGCCTGGCGGCGCCCGGTCACGCGGTCGAGCTCGAGGCGGTGAGGGTGGCGCCGCTCTGCCAGCTCGCCGGCCCGATAGCCCATGCCCAGCTGCCACTCGCCTGGCCGGAGTGTCTTCGCGTGCGCCTTCAGGCGCTCGGCGATCTCGGCCACGCTCCGCGCCCCTCCGAGGTCGGCGCCGAAGCGTGTCAGGCCGTAGTAGACGACGTGGGCGTGTGCGTCGTTGAATCCTGGCAGGACGGCCGCACCGGCGAGGTTCATGACTCGCGTTCGGGGACCCCGGAGTGCCATCAGCTCGAGGCCGCCGCAAGCCATGACGCGGCCGCCGGCGATCGCGAGGTGGCTCTGGATCTTGAGGCCCGCACGCCCCAGCGTGCGGATGCGGCCGCGGGCAAGAATCAGGTCGGCCTTGATCCCCACGAACTCAGAGGCTGCGCCGTTAGTTCGCGGGGGCCCCTGTGTAATCAAGCCGCATTACATTAGGCGCATGGCGGCCATCGACCTGCGCTCAGACACCGTGACGATGCCGACGCCGGAGATGCGCCGCGCGATGGCGAGCGCGCCGCTCGGCGACGACGTCTTCGGCGACGACCCAATGGTCAATAAGCTCGAAGCGATGTCCGCGGAACGCCTCGGCAAGGAGGCGGCCGTGTTCCTGCCGAGCGGGACCATGGGCAACGTCGTCGGTGTCGCCATCAACACCCGGCCCGGCGAGGAGATGATCGCGGACGCCGAGGCTCACGTCTTTCTATATGAGGGGGCGGGCGCGGCCGTGATCTCCGGGGTGCAGATCCGGCCCGTCGCGACCGAGGCGGGTGTGATGGCGCCGGCGCAGGTCGAGGCGGCGATCCGGCCGAGAAACGACTTCCACCAGCCGATCACGGCCGCCGTGAGCTTCGAGGACACGCACAACCGCCACGGTGGCGTCGTGTGGCCGCTGGACAACCTGCGCGCCGCTGCCAGCACGGCGCGAGCGAATGGCCTGCGCGTCCACCTCGACGGCGCCAGGATCTTCAACGCAGCGGTGGCATCCGGCGTGGATGTCGCCGAGATCGCCGCTTGCGGCGACACCGTGACCTTCTGCCTCTCCAAGGGTCTCGGCTGCCCAGCCGGCAGCGTCTTCTGTGGAAGCGCCGAGGACGTCAAGCAGGCGAGGCGCTGGCGCAAGCGACTCGGCGGAGCGATGCGGCAGGCCGGCGTCATCGCGGCCACTGGTGTGATCGCGCTCGACACGATGGTCGACCGCCTCGCCGAGGACCATGCCAACGCGCGCACCCTGGCCGAAGGATTGGCCGAGCTGCCAGGCGTCAGGTGTGACCTTTCCAGGGTGCAGACCAACCTGGTGTTCTTCGACCTCGAGCGCATTCAAGGACCTGAGTTCGAGGAGGAGTGCCGCAAGCACGGCCTGCTCGGCGGGGCCACCGGCGAGCACCGCGTCCGCTTTGTCACCCACTACGGGATCACGGCGCAGGACATCCAGGGGACGCTGAAGATCTGCGAGGAGGTGTTGAGCGCGTGAGCATGCAGCTGTCGCCGGACGGGATGTACTACTGGGACGGGCAGCAGTGGCAGAGCACTCTCTCGCACGACGGCCGCACGCGGTGGAATGGTTCGGCCTGGATCCCTGTGCAGAGCCAGGGCTATGCGTTCGGCGCAAGCCCCCGGGCTCCGGTCACTCGAGAACCCACCTCGTGGACGCGGCCACTGCAGTACGCCGTCGCGGGCTGGTACGTGCTGTCGGCGATCTACGCCCTGTCGCTTCCGTTCTGGATGAGCGGGCCGATGTCGCAGGCGATCAACCAGAGCATCCAGCACCAGGAGAAGCTCAACCCGACCGCGTCTCCGCCGCCGGCTGACCTCACAGCCATGGTGACCTCCTTCATGACCGTGGGCATTGTGGTGGGCGGCTTGATCGGCCTCGCCCTGTGCGCTGTCGCGGTGATCGGCGCCCTCAAGCGCTGGACCTGGATCTATTACGTAGTGCTCGTTCTCCTCGGCCTGGGCACGATCTCGCTTCCGGTGAACCTGGTTTCAGCGGTCACAGGGTCGTCAGTCGCCGCGGCCTCGGGATTCAGCATGCCGGTCTGGATAACCTGGATCGGAATCCTTTTTTCCATCCCAGCCGCCGCCCTGTTCGTGTGGATGCTCGTGGCGCTGGTCCAGCGCGGGCCGTGGGGGATGAAGAAGTTGGCCCCGGCGGTCAGCTGACCGCGGTTGCCGGGCTCAGCAGCGCGGCGAGGAGCTTGGGGTCGATGTTGCCCCCGCTCACGACCGCGACGGTGGACGGTCCCGGCTCCAGCTGCTCGAGCGCCGCATACGTCAACGCTCCGGCTCCTTCCGCCACGACCTTGGCGGCCGCGGCGAGCTCGGGGATGGCGGAACGGAGGCGCGGCTCGGGAACCGTCAGCCAGCGGTCCACGCACTGCTTCATGAGCTCGAACATCCTGGGGTCGAACGGCGCCGTGGTGCCGTCGGCGATGGTGTCCGGCTTGAGCGGCACGGGGCCGCCGGCCTCCAGGCAGCGCGTCCAGAGCGGGTAACCGTCCGACTGCACCCCGATCATCTCGACCTGGGGTCGCAGGCTCTTGAGCGCGGAGGCGACCCCGCTGATCAGCCCTCCACCACCCACGGGAACCAGGACGCGTTCTACTGTCGGAAGGTCCTGCAGCAGCTCGAGCGCGAGCCCGCCATGGCCGGCCATGACCTCGGGTTCGGCGAACGGATGAATGAAGGCCTCTGGCTCCATTGTCCAGCCCTCGTTCGCCATCCACTCCAGCATCGCTTCTCTCGGCATCGGAATCGGGGTGGCGCCCCAACGCTTCACGCCGTCCACTTTTGGCGGCGGCGCCGTGTCATACATGACGACTCGGCAAGGAACACCCAGCATCCTGGCCACGTACGCGCAGGCCTGCGCCGCGTTGCCGGCGCTGACCGTGATCAGGCCGCGGGCGAGCTTGTCCGGCGGCAGCGCCAGCGCCGCGGCAAAGAAGCCGCGGACCTTGAAGCTCCCGGTCGGTTGCAGGCATTCGAGCTTGAGCAGCGCGTCTTCGACGGGGACCATCGGGGTTCGCAGCACGTGAGGACGAGCCCGATCGGCGGCGGCACGGATCCGTTCGAGCTCGATCATTCGGATAATGCTATTCGTGCCCATCTACGAGTACCGGTGCGAAGAGTGCGGCAAGCGGTCTTCGGCGCTTCTACTGCGCTACTCGTCTCCTGACCCGCCCTGTCCCCACTGTGGCAAGCCGGAGCTGCGCCGTCTCGTCTCGACGTTCGCGACGATGAGCTCCGGGGAAGGCGACGGTGGCGACGACTTCGACGACGGCGGCGATGGCGGCTCCGGGGGCGATGACGACTTCGGCGGCGGTGATGACTTCGGTGGCGGCGACTTCGGCGGGGACGACTACTAGCGTCGGGGGCAGGACGCTAACTCGCCAGCCCGAGCACGGCGTTTGCAGCCTGGATCAGCTCGCTGCGGTGGGTCTCGTCGTGAGCGAAGATCCTGAATAGCGCCATGCGCACCGGCAAGCGCTTGAACAGGTCGAGCACGCGGCTCTGCTGGTAGCGGTCCTCCAGCGGCTCGTAGAGGAGGATGTCGGCCGTCTCAGTCATCGGGTTGAACGCCCTCGACTCCTGCGCGGCGACATCCACCTCGAACACGATCCCGCGCAGACGTTCTGGAAGGCGCTCGCGGATCTGCCGCGCGAACTCGTCGCGGGTGACGCTCAGCGCGGCGCTCGGGATGTCTCGCGCGTCGGTGTGGCCCTGGTAGATCAGCTTCCATTTCAGTCTTCGCGCGACGACGTCGGCCCATGCGGCTCCCAGCTCCCGCTGCCTCGCGTCCCCTTCGCCCAGGTTCCAGCGATCGACCTCAGACAGCAGGGACCATTCGGTTAGCGCCTGGAACCGGTCGAGCCTCTGCAAAGGGTTGCCACCCAGGAGTACGTCGAGCGTCGGGCGGAACACCTCTCGCAGCTGGAGGTCAATCCGCCGCACCGTCCGGTGAAAGTAGACCTGGTGATAGAGGTACAGCCTCGCGTTGAGGAACATGTACAACGCCTCCGCGGCGTGTGAGTGGAGCGTGAGACCGCGTTCGGAGATGAACGAGTAGTGGATGATCCGTTCCACGTCGACGGGGCCTGTGGCGACCCCACATATATAAGAGTCGCGCGGGACATAATCCATGTTGTCGGCCGAGTAAGCCCCCACAAGCGCCGGCTTCAAGGCAGTCAGCCAGGAAGGGGCGCGAAAACCCTCGAGCTCGGCCGATGAGATCAGGTAGGCGACCCACCGCGGGTCGATCCGCTCGCCAGGCTCGAAGTCGGCGCTGGGCGACGCCCCAAGCGAGCCGACCAGGTCCGCCAGCGGCCCCGTGATGAGGGCGCGTCCGATGACCTCATGGTCGATGCCCCATGTGTCCAGGTAGTTCTCGTCGAAGAAGTGGCCGAACGGCCCGTGCCCGACGTCGTGTAGCAGGCCGGCCATGCGCATCGTCTCCTCGACCAGCGTCGCCGACGGTGTCCCATCGCACGCGGCGCTCAGGGACGGATAGAGGTGGCGGGCCCATTCCCCGGCCAGGTGCATGCAGCCGAGCGCGTGCTGGAAGCGGGAGTGCTCTGCCGTCGCGAAAACCCACCACGCGCTCTGCAGCTGGTGGATGCGACGCAAGCGCTGAAGCCAGCCGCTGTCGACGAGGTCCTGCTCCGACGCCTCGCCCGCGACGCCGCCCGGGCCGCCCTTCGTGATGCGAAGGTATCGGTAGATGGGATCGCTCGACAGGTTGACCCGTGAGTACTCCGGCGGAGTGTCGGCCACCTCGCGATTATCCCCATGAACGTCGGGCTCAGGCACGGGATCGAGCTCTTTAACAGCGGTCGGTACTGGGACGCGCACGAGGCGTGGGAGCGCGAGTGGATGCCGGACCGCAGGGGACCCGACGCCGGCTTCTACAAGGGCCTGATCCAGGTCGCTGCGGGATGCCTGCACTACACGCGCCACAACCGGCGCGGCGCAGTCAACAAGTGGACGAGCGGGGCTGACTACCTGCGGTTGCACCTGCCCTCGCACCTAGGCGTCCGGCTCGCGCCGCTGGTGGCTTCCGTCGACCAGTTCCTCGAAGAGATGGCCCCGCGCGGCTGGCCGGAACTCACGATGCCGAGGATCGATCAGGAGTAAGGGGGGAAGCGGCGCCCGGCGGCCGACTCGATCAAGCCACCGTGTCCGAGCCGCAGCAAGTCCTTCGCGTCTGCCCGTCCGTAGGCGAAGACGAAAGGCAGCAGCAGGTCGAGCGAGCTCGACCGCCCAAACCCCGCGCACGAGGCCACGCCGACCACCGCGACGTCGTGCAGCCGTCCGAGCCACAGCATGCTGCCCGGGTGCATCGGCGCGCCAAGCTGCAGCAGGCGGCCGCCGGCGCGGGTGAGCTCCGCGTATGCGGGGTCGAGCGGGTCGATGGCGGAGGCGCCCGCGAAGAGCACCAGCTCCGCGCCGGCCTCGAGCGCCTCCCGATAGGCGGACCCCACGGCCTCGCCGGTCCTGGCCACCTCCCTCACACCAAGCACCTCAGCCCCATACCAACCGAGCTTGGCGGTGACGGCTGCGCGGAACAGCTCGCGCGCTTTCGGTTTGAGGCGCTCGGTCGCGACGACGAAAGTCTTCAGCGGCCGGAACGAGAGCAGCTCGACCACCGGGCCTTTCTCGCGGCAGATCTGCTCGGCCTCCTCGATGAGCCGGCCCGGGACGGCGACCGGCGTCACCTTGCAGCCGGCGATCTCCTCGCCCTCGGCCACGGCCTGGCCGTCCATGAGCGTGAACACCGAGATGTACCCAAGAGAGTTGATGGCGTCCACCAGGTCCTCACGCACGCGGACCAGGCCGCGATGCCGCGCCACCAGGCGAGCCTGGCTCTGCACCGGGGGCTTCGCTTCGAGGCCGGGGCCTGACAGGGCGGCGGCAAGGCGCCGGGCGGCCTCATCCTCGTGGAGGTCTCCAGGCTCCAGCTCGACAACGTGAACCTCGCGTGCCTGCCTGACCCGATCGAGGTGGCCCGAGCCGAGCACGGTCCCTTTGCGGAGGTCGGCGCCAAGGTCGTGGACCAGCACGCGACCTTCTATGTCGCCGGCCGTCGCCGACGCCCCGTCCAATCGGACAGCCTTCATTTCTTGCAGCATAGATTCGGGATGAGCACGGCCACGCCCCCGGTCCGGCTGTACAACACGCTGACGCGCCGAAAGGAGGAGCTGCGGCCCCTGCGCGACGGCCTCGTGCGCATCTACTCCTGCGGCCCGACGGTCTACCGGTACGTCCACGTCGGGAACCTGCGCACCTTCATGTTTCCCGACCTCCTGCATCGTAGCCTCGAATATCTTGGCTACCAGGCCGAGCAGGTCATGAACATCACCGACGTCGGGCACCTGGTCGACGACACCTTCGACCGCGGCGAGGACAAGATGCTGGTCTCGGCGCGCCTCGAGAGCAAATCACCCGCGGAGATCGCCGCGCATTACACCGCCACGTTCATGGGGGACGCTGCCCGGATCAACATCCGCCCGGCGTCTCAATACCCGCGCGCGACCGCCTACATACCGCAGATGGTCGACCTCATCGGCAGGCTCATCGCCGGCGGCCATGCCTACGAGGCCGGCGGCACCGTCTACTACGACATCGCCAGCTTCCCGGCCTACGGCAAGCTGTCGCGAAACACGACGGACAACCTCCTCGTCGGTACGCGAGGCGAGGTGGATCCGAGGAAACGCCACCCGGGCGACTTCACCCTGTGGAAGGCGGCCGGGGAGCACCGGCTCCAGGTGTGGCCGAGCCCGTGGGGTCCGGGTTTTCCCGGCTGGCACATCGAGTGCTCGGCGATGTCGATGGCGCTGCTCGGCGATCGGTTCGACATCCACACGGGCGGCGCCGACAACGTCTTTCCCCATCACGAGGCGGAGATCGCGCAGAGCGAGGGCCTGACCGGGCACCAGGTCGTCGGCTGCTGGATGCACGGCGGCCTGCTCATGCTGGCCGGTGCGCGGATGGCGAAATCCGCCGGCAACTTCTTCCGCATCACCGAGCTGGAGGAGCAGGGGTTCGACCCGCTCGCGTTCCGCTACATGGCTCTGCAGGCGAAATACCGCACGAAGCTGAATTTCAGCACCGAAGGAGTGGCCGGCGCCGACCGCGCGCTGAGACAGCTCCGTGAGCGCGTCGGCCAATGGTCGAGCGCAGGTCGAGGCGACTCTGATCCGCAGGCGGACGCGTTAGAAGCGCGTTTTCGCGCGGCGATCGCCGACGACCTCGACCTGCCTGCCGCGATGGCCCTGGTCGCGGAGCTGGTTCACTCCAGCGTTGCGCCCAGCGCCAAGGCGTCACTACTGCGCTCGTGGGACCGCGTCCTCGGACTCGACCTAGACCGCGCGACGCCGGCCATCGCTCTGCCGGACGGCGCGTCAGCACTGCTCGAAGCGCGTGAGAGGGCGCGGGCCGCAAAGGACTTCGCCACTTCGGATCGTTTGCGCGGCGAACTCGCTGGACTGGGGGTAATCGTCACGGACACTGCGGAAGGCCAACGCTGGAGACGTGACGAAAAGACATGAAGTATTTCCAATAGAAAAGAAAGAGGCCGAGCCTTGCGGCCCAGCCTCACGGGAGGAAGGGTTTTCAGCTAGTCCGAGCTAACCCACGTCATGGCTGCGGCGGGATGTTCACGAGAACCGTCGCCACCGGGTCGGTCGGC
>JBDTKH010000005.1:0-68580 GCA_039935415.1 Candidatus Dormiibacterota bacterium
CCCTGCCGCCTCGAATTGGTACACTGCGACGATTCTCGGGTGGTGGTTGGCTGCCCGGGGTTGACCCTTTCGTACACCGGCCTCGTGCCCTTTTAAGGATCTGTCGCTCTGGCGCCGACCATCACCAAGGACACGACTCACCGAGCGAGCAGTGACTTCATAGGAGGCTGGCACAAGCCCCATCGCAGTGCTGTCCGCCCGCCCGGGAGTCGACCACCGATCAACCCAGTAGAGGAGGGCCGATGGCAGTAGCCAGCATCGCACACCGACACGATCCAGTACGCGTCATCGTCGGCGTCGACACCCACAAGGACAGCCATGTCGGGCACGCCAAAGACGGGCTCGGCCGCGACCTCGGTCACCTCGAGGTCCCGACCACGGCTCGCGGCTACGCGGCCCTGCTGGCATGGGCAAAGGGTTTCGGAGAAGTCGCTGCATTCGGTGTCGAAGGGACCAGCAGCTACGGTATCGGACTCGCCCGATACCTCCAGGGCGAAGGCCAGCTGGTGCTTGAGGTCATTCGCCCGGGGCGTCAGGATCGCCGCTTCCGCGGCAAGTCAGACCCCATCGACGCGGAGGTGGCGGCCGCCGCGGTTCTGTCCGGGAAGGCTCGCCACCTGCCTCGCGCCTCGGCGGAAAAGGTCGAGATGATTCGGGCTTTTCGTATTGCAAAGACGTCTGCGACCAAGGCCAGGACCCAGGCGATCAACGCCATCAAGGCTCTCGTCGTCATGGCTCCAGATGCGGTTCGCGACTCGTTGCGGGAGCTGTCGACTGCCCGCCTGGTTGCCACCTGCGCACGTTTCCGTGTTGGTCCAATCGACGACCCGACCACGGCCGTCAGGGCCGGACTCAGATCTCTGGCGACGCGCTACCAAATGTTGGACGCAGAGGCGAGGCTCCTGGAGAGGCAGATCGACCAGCTGACCTCAGCGACCGATCCTATGTTGCGGAGTCGCTTTGGGGTCGGCCCGGACACGGCGGCCGCGTTGCTCTTGGCCGCCGGCGACAACCCGGCCCGCCTTCGCTCAGACGCGTCCTTCTCTATGTTGTGCGGTTCCTCACCAGTGCCCGCCTCCTCCGGTCAGACCAAGCGGCATCGCCTGAATCGTGGAGGTGATCGCCAGGCAAACGCAGCCCTCTATCGGATCGTCATGACCAGGCTGCGATGGCATGAGCAGACGAAGGTCTACATGCGACGTAGATTGAGCGAGGGCAAGTCAAAACCTGAGGTAATCCGTTGCTTGAAGCGCTACGTCGCCCGCGAGATCTACCAGGTCTTGACCGCGGCCCGCGACCGGCCTTGACATCCATAGGAGGATCCTTAAGAAAATACGGGGCACCCTGGAGCGGGTGGTTCGAGGCCCCGCCGGGGAGTGAGGAACGACCGGCTGGTGCGCCACCCCAGGAGTCGCTGCGGCGGAAGCCTGGGACCGCGAGCTCATCTTCGTTCCCGGCTTCCATGCGCATCCGGCGTTCATCCGCGCGGTGCGGAGTGTGCTGACGGAGGCGCTCGCCGAATCGAAGCCCGAGCGGCTGTTCTTCACCGCGTACAGCCTGCCCGCCCGCATCATCGCCGAGGGGGACGGTTACCACGACCAGCTGCTCGAGAGCTGCCGGTTGGTCGAATGCGAGATGCAATTGCCCCAATGGGAGTTCGCCTTTCAGTCCGCCAGCCACACCGGCGAACCCTGGCTTGGTCCGGACCTGCTGGAGGCGGTCGGGCGCACGCGACGTGCTGGTGTGTCCGATCGGGTTCGTGGCCGATCACTTGGAGATCCTGTACGACCTCGATGTCGAGGCTCAGGCCTTTGGGCGCGCGAAGGGGATTCGAGTCGCGCGCACGCAGTCGTTCAACGCGCGGCCGGATTTTGTGAGCGCGCTCGCCCAGATCGTCAACGACAACCTTGCGCGCGTGGTCTGACTCGATCGATTTGGCTGCATCAGTACGGTCGCGGCCCCATGTGGTCATGGTGGGCGCTGGGATTACCGGACTTTGGGCCGAAGAAGGTCCGACAGGATGGTGCAAAAACCGCCTGATTAGCGGCGGATTTCAATCCGCTGCCTGCCGCCCTCTTTCGCGATGCTGAATCGCGTTTATCTTCCGCTGTTGCGGAGGACCCACCCGGCGCTTTGAGCCCAGCGCCTGGGCGGACCATAGCGTCGCTGGTCTCTAGTCGCTCGTAAAATAGGAGCGTTCGCTGGAAGACGATTCGGCGGACTCCCATACGGTTTATGGACCGTTGGGTTTATGGCCCTTTTGGGGCGGTTCTGAATTCAACACGACCCCAAGGGTCTTCAAAACCGTCTGCGGGGCGCTGCTGAGGCGTCCTGGGTGGGTTCGATTCCCATCCATCCCCGCCAATTTCGGTGGTTGTAACAGCCAAGTTGACAGCCAAAAGCCACCCGCGGTTTTCTGAACCGTTTGCGGTACGCGTAGCTCGCGCGCGTCCTTAGACGTGCGGTCGAGGTCGGCGATTTGCTGCTGATAACCCAGCGTTACTGCTTTCGAGGTTTCCGCCCGGCCCGGCGGCGCGCGCTCCTTCCAGGCCGTTCGATGGTGCTTCCGCGAGCCTGCATCAGCAAGCCGCCACGCCAGCACTCGGGCTCCGGCAGCGGGCACGCCGTTAAGCTGCCCGACCCTCCGACGCATAAGTGGATACTTGTGCATCCGCCTCAATTACGTTTTCCCGTCCGCGCTCGTTTAGAGGTCTAGATGGCACGCAGCGGCCGGCGATTGGCGTCTCGAACGGTGCTCCCGTTCCTAGCTGTCATGGTCGTTCTCGCCGGGGGCGCCTTCGATGCCGAGGCGAGCACGAAGCAGCTCAGCGTCACGGTCCAGGTCGGTTATGGCAACACCATAAAGCTCAGCCAATGGATGCCAGTGATTGTCAACATCACGAACAGCGGTCCGCCGCTTGACGGGACCCTTGAGATCAAGGCACCGAACAGCTTCTCTGGCAAGGGCGGACCGCCGGGTGGTTCCACGGCGGTGTACGAGACTCCGATCAGTCTGGCAACCGGGTCGACCAAACATTTCCGGTCGTACGTACTCGAGGATCAGCCTGGCGCGATCTCGATCCAGGTTGTGCAGAACGGCCGGGTGGTCGACAGCGAGCAGGCGTCGGTGGCCGCCGCCCCATCGGGGCTCCTCGCAGCCGTGGTGTCGGACCAGCCGTCGACTCTCGATTCCCTGGCCGGCATCCACCCGGGAGGTCCCGGGCCGAGCGTGGTCCACCTCGCAGGCCCCGATCTGCCCGACTCCGGCCTCCTGCTCAGGGCGTTCGACCTCGTGGCGATCGACGACTTCTCCACTGACACTCTCACCACCGCGCAGCGAAATGCGCTCGTCGATTACGCGATGAGTGGAGGCTCGATCCTGATCGGCACGGGCGGGTCGTGGCACAAGACAGTCGCGAGTCTACCCAGCAGCATCCTGCCGATGCAGCTGACAGGCTCATTGGCCCTCGGCCAGTCCACAGCTCTCGGGGGCCTTACCGGGGTCGAGGTGGCCACTGGCACCCTGGCCGGCGCTACCACGTGGCTGAGTGAGGGCGACAAGCCGTTAATCGTAGAAAAACCAGTCGGTCAGGGCTATGTGTCGCTCGCCACCTTCGACTGGAACCAGGATTTGATAACGGGTTGGAGCGGCACGCCGGCCCTGCTCCGGCAGGTCTTCGTCCGCAGCGTCCTCGGGCTGGGAGCATCACAGAACATCGGAGGCCTCGGCGGCTCCGCCGTCAATTCGGTCAGCGCCAAGGGCGGCACGATCTCGCAGGCGCTGGGCAGCCTGCCGTCGCTCAATCTCCCGGCATGGTGGCTGGTTGGAGCACTGATCGTGGCGTATGTCCTGCTTGTGGGCCCGATCAATTATTTCGTCCTGCGAAAGATCAATCGAAGAGCGCTGGCCTGGCTCACCGTGCCCGCGATCGTCATCGTCACCTCGGCTGGCGCGTATGGCACGAGCGTGCTGACGAAAGGCCGATCGGCTCAGGCCAACCAGGTCTCGATCATCCATACGATTCCTGGGTGGGACCGGGCCTACGCGGAGGTATACACGGGGATCTTCACCCCGACTCGCGGCGACTTTAACGTCAGCATCTCGGGCGCGCCTACCCTGGTCAGCCCGATCTACAACTTCAATGGCGCTTTTCCGGGCACCAGCCAGCCCGGCGTGCAGGTCGATACCACGACCGGCTCCATAACGTTGCCCGGGATGACCGCTTTCACGATGCGTGGCTTTGCGACTGAGGACTTCACCGCCGCTCCGGCCATGGAGGTCGATGCACACGTGCTCAATGGACTGCTTGTGGGGACGGTGAAGAACCTCTCCGCGACCTCGTACACCGACGGTGTCGTGATCGCCGGCAACTCTTTTCAGAAGTTCGGCCGCCTGGCGCCCGGCACGGCGGTGAATTTCAGCTTCGCGCCAACTGTCGCGAGCCCGTTCAACGGCATGCCGGCGTTTATGACCATCTACCCGAACTCTTTGTATGGACAGGGGGCGCCATCCGCCAACATGAGTGACGGCGAACGTGAGGCCGAGGCCAAGACCGCGATCCTGTCCACTCTCCCGATCAATGGTTCCAGCGGCATCACTGCTTCGGCCATGCCTATGGTTGTGGCCTGGAGCCGGCAGTCGTCTGAAGTCATCACAATCGACGGCAGCCGTCCGCGCTCGTATGCGGAGAGCGGAGTTGTCACGACCGTCCCCGTGAGCCAGATCGGCCGAGGTGCTCTGCCTGCCGGGGTGGTAGCAGCGCGGCTTGTCGACATGGAAGGCGACATGCAGGCGCAGGGAGGACCGCCCGGCCTCACCATCCTCCAGAGCGGAAGCGTCACCTACGACCTGGCGCCGCAGTTAGCGCCCGGCACTCACCTCGACTCGGTCTCGATTTCGAGCTCGAACCAGTTCGGGGGCAAGGGCGTCATCCCTCCCGGCTCGTCCGGCGGCCCTGGAACGATCAACAGTCAGGTATGGGATTGGTCGCAAGGCGCCTGGGTCGACCTCGCGTACAAGGACGGCGGGAACACCTCGGTTCCTCAGGGCGCTGTGAACCCGTCGACGGGAGAAGTCAGGTTGAAGCTCAGATCAGACGGGCCGTTCTCCACGGGCTGGCTGTCACTGGCGGGGACTGTAAGTTGATCTCGGTCCAGGACCTCACGAAGGTCTACGGTGCACGCACCGCGCTCGACCACGTCTCCTTCGAGGTGCCGGAAGGCGAGATCTTCGGTTTCGTCGGGCCCAACGGTGCCGGGAAAACCACCACGCTGCGCATTCTGGCGACGCTGCTCGAGCCGACCGCCGGCAGCGCATTCATCGCCGGCGTCGACGTGAGCCGGGATCGCCGCGGCGTGCACGAACGAATCGGTTACATGCCTGACTTCTTTGGTGTCTACGACCAGCTCACGGTCGCGGAGTACCTGGATTTCTATGCGTCCTGCTACAAGCAGCCGAAGCAGAGACGGCAGAAGATCATCGGTGACCTCTTGGCGCTGACTGGCCTGACCGACCGCAAGAACCAGCTCGTTGACACGCTGTCCCGGGGACTCAAGCAGCGCGCATGCCTCGCTCGTGCGCTCGTGCACGATCCCGAGGTCCTCTTGCTCGACGAGCCCGCGTCCGGGCTCGACCCCCGGGCGCGGGTGGAGATGCGCGAAATCCTCAAGGAGCTCCAGCACATGGGCAAAACGATCGTCATCTCCAGCCACATCCTTCCCGAGCTCACGGAGCTCTGCACGATGGTCGGGATCATCGACCGCGGCCGAATGCGGGCCACAGGGCCAGTGCGCGAGGTTATCGCGCGGCTATCCAGCGGAAAGCACCTCAACATCAAGGTGGTCGGCGACCTCGAGATCGCGGCGGAAGTTCTGAAGCCGCTTCCGGCGGTCCACGAAGTTCGTGTCGTCAACGGCGCGATCGAGGCGGATTACGCCGGCGACGATTCCACAGCCTCCGACATCCTGCTCGCGCTTACGAAGGCCGGGGTGAAGGTGAGTGGATTCAGCGAGGTGGACGGCGGGCTCGAGGATGCATTCATGAAGGCAACGTCAGAGGAAGTCGGATGAACCCCGTCGCGAACGCACTGTGGAACCCGATCGTCGCCAAGGAGTATCGCTCGCGGATGCGCACGTGGCGATCGCCCCTTGCGATGACGGTCTACATCGTCCTCCTCGGGGGCATCGGCTGGGCCGTCTTCTCCGCCATCACCGGCGGCGCCTTTGGGCTCGGCAACAGTAATAACTACGGTCAGATGGGCCTGCAGCTGTTCGGATTCCTGACCCTGTTCCAGGTCGCTCTCATAGCCTTCATCACGCCCGCTCTGACGGCCGGAGCGATCAGCGGGGAGAGGGAGCGCCAGACCATCGACCTGCTGTTCGTGACCCCGATCCCGCCCTTCTCCATCATCTGGGGGAAGCTGCTCGCCTCGATGTCGTTCATCGTGCTGCTGCTGGGGCTGTCGATCCCCATCTTCAGCCTTGTCTTCCTGTTCGGCGGCATCGAGCTTGACCAGATGCTTGAAGCGTTCCTGGTCACGGCCGTCACGGCGCTCACGCTCGGCCTGGTCGGAATCGCGCTCTCCACCATTTTTCGCCGCACCCTGGTCGCGACCGTGGCCGCATATGGCGCCGCGTTCGTGCTGCTGGTGGGCACGCTCATCTACGGGTTGCTTTTTCCAGTCGACATCAACACCAATGCCACCACTATTCCAGCTCCGCCGGCGATAACGATGCTCGGCCCGGTCCTTCCCTTGTTGACGATTACCGGCAACGCTCCGGTTTCCAGCTACGGCGTTCGCTTCCCGAGCTTCAACGGTGGCCAGAACTGCACCACCGGTCCCAACGGCGTGACGACTTGCTTTTCGACGTCGGCAGGTCCGGCCTCACCCGTTCTGAACTTGGCGTCGAGCCAGCCGAGCGGGACGGCCATACCTACCGGCCTTTTCACCGGCTGGCAGTATTGGCAAGCAAGCATCGTTATGCAGCTTGTGATATGCCTCGCTGCACTCATCTGCAGCGCTCTTGTCCTGCCGCCCGTCCACCGGTTCCGGCTGAGGCGTAGGCCGCTGCTGCAACGCGCCGCGGGGTAAGCGAATGAGCTCGCTCGAGGCTGTGGTCAGAGAGCTCAGCCGGTCGGCGGCGCGTTCGAGCGCGCTCCAATACCTCGAGCATGCCGTCCTGGCCGCCGCGGCCTGGGTGCTGGCGGTGTTTCTGGCAGCGCGCGTCCTGCCCATCGAACAGGTACTCCGGATCGCGGCGCTTGGGATACCTTTCGCGTTCGGCGCGGTGGCGGTAGGTTGGTTCGCCTCCCGCCCGCGAACCATGAACCTCATGCGCACCGCCGACCTCGAGCTCGGCCTGCAAGAGCGCCTGTCGACCGCCTGGGAGCGACGGCTCGCCGACGGCCCTATGGATGCGGCTTTGCGCGGGGACGCCCTCAGACATGCTGCGAAGGTCCGCCTCGCGGCAGCTTTCCCAGTGCGCTTCCGGCGCGGTGAGGCGGCGTGGATCGCGATCCTGGCGGCGACGGCGATAGTACTGGTGCTTTTGCCGAACCCCATGGACCAGCTGATGGCGCAGCGCCGCGCCGACCAGGCAGCGCAGGGGCGCGCCGCGACCACGATCGCGGCCGTGAAGAAGAAGCTGACCAACTCCACTCAGCCGGCCCCGGTCGACCCGCAGGTGCAGAAGATCCTTCAGCAGCTGCAGGACAAGGTCGCGAGCGCGCCCGATCCGAGGTCCGCGCTGCAGAACATCACCCCCGCCGAGCAGCAGCTGCTTCAGCTCTCGGACCCGAAGACCCCCGCGCGCGCGACCACTGCGCAGAACCTCGCCAACAGCCTCAGCGGAACAAACGCCGGACGCATTGCCGCTCAGGCGATCGCCACCAGCCCGGCCGGCGGAGCCCAGTCGCTGCGCAGCCTTGGGTCGCAGCTGCAGAGCTTGAGCCCGCAGGACCGCGCCCAACTGGCGAAGGCGCTCGCGGACGCCGCCCAGCACGCGCAGGATCCGGCCATGGCAGCTTCGCTGCAGCAGGCGTCGAGCGCGCTCACGACCGGCAATCTCGGCGCGGCGAGCGCGGCCCTCAATGACCTCGCCGCGCAGTTCGACTCGCTCCAGACGCAGCTGACCAACGACCAGGAGATTGCTTCGGCAATCAACGGGCTCGAAGCCTCCCGGCAGCAGCTTGCGAGCCAGGCCGACCGTGATGCCGGCCAGTCCACCGCGCCGTCGGGCTCTCCAACCACGGGCAGCGGATCGGGCCAGGCGAGCGGGAACGGCAACGGCACTGGCAACGGAGCCAACGGCACTGGCAACGGAGCCAACGGCACGGGCAATGGAGCCGGCAGTGGCGCGGGCGGTGGGAACGGCACCGGCGGACTTGGCGTCTCCGGTTCCGGCAGCGGCAGCGGTCCCGCGGCCAGGAGCACCGAGCGCGTCTACGTTCCGGGCCAACCGGTGCCGGGGCAGACCGCG
Organism: Candidatus Dormiibacterota bacterium; assembly: GCA_039935415.1. GTDB lineage: Bacteria > Chloroflexota > Dormibacteria > Dormibacterales > Dormibacteraceae > Palsa-870. Next base: position 8,479 of record JBDTKH010000005.1, read on the forward strand.
AGCGACCCGACGCCGCTCGGCCCGGGGCAGGACGTCCCGCTGACCCCATACACGCAGGTTGTCCAGGCATATCAGCAAGCCGCCCTCCAGGTGTCGAACGAGACACTCATCCCCGGCAGCGAGCGCGACCTCATCAGGCAGTACTTCTCGAGCCTCAGCGAGCCCACGAAGTGATTGCCGAGGAGCGCATCGATCCCGCGAAAGTCACGGAGCTCGCGACCTCGCTCGAAGGCGAGCTCGCCCGCCTGATCGTCGGGCAGAAAGAGCTGGTTCGCGACACGGTGATCGGTCTCATCGCAGGTGGGCACCTGCTGCTCGAGGGCGTCCCGGGCCTGGGCAAGACCGTGCTCGTCCGCTCGCTGGGGCAGGCACTGAGCCTCAGCTTCGCGCGCATTCAGTTCACGCCCGACCTCATGCCGGCCGACATCGTCGGCACCAACGTGATCAGTGAGGACACGGGTCGCCGGGAGTTCCGTTACCAGCCCGGGCCGCTTTTTGCCAACATCGTTCTCGCCGACGAGGTGAACCGAGCCACGCCGAAGACACAGAGCGCGCTGCTGGAGGCTATGCAGGAAAGGACGGTCACCGTCGGCACCGAGACCCGTGCGCTGCCCACGCCGTTCTTCGTCCTCGCGACCCAGAACCCCATCGAGCTCGAAGGCACATACCCGCTCCCGGAAGCTCAGCTCGACCGCTTCTTCTTCAAGATTCTTGTTCCCTTCCCATCGGAAGAGGAGCTTCTCGAGATAGCGCGGCGCACCACCGGCGCTTCGATCACCGAGCTCGAGCCTGTGGCCGACGCCGCAGCCATTCTCGCTGCGCAGCACGTGGCGAGAGAGGTCCCAATCGCCGAGCACGTTCTCGGCTACGCAGGAAGGCTGATCATGGCGACGCATCCCGACCGCACCGAGCTCGACAGCGTGCGCCGCTACGTCCGCTTCGGAGCGAGCCCACGTGGTCTTCAGACGCTCGTGCTCGCGGGTAAGGTTCGCGCCCTGCTGAACGGTCGGTTCAACGTTGCGTTCGACGACCTTGCGGCGGTCGCGCCGTCGGCGCTGCGCCATCGCATCTTCCTGCGCTTCGAGGCGGAGGCTGATGACGTGACCGCGGACCAGATCGTCGCCGAGATACTGGAGAAGACGGACAGGGCGAAAGCCGGCGACTAGAAATGGCGACTAGAAATGGCGCCTAGCAGGCTCCTGGAGCCGCAGCTGCTCCGCCGACTCGACTCCCTTGCATTGGTGGTGCGGCGCGCGGTAAAAGGCCAAATGGGTGGCGAGCGCCGGTCGCGGAACCGCGGGCGCTCGCCGGAGTTCGCCGACTTCCGCAGCTACTCGCCCGGCGATGACTTCCGGCTGATCGACTGGAACGCGTACGCGCGCCTGGACCGCTTCATGCTGCGTCTGTTCGTCGCGGAAGAAGAGCTGCCGTTGAACCTGTTCGTCGACCTCAGCGGATCGATGGACTGGGGACAGCCCAACAAGGCGCTAGCCGCCAAGCGCCTCGCCGGCGCCATCGCGTATGTCGCCCTGGCCGCGCTCGACCGGGTGCGCCTAACCGTCTTCGCGAGCGGGCCGACGTCGGGCGGCGCGCCGTACCGCGGCAGGCAAGGGGCGCAGGAGCTGTTCGCCAGGATCCAGTCCTTCCCGGTCGGCGGTCCCACCGACTACGGCAAGCTAGTCTGGCCGATCAGTCGCCAGCGCCCGGGCATGACGGTGCTGATCACCGACGGGCTGGGCGAGTCACCGATCGGGCCGGCGATCACGGCCCTGCAGCTGGCGCGCCAGGAGGGCGCGGTCCTCCAGCTCCTCGCGCCCCAGGAGATCGAGCCCGACTGGACGGGCGACGCACGCTTGAAAGACGCGGAGTCGGGGGTCGAGCGCGAGTTCACGGGGACGCCGGCCACGCTCGGCGCCTACCGCTCCGCGCTGGCCCGGCGCAGCGGCGACATCGAAGAGGCCGCCCGCAGGCGCGGCCTCAGGTACGCGCGAATGACCAGCGACGACCCGGTGGAAGACATGACACAGTTGACGCTCCGACGCATCGGCCTGATGCGATGACGTTCCTCGCGCCGGCGGCAGCCGCGCTGGCGATCACCCTCCCCGCGATCGTCGCTCTCTACTTCCTGCGCATCCGGCGTTCGACTCGAACCGTGTCCGCGCTGCACCTGTGGCCCGACCAGATTCGCGACCGCCAGGCCAACGTGCCCTGGCAGCGGCTGCGCTTCAGCTGGCTCCTGCTGCTGCAGCTGCTGGTCGCCGCGTGTCTCGTGGCCGCGGCCGCCGAGCCGGCGCTGTCAGCAAACGTCAGCGTGGCTCCTCACAGCATCGTCCTGCTCGACACCTCAGCGTCGATGCAGGCGCACGATGTCCAGCCATCGCGTTTGGGCGAGGCCGAGCGGCAGATCGGAAACTTGATCGACCAGCTTGGACCGCAGGACCGGATGACGATCATCGCGATCCAGGCGACGCCGCGCATCGTGGCCTCGTCGACAGGGGATCGCGCCGGCCTGCACCAGGCGCTGGGCGGCGTGGCGCCGAGCAACGGCCCCGCAGACCTCTCCGCAGCGCTGCTGCTCGCGTCAGGGATCGTCCGTCCCGGTGACGATGCGCGGGCATACCTTTACAGCGACGGAATCGTCGAGCCGCTCGCGGCCTCGTTCGCCGACGGGCTTCCTTTTCCGATCGAGTACCACCGCATCGGCACATCGGGCGAGAATGTCGGCCTCACATCGCTGGTCGTGCGCTCGGGCGGGCAGGCGCCTGCCGCATACCTCCACGTGCAGAACTTCGGCCAGCAGTCGCGGACCTTCAGCCTCGACTGGCGTTCAGACGTCGGGCTCATCGACGTAAGGTCGATCAGCCTTGCCGGCGGACAGTCTCAGGACCTCATCCTGCCGGTGCCGGCAAACGCGACCACCATGACCGCGCGAATCGCCGCCGGCGACATCTTCTCGCTCGACGACAGCGTGACGGCCGTCGCGCGAACCCCGCGGACGTTCCGCGTCCTGCTGGTCACTCCAGGCAACGTCTTCCTCGAGCAGGCGTTGCGGTTGAGAGGAGATTTTCAGCTCGACGTGGTAGCTCCGACCGCCTACGTGGGAGCGGCTGCATATGCCATGACGGTCTTCGACCGGTTCGCCCCACCTGTACTGCCGGCTGGACCTCTCGTCATGGTCGACCCGCCCGCGGGCAGCCCGCTCGCAGGCGGAACGGCAGTCGGTATAGGACGCGTGCGCGCGAGCGATGCCGGAGATCCTTTGCTCACGAACGTCGCGCTGCAGGACGTGCATGTGGCTCGAAGCCAGGACCTGTCTGCTTCCACCTTCGGGCGCGCGCTCATCACCAGCATCCAGACGCCGCTGGTCCTCGTGCGCGACGAACCGTACCGTCAGGTGCTGTTCGGCTTCGACCTCCACGAATCCGACTTCCCGCTGCGGATCGGCTTTCCGATCCTGGTCCAGAACCTTAGCGAGTGGATGCTTCCGCCCAGCGTGCCCAGCCGCAGCTTCCACCCGGACGAAGCGGTCACCATCGTTCCGGAGCCTGCTGCGACGTCGGTCACGGTCGTGCGCCCCGACGGAACCAGGAGGTCGCTTGCGACCGGCTCGATCGCGACGTTCGCGGACACTGACCTGACCGGCGTCTACACCGTCGAGCAGGTGGTGTCCGGGAAGACGGACCGGTCGTGGTTCGCCGTCAACCTGTTCTCGGACATGACCTCACAGCTCAAGCCGGCAGATCGACTGACGCTGCCGCCGACGCGCCCGTCAACTTCGAGCCAGACGGTCCACCCGGGCCTGCAGCCGATCTGGCTCTGGATCGCCCTTGTGGGGCTTGGGCTCGTGGTGGCGGAATGGATGGTGTTTCACCGTGGCCTTTGACATCACCCGCCCCCTCCTGTTGGGGGTCGGAGCCATCGCACTGGCCATAGTCTTCGTGACCTGGCGGCGGTGGTCGCCGCCTTTCTCGAGGGGACGCGCCAGGCTCGCGCTCGGGGTCCGCGTGGTGATGGTCCTGCTCCTGACCGCGGCCCTGTCGGGTTTCCAGTTCCAAACCACGCCCACCGCCGAGGCCGTCATCGTCGCGGCCGACCTGTCAGCCAGCACGCAGAGCGCCGTCGATGTGGAGGCTGGGACGGTCCGTCAGATCCTGTCGAGCCTGCCGAGCGGAGACCTCGCGGGAGTGCTGAGCTTCGGGCGCGGCCCCCAGGTCGAGGTAAACGTCAGCTCAAATCCGCAGTTCGCCCAGTTCCAGAGCCAGCCGAATCCAAACTACACAGACGTCGCCTCGGCCCTGCAGCTCGCGGGTTCAATCCTTCCGACCAATACTCGGCGCCATATCGTCCTGGTCAGCGACGGGCGATCCAACTTAGGGCACCCGGTCGCCGAGGCACGACTGCTGAGTGCGGAAGGCGTGCGAGTCGACACCGTGGCCCTCGCGGTTCCCATCGGCAGCGAAGCGTACGTCGACCGGCTCGACGCCCCGGCCACCCTGAACCAGGGCCAGGAGGCCGCGGTCCAGGCGCTCATCGTGAGCAACACGCCGACCGCCGCGACCGTGAGGTGGTACCTCGACAGCACGCTCCTGAGCAGCGCCTCCGTCCAGCTAGCCAATGGTGAGACGACGATCTCCCAAACGGTCAAACCTGGTGAGACGGGGTTCCATTCGGTGCGGGTGACCATCGACCCGGTCCGGGACACGTACTCGGAGAACAACGTCGGCGAAGGGCTGATCCAGGTGGTCGGCCCGCCTCGCGTCCTGCTCGTCGAGCCGGCTGCCGGCGACGCTGCAAGCCTCGAGGAAGCGCTGCTCTCGACAGGGATCCTGGCCACGACGATCACGCCGGACCAGCTCCCTCGCACAGCAGCGGACCTCGCCGCGTACCAGTCGGTCGTCCTGGTCAACGTTCCGGCGGCGAGCCTCGGGGCCCCGCGCATGGCGCTGCTCCAGGCGGCGACGCGCGACCTGGGCATGGGTCTTGTCGTGATCGGCGGAGCGGACAGCTACGGGCCGGGTGGCTATGCCGGCACCGCCCTGGAGACGGCGATGCCCGTCCAGATGCTGCTGCCTCAGACCATGCAGAAGCCACCCGTCGCCGTGATGCTCGTCCTGGAGACGATGGAGAGCGGAGGCAGTGACCAGGTCCTCCGCGGCGCGGCCGAAGCCGTGGTCGACGGACTGACTCCGCGCGACATGGTCGGGGTGACCAACGGCACCGGCACCGTCGTCGTGCCGCTGACCACCCTCAGGGACAAGGCGAAGGTCAAGGCGGCGATCGAGGCGATGGGCCTGGGGGACCCGGCGTCTTATGTCCCGGACCTGAACGCCGCGGCGCAGCAGCTGGGAAAGGCGAAGGCGGCGATCAAGCACATCATCCTGCTGGGTGACGGCGACGCACGCGACAACTACGAGCCCGTCATCACGTCCATCCACAACAGTGGCATCACGGTGTCCACTGTCGCAGCGGGCACGTTCGGCACCGACCCCGTGTTGATGCAGGAGATCGCAACGTGGGGACACGGACGCTTCTACCAGAGCAACGGCGTGAACGACGTACCGCAAATCTTTCTAAAAGAGACCAACGAAGCTCTGAAACCGTGGATCGTCGAGGGCTCGATCACGCCGCATCTGGCGTCACTGATCGAGGCGCTGCCGGGCGTACCGCTGAACGCCTTTCCAGTGCTGACGGGCTATGTCGCGACGACTCCCCGGGCGGCCGCCGACGTTGTGCTCAGCAGCCCGCAGGGCGACCCCCTGCTTGCGACCTGGGAGTACGGCCTCGGCCGGGTGATGGCCTGGACCAGCGACGCGCAGGGCCGGTGGACTGCCGACCTGATGCAGTGGCCGAGCGCCAACAGGTTCTTCGGCGACATCGTCCGCTACAGCCTTCCGCAATCGACCGATCCCGCGCTGCAGGTGGAGACGCAGACACAGGGTGACCACACCCACTTGCTCGTCACCGCACCTGCGTTCTCGGGCGCAACCGTCGAGGTGAGCGCGGTGACGCCAGACCTTTCGGATGCCACGTCGACGCTGGCTTCGACCGGGCCGGGGCGGTTCGAAGGCGATCTGCCGACGAACCAGGTCGGAAGCTACCTGCTTCGCGTCACACAATCGGTGGGCGGCGTGACGAAGCACGCGAGCACGTTCGGGCTCGTCGTCCCGTATTCGCCTGAATACCGCGACCTTGGCACCGATGTCAACACGCTGCGGGAGATCGCCCATGCCGGCGGCGGTACGCTGCTCACCGACCTGGCCCAGGTCTACACCGTCCCGGTCCCTCCGGTCCAGGCAGCACAATCCCTTGATGAGCTCCTGCTGGTGCTCGCCATCCTGCTGTTCCCGATCGACATCGCCCTGCGCAGGCTGGTCGTTCGCCTGGAGGACGTGCCGGCGTGGAGAGCCGCGTTCAAGCGCGCGCCCGCCGTTCCGATCCGGGCCGAGGCGACCCTGACTCGCCTCAGGAAGCGCGTCTCAGACGTGAGGAGCGCACGCGCGCCAAAGCCTCCACCGAATGCCACTCCGCCCGCCACCGAGAAGAAGCCTTCGCCCGACAACACCATCGAGCAGCTGCGTGCCCGTAGGCGCCGCTAGGTCTCCCGGCCACCAGCCGCCCGCGCTCCGGTGAGGCCGGCGCATGCGTGAGGACCGGCCAACGTTCACTTGAGCCGACTCGCAATACCACTAAGACTGGAACGTCAAGGCGCGACCGTGGCGGTTTGATTGCTATGGGACTCGCTCATCGCGGCTAACCCTGCTACGAAGGCTGGGCACCGACGCGGATTTTGTCCCTAGACAGCCAAGATGACAACCAAGGTGTGCACTGAACGAAGGAGGTGGCTCTGACGTAGATAAGAACCGCTGAGTTCGATGCTGGCCAGCAGATGGGGGCAGGTCCCCCGAAGCCGTTCTGCAGGGGATGGCTTCAAACCACCGCGAGCTGCGTCGGTCAAGAGCCGGTCGTGGTGAACGTCCGCGGAAAAGGCACCCAAGAGGTGTCAGGTGAGGTCCGAGAAGGCGGACGAAATTGAACCACTGATGAAATGTCGAGAGTCTGCAATGACGTCAAAACCGGGGCCAATTGGCGGACCCGGGAGAAGCCTGTGGGAAACCTGCTTACTGCCCAGGTGGCGTCCGGCATAGAGGTGGCGCGAGCTTGGTCCAGGCTGCTGGTCGGAACAGTGGAACCTGTCGTCCCGATGTGGAGGTCGGTCCGGCGCGGAGTGCCGGGCTGGACGCAAAAGGAAGAACCGCAAGCGGCCAGCACCGCGAGCGGGAGAGTACCGATGCGGGGCACAGGGACGGAACGCCTCGTAGTAGTGATGAAGCCCGGCAACGCGGGCGGAGCGAAGGAGGCGTGCTACCTCGGTTCGCGAAATGGTCAACCGCCGTGCGGGAGGAGCCGATGAGCGGGCCGAAGCCGTTTGAGATCTCGAAAGAGATGGTCGTCGAGGCCTATCGAAGGGTGAAAGCCAATCGAGGGGCCGCCGGAATCGACGGGGAAACGATCGAGGAGTTTGAGCGAGACCTGAAAGGGAACCTCTACAAGCTCTGGAATCGGATGTCCTCGGGGGTCTACTTCCCGCCGCCAGTGCGGATGGTTGAGATACCGAAGCCAGGTGGACGGGGCGTCCGGGTGTTGGGAGTGCCCACAGTCGCGGACAGAGTCGCGCAAACCGTCGTCAAGCTGTACCTGGAGCCCAAAGTGGAGCCTTACTTCCACGATGACTCCTACGGCTACCGACCGGGGCGTTCGGCGCTGGACGCGGTGGGGTGCTGCCGGTGGCGGAGCAAGAAGTCAGCCTGGGTCATCGACCTGGACATCAAAGCCTTCTTCGACACCATTCCGCACGCGCTGGTCATGAGAGCGCTGCGCAAGCACACGGACTCGAAGTGGATCCTTCTCTACGTGCAGCGGTGGCTCGTCGCCCCGATGCAACGGGAGGACGGAAGTCTGGTGGCGCGCGATCGTGGAAGTCCGCAAGGCTCAGCGATCTCACCCTTGCTGGCGAACCTGTTCATGCACTACGCGTTCGACGCCTGGATGCAGCGGGAGTCACCGCGAGTCTGGTTCGAGCGCTACTGCGACGACGTGGTGGTTCACGCCGCGACCAAGAAGCAGGCCGAGTACCTGAAGGACTCCATCGCCCGGCGCTTGAAACAGTGCGGGTTGGAAGTGAACGAAGGCAAGACGCGCATCGTCTACTGCCGGGACGGACAGCGCACCGATGCTCACGAGCATCAACGCTTCACCTTTCTCGGCTACGAGTTCGGGGCGCGGGGAGCACTCGACACGGAAGGCCACATCATTGACAAGTTCCTGCCGGCGATCAGCCCGGAGGCTGCAAAGGAGATTCGCGAGACGGTGCGAAGTTGGCGATTGCACCGGCGTAGCCGTCACACCCTGAGTGATCTTGCCCAGGACATCAATGCCGTGGTGCGAGGCTGGATCAACTACTTCGGGGCGTTCTACCGCTCCAGGTTGTTCCGGGTGCTGAACGCGATCAATGTCTACCTCGTCCGCTGGGCCATGCACAAGTTCAAGCGGCTTCGTGCTCGCAAGCTACGCGCATGGAGGTTTCTGGTCGCTGCCGCGCGGCGCCAGCCGGGCCTCTTCGCTCACTGGGCGGTCGGGGTGAAACCAACCGGTATGGGTAGTGGGAGCCGGGTAAGCCGAGAGGTTTACGCCCGGTTCTGAGAGAGCCCGGGGGTGCGATTCCCCCGGGCTACTCGCCCCGGCCGATGATTGTGGACGACTGCGCAGTCGACTGCCACCGCTGACCGAGCAGACGCCGCGCGGACGCCACGAAAGCGGGAGACTTGACGACGATGTCAGATCTCAGGGTCGCCCTGCTCACCCGGGAGTACCCGCCCGACGTCTACGGCGGCGCCGGCATCGCTGTCGAATATCTGGCGCGCGAGCTGCGCCACCTCGCCGACGTCTCGGTCCACTGCTGGGGGCAGCCAAGGGACGAGCCGGGCGTTAGCAGCTATCAGCCTTGGTCCGCTCTGTCGGATCCAAAGCCAGAGGCGTCGGCCCTTCAAGCCATGTCCATCAACCTCGCCATGGCCGCGGCGGTCAAAGGCGCCGATCTCGCTCACAGCCACACGTGGTACGCGAATTTCGGAGGTCATCTTGCGAAGCTCATGTGGTCGATTCCCCACGTCATGACGATTCACAGCCTTGAACCGCTCAGGCCATGGAAGGCAGAGCAGCTGGGCGGCGGCTACGCGCTCTCGACCTTCTGCGAGAGAACCGCATGCGAAGCAGCCGACGCCGTCATCGCGGTTTCACATGGGGTACGCGACGATGTCCTGAAGTGCTACCCGGAGGTTGACCCGAGCCGGGTTCATGTGATTCACAACGGGACCGATCCGGAGATCTACCGTCCGCATCGTTCGGAAGAGACACTCACCCGTTTTGGTATCGACCCGAGCAGGCCATTCGCATTCTTCAACGGTCGCATCACGCGGCAAAAGGGCTTGCCGCTGCTCCTGGCCGCGGCCCTCAAACTCGATCCGCGCTTCCAGCTGGTGATCGTGGCCAGCAGTCCCGACACGCCGGAGATCGCCGCTGAGGTGACCGCTCTCGCGGATCGGGTTCGTGCCGAGCGAGGGAACCTGGTCTGGGTCGATCGATTCATCACACAGGAGGATCTGATCCACCTCCATTCTGACGCCACGGTTTTCGTCTGCCCGTCAATCTACGAGCCATTCGGCCTCGTCAATCTCGAGGCGATGGCCTGCGAGTCGGCGGTGGTCGCCTCGCGCGTCGGCGGAATCCCCGAGGTCGTCGTGGACGGCGAGACGGGTTACCTGGTGGACTATGACCCCGAGAACCTCGAGGCGTTCACCACGGCACTGGCGACCCGCATCGAGGAGGTCATGGGCAACCCGGCTCTCGCGGCAAAGATGGGCAAGGCCGGCCGCGAGCGAGTGTTGCGTCACTTCGGCTGGCCGGCCATAGCCGCGCAGACTGTCGATCTCTACAACGCGGTCCTGCGCCGCCGGGCCTAGTCTTCGCGCGCCATCCTCCACTTCCACGGTGAGTCGGCGCCGGCCCGCGCGCACGTAATGGCGGCGGCCCGGCAGGCAAACGCGAGCGCCGACGTCAGCTCGGATCACCGAGGTATGCGGGTGATCACCTAGAGCCAGCCCCTGCGCTTGAACAGGTAGAGCTGGAAGGCTGTCGCCGCCAGCATCGTGCCGACGCCGACCGCGAAGGCAAGGTATGGCGTCTCGAGGATGCCGGTCAGGTACGCGAAGTTCATCCCGTAGAACCCGGTCAGGAAGCTCAGTGGCAAAAACACGCTCGCGATCACTGTCAGTGTTTTCGTCGTCTGGTTCAGCCGGTTCGACACCGTGGACAGGTAGACGTCCATCGCGCTGGTCAACAGGTCCCGCAGGGAGTCGACCGTCTCGTACTGGCGGACGATGTGGTCGTAGACGTCGCGGTAGTACAAAGTCATGTCCGCCTGCTGGAAATGGACCCCGTGGGTGATCAGGCGCTGGAAAACGTCGCGCTGCGCGCCCAGGAAGCGGCGCATCTCGGTCACCGAATGCTTCAGGTGGTAGATACGCGTCAACGAGTCTTCATTTGCCTTCTTGGTGATCTGGTCTTCGAGCTGATCAACCGTTTCATCGAGCTCCTCGAGGACCGGGAAGGTTGCGTCAACCAGGGTGTCGACAACGAGGTATGTCAGGTAGGCGGGCTGCCCCTTGATCAGCTCCGGGCTCTTCGCGATGCGCTCCTGAAGCGCGAGCAGCGATGGCGCCGGGTCCAGGTGGACGCTGATCAGGTAGTTGGGACCGACGAACAGGTGGTTCTCCTGAAACACGAGCTCGTCATCCTCCCACGCGGCCTGGAAGATCACGGCGAAGTTGTAGGTGGGGTACTCGTCAACCTTTGGCCGCTGGTCCTGGTGCTGGATGTCTTCGATCGTCAAAGGGTGAAACTGGAACGTTTCCTGGAGAAGCTTGAAGTCGTCCTGGTCGGGCGACTCGATGTCGAGCCAGAACCCGTCCTTCTCCGCGGCTCCGAAACATCGCACGACGTCGGCCAGGTGGGCCGTCTCGTTTCGCCCGCTGATCGTGAAGAGCGTCCTCATCTCCTGGGCATGCTAAGGGCTGGTCCCACCAGATGGAACCAACGCTAAGGTTCCACGTGATGGTGGCGACCAGCTGGGCAGCGAGGTCGGGCTCATGACCCGCTTCCTTCTCATGGGCTCCGGCGAGTTCCTGCCGTGGTCGAATGAGGCCGAGCGCTTCGCATTGGACCTGACCTTGCGAACCGGTCCCATCGCCATCCTGCCGACTGCCAGCGCTCCGGAGGGCGACCAGGTCTTCAACCGGTGGGCAAACATGGCGCTGGCCCATTACGCGAGCCTGAATCTGCCCGCCCGGCTGGTTGGACTGAAGTCGCGGGAGGACGCGGCCGACCCTGAGCTCACTGCCGCCGTGGACGGGGCGAGCATGGTCTTCTTCTCCGGTGGCAACCCGGTCCACCTTCACGACACCCTCGACGGCACCCCGTTCCTCGATGCGATCACGCGTGCCCTGGCCCGCGGCGCCGTCTTCGCGGGCTGCAGCGCCGGCGCGATGGTGGCAAGCGCCCGCGCGGTCGGCGCAGGCGGGCCGTCATTTCGTTCGGCCGGCCTCGGACTCGTCCCCCACGTTCGATTTGGCGTGCACTGGAACCGCGTCCCCGGGTTCCCGGGGTCGAAACGTTTCATGGTCGCCGGCGTCGAACGCACCGATTCATTCATTGGCATAGACGAGATGACCGCGATCGTCGGCGATGGGGTCGAGTGGCTCGTCTTCGGGCAGGGCAGGGTCGAGGTGCGTCGACTGGGCAAGCGAACCCGCTTCGGCGCAGGCGATGAGTTCAGTCTGGCCTGACGCCGGCGTCGCACATTGAAGGTGGCGCGGGCTTAGCTCGCTACTTTCCGATCAGGACGTCGGTCGCCTTGATGATCACGGTCACCCGATCGCCGGCCTTGAGCTTCAACCGCTTGAGAGAGCTCTCCGTGATCGCGACCACGATCTTGCCGCCTTGATCTTGACCTCAACCTCCGCCATGACGGTGCCCGACTTGACGCGCCTGACCTGGCCCTTCAGCTGATTGCGACCGCTGATTTCCATTGTCTGATCCTCCTGAACTCGTACGGACTGCGTCACCGCGAATTTCACGCCGGATAGACCACCACGTCGGTGGCCTTGAACGAGAGCCAGACCTCTCCACCCTTGGCGAGGTCCAGCTCTGCGAGTGCGGCTGGCGTGACCTCCGCGACCACAGGCACATCGCCCGCGATGTGCACCCGCACGCGATCGCCGAGCAGCTCGATTCCGTCGGCGCGCCCGGGCCAGACGTTGCGGGGACTGCCCTCTGGCCGCTGCCGGTGAACTGACACGGCGCGCGGATGTATGAGCGCGAAAACGGTTCCAGCTACCGCGTCGGCCGCGGCGACGGCCCGGCCGCCCGGCAGCCGGACGAACCCATGGTCCGCCTCGCCGCGAAGCAGGTTGACGCCGACGAGGTCGGCGACGTATTTGGACCTCGGGTGCGCTGTGACCTCCGCCGGCGTGCCCGTCTGCACGTGCCGCCCTTCCTCCATGACGATCATCCGGTCGGCGAGCGTCACCGCCTCGAGGGGATCGTGGGTCACGACCAGGCGAAGGCCTCGAAACGATGCAAGGTGCTGCTTGAGGTCGCGCCGAACCTCGGCTCGAGTTGTCACGTCAAGCGCGGCCAGCGGCTCGTCGAGCAGGAACAAGCGCGGGTTCGGCGCCAGCGCGCGAGCCAGGGCGACACGTTGGCGCTCGCCGCCAGACAGGACGGAAGGCTTCGACTTCGCGTACTTCGTGAGACCAACCCTGTCGAGCCACTGCATGGCGCGCGCGGCCGCCTCCGAGCGCGGCATTCCACGTGAGCGGAGGCCGAAGGCCACGTTGTCGAGAACGCTCAGGTGTGGGAACAGGAGGTAGTCCTGGAACACGACCCCGATCGAGCGCTTCTCTGTGGGCACGTACTGGTTTGTGGCCGTGTCTTCGAGGACCTCGTCGTCGAGCCGGATGCGCCCCGCATCGATCGGTACGAGACCTGCGACCGCGCGCAGCAGGGTTGTCTTGCCTGCTCCGTTTGGCCCCAGCAGCGCCACGACCTCGTCCTCCTGGAGGACGAACTCCATGTCGAGGTGCAGCGAGCCGAGGGTCAACCGCACCGACGCCTCGAGGCTCACGCCGAGCCAAGCCAGCGATTCCTGAGGCCGATCAGAACCAGCAGCGAGACTGCCAGGAGGACCAGGCTCAAGACGAATGAAGACTCCGGGTTGGTCTGGAGCAAGAGGTAGACCGCAAGCGGCATCGTCTGCGTGACACCGGGGAAGTTGCCCGCGAAGGTGATCGTCGCGCCGAACTCCCCCAGGGCTCGAGCCCAGCAGAGGACCGCGCCGGCGAAAAGCGAAGGCGCGATCAGGGGCAGCGTGACGCGGGTGAAGATCGTCCAGCGGCGCGCCCCCAGAGCGCGCGCTGCCTCCTCGTACCTGCGGTCCATCGAGCGCAGGCCCGCCTCCACTGTGAGGACGAGAAACGGCATCGCCACGAAAGTCTCCGCCATGACCACGCCCGCCGTCGTGAATGGAAGGGTGATGCCGAACGTGCTGTCGAGCCACGATCCCAGCAGACCTCGCCTGCCGAAGGCGAGCAGCAGGGCGATGCCTCCCACGACCGGCGGCAGAACCATGGGCAGCGTGGTCAGCGCGCGCAGGACCGTGCGGCCCGGGAACTCAACTCGCGCGTAGATCCACGCGAGCGGCACCCCGAGCACCAGGGCCAGCGCGGTGGCCGACAGCGACGCCTCGAGCGACAGCTTGAGCGCCTCCAGCGTGTCCGCGGATGTCAGCGACTGCACCGCGTCATGCCACGGCGTCCTAACGATCAGGCCGACCAGCGGCACGATGAAGAAGGCGGCCCCGACGGTCGCCAGCACGCCAATCGCCAGCGGCGCCCGCTCGCGCCTCATGGCTCAGGCGTGCTGGAAACCGAAGGACGCCAGCGTCGACTGGCCGTCTGCGGAGACCACGTAGGTGATGAAGGCATGGGCGATGTCCAGGTTTTTCGATCCCTTGACGGTGACGACCGGGTACGTCGCGATGACGTTGACGACGTCGGGGACTTGAACTCCCTGGACATTGGACCCGGCTGCCCGCACGTCGGTCGTGTAGACGATGCCGGCGTCTGCCTCGCCCAGCTCGATCTTGGCGACCACGGACTTGACGTCGGTCTCGAGGCTTTTCGGCGTGACCTTCACGCCGGCTGTCGCCAGTGCCTGCAGCGCGTACTTGCCCGCTGGAACAGAGGAGCCCTCGGTGATGTAGATCACCCCGGGCTTGGCAAGATCGGCCAGGCCGTTGATCCCCTTCGGGTTGCCCGGCGCGACGACGATCTCGAGCTTGTTATGGGCAAACACCTGCGAGGAGCCGGCGGTGAACCCATCGGCGTTGAGCTTGTCCATGTTGGCGGTGTCGGCCGAGGCGAACACGTCGGCCTGGGCGCCCTGCTCGATCTGCGTCACGAGGGTTGGAGTGCCGGCAAAGTTGATGAAGAGAGCGACCGACGGATGGGCCTGGTGGAAGGACTTGCCGAGGGCGTTGAACGAGTCGGTGAGCGACGCGGCGGCGAAGATGTTCATCGAGCCGTTGAGGGATGCCGGCGAGCCGGCGGCGGTACCCCCTGTGCTCCCGCAAGCGGCGACGACTAACGCGATTGCCACCAGTGATGGAACACGCATCAGCATCCGACCCCTCGCTCAGCTGCTCGGCAGCTCGATCACGACGTTGGTTGATTTGATCGAGGCCACGGCCACGACGCCCGGCTTGAGACCCAGCTCGTCAGCCGCTTCCCGGGTCATCAAGGACACGATCCGGTGCGGTCCTGCCTGCATCTCGACCTGGGCCGCCACCGCATCCTTCACGACGCGGGTCACGATTCCCCGGAAACGGTTTCGCGCGGACTCGCTGACGATCGTGGGCGGGTCCGGTCGCGGCTTCGCCGTCATGTAGCGAGCCAGGGCGGCGCCGTCGATCTTCCGCTGACCGCCGGCCGATCGAACCGTCTTGATCCGGCCCGAGTCGACGAGCCTCCTCACGGTGTCCGGGCTGACCCGCAGGAGTTCGGCCGCCTGCCCGATCCTCAGGTGCTCGCTCACCGGATCGACTGTAGCAAATACGGCCCTCGTGGGTGATGCAGCCAGCGAACGCCTTACGAATCCGCGGGTAGCTGGCAATTGCCAGCTTTGGCGCCTGCGGGATCGGACCCGGCACGCGCATCAACAGCGCATAGACTGCGGCGATGGACCGCATGAGTCCGCAGGACGCCATGTTCCTGGCCGTCGAGGACGATCGGAACCCCATGCACATCGGGAACGTGTCGGTATTTGTCGGCCCAGCACCGCGTTACGGCGACCTCGTCCGGACGGTGGCCGCAAATCTCCACCTGGTCCCGCGCTACCGGCAGCGGGTCCGGTTCGTCCCGATGGAGCTCGGCCGCCCGGTGTGGGTCGACGACCCACATTTCCAGATCCTCTATCACATCCGCCACACGGCAATTCCTCGTCCTGGATCGGCCGAGGAATTGCGCAACCTTGCAGGTCGTGTCTTCGCCCAGAACCTCGACAGAGGCAAGCCTCTCTGGGAGTTGTGGATGGTCGAGGGCCTGGAGGATGACCGGTGGGCGCTGATCTCGAAGGTCCACCACTCCATGGTCGACGGCGTCGCGGGCACCGACCTGCTCACCGTGCTGCTCGACCGCGAGCCCCAGCCGCCGCCTAAGAAGGCTCCGCCTTGGCGGGCGGCCCCCGAGCCAAGCGACCTGCACCTGCTGGCCGACGCAGCCGCGGATGCCATCGTGGATCCGATCAACCGCCTCCGCGGCCTGCCGATCGTTGCGCGCGCAAGCCTCGCCGGCGGACTGGGCCTGGGCATGGGCATGGGCAACCTCACTGACGCCTGGAACTTCGTGAACTCGCTCGGCAGCTGGAGGCAGCCGACCGTGGGGTCGCTCAACGGACCCATCGGTCCGCATCGCAGGTGGAGCTGGGCGAATGCGACCCTGGCGCAGGTCAAAGAGATTCGCGAAGCATTCGGCGGCACGGTCAACGATGTCGTCCTGAGCGCGATCACCAGGGGATTCCGGGACCTCCTCGTCAAGCGCGGCGAGACGGTGACCGGCAAGGTCGTGCGGACGCTGGTTCCGGTGTCGGTCAGGCATGAGAACGAGCGAGGCCTGTACAACAACCGCGTCTCGGGTCTCTTCCCCGGACTCCCGGTCGGAATCAAAGACCCCGTCGAGCGCCTGAACGCCGTCCGGAAGCAGATGGAGCGCTTCAAGGGATCCGGTCAGGCGGTCGCCGGCGACGTGCTGACCCGGCTTTCCGGCTTCGCCCCGCCGATGCTGCTCGCGGTGAGCACCCGGCTGGCTGTGCGTTCCCAGCAGAGGCTGGTCCAGACGGTCACGACCAACGTGCCGGGCCCGCAGTTCCCCCTCTACGCCGCCGGCAAGCAGATGCTGTACTCGTACCCGTACGTCCCGATCGCCGGCCACGTGCGGATCGGGGTCGCGATCTTCTCCTACCTCGGCGGCCTCAACTTCGGGGTTACGGGTGACTACGACTCGGTCCCGGACCTCGAGGTGCTGACCCGAGGGATCGAGTCGGGAATCGCCGAGCTCCTCGAACTCGCCCGACGGCCCGGCAAGGTGGCGGCGAAGTCCAACGGCGCCAACGGGGCGGCGCGTCGGCCTCCGCGCCGCCACACAAGGGTCATCAGCAACCGCGCGTAGAACCAGCCCATGGGCCGTGCCTTTGTGGAGGACAAAACAGTGCATTCCATCGCATTCGAGTGTCGCTCCGGCGAAAGGCCCCTACATGTGAGGTCCTTTGGCCCTCATTGACAGCGCCTGTCAACGGCACGATGTGATGTGAAGTGTTCCTCCGCTCCTTCGTGGTCGTGGCGCGCCCGTCGGCGGAGGTCGAGGCTGAGATCGCAGCAGGCGCCGAGAACTGGCTGCCAGACATGGCCAGGGGGGCGAACGGCGACGGCGAGAAGCTCCTTTCCGAGCTTGGGTTTGACATCGGCGCTCGGCGGATCGCCAGGCAGATCGAGGTGGAGATCGGCGCGCCCAGGGTGGCAGCCGGACTCATGTTCAGGCCGATCCGATGGCACGCCGCGACCGAAGCCGGGCTGTTTCCGACCCTGGACGGCGAGCTTGAGATAGCCGCGCTGGGCAGCACACGGACCCAGCTCGGCCTCAGCGCCAATTACGAGCCGCCGCTCGGGCTGTTCGGCAAGATCGCGGACCGCGCCCTGTTTCACCGGGCTGCCGAGGTGACCGTCAAGGACTTCCTGGAGCGAATCGGCAACCGCCTCGAGCGCAGCGGGTAGCAGGCGAGCAATTGCCGGACACCTTCAAGACGATCGTCGAACCGTTCAAGATCAAGACGGTCGAGCCCATTCGCATGACCTCCCGCGACGAGCGCGCGGGGTTCCTGAAGACCGCCGGATATAACCTCTTCCGGCTCTCATCCGCCAACGTCTTGATCGACCTGCTGACCGACTCAGGCACGGGTGCGATGAGCTCTGAGCAGTGGGCGGGGATGATGCGGGGTGACGAGGCATACGCGGGATCGAGCAGCTTCTACCGGTTCGAGAACGTGGTCAAGGGGCTCACAGGATTCAAGAACGTCATACCCACTCACCAAGGTCGAGCCGCAGAGAGAATCCTGTTTTCGGTCGCATCGGGATCGGGCAAGACGATCCCAGGTAACCATCACTTCGATACGACTCGCGCGAACATCGAAGTCACCGGCGCCGAAGCGCTCGATCTTCCGTGCAGCGAGGCGGCCGACCCATCGCGGCCGGCGCCGTTCAAGGGCAACATCGACCTCGAGCGCCTCGAGAGCCTGCTTCATGAGCGGTCCGGTCAGGTGCCGATGTGCATCATCACGCTGACCGACAACACCGGAGGAGGACAGCCTGTATCGCTGCGCAACCTGCGCGATGCGCGCGCTTTGCTCAATGGGTACGGGGTCCCCCTGATCCTCGACGGGGCTCGCTTTGCCGAAAACGCGATGTTCGTCAAAATGCGAGAACCCGGCAACGGCGATAGGACCCCTCGAGAAATTGCTCGCGAGCAGTTCTCGTATGCAGACGGCTGCCTGATGAGCGCCAAGAAGGACGGCATCGCCAACATCGGCGGCTTTCTGGCTCTGAACGATGGCGCGTGGGCGGAACGGGCCAGGCAGCTACTGATCCTGACTGAGGGATTCACCACGTACGGAGGCCTCGCCGGTAGGGATCTGGAAGCGATCGCGCAGGGTCTCGAAGAAGTGCTCCACGAGGACTACCTGCGGTACCGGCTGAGGAGCGCCGAATATCTCGGCGACGGGATCCGAAGCGCGGGCATCCCGATCATCGAGCCTCCCGGCGGGCACGCCGTGTACATCGACGCTCGTGGGATGCTGCCTCACATTCCGCCTGGTCTGCTTCCGGGCCAGGCGTTGAGCTGCGCTCTTTACGTCGAGGGTGGCGTGCGTTCGATCGAGGTGGGGACCGTCATGTTCGGCCACACCGATCCGAAGAGCAAGGAACAGATACCTGCAGACAAGGACCTCGTGCGCCTCGCCCTGCCGCGGCGTGTCTACACCCAGAGCCACGTCGACTACGTGATCGAGGTGGCGGAATCCCTGGCCCGGAACCGCGCTGCGATCAGAGGCTACAGGATCGTTTCCGAGCCTACGGCGCTGCGCCATTTCACTGCCGTATTCGCGCCAGTCGACTGACCGGGGTGCGGCTTCGGAGCCCTTCGCGCGATGTGGCATCTTGTGCGGCAATGACGGCCACCCGCAGAGCGCTCGTCCTTGGAGGCGGTGGCGTCACCGGCATCGCCTGGGAGCTTGGTTTGCTCGCCGGGCTGGCTGAGAAGGGGATGAACTTGACGTCTCCTGACCTGGTCGTCGGCACCTCGGCTGGATCCGTGGTCGGCGCCCAGATCCTTAGTGGAGCTCCGATCGAGGACCTTTACGCGGAGCAGCTGGCGGACCCGACGGGCGAGCCGGCGGCGAGAATAGGCGCGAGCGCGCTGGCCCGTCTCGCTGTCGCTTACCTCTGGCCGGGTGACGCCCGTCGAGGCCGTGCATACCTGGGCCGTGCCGCGCTCAAGGCGCTCACCGGACCCGAGTCGGAGAGTCGGAGAGTAATTGAGCGACTTGTGCGGCAACGCCCCTGGCCAGAACGACGGCTGCTCATCACCGCCGTTGACGCTGAGACAGGCGAACCCCGCGTGTTCGATCGTGACAGCGGGGTGGTGCTCAGCGACGCCGTGGCCGCCAGCTGCGCCGTCCCGATCGTCTGGCCTCCGATCACGATCGGGGGACGTCGCTACATCGACGGCGGCGTCCGCTCCATCACGAACGCAGACCTCGCCACGGGATGCGATCGCGTGGTCGTGCTCGCTCCGGTGACTGTCGCGTTACGGCCAAGCGGCCGGATCGCCAACCAGCTCGCTGCGCTCGGCGCCGGCGTTCGTTCGGCTGTGGTCAGCCCTGATGCGCAGGCCCGCCAGGCGATCGGCCGCAACGTGCTCGATCCCGCTCGGCGCGCCGCATCTGCCCGCGCCGGTCGTCAACAGGCGAGCGGCGTCGCGGATGCGGTTCGCGCGGTCTGGTCAGCCGCCTAAACGAAGAGGGGCTCGGAATGGGAACGCGCGAGCAGCGCTTCCATCTCGCTGTCCTCGGGCACATGGTGAAACCTGCTTGCGGCATCGAGCACGAACGGCAAGAGGTCGACGTCGCCCACGCTGTTCAGGAAGATGCCGGACCGGCCCATCGCCCACCAGACGGCCAGGTCGATCGCATCCGGTGAGTCGAACGGCTGGTACCAGGTGGTGCGGTTGTGGTCGCGCTCCATCCACGGGCGCAGCGCGATCGATTTGATGGTCTGCACCGCCACGCTACGCTCCTCGCAGCTCGTGATAAGGGCTTCGAGTTCTCGCGGTAGTACGCGTTTTGCATCGTGGCGTAGTTGTAAGGCAGCAGCACCGAGTCGAAGTCGAAGCGATCCAGGCTTCGCCGGTGCGTGGCGGCGATCTGCCCGCCGTGCCCGGTGACCCCGATCCACTTGATCAGGCCCTCCTCGCGCGCCACGAGCGCCGCGTCGAGCGCCCCTTCAGGACTGAGAGCCTGGTCCCACTCGATGGGATCGGCGAGCGAGTGTATCTGCCACAGGTCTACGTGAGCCACGCCCAAACGGTCGAGTGACCGATGGATTTCCTCGCGCGCTCCTTTCTCGTCGCGCCTATCGCCCTTGGTGGCGACGAAGAACCGTCCAGGTTCTCGCTTCAGCCACGGCGCGACCCGAAGTTCCGAATCGCCATAGGAGGAGGCGGTGTCGATGTGATTGACGCCGTGGCGCAACAAGACATCGAGTGTCTCGTCCGCGGCTTTCTGCGAGACGCCGCCCAGCGACGCCGCGTCAAAGATAACCCTCGTGCTCTTGTGCCCGTACGACCGAACTCGGCCTTCGCGATCAATCTCGCCCCCGCAGATCTTTCGGCCGAAAAGCAGTGACCCCAGCGAATCCGTCGGGCTTGCGCCTCTCGAACCCACCGGGGCCATAGCGATCATTGCACCGACTTCTGGAACTTTCAACGTGTGAATTGTGGCCAGGCGACAGTGCATAGCCGAGGGCCTGTTGCGGCAACAGACGCTGGCTATGAGCCCGACCAGGTGGGCGACCTGAAAATCGGTTCGCAAGACGCGTGGCCACAGCTGCCGTACGTGGCGTGGAAGGACACTCTCAAAACGCTCCAGATGTGCGTCCAGATCGTCGGAAAGGTCCGGCTCGCGCTCACGCCGATGGGGCCTCAGTGGGCCAACGTTCCGCTTTACGTGACGGCGCGCGGACTGACCACCACGCCGATGCGGACCGCGATCCGGATCTTCCAGCTTGAGCTCGACCTGATCGACCGCGCGTCGCTGAGCGCCTGCGGAGGCTGGTCAGCTCTTTAACCAGGCCGCCAATGAGCCTGGCCGACGGTCAAGCGTTTGCTAGCAGCCTACCCAGCCGAACATCTGCTGCACCCTGATCCGGTCGAAGCCGCGGATGATCGAGTTCTTGCCCATGCGGAGGAGGGGCACGTGCTCGCCATCCAATTGCTCCCACTCGCGGATCGCGGCGGGGTCTCGGTTCACGGCCCGGTATTCGAACTGGATGCCGAGCTCGTTCAGCAGGGTGACCATGGCGGTCGACTCCCCCGATTCGTCCGAGCCGTACAGGATGACCTCACCGTTGTTGTCCATCTCTCTCCCTCAACGCCAGACTAGGCGCATTCCGGGCGTAGGACCAATCAATAATTCCGATGCCGTGCATAGATTCGGTCGATAAGCCCCGGGACTACTCCGCGGCTTTCGCGGCCAGGGCGTCGATCACCGCGATGTTCTGAAGTAGGTCCTCCTGCACTCCGTGCCGCTGCTGCAGGTACGCCGTGCTGTTGTACGAGACCCAGGCTTTCCCGTCGTCGTCTTCCCAGACCAGGATCTTCAGAGGAAGGTCGATGGCGATGCTTGGAGCGGCCAGCATCAGGGGCGTGCCCGCCTTCGGGCTGCCGAAGATCAGCAGTTTCGTCGGAGGCATTTTCATTCCCACCCTGGCGGCCTCTCCGCTGTGATCCACAAGCGCAAAGAGTGTGATTGCCCTCGACTGCAAAATTTCCTTGAGCTTCTCGACCGTCTGCTCTACCGAATGGTTGCTCGGCCTGTTGGTGACCCCATTGTTGTTGGCAGCTGTCATGGATGCCTCCTGCTGTTCATGCGACGCGCGGATCATGCGCGCCGATTGATTGCGTTTCCAACGCATCGCTCGTATGGTGGCGATGAACGAGTGACAAAAACGCACTTGTTGCCGTTGCGACATTTTTCGAGTCGCATCACGTCATGAGGAGGTAAATCACATGGCAGCCAAGAAGAAGACCGTTAAGAAGGCCGCAAAGAAGGCCACCAAGAAGAAGAAGTAGTTTCTTCAAACGTCGATTAGCAAGACGCCGAGGTCATCAGACCTCGGCGTTTGACGTTCGTCGGTATTGACCGGTCACCGCTGACTTTCTCGGTCAGGCTCCGCCGTGAACCAGCACTGGTCCCTGGCGCATCTCGACGAACTCGACCTTGATGTCGCGCAGGTACTCGCCCACCCACTCGGAGCTGGCTTCGGCGGCCTCCTGGCCGGTCTTCTCGTCAAGGAACGTGGAGACGGAGATGAGGTGGTCTTCCTGGGCCTTGAAAACGTGGTAGCTGATGAATCCAGGCATTTCGTGAAGCTTGCCGAGCCAGTCGTCGTCGACCCTTCGAGCGACCTCCTCGATCTGGCCTGGCTGAACCCGGTACTGGCGCATGGTTATGTACATCTGTCCCTCCACAAGCGAGCTGATTCACGACCAATCGTTGCAGGTCTCGGTCTAGCTATGCCTTGAGGCCGGCGCGCCGCAGGCTGACGCCAAGCATCGTGATGACGATGAGCGGCACCAACCACCACGCGGGCACGTGAGCCGCCGTCAGGAGCGCCGTCAGGAGCAACCCGAGCCCGACGGCAGCGGCGACGGTCCAGTCGTCGCCGACGATGAACTCGTACCAGAACTTTCCGAACGCGACCGGCCACGAAAGGAGCCGTCTCATGCGGGCGACCGAAACCCAAGCGCTCGGCGCCGCTCGAGGCCGATGTAGGTGACGGCGGTCAGCAGATAGAGCGCCAGCAGGCCGAGAATGGCGCCGTCGCCGAACGGCCACTTGACCCCCAGCCCTTCCAGCGCCCAGAAGGATCCGAACGTCGTGAGCAGGATCCCGACCACGAGCTGGAGGAGACTTCGGGGAATCATGACCACCAGGCGCTGGACCATCAAGCCGATCACGCCGATGATCACCACGGCCGAGGTTCCGCCCACCACCGCGATCCCGAGGTGGTTTGCGTTGGCGCCGAACGACACGACGATGAAGGCGACCTCGAGCCCCTCCAGCGTGACGCCCTTGAAGGCCAGGACGAACGCCGTCCAGTCGAATCCTTCGCCGCTCCACTCCGGAGGCTCGTCCTCTGGGTTCAGCCGGATGCCGGCCAGGCCGTGGGCCGCGACCCGCATGACCCCTTTGCGGAACCACTGGAGCCCGAACACGAGCAGGAGGGCGCCCACGATCAGGCGCAGCGGGCCGATCGGGACCGCCTTCAGGGCGAGGCCGAACGCGGCGATGACGATGGCGAGCACGGCAAAACCCGCCACGACTCCGACCAGCGTCGACCTCCAGCCGCGGGTCGCGCCGACGCCCAGCACGATGGTCACCATCTCGATCGCCTCCACGGCCGAGGCGAGAAACGTTGTGACGAAGACGACGGTCGGGTCAGTCACGTGCACCTACGATTGTGCGTGATCGAGCATTTCCACTTCCATTGGAGGGGTGACCAGGCCAACCACGCGTTGAGGAGGAGACCATGGCGGACCAACACGTAGAACGCCGGCATAGCGACAGCGCACATAGGGCCGCCTACGCGGCAGCCAAGGCCGCGCCGACCGAGTACAAGCCCCGCCTGATCACGGCCAGCACTGTGCAGTCTCAGGTGCATGGCGTCGGCGCGATCGGGCAGTTCAACACCTGGCTCGCCGTAAGGGTCACCAGGGCCGTGGGCACCATGTGGACCGCCTACCTGTTCGCGGTCATCGCGGTCATCTCGTTGCCCGCCGCGATCCTGACCCACAACACCATCATCATCGTGTCGTGGATCGCGCAGACGTTCTTTCAGCTCGTCCTGCTGCCAATCATCATCGTCGGCCAGAATGTCATCTCGGCGAGCCAGGACGCTCGAGCGGAGGCTGACCACCTGACCCTGACCACGCTTCACGCGATGAACGTCAAACAGCTGGAGATGCTGGAACAGCAGCGCGAGATCTTGAAACAGCAGCAGCAGATCCTGGACGCGATCAAGGCCGCTCGGGAGGACAAGGCCAGGTGATAGGAGGGCCGGTGCGGCGCAGAATGGTGCGCGCATGATCTCTTGCCTGCACGCGATTCTTTATTGCGAGGACGCCGAGCCGGCTCACGGTTCGAAGTCCCAGGCGCCTGCGAAGTCGGCCTCTACCAGCTCGAGCACCCGAGCCTGCCGCTTTGAAGCGAACGGCTGACATGCGCGGGGAAGGGAAGCCGCAGTCGCTGCCGGCAGGCACTCTCATCGACCGGCCCGAGATCACGCCCGACGAGCTGCAGCTAGCGGTTCGCAACCACTCGATGCCGCTCGAAGCCTTGCGTTACCCGGTCACGCCGCTCGGGCTCCACTACCTCTTGATCCACTTCGACATTCCCGCGGTCGAGCCGTCCACCTGGGCGCTTTCGGTCGGCGGCCACGTTCAAAAGCCGGTCCGGCTCAGCCTCGAGCAGATCAAGGCCCGTCCGGCCGTGACGCTTGCGGTGACCCTCGAGTGCGCCGGCAACGGCCGCGCCCGACTTTCACCTCGACCGTTGAGCCAACCGTGGCTCGGCGAAGCCGTCGGCACCGCCGAGTGGACCGGGACTCCTCTGGGTCCACTCCTGGCGGAGGCCGGCCCCCTCGACGCAGTTGGCGACGTCGTGTTCACCGGCCTCGACCGTGGCGTGCAAGGGGGCGTCGAGCAGCAGTACGAGCGCAGCCTGTCGCTCGAAGATGCGCTTCGCGACGAGGTCCTGCTCGCGTACGCGATCAACGGGCAGCCGCTGCCGCCGCAGCACGGCTTTCCGCTGCGCGTGATCGTGCCCGGCTGGTACGGGATGACGCATGTGAAGTGGCTTCGCTCGATCACGGTCGTGAAGGGCACGTTCACGGGCTATCAGCAGGCTCGTGCGTACCACTACCGAACAATCGACGGCGACGCAGGCGTCCCGGTCACGCGCATGCTCCCACGCGCGCTCATGGTGCCGCCCGGGGTTCCCGACTTCATGTCGAGGACTCGCTTTCTCGAGCCCTCGACCCAGCTGGTCGAAGGCATGGCGTGGTCTGGACAGGCGCCGGTGAGCAGGGTCGAGTTCAGCCACGACGGCGGTTCTTCGTGGTCTGATGCCGTGCTCGAGGAGCCGGTTTCGCCGTACGCCTGGCGGCGGTGGACCCATGCGTGGGACGCGACCCGCGGCGAGCACGAGCTCTGCGCCCGGGCGACCGACGGGACCGGCAACGTCCAGCCGACCGCCCAGGACTGGAATCTCGAGGGTGTCCAGAACAACGAGGTGCAGCGGGTTCGAGTGATCGTCGGCGAGCCGGCCGGCGATGCCCAGGCTCCCGCCGACTCAGGATCCAGATGATCGAGCGGCGGATCGCAACGCGCCGCGCCTAAGCTTCTCGCGATGAGCACGGAAACGTCAGCCGTCGATTTCGAAGTGACGCCGGCCGTGCAACTGGTGCCGGCGGAGGCGCGCGAGCGGCTGCTTGCCGACCCCGGGTTCGGCAGGATCTTCACCGAGCACATAGCCCGGCTGAGCTGGCGCCGGGAGCCGGGATGGCACGACGCGGAGATCCTTCCGTACGGACCGCTGGAGCTCGACCCCGCCACGTCCGTGCTCCACTACGCCCAGGCTGTCTTCGAGGGCTTGAAGGCGTTTCGCCAGGCGGACGGCGGAGTCTCCGTTTTCAGGCCGGACGCGCACGCGGCACGATTCCGGCGCTCCGCGAGACGTCTCGCGCTCCCGGAGCTGCCTGAGGGCGTGTTCGTCGACGCGATCGAGCGCCTGATCCAGATCGATGGCGAGTGGGTGCCAAAAGCGCCCGAGCACAGCCTTTACTTGCGACCTTTCATGTATGCGAGTGAGGTCGGCCTCGGGGTGCACCCCTCCACCGATGTCACCTTCCTGTTGATAGCTTCGCCATCCGGGTCGTACTTTCCAAACGGGGTGAAGCCGGTCACCGTGTGGCTTTCGGAGGACTTCAGCCGCGCAGTGCCAGGTGGCACGGGCGAGGCGAAGACCGGTGGCAACTACGCGGGCGGGCTGCTTGCCCAGGCTCAGGCCGCGGAGCAAGGGTGCGACCAGGTCGTCTGGCTGGACTCGCTCGAGCATCGCTGGGTCGAAGAGATGGGGGGCATGAACCTCTGCTTCGTCTTCGGATCAGGACGGAGCGTCCGGCTCCTCACGCCGGCTTTGACCGGGACGCTGCTGCCCGGTGTGACGCGCGACGCGCTGCTGAAGCTTGCGGTCGACCTCGGCTTCGAGGCGGAAGAGGGCAGGATCAGCACCGAAGAGTGGCGCAAGGGCTGCGCC
Organism: Candidatus Dormiibacterota bacterium; assembly: GCA_039935415.1. Taxonomy (GTDB): domain Bacteria; phylum Chloroflexota; class Dormibacteria; order Dormibacterales; family Dormibacteraceae; genus Palsa-870. Next base: position 34,792 of record JBDTKH010000005.1, read on the forward strand.
GACGGGTCGCTGACCGAGGTGTTCGCGTGCGGCACGGCAGCGGTGATCACACCGGTCGGGTCCGTGAAGTCGGCGCACGGTTCGTGGACCGTCGGCGACGGCAAGCCGGGCGAGGTCACGATGCGACTTCGGCATGCGCTGGTCGACATCCAGCGGGGAGCCGCGCCGGATCCTCACGGCTGGATGCACAAGGTCCCGAGTAACGTCTGAGGCCGGGCCCCACTCTTCACTGGAGGTCGATCTAATGGCTGCGAAGCGGGTCGTAATCGTGGGCGGAGGCGGAACCGGGGATGCCGCGGCGTTCGCCCTGCGCAAGCGTGGTTTCGACGGCGAGGTGTCGATCGTCAGCGCCGACCACGATCGACCGTACGACCGGCCATACCTGTCGAAAGAGTTCATCCGCGGCGAGGTCGAGCTCCCGAAGGTGTTTCTTCACGACGAGGCCGCCTACGCGAAGGAGAGGATCGACCTCCACCTGAACCGACGCGTCACAGGCGGCTCGCTCTCCGAGCGCAAGCTCGCGCTCGAAGGCGGTGGCGAGGTTTCGTTCGACGCGCTCGTGCTGGGCCTGGGCGGCACGCCGCGGCGGCTAGCGGAAATGCCGAGCGCCGAGAACGTGTTCACGCTCAGGTCACTCGGCGACAGCAAGGCGATCCGGGAGGCGCTGCAGCGATGCACGCGCATGCTGCTGGTCGGCGCCGGGTTCATCGGCGCGGAGGTCGCCGCTTCCGCGCGACAGCTTGGCAAGGAGGTGCTCATCGTCGAGTCAGCGCCGGTGCCGCTGGCTCGCGCCCTCGGCAACGAGGTCGGGGCCATCTACGCCACCATCCATCGCTCGAAGGGAGTGGACGTGCGCACCGGCACCACCGTGACGAAGTGGCACACGGACGGACGCCGTGTGATCGGGGCGACCCTGTCAGACGGCCGCCATGAAGCGGGTGACCTCGTGCTCGTGGCGATCGGGATCGACCCCAACCTCGAGCTTCCAAAAGCTCTCGGCCTGCCGGTCGCCAACGGCGTCCGCGTGGACGAAGGGTTAAGGGCTGCACCTGACGTCTACTGCGGTGGCGACATCGCGCTTCATCCCCATCCGGTGCTCGGGCGGGAGATCAGGGTCGAGCACTGGGAGGTGGCCAAGCACCATGGGCGGGGCATCGCCGCGGCGATCGCCGACGGCGCGACCTCGTTCGCGAGGCTGCCGTACTTCTGGTCCGACCAGTACGACGTCAACCTCGAATACCGCGGAAACGCATCCGGGGACGACCGCGCGGTGTGGCGCGGGGATCGCGACGGGCTCTCGTTCTCGGTCTTCTACCTGCGCAACGGTTTGATCGACGGCGTGGTGTCGATGAACGACCAGAAGACGAACGAGCTAGGCGGGAAGCTGATCGAGGCGAGGCAGCCGGTCAGCGAATCAGTCCTCGCGAATCTCGAAGTCGACCTCGCGGAGAGCGTCCCGGCGACTTCGTCCTAGCAGGACGCTACGAGGGAACCTGGTCGGGCAGCAGCCACGGGAGGGCTTCGGCCATCGGGCTCATCAGTGTCCCCGACTGCTCTTTGGTGATCAGGTCTCCGGCGACCAGCGCGAGCGCGGCCATGAATGCGGCGTTCTCCGCCTTGTGGCCGATGTCGCCGTGCTCGGCCTTCCAGGAGACGAGCGCGGTGCCCGACTCGGTGAGGCCGAACAGCGACCGGCGCACCTCGTCCCACGCCGGGCTGCGGTCAGCCGTCTCGATCGCGTGAAGCCCGGCCTTCTCGGCGTCGTGCATCGCCTGGTGCCCGTGCGTGCCGACGTGGCGGTCCCAGCCCATCGCAGCCCGCTCGACGCCGGCGGGCGAAAGCACCCTCACGTCTTCCATGAGTCTGGCGAGCGTGCGCTTGTGCTCGGGGAAGCCGTATCCGTCTGCGTCCAGGCTCATCGTGTTTAGGTTAACCGGATCGAGTCGACAGGATGGATCTCGCGCCAGCCGTGGTCGGTGTCCACCACCCACGGCCCATCGACCGCCACGTGCTGGCCGATCCGAGGGACTGGCAGATTCGTCCCTGGGCACTTCGCAGCGGATTGAGCGTCTAGCGGGTTCGTGCCTTCCGGACAGTCGGGTGTGATCTCCGCCAGCATCGCCGGCGCCGCCTGGAAATGGTTCTCCGCATTGAGCAGGTATTCGTAACCCGCGTCGACCTTGAACCAGACGTGGTAGTCGCCATCGTCCTCGTGCGCGACGTCGACCGCGACGCCTTCGGCGTGCTTGCAGGGGTCGAGCACGGTCAGCCGGTCAGGATTGTGCACCCCCGCCTCGGGCGGCCCCGCCCGGCACCCGATTGCGGCTGGCGACGGTGAAGAGGTGGCTGTGCCGGCAGTACTCGTGCAGCTGATCAGCACCGCAATCGCGGCGATCGTCAGCGAAGGAGCGCGGGAACCCAACTGAATCGCGATAGTGCGATCGGTCCAGGGCCGGAGACGATCACCTGAGCGTTGACGAGCACCGCGAGGTAGTAGAGCCACCGGAACCCGTCGTCGTTGGCCGCGAACGCGACGGTCAGGGCGAGGTTCGCGGCGAGAAGCAACCCCAGGATCGCGACCCATCGTGTTCCGAGCCCAAGGATGAGAAGGATCGCCACGACGGTCTCGGCCACCGCCTGACCGACTGCGAAGATCATCCAGTTGGGCGCGACCACCGAGGTGAGAATTTCGTGCAGACCGGGAATCGGATTCTTCTGCGTGGTGGTGATCATGAGGCCGTGCATCCATCCCACGCCCTGCCATTTCTGGCTCGCGAAGTAAAGCCAGTACAGGCCGACGACGACCCGGACCAGGCTCGCCCAGGCTTCACTCATGCGCGTTGACCGCGAGCACGAGCAGGCCCAGCGCCAGGTCCGGCGCCAGCGCCACCGCTGCGGCGCCGCGAGCCCATACACTCGTGTAGCCAGCTGATATCGAGAGCACATCCCGGTCGCCGTGGGCGGCGACGAACACCGTGGATCCGGACTGGATCACCTGGTCTGGGTCCTTGGGCGTGGCAAGGGTCTTGAACGCGCTCGTTATCGGATCGAAGGAGAACACGCCGCCCGGGTCGCTGTCTTCGGTCGGCCCTTCGGCCGCGATGAGCAAAGTGTCGCCCGCCCCGGGGGCAAGCCAGAACGGGAACACGGGCGACGGCAGGCCGACCCGATGATCGTTGCCTGCGGGCACCAGCTCAGCCCGCTCGTAGTCCGCGCTCCATAGCCTGTCTCCGGCGAACGCCACAGCGAAGCCGTTGCCGGCAGCGAGCTCGCCATCGCCAAGGACATCCAGCTTTCCACGCGTGCCGGCCACCACGACGCGGCCGCCGGCGTCGACCGCCATGGCCGCCGGGCCTTGGGGCACCGGGTGGGAAGCCACCTCCGCCCCTGTCGAAGGGTCGAGCTCGACCACAGAGGCGCCGGTGAACAGGCTCACGTAAAGGCGGCCGCCATGGAGGAGGAGGCCGAAAGGCGCTCCGCCGACGTGCTGTTTCCACTTAACGCTGAGCTCAGGCAGGTTCACGGCGTAGATGTCGCCGGGTGAGCTGTCGGCCGTGTACGCGGTTTTCCCATCGCCGGACACGATGACAGCGACGGCGTCCGTTCCCACGGAAGCCAACGAGTGCGGCGATCCGTCCTTCAGCGAGACGAGCACAAGCCCTGACTCCGGATACGAAGGGGCCGCCACCACGGCCGCGGGCGATCCGCCACAACCCGCGAGGATCAACCCGGCCAGCCCGGCTGCTAGACCAGACTGAGTGGAGCGAAAGGCCGGATTTACTCCGGCCGTCACCATGCGTCCCATCACCAGGCGACTCCATGCGTCCTAGAGACGGTGAGGGTACCGCGGGGGAGGCCTGACTCCCCCGCGCTTCTTATCGAAGCGCGCGTAGGACTGGGTCGGTGGCGAGCTGGAAGGCTCTGGCCGCCGGACGCAGGTGCATCCGGTTGAGGCGGTGCTGGATGGCGCCCTTCAAGATCGCGGCGCGCAGCTTGTGCTCGGAGAAATCGGTATTGAACAGGAGCCGGTTGTGCCGGACCTTGTGCCACTCGCCGAGCTGGCGGCGCTCGCGCACCCGCTCGTAGAAACCGGTGCCTGGAAGCGGATACGCGATGGTGTAGCTGACGTAGTCCAGAGGAAGGCTGCTCGAGAAGTTGATGCTGCGGATCAGCGAGTCGGTGGTCTCGCCGAGGTAGCCGACCATGAAGAAGCCCGCGGCCTTGATGCCCGCAGCGACGCACGCCTCGACGGCGGCTCGGGCCTGGTCAGGCGTGATGCCTTTCTTCATCTCCTTGAGCACCTTCTCGTCGCCCGACTCGATGCCGAAGAAGATCCGCTTGCACCCGGCGCGACGCATCTGATCGAAGAGCGCGCGGTCGACGTGTGTGACACGGCTGAGGCACTCCCAGGTGAGGGGGAGGCGGGCCGCCTCGATCGCCTGCGCCAGCTCAAACGTGCGCTTGTAGTTCAACGTGAACAGGTCATCCGACATCCAGATGTGGTCGTACCCGAGCTCGGCGATCTCGCGCATCTCCGCGATGACCGACTCCACGGGCCGGGCGCTGAACAGGTCTCCGAAAACCGACTTGTGGCAGAAGTCGCAACGGAAGGGGCAGCCTCGAGTCGACATCAACGGCGTGGTCGCGTCGTTCCAGTGTTTGCGCCAGTAGCTGATGTACTGGTCGTTCGGTACGTCACTGCGGTAGGGCAACGGGAGGTGCGACATGTCCTTGGTGCGCACGCGGGCCGTGCCGCGGATGATCTCGCCGTCGCGCTTGAAGACGAGGCCCGCGATGTCTTCGAACCTCCGGTCGCCGAGGTGTTCCGTGATCGATACGATGGTCTCCTCGCCCTCACCGACCGCGACGAGGTCGAATTGGTCCACGAACGTCTCCGGCTCGCCTGACGGATAGGGGCCGCCGACCACGGTCAGCGCCTTGCCCCGGACCTGAGCGGCGAGCGACAGCGCTTCGTCCTGCATCGTGATCATGCAGTAGATGCCGATCACCGAAGGCTTCAGGCGGTCGATCTCGTCGAGCACCTCGCGCCGCTCCATGAAGGTGTGGTCGATGTGGCGCACCGCATATCCCGCCCGGCGCAGCGAGGCGCTGAGGTACATCAGGCCGAGCGACGGCATGATCCAGTGGCGCCCCTGCGCCGGCGCGCGCTGCGGGTAGACGAGCACCACGTCGGCTCGTTCCATTGGCGTCATCTCGCCTCCTGCACGTTGATGTGGTAGGTGGTGCCGGCGAATGACGCCGGGAACATGTAGTCGAGGCCGGCCCAGTTGAGGCCAGGTGCCTGTAGCTCGCGTCCGGCGTCGAGCTGGGCGCCGTGAATCGAGGGCAGCGACCACTGGACGCCGAGGCTCCTCGACTGGAGACGGCCCCAGTCACCCTCGACGGGAACCCAGTTCGGGAAATCGTGGCCGGTCAACGTGTGCGTCGAGTCGGCGAAGTCATCGAACGCCGCCGACTGTTCGTTGAGGACGCCGACCTGCGTGTAGCCAGGCGCCAGCCACAGCGGCTTGACCTCGATCGAGATTCCCGTGCCGTCCACCGTGTAGGTCACCTCGATCGCGCCGCGCGACGCGATGGGCACGAAGGTATAGCTGTGTGCGGCATCCCCGCCGATCTCGTCGAGCTGGAAAGTGCGCTTCCATGTGGTGGCGCTGCCCGCGGACGATTCCACCGAGCTCGCGGTGCGCGAGTAAGCCCAGCCGTCGGCGTACCGCACGATCGGAACACCGAAGCCCATGCCTTCGCCGGCCGCGCCGCCTCCGCCAACGCGAAGCGTCACTCCCTTCGCAAGCGGGATCGTCTTCCCCTCCCCGGGCGAAGCGGTGATCGAGGCTTCGACACCCGGATAGATGGGCGACGGGGAAAGGTCGAGGCGGTACGCATATACGTGCTTGCCGCCGGCGGCCTGGAAGCGGTTCTGGTCGCCAAGGAAATGGAACGGAGGCGTCGCGGCCCCCGAAGCGAGCTCGGGCAAGACCGTCGTGGCGCGGTAATAGCTGATGTCCTCGAGCACGAGCGCGCTCACCTGGTGCCCGGCGATCCAATCGATCGCGTGACTGCGGTCAAGCGGGAGCTGCTGTGAACCGACGATCTCCGACGGTTTCTTGCCGCTGTAGAAGGCGACCACCGGTGAGTCCGTGATCAACATTCCTGTCGATCCGCTTGCCGCCCGACCGGCAGCCGCCAGGCCCGCGTTGTCGGCGGCGAAGTTGGCGAACACAGGCAGGAACGCGATCGCGGCGAGTCCCGTCGCGGCGATCGCGGCCAGCCGCATGACCGCGACATGCCGGTCGAGCAATCCGGCCGCGAGCAGGGCGAATGCGGGGAGGGCCGGGTACAGGTAGCGATGGCTGCCGGTGTACGCGCCGGCTGCTACCAGGCCGAACACCGCCAGCAGGTAAACGAGCGCCGGGACGTACAGGAATCTCATGACCGCCCTGTCTCTAGGGGACCAGGTCCGGCCACGGAGTGCGGTGACCAGGCCGGCGAACCCGAACGCGAAAAGGGGCAGCGCCGCGAGGCCGAAGGTGCCGGCCAGCTCCGAGACCCGGGCCAGGGCGCCGGCCCCGATGCTTCCGCGGATGGTGGCCGAGACGACCTCCACCGATCCACGCGCCACCGAGTGGCTGGCGGGCGCAAACCCAAGCTGCAGGAAGACGAGAACACCAAGGGCGGGAACGGCCCAGGCGACGGCTGGGAGCGATCGCCTGGCCGGCATTCGCCGCCAGACCAGCTCCAGCGCAGCGAAACCCGCCATGGCCCCGATCCAGATCCAGGCCTTTGTCGCCGTGAGGCACGCGAGCGCCGCCAGCAGCCCCGCAAGCTTCATCCTCCCTCGGACCGCGGCGAGCGCGGTGCCCGTGAGCAGCGCGGTGAGCAGCGGCTCGACGACCGCCGACCCGGATGTGAACAGGAAGACTGGGTTGAGCGCGAGGAGAGCGACTGCCAACCTTGCCTGCCGCACGTTGGGGGCGAGGCTGTAGACGCACCCCAGGGTAATGACGCCTAGAAGGGCGCTGAGCGCTTTCAGCGCGCCCAGCTGCGACCAGCCGAATACCCACAGGACCCCTGCCGCCAGCACGTGATAACCCGGCAGCCAGGTGTCCTCCATCCCGAACAGCGGGTCGTGGAAGTGCCCGGTCAAAGCCAGGTTGGCGGCGATCAGCCAGTGGCCGTACCCGTCCTCGAACGGCTCCGGCATCTGGGCTGCGAAGAGGAGCAGCACCGTGCAGAGGCCCAGCAATCCAACGGCCGGGCCCCATCTGCTGACACGAGCCAGCGCGTGGCGGCCGAGGTTGTGCAGGGTGATAACCTCGAGCAGGTCGATGCCGCTCAGCGCGGCCAGGGTCAAAAAGCCGAGCGCAAACATGCTCGTGTAGATCGCGAGCAGCCACTGGTCCATCGCGACAGCGAACGGGAGGATGGAAAGCGAGACCAGGCCGAGCAATGCCTCTTGAAGGGCACGTATGTCGCCGACTTTCACGTAGGCCTGGTCCCGCCACTCCTGGCCGCGCCGCTCGATGCGGTACTTCGGTGTTCGGACGAAAACGCCGCCGGGCCTGGTGGCGCGGCAGAGGGCGATGATCGTGTTCAGCGACATCCCGGCGCCGACCACCTGGCACAGCAGCGATGGAAGGCCCGTCCACCACGGCCGGCCACGACGGGTCTGCGCGACCACGAAGCCGATCCAGGGCGAGATACCCGCGAAGATGGCAATCGCCGATGCGTCGGTGAGATACGAGGGGAGCCGTAGGCCATGGCTCCCGAACGCAACCAGCAGCACGGGATAGCAGGCAAGCTGGACGAGCATCACCGGCCCGACGCCATAGGCCAGCAGATGTATCGTCGCCTGGAGCTTCACCGCGGCGCGGTTGCGGCTTCGGAGCACCGATCCGAGCAGCTTGAAAGCCGATTGAAAGCTACCGGTCGCCCAGCGCGATTGCTGGCGGCGATACGCGTCGATCGATACTGGAAGCTCCTCTGGAACGACGAGGTCTTGCAGGTAGGCGGTTTTCCATCCGCGCAGCTGGGCGCGGTAGCTGAGGTCCAGGTCCTCGGTCAGTGTCGCGGAGCTCCAACCACCTGCATCCTCGATCGCCGCCCGCCGCCACACGCCGGCTGTCCCGGTGAAGTTGGTGAAGTACCCGCTGGCCGACCGGACCGCCTGCTCGACCAGGAAGTGGAAGTCGATGGCCAGCGCCTGGAGTCGAGTGAACCATGAGTACCCTTCGTTGAGGTGGCCCCAACGAGCCTGTGTGAAGGCGACTTTCGGATCGTCGAATGCCGCGACGGTTCGGCGCAGAAAGTCGACGGGTGGGACAAAGTCCGCGTCGAAGATTGCGATCAGCGGCGAGTCCGTGAGGCTCATGCCGTGGGCGAGCGCTCCGGCCTTGAACCCTGCTCGAGAACCGCGCCGGACGTGGTCGACGTGGAATCCTCTCGCGCGCCAGAAGGCGGTGCGGCGCGCGACGATCGAGGTCGTCTCGTCGTCGGAATCGTCCAGGACCTGGATCTCTAGCCGATTGGCGGGCCACTCGATCGCACAGACCGCGTCAAGGACGCGCTCGGCGACATAGCGCTCGTTGAAGATGGGAAGCTGCACGCAAACTTGCGGTTCGTCTCCGGGCGCCACTGAGCGACGAACGGGCTGCGGCAGCCGCAGCGCCCTCCAGCTCAGGTAAAGGATGTTCAGGCCGAACACGAAGAGCAGGACGCTGGTGGTTATCACGATGCCGATGCCGATCACGTAGATCAATTCGCCGTCGAATCCTCGAACAGCGTGTAGGGGTGCATCGTGGATCGTACGTAGGCGACACGGGCGAGAGCCTCAGGCCGCCGGCGTCGGGTCCACTGCATGTGGCGCCACGCCGCACCCCCGAGCGCGCGCGCGGTGCCGTCCAGGAACGCGGGAAACAGCGCCCTGGGCAGCCGACGCAGTGGCGAATCGATCAGCATCGGCACCGGCTTGGTCGCCAGCTGAGGAAAGTGCTCCAGCAGCGGGGGGTTGTTTTCGATCAGCTCGTCGATCGCTTCGATACCGAACACGCACTCGGCCATCAGCAGCTCGAAGGCCATGTCCTCGTCGTGGCGCACCAGCGGGCGGCACTGCGAGCGTTCGAGGATCAGGTTGGCGGTCATCAGGCGCGGCGCGACCGGGCGGCGCGTGAGGTCGTCGACCGGCTTTCCTCGGTGCGCCAGCGCGTGCAACAGTCCGAGCGCGTTGACGGCCACGTACGCAAGGTGCCGGTGTCCGTCGTCGACGATCAGGTTCAGGTCCACGTCGTCGGACGGGCGGAAGCCGCCGCTGGCCAGCGAGCCTGCGATCGAGACGCTGCGGATGAAGGGCGCGCAGGCGACGAGTGCGCGGATGAACCGCACTGTCATCGCCAGGTACGCGGCAGCCTCCGCGCCGTGGCCCGTGACTCGAGATTGGATCTCGGCCACCCTGCCCAGCGCCGACCTGTCGACCACGAGGCCGCCGGCAAGCACGAGGTCGAAGGACGCGGCCACCGACCACCGAACCTCCTCAGCCGGCACAGGGCCGCCGAGGCACACCTCGGCCAGGCGCTCCGGCGCCAGGGCGTAGCCACGCCTCCCGAGCAGCGCGACCGTGCGCCGAATGCGGTCTGATGTCGATGTGGGCCGGGTGGAGATCAGTCCAACCAAAAAAGCGCCTCCCCGTAGTCCTGACGCGATCGCATCAACGAGCGCGCCGGCGGTGCGCTCCAGATCGGAATACGAGGCCGGGTTACGATTGCGGTATCCACTGAACGACGCCCATACCTGCTACACCCGAGGAGTCGAGATGACCGCCGACGGACACTTCAAAGTCCCCACCCCAGTCAACGAGCCGATCCGCCCGTACGCGCCGGACGATCCCCACCGCAAGAGCCTCAAAGCCCGGCTCGCCGAGCTCACCGACGCCCGGACGGAGGTCCCGATGCAGATCGCGGGCGAGCACCGCTGGGGAGCCTCTCGGGGAGACCTTCGGTCGCCCCACCGTCATGAGCTGACCATCGCGGAGCACGCGGTCGGGGGTGTCAAGGACTTCGACGACGCCATCGCGGCCGCGCTCAAGGCCCGGAAGACGTGGGCCGCCACGTCGTACGCCGAGCGCGCGGCCGTCCTGCTGCGCGCGGCCTCGCTGCTGGCCGGCCCGTGGAGGGACACGATCAACGCCGCCACCATGCTTGGCCAATCGAAGACAGTGCACCAGGCCGAGGTCGACGCCGCTTGCGAGACCGTGGACTTCTGGCGCTACAACGCATATTTCGGCGACCAGCTGCTGACCCAGCAGCCGTTCAACGACGGCACAGCGTGGAATCGACTCGAGTACAGGCCGCTCGAGGGTTTCGTGTTCGCCGTCAGCCCGTTCAACTTCACATCCATCGCAGGCAACCTGCCCACGGCCCCGATGCTGATGGGAAACACCGTGGTTTTCAAGCCCGCGACGCAAACTCTGCTCGTGAGCCACTTCCTGATGGAGCTCCTGATTGAGGCCGGCATGCCGCCCGGCGTCATCAACATGGTGAGCGGCAGCGCGTCCCAGATCTCGGAGCGCGTCCTGAGCCATCGCGAGCTGGCCGGCATCCACTTCACCGGCTCGACCGAGGTGTTCCAGGGCATGTGGCGCGAGGTCGGCCAGAACGTTGAGCGCTACAGGACCTACCCGCGGCTGGTCGGTGAGACCGGCGGCAAGGACTTCGTGGTCGCGCACGACTCGGCGGACAAGGACGCGCTGCGTACCGCGCTGATCCGAGGCGCATTCGAGTACCAGGGGCAGAAATGCTCGGCAGCCTCGCGTGCGTACATCCCGCAGTCGATGTGGAAGACCATGAAGTCGGAGCTGGCCGACGAGGTGGACGCGATACCGCAGGGGGACGTCGCGGATTTCCGGAACTTCATGGGCGCGGTGATCGACGGCAAGGCTTACTCGAGCCACATGAACGCCATCGAGTACGCGCGCAAGGCGGAGAGTGCGAAGGTGATCGCCGGCGGCACGGGCGACGACAAGGTCGGATGGTTCGTCCGCCCGACGGTCATCGAGACCACCGACCCGGACTTCAAGCTGCTGCGCGAGGAACTCTTCGGCCCGATCCTCACCGTCTACCCGTACGCCGACGGCAAGTTTGAGGAGACGCTTGAGCTGTGCGACCGCACGAGTCCGTATGGGCTGACGGGGGCCATCTTCGCGCGGGACCGGCAGGCGATTCACCGGGCGAGCGAGACGCTGGTCAACGCCGCCGGGAACTTTTACATCAACGACAAGCCGACGGGCGCGATCGTCGGGCTTCAGCCTTTCGGCGGGGCGAGGGCGTCCGGCACGAACGACAAGGCCGGCTCGATCCTAAACCTGATCCGCTGGGTGAGCCCGCGCATGATCAAGGAAACCTACGTCCCGCCGACCGACCACCGCTATCCGTTCATGGACGCGGAGTGAGGAAGGGCGCGCAAACCTGAGGTGAGCGTTCGGTACGAGGTCGAAGGAGCGGTCGTCACCGTCACCATCGACCGTCCCGAAGTGCGAAACGCTGTGGACTCCGAGACCGCCGGAGCGCTGGCCGAATGCTTCATGCGGTTCGACGCCGACGAGAAGCTGTCCGCCGCGGTCCTCAGCGGCGAGGGGGGCACGTTCTGCGCCGGCTACGACCTGAAATCGCTTGCCACGGGCACCGGATTCGTGCTGGACGAGACGGGCCAGGGCCCCATGGGTCCGACGCGGCTGATGCTGGGCAAACCGGTGATCGCCGCGATCGAAGGCTACGCCGTGGCTGGTGGCCTGGAGCTCGCGCTCTGGTGCGACCTCAGGGTGGCCGCGGCAAACGCCACGCTGGGTGTGTTCAACCGCCGGTTTGGCGTGCCGTTGATCGACCTCGGGACGGTCCGGCTTCCCCGCATGATCGGCCAGGGGCGCGCCCTTGACCTTATCCTCACGGGCCGGCCGGTGGCGGCGGACGAGGCGCTGCGGATCGGCCTCGTCGAAAGGGTCGTCGCGCCTGGCGAGGCGCTCTCCGCGGCTCAACAGCTGGCGCGCGACATCGCCGGCTTCCCCCAAGGAGCCCTGCGCGCCGACCGCCGGAGCGTGCTCGAGCAGTGGTCGCTCACCCTCGAGGAGGCGGCGAAGGCCGAGTTCCGAGGCGGGATCGACGTGGTGGCGTCAGGTGAGGCGCAGGAGGGGGCCGGTCGATTCGCCAAGGGTGCCGGGCGTCACGGCACCTGATGCGCAGGCGCGAGGCGCTTCGCCCCAACCGCCACGACGGTTAGCAGCACCAGGCCGGCGAGCTCGCCGGCGATCACAGGTAGCGGCCCCCAGAACGGCATCCCTTCGACCGCGATGACAAGGGCGAGGATGAAAGGCGGCGCCCACGCGGGGGGCGCCGCCTGTTCCGCCCGCAGGTAGAGCCAGGCCGCCAGGCCGAGCATCGCGAGGTCATCGAGGTGGAGGTAAGGGCTGGCCACGAGACCGCCGACCAGCACAGGGATCAACACCCATTCGATCCCGCGGTGGCGCAGCCGGTAGGCGAGGACCAGCGACCAGAGCGCGATCGCGGCCTGGATCGCTCGCGCAACCAGCAGGTTTCCAACCACTGGCGCCAGTGTGAGCTCGCGGTTGGTAGGGACACCGGCGGCAAAGTTCAACCTTGCCTCGTAGGTCGCGATGCCGTCGGGCCCGAGCGCGATCAGCGAAGCAATACCGAGCAGGCCGAGGGCGGCCACGCTTCCCCAGAACGCGCGCGTCCGGCCGCTCACCAGCAGGGCTGCGGGGACGAGGAAGGCAAGCTGTGGTTTGAACGCGAGCGTGCCAAGAGCGAGGCCCGCCAGGAATGGGCGCTCCGCGAGCAGCAGGGCATAGCACCCGGCGACGCCGGCCGCCACGAACAGACCGGGCTGGCCGAGCTGAAGGCCGTAGATGACGGGCAGCCAGCCGAGCGCCGCGGCCAGGTGGATGAGGCGGATCCGGCCGCCGCCGGGTGCCGCCACGTACCAGGTCAGTCCGAGCGCGATCAGCAGGAGTGTGCTCCAGGCCCAGTACCCGACTGAATAAGGGATTGGCGCGAACGGCAGCGCCAACCACGCAAGCGGGGGAGGGCTGATGTATCGGGCCAGCTGGGCGATCTTGATCCCGGACCCGATGGCGTCGAGCTCCACCTGTTGAAGCTGCAGGTTGTAGATCGATGACCACCCATGGGCGAGCCCGATCCGGGCCGCTACGTAATAAAAGGTGAAGTCGTTGTGGAATTTGTCGGAGGCAAAGGCGAGCGCCCACTGGTACAGGTCGAACAAGGCGAACAGAGCCGCCGTCACCGCACCTGCCGCGACTCCGAGATTGCGCCGGCGCTGCGAGACGGCCATGCACAGCGGATGTTAGGCCCCGGCGCGCTTCACTACCCTAGTAGCGGCATGGCTTCGCCGAACTTCGAGCCTCGGGCCGTCGAGCTGACGGACGGCACCAAAGTGCGCGTGAGGCCGATCGCTCCCGAGGACGAGCAGCTGCTGCACGAGGCCGTGGCCGCGATGTCGGAGCGGACGGTCTACTTCAGGTTCTTCTCCCCGCTCAAGCGCCTGCCCGACGCGTTCGCTCACCGGTTGGCGGTAGTCGACTACAACGACCGCTTTGCGCTGGTCGCCACCTCACATAAGCCAACCGGCGGCGAGCGAATCGTTGGGGTGGCGCGGTACGACAGGGTTCCCGGCGCCGACGTCGCGGAGGTGGCCGTCGCCGTGGTCGACGAGTTCCAGCGCCGCGGTCTCGGAGGGGCGCTGCTGGCGATCCTCGCGCGTGTGGCGCGCGACCACGGCATCAGGACCTTCTCCCTGATCGTGCTGCCCGAGAACCAGCAGATGCTCGGGCTGCTCAAGAGGATGCGCTGGATCCACCAGGCCAAGCTGAGCGGCGGCGTCTACGAGATCAGCTTCGAGCTGCCGGACCTGGCCTAGAACCGCTCCACCGCGAGGCGCGCGCCGAACCCCAACAGCACGACACCCGTGACGCGCTCCATCCACTGGCGCACGCGCGGTGCGGTGATGAAATCGCGGATGCGCGTGACCAGCAGGCCGTAGGCGTTCATCCAGGTCCAGCCGATCGCGGCGAAGATCAGCCCGAGCAGCAAAAGGCGGAAGAACAGCGGCTGGCCGGCCGCCACAAACTGCGGAAGGAACGTGACGAAGAAAACGCCCAGCTTCGGATTGGAGATGGCGGAAAGAAAGCCCTGCCGGAAGATCGCGTGGGCGGGCGCCGGTGGTGGCGCCGTGGCAAACAGGTCGGCGGGGCGGCGGCGCGACGCGATCAGGGTCCGCACCCCAAGGTATGCGAGGTAGGCGGCCCCGACCAGCTTCAACACAAACAGCGCCTCGCCCGACGCGCGGAGCACCGCTGACAGGCCGACCGCGGTCGCTATGACCCAGCACGCGAGCGCGACCGCTATCCCCGTTGTAGTCAGGAACACGCCACGCCGGCCGTGCGCGAGGGCGTTGCGCGTGACCACGGCCATGTCGGGCCCGGGCGTGACGGCGAGCAGCAGCGAGACGGCGACGAAGGCGAGAAGTTCCCTGTCCAAGCTAACTCCGCCTAGCCCCAGCGAAATTCCGTGCACAGGTAGTCGAATTGCTGCGCTTCCGGGATCCCGTGTGGCGAGCTCTTGGGGTCCGCCGGGTCGGCGGCGAAGATCACCACAGTCACGCCACCACGGGTGGCTGCGGTGACCGCGAACCGCACCTGCGCCGACGTCGAGTTCGCCCCGATCAAATTCGCCGAGTAGACCGCGCCGAGGCCGTCCTGGTCTCCGATGTGCGCGCCTTTCAGGTCCGACACCTGGACCACGTCCTGCCACTGCGCGCTGGGCAGCGATGCCACCGCCGCCTGCAGCACCTGGTCCAGCGGCTGGCCGCTCTCCGTGCCGGTCACCTGGACCAGGCCGATCTTGGTGCCGAGCGCGATCCCGCTCGCGTCCTGGCTGCGCACCGTCCAGCTGGAGCTGTAGTCGACCTCGAACTTATAGGCCGAGCTTCGATACGTGCTGGACTCTGGCAGCGGCGTGAGGATCTTCGGGGCGCAGTTGACAGTGCACGTGGAATGGTTGCCGCCGAGCACATGTGATACGGCGAACATGCTCACCACGACGGTGACGATGGCCAGGATCACGAGCATCCCGCCGGCCACGGCGCCCTGCGACAACTTGAACTGACCGACCGTGGGATACGTCGCGCGGTGGGCCACTGGGTAGCTGTAGACGGCCGTGGCTGCCACCGCCTGCGCGCCCTGGGGCGTGCCGCACCGCCCGCAGAAGGCCGCACCCGGGGCGAGCTGCGCCCCGCACCGCCCGCAGAAGCGGACCTGCGCAGCCACCGTTATGCGACGCCGCCCACGCGCGGCCGTCCTTGTTTGGATGCCGCGGCACGCGCGGCGCCGCACGATGGGCAGAAGGCCATTGTCGGCACCACCCGGTGGCACTCAGGGCATGGCGCGTCAGGACCGATCGCATGCTCTGCGCCCTCGACCAGCAACGCCTGGTGGATGACGAGTCGCACGAACAGTAGAAGCGCCACGGTGGCGATCGCCAGGATGACGACCTCGCTGACGAGGTCGAGCACCTCGAAGGCGATCATGGCGAGCGCGACCTGGGTGCCGAACGCGACGATCACCGCGACCAGGATGCTCGAGGTCCATTGCCGACCCGCGCGGCGGCGGTCGTACCGGTGCAGCCACACGGCGGCGGTCACGAGCGCGGTGGTGCTCGCGTTGACCAGCGATACCAGCAGTCCCGCGCGCGTCAACCGCAGCGACCAGTCGAGCGTCGGGCCGCTCCCGACCAGCGGTCCTCCTATGAGGGGCCAGAACGACACGAGAGTGCTCGTCAGCGTGAACCCGAGCGCGGACGCGGCGCCGAAGGTCAGCCCATCCAGCGGCTCCCGAAAACGGCGTCTGAACAGGTAAAGGAAGAGTGGACCGGCCAGCATCAGCGCCTGGCTCACGATCGGGATCGCCACGCCGGCCAGGACGAATGCGTTCTCGCGATCGCCCGTCAGGTTGAGCTGCGAGACGGCCCCGCCTGAAAACGAGGAGAACAGGTAGCCGAAGACCGCGCCCGCGGCCATCGTTGCACCGATCACCAGCCATGGCTCGCTCTCGTAGACCTCGACCTCGTAGAGGTAGAGGAGGTACACGACCGGCAGCACGAGGGTGGCCGCGATCGTCGCCGGGGCGAAGAGGTGAAGGGCGGCAAGGACCAGCACCGCGGCACCGCCGGCGATCAGCGCCCATCGAAACGGCCCTCCGCGGCGGCGCGGCAGGTGGGGAAAGAGCGTGCTGATGATTGAGAGGTGCGCGACATGCTCCGAGGGCACCGCGGCGAACGCGTGCCGGCGCGACGGGCTGGCGGTGGTGAGGTGCGCGCCACAGTGCCCGCAGAACTCTCCCGCCGGCACCGCCCGCTCGCAATGCGGACACGTGACGAGCGGCGGCCCCTCGAGCGTCCGCGCCCCAGTCTCACCAGCGCGCCGTCCGGGGCCTTGCCTGCGGTCGGGGCCGCCATCTTTCACGCCCCCCCACCTTTTATGTAGGTGACCCACGCCGCATCGAGTGCTACACCGTCCATGCTGCCCCAGCCCGTCGCGAAGTCCCACCCGGTGCCAGCGTCGTAAACGAGGTTGTTGCCACCGGTCACATCGTGAAACGGCTTGGCCGGAAGCTTGGCCTCGTTCTGTCCCATCCAGTACAGCGCCGGGTTGGCGAAGCCCACCTCGTGCAGTCCCTTCTTGACCAGGTCCTGGTTGATCAGCGCCACGGTGGCTGCCCACAGTGGAGTCGAGGCCGACGTGCCTCCTGCCTGGCCCTCTCGCCCGCCGAAGACTATGTGAAAGCCACTCGATGGATCCGCGTCCGCGGCAACGTCCGGCACCTGGCGCAATCCATGACCGGCGGCCGCGCCGATCGGCTTCTGGTAATCGGGCAGCGGGTAGAACTGGCTCGCCCCTCCGCCGGTGCCGCTCTCATCGATCGGGCTGCCCCACGCCGTCTCCTTGAAGTAGATGCCCTGTTGCGATTCGAAAACCGTGGTGCCACCCACCGCGGTCACCGTCGGCAGGGTCGAAGGGAAGCTGCCGGCGGGGGCCTGGTCCTCGCCACAGGTGTACGCGCCGTTGTCGCCGGTCGCGACGAAATGCGACATGCCCACCGCGACGGCTCGGTCCTCGATGCTTGCGTATGCATTGCGATGCCCGTCCGAGGTGTCGGGCTCGCATGCGCCCAGGCTCTCGGAAATGATCGATCCGAGGTGGTCCGTGACCATCTGGTCGAAGGCGCGATCGCCGTGACCGAAGTCCGCCGCGGAGAGGTAGATGACGAGCTTCGCGTTTGGGGCGACCTCGTGGATGATCTCGAGATCGAGTGCGGTCTCGCCTTGCGGCTTTCCCGGAACGCCCCAGCTCGGGTCGCGTTTGACCACGAGCAGCGGGTCGTACGGCGGAAGGTTGTATTCGCTTGCGAACTTGTTCAGGTCGTTGAGGTTGGGCAGGTCGTCGATCTCGGGAAGGACGATCGTCTGGCCGGTGCCATCGAGGCCGGCATCGCGCAGCGGTTTCAGGTTGTAGTAAGCGAGGACGTCGTTCGGTGTGAGCCCGCCGGGCCGCACGGCGAACGTGCGCGCCCGCCGGTAGTTGTCCAGCCCGCTCACGCTGCTCGCCACCACGGCAAGGGTGAGCGGCAGGTGAGGTTCGTCCAGCGACGCATAGAAGGTCGTGCCATCCGCCAACCGGTAGCTCTCGATGTCGATACCGAGCAGCGTGGCGGCAACCGGCGCAGATCCGTCGGCGGCGATCAAGCTCGAGCCCGGGCGCCACGAGGCGTGAAATCCAGCCTGGTCGAGCGCATTCACCGCACCCTGTACCTGCGCGGGGTCGAGCCCGAACTCCGCGGCATATTCGGCGGGGGTCACGGTCTTTCCGGCGGCGATCAATGCCGCCAGCCGGTCGGCCTGGCGAACCTTGAGCCCGAAGCTCAGCGACACGGTGGTGGCGCCGTCCGCCGGTCCGAGGTGCACGGCATCGCGGATCGCGACAGCGAGCGTGGGCGGCGGTGGGGCAGGCGCGACGCTGGGCGCCGGCGCAGATGTGGGCCGAGTCGAGGCCGGCTGGGCGCCGTTCACGCACGCCGCGAGGGCCAGGGCGCAAGCCAGCAAAGCGGCGGCGGTTTTCAAGGGTGCCTAGCTTCCCAGACCTCAGCCCGGAAAGCCAACTCAAAACCAAGCTTCTCATAGGCCTCGAAAGCCTGTGTTTGATTCCAGCCGTCGACATACAGCGAGGCGTGTCGGGAGCCGGCGCCTCGGAGCCGGATCAGCGTTTCTGCCACCAGCCAGGTGGCGAGGCCGCGTCGCCGGTGCTCTGGCACGGTTCCCACGGAGCTGACAATACCGACGGGCTGCGGGCGAGCATCCTCCTCGTAGGTCTCCAGCTGGGAGAGCGTGATCGCGGCAGGCTCGCCGCTGGCGGTGACCGCCATCAGGGTGAGCTCCGGCGGCTTGCCCGTCATCAGCTCATCCTCGGTCCTCGGCGAAAAGCGCCAGTGGTCGGCGAATGACCTGTTGTGCATGTCCGCCCAGGGGCCGGGCGCGCTTGAACCGTCGACAAGCCGGTAGCCCTGCACCGGCATGGGCTCTGAAAGCAAGCCGTCGAGGCCGCGGTCCATCCGCCACCAGGGCCGGACCATCTCCAGGCCCAGCTCGCCAAGCTCGCGGCCGTGGCCCGGACCGACCCAGACCTGCGTCGCACTGGCGCCTGCGGCGTGGGAAAGCTGGAGGCCCCAGTTCACCAGCTCGCGCATCACCCCGTCGGAGTCATGCCCTGTCGCGGCCGGATCGACCCGAGCGACGGTGCCCTCGGGCGCCGAGCGGCTCGATACGAGGACCGCGCCGGCCAGCGACCCGGTGCGGCTGTCGACGAACCGCGACCTCGCGGCCCAATCGAACAGTGAGAGCAGCCCGTTCAGCTGAGCTTCGCGCGGCACGCTGTCTCGCGTCCCGGCCCGCACCTCCGTGCGCCATAGCTCGACCAGCGCTGGGAGGTCGGCCGCTCGCCCGGGCCTCATGCGGCCCGGTGGGTTCCTATGCCGTTGCCCGTGCCACGACCTCGTGCACCTCCGGCAGCGCGCGCCGGATCTGTTCCTCCAGCTCGGTTTCGATGCGGTGCGCATCCTCGATGCTGATGTCGCCGGCGACCTCGGCCACCACGTGCGCGTGGATTCGCTGGTGCCGGTCGCTCAGCTCGACGTCGACTGACCGCAAGACCTCCGGGTGCGACGCGACGATCTCGCTCATGCGCGCGGCAAGCTGCGCGCGCCGCTCGGTCACGTCTTCACCGCGCACCACGTGCGGTTCCATCGGCTCCAGGTGGATGTCGACCCGGGTCGCTTCCGGCAGCTCCACACGCAGCGCGCTCTCCAGCGTCGCGATCGCGCGTGACGCCGTCGCGAGGGTCATGTCGCCGGGAAGCTTCGCGTGCATCGTCAGATGTAAGGACCCGTCCGCCTCGCGTTCGACCGTGACGTTGTGCAGGTCGCGGACTCCGCCGTTGCGCGCCGCGGCTGCGTGGATCCTTTCCACGAAGTCACCCTGTCGCTCCTGTCCCTCGACGAACACCGAAAGGTCGAGAGTGGGCAGCACCGCGTGAGCCTTTTGCTTCACCTCGTCGGCAAGCGCGCCGGCCGCTTCGAGCGACAGCATCCGCGCGGTCGCGACGCTCGCGTCGCCGATCAGGTTCGGTCCAGAGCGCCGCACGCGCACGGCGCGCACCTCGCGGACTCCAGGCACCTCCTGGATGGCCGATCGCAGCTGCCTCTCGGCGCCCGCCGCAGCGCGGTCGATAAGGATGTCGCCCGAGTTCCACGCCAGCTGACCGGCAGCCCGCGCGATGATGACCGCGACGAGCAGCGCGGCGACCGAGTCCGCCCAGGCGAATCCGAACCGCACGCCGGCGAGTCCGACGAGCACGCCGGCCGTGGCGAGCACATCAGACAGCCGGTTGGTGGAGTCGGCGAGCAGGGCCTCGCTCGAGGCCAGGATGCCGACCCTGCGGAGGATGCCCGCTCGTCCCGCCTCGATCAGCAACGTCGCGATCAGCAGGGCGAACGCGTAGCCGGCCGGGTCAACCGTGGCGCCGCCGGTCAGCAGGCGCCGGGCCGCCTCGTAGGCGATGCCGACCGCGGTGATCAAAAGGAGCACGCCCTCCGCGAACGCGGCGAGGTTCTCGGTGCGGCCGTGCCCATAGGGGTGCTCCTTGTCGGCGGGCTTGCGCGCCGTGCGCACCGCGAACAGGGTGAACATGCTGGCGGCCAGGTCGAGGATCGAGTGGACCGCCTCGCTGAGGATGCCGAGGCTCCCGGTCAGCAGCCCGACCACGAGCTTGGCCACGACCAGGACTACCCCGACCATCACCGAGGCCAGCGCGACGAGCTCCGGCCGGCGACCGAGCATCTTCACGTCTCGAACTCTAGCGGCGAGCCGGTGTCACTTTCGTTGCCGGCGCTGCCTCTCCATCTTCTCAACCGCGCTCCAGTGCGCGGGGTCCGTCCACGTGCGGGCGAAGGCCGCGATGGTCGCGTCAGCAAGGTCCGGGTTGTGGTGCGGATGCACCGCGCCAACCGACCGCTTGATGCCGGCGACTGCGGCCGGCGGTGCGGCCGCGATCGCGTGCACGAGCTCGGCCAGCCGCTCCTCGAACCGCTCGCTCGGCACCACCTCTTCCACCAACCCGAAGCGGAGAGCGTCCTCGGCGCCCAGCGTTTGACCGCCCAGCAGCAGGTATAGGGCCCGGCCTCGACCGACGAGCGCCGCCCCGCGTTCCGACGCGCCCCACGCGGGCATGAGGCCCAGCTTCACCTGGGGGAAGCCGATCCTTGCGTGTGCAGCGGCGATCCTGAAGTCGCAGGCGATCGCCAGCTCGGCGCCGCCTCCGAGGGCATCGCCGTTCAGCCCGGCGATGACGGGTATGTCGAGCTTGGGCAGCCGGTCAAGCGTCGCGCGCATGCGGCGCGCCATCGCGACGGCCTCGGCCTCCGAGCGCATGTGCTCGAGCTCCTTCAGGTCGCCGCCGGCGCAGAAGGCCTGCGTCCCGGTGCCGCGAATGACAATCACGCGGGCCCGGCCGTCCTGGACGGAGTCGAGCGCCTGGTCCAGCTCGGCCATCGTCTGCAGGGCGAGGGCGTTGCGCGAACCGGGCCGGTTTATGGAAAGCGTCGCGACGCCCTCGTCGACCTCGAGCAGGAGGTCGCGCATGGATGGCGGCTAGCCGCCTCCGCCTGGACCTTCGAGCCCAGGCTTCGTCATCTTCCCGAGGTCCAGGACCTTGTTCAGCGTCACCTCGCTCACGCCCTTGGTCCGCGCCAGCTGGCGGATGCTTCGCCCGGTGCGCATGGACTCCTTGGCGATCTTGGCCGACTCGTCGTAGCCGAGCACCGGGGTCAGTGCCGTCGCGAGCATGGGACTGCGCTCGACGAGCTCGGGACCGCGGTCGGTCGCGGTCAGGCCCTCGACGCAGCGCTCCGAGAAGTTGCGGGCCGAAGCCGCCAGCAGCGTGATTGACTCGAGGGTCGCCACGCCTGCCACCGGCATCATCACGTTGAGCTCGAAGAAGCTGCCCGACTGCCCTGAGATCGTGACCGTGAGGTCGTTGCCGTATACGCGCGCGATGACCATCAGCATCGATTCGACGATCACCGGGTTGACCTTGCCGGGCATGATGCTCGAGCCCGGCTGGGTCTCGGGCAGCCTGAGCTCGCCCAGCCCGGCGATCGGGCCGGTGCCCATGAGCCGGATGTCGGAGCCGATCTTCCAGAGGCTCGTCCCGATCGTGCGCAGGGCCCCGTGCGCCGCGACGAGAACGTCGATCGTGGCCTGCGCGTAGAAGTGGTTCTGGGTCTCGCGCACCGGCACGCCGGTCGCCTTCGCCAGCCTGGCCGCGGCGAGCTTCGCGTACTGCGGGTGGGAGTTGATGCCGGTGCCGACCGCGGTGCCGCCCAGCGGGATCCTGGCCAGCTCGTCCACCGCCGCCCGCGCGCGGCGTATCGACTCCTCGATTTGTCCCGCGTATCCTTTGAACTCCTGGCCCAGGCGGATGGGGGTCGCGTCCTGCAGGTGGGTGCGTCCGGTCTTGACCACCGGCCAGAACTCCTTGCTCTTGGCCTCGAGCGCTTTGCGCAGCCTCTCGAGCGCGGGGATGAGCTCGTCCTGGATCGCCATCGCAGACGCCAGCTGAAACGCGGTAGGGATGACATCGTTTGACGACTGTCCGAGGTTCACGTGGTCGTTGGGATGGATGAGCTTCGCGCCCCTCGCTCCGCCAAGGATCTCGGTCGCCTTGTTCGCGATCACCTCGTTCGCGTTCGTGTTGGTCGAAGTGCCTGAGCCGGTCTGGTAGACGTCGATCGGAAACTGGGCGTCGAGCTCGCCGTCGATCACCTGCTGGGCCGCCGCGGTGATCGCGCGCGCCCGCCGCCTGGACAGGAGTCCGAGCTCGCGGTTGGTCTGGGCAGCCGCCTTCTTGATCATGCCGAGGGTGCGGATGAAGCGGCGGGGAAGCGGATCGCCGGAAATCGGAAAATTCAGTACCGCGCGCTGGGTGGAGGCGCCGAAGTAGGCGTCGGCGGGAACCTCCACCTCGCCCATGGAGTCACGCTCGACGCGAACCTTCTTCCTCTCGGGCACGGCAAAGATTCTAGGCTTGCTCAGTTGTGAGGCTGGCCGCGGTCGACATCGGGAGCAACACGGTGCACGCGTTGGTCGCCGACGTGGTCCGGGGCAAGCTCGTAGAGGTGGCGCACTACGTCGAGATGCCGGAGCTCGGGGCGCAGGTCGCCAGGACCGGCTCGATCGGCGTCCGGGCCAAGCCTGCGATCCGTGCTCTGCGCTCCGTCATCGCTCGTGCTCGAACCCACGGTTTCGACCTGCTGCTCGCCGCCGCAACCGAAGCCGTGCGCGAGGCGAAGGACGGACCGCAGTTTGCCGAGGCTGCGGGCGAAGCGATCGGCGTCCCGCTGCACATCATCCCGGGGCGCCGGGAGGCCGAGCTCAGCTTCCTCGGCGTGGCCAGCCGTCACTCCGTGCGGCGGGAGTGGGCAATGGTCGACATGGGCGGCGGTTCGACCGAGATCGTCATCGCGCGGGGCCACGACATGCTCCGCAGCGTGACCCTCCCGATCGGTACGGGCGTGCTGTCCAGCACCTACCTGTCCGATCCGCCGAAGCCGGAGGAGCGCGCGCGCCTGCGGAAGGCTGCGCTGCGGGAGCTCACGCGCGCCCCCGACGGCGAGGTCGAGCGCCTGGTCGCCACCGGTGGGACCGCCACGAACCTTCCCCTCGTGCTCACCCACCGGAACCCGCCGCCCGTCCTGACCACCGCGGACCTGCTGGCGTGCGAGTCCCGCCTCGACCGCGGCCGGGCGTCGGAGGTGGCAAAGAAGGCCGCGCTCCCGGCGGCGCGGGTCAAGGTTATGCGGGCGGGTGTCGAGGCCCTGCTCCTGCTCCTGGACTGGTACGGGCTGGCCGTCGTCCAGATCAGCCACGAGGGCCTCCGCCACGGGATGTTGCTCGCGTACCTGGAAAAGGGGCAGGAGTGGTACCGGTAGACCGTTGAACGCCCTGGGTAGGATGAGTTCATGGACCAGGTGAACAGCCGCGCCGGCACCCTTCGGATCGCGCTGGCCCTGACCTGCGCCATCCTGCTTGTCGAGCTCACGGGCGCCCTGATCTCCCACTCCCTGGCGCTGCTGTCGGACGCCGGCCACGTGCTGACCGACGTCTTCGCCCTGGGCCTGGCCTGGTTCGCGGTGGAGCAGTCCAGGCGGCCGGCCGACAAGCGCCGGACCTATGGCTACCACCGAGTCAGCATCCTGGCCGCCCTGGTCAACTCGGTGACCTTGATCGTGATCGTGATCGCGATCGGTTACGAAGCGATCCGGCGGCTGGCCAACCCGGAGCCCGTCCAGGGCGGCGTCGTGATCGTGACCGCGCTGATCGGCATCGCGGTGAACGCATACATCGCGTTCGGCCTGCGTGGGGACCGCAAGAGCCTGAACCTGCGCGCGGCGCTGCTCCACGTTCTCGGCGACATGGTTGCGTCCGCTGGCGTCGTCGTCGCCGGCGTGGTGATCCTGCTGACCGGCTGGCTCTACGTCGACCCTCTTGTCTCGCTGGGGATCGCCGTGCTGATCGCCGCCGGCGCCTGGAGGATCGTGCGCGAAACGGTGAACCTGCTGATGGAAGGGACGCCACGCGAGATCGACCTCGCCGCGGTCACGACCGAGATCAACCGCACCGAGCTGGTGGTCGGAATGCATGACCTGCACGTATGGGCCCTGTCCTCCGACGAGACGGCGCTCAGCTGCCACGTGGTGGTCGGCGACTGCTCGCTCGGCGACGCCGAGCATGTGGTCAGGGAATTGGAGCAGCGGCTGTGCGATCGCTTTGCGATCGGCCACACGACGATCCAGGTCGAAAGCTGTCATCCCTGCGGTGATATCAACCATGGTGCGGGTGACCACAACCACCCGCACGTGCTCGTCAGCCGGTCGAGGCCGGAAGCAACGCCTCCTCGCGCTGCAGGATCCTCCGCGCGACCGCGATAGCAGACGCGTAGGTCGAGTCCATCCCCCGGTAGCTGAGCCCGCGCGCGCCCAGCGTGCGCGCCTGCGTGTACGGCGTGTCGGATGCGTAGTGGACGATGCCCAGGTCGAAGTTGACCTGCGCCATGTTGACGCTCTCGTTGAGCGGATAGCGATCTGGCTGGACGATCTCGTAGCAGGCGTCGAGGTAGGGTCCCGCCTCCATCTCGACGACTGTGTAGCGCCCGTGATAGTAGAAGTCGAGATAGTCGCGGTTCTGCAAGAACGTCCCGCGCACCGCGACGGCGCGCTGGTTGTCGAGGGCCGAGCCGTAGACGAGGTTCGGCTGCACGTCGCCCGCGGTGAAGCAGTTGTCGAGCCAGTAGGTGTTGCCCGAATGCTCGTTGTGGACGACGTTCGGGATCATCACGTCGCCCACGTCGGCGTTGAGCGTTGCCGCCTTGCCCAGGATGTAGACGCCGCGCACCCATGCCGCCTGTTCGGCGACCTGCCGAAGGATGTGGTAGGCGGCCTGGCCGAGCGGGTAGTCGATGTTGAGGATGCAGGCGTCGGACGCGCGCAGCTTCTGCTCGTCGACTGCGCCGACCCGCGGGTCGATCGAGGCCGGGTCGAGCTTGGACAGCATGAAGACCTGCGCGGCAGAGTCCACGCCGGTGCCTTTGGCCGCGATGTGCCGGATGCCGTTTGCCGTCTCGATCTCGGCGCGCTGCTTTCGCAACCGCTCGCGCTCAGGATGTTGGTCGAACACCTGCCGCGCGCCGTAGTAGAGCCAGTTATGGCGCGAGGCACGGCTATGGCCCGCCTCCAGCTTCTTCCGTTCGGCGTCGAGGTCCGGATCGTTCTTGCCAATCCAGTTCACTATGTCGTCCTCGAACTGGCGCGCGACGCCGGTCAGCACGTTGACCAGGCTGTGCGAGTTCGACGACACGAAATAGAGCGGGGCGTCGCGAGCGCCCATCTCGTCCATCGCCGAGGCGATTGGCAACCACCAGCGGCTCGCGTTGCGCGCGTAGCCGATGTCGCTGCCGCCAATGAGACGCAGCACGATCCGGCACTCCTCGCGCTTGATCGCGGCCAGGTTGCGATCGAAGGAATCTCCCCACGCGCTGTGCAGGCGGCCCCAGTCGTCCTCGGTTGCGCCCGCGGCCTGGCGGGCCCGCTCGTTGGTGAGTTCGACGTCCTGCAGCGCGCGGTGCAGCTTGTTCCACTCGATTTGAAACGCGACGAGGGTGGGGATCAGGTCGTCGATGTCCGAGGCCGATGCGATGAGCACGGCCAGCATGTCCTTGCCGTCGTGGTACCAGCGACGGCGTCGGGCCGGCGCCTTGACGGCCTGCCAGCCGAGGATGTCGGCCTGGAGCACGGCGCGAAAGCCCTGCGGGCTCTGGCCCATCACGACGTGGCGGCAGCGGCTGATCGCTTCCGGCAGCCGGCGGACCGCGTAGAGCAGCGCCCCCATGTCGATCTGGGGCTGGGCAGCCAGCGGATGCAGCACCGACCCCATCCCGAGGTGCGCCTGGACGAGCGATTCGACTCTGATCTCGCCCGAGCTCTGCAGCATCGTCGTGTAGGTCTGCACGTACAGCTCGACGGCGTGTTTGCCCGACCAGCCTGATGTAGGTGGCGAATCCATCCCGCGAATATAGAGCGGCTTACGAAACCTTGACGTTCTGCATGAGGAAAGCGGGCCCTCGAAGTTGTCTAGTTGGGGCGTGATGACACGCATCAAGACACTCCGTCTGCTTCGAATCGCCGGTTTTGCCGCCGGGGCCGTGGCCGTCGCAGGTGCCGCGGTGCTCGTCACCGCCTCCGCCGCCGGCCTCCACGTCGGGTTCCGGTCCTCCTCACCGCAACCGGTGCAGGCCGACGCCGCGGCCGCCAACAGCAAGGCGAGCGCCTCGGCCGTCTGCACCGACTTCCTGGGTCACCTCTCGAGCGACCTGGGCAAGAGCCAGAGCCAGGTCACCGCGGCC
Organism: Candidatus Dormiibacterota bacterium; assembly: GCA_039935415.1. Lineage (GTDB taxonomy): Bacteria > Chloroflexota > Dormibacteria > Dormibacterales > Dormibacteraceae > Palsa-870. The sequence continues at coordinate 61,396 of JBDTKH010000005.1, forward strand.
GTCCAGAAGGCCATCGGCGAGACGCTGGCCGGTGAGGTCAAGAACGGCGACCTCACCCAGGCACAGGCAGACGCCATCAAGAAGAAGCTCACGAGCCAGCCGCCTTGCCCGCTGGCGGGCAGCCTGCAGGCGCCCCCAACCGCCGGGGCGAAGATCGGCGCATACACGCAGCAGCTGCTCCGCGCCGCCGCGTCGGCGCTCGGCATCACCGACGCACAGCTGAAGGCCGACATCGCCGGGGGGATGAGCCTCTCGCAGATCGCGGCCGCGCAGAAGGCGCCGGTCACGGAGGCGCAGCTCCGCAGCCGGCTGATCGCCAAGCTGACGCCGCTGCTCGACACGGCGGTCACAAACAAGAAGCTGACCTCCGCTCAGGAGCAGGCGATCCTCAAGCAGCTCCAGACCGGGCCGATCCCGTACTGGGACGCGCCGCTTCGTAAGCCCAAGACCGCGGCGCCGGCGACGCCCGCCACCTCCACGACCTAGCAGCCGCCACGCGGCTTTCGATAGGATCGATCGCCAGAAGTCCCTCGTGGCGGCGCGATGAGGCTCGCTCCTTGAACCGCCCGGGTTAGTTCCCGGGCTGATGGCCTCTACCAACGAAATCACAGGCAGTTGGCAGAGGAGGAGCGGAGATGAACCCTTATACAGTCGCCGCGATCTGGATGGCGCTCGCGCTGTTCGCTTCCGTGATCAGCATCCGGGCCGGCATCGCCGTCGCCCTGGCCGAGATCCTTGTCGGCGCCATCGCAGGCAACGTGCCTGGCGTTTCTGCGGTCGTGCAGCAGACGGCTTTCACGACGTTTCTGGCAAGCATCGGGTCGGTCACCCTCACTTTCCTTGCCGGCGCCGAAATCGACCCCGTGTCCCTGCGGCGCCACTGGAAGGCGAGTCTCGCGATCGGGTTCGTCTCCTTCACGCTGCCGTTCGCTGCGGCGATGTCCGTCACCTACTTCGCGCTCCACTGGAACCTGCACGCTTCCGAGATCGCGGGTGTCGCGTTGAGCACGACCTCCGTGGCGGTTGTCTACGCGGTCATGGTCGAGACCGGCCTCAACCGCGAGGAGCTCGGGAAGCTCATACTCGCCGCCTGCTTCGTCACGGACCTGGGCACGGTGCTGGCGCTGGGTGCCCTGTTCGCAGGCTTCAGCCTGCTGCTCGTCGCCTTCGCTGCGGCCACGGCTGTCGTGCTCGTGGCCATCTCGCCCGCCCTGCGGTTCGTCATGCGTTCGCTTGGTCATCGGGTGAGCGAGCCGGAGATCAAGTTTCTCTTCGTGGTCCTTCTCGGACTCGGCGGCCTGGCCACCGCCGCCGGAAGCGAGGCGGTGCTTCCGGCCTACCTCGTCGGCCTGGCGACCGCCGGGGTGTTTCTCGGCGACCGCGTGCTGATGGACCGCATGCGGTCCACGGCGTTCGCCCTGCTCACTCCATTCTTTTTTCTCCGAGCCGGCCTCCTCATCTCGCTGCCGGCGCTTGTCGATGGGGCGGGCGTGATCGTCGTCCTCTTCGTCGCCAAGATGGCCGCCAAGCTTCTAGGCGTCTGGCCTGTCGCGGCGGCGTTTGGCGTGGGACGGCGCGATCGGAACTACGTAACGCTCTTGATGGCGACGGGCTTGACCTTCGGTTCGATCTCAGCTCTTTACGGCTTGAACCACGGTCTTGTCACGCGCGCTCAGTATTCCGAGCTGCTCACGGTCGTGATCTTGTCCGCGGTCATTCCGACGCTGGTTGCGCAGCGGCTGTTTCAGCCTCGGTTGGTCGACGTCGATGAGGAGGAGGCCCTGGGCGCCGAGGACGCCTCGATCGTGCACCGACCGGTCGCCCGGTCTTAGGTCGGGTATCAGCCGCCTGGGCGGTCGTCGGGTGGGGCGCCCAGACGGCGCATCAGCTCTTCGAGCAGCTGGCGCGTTTCGGGGTCTGCCATCAGGCGCTCCTGCATCTGCTCCGCGGAGTGCCGGATCTCGGGGTCGGACATCAGGCGCTCGGACATCGCCTGGAAGCGCGTCGCCATGTCTGCCATCGCCGACTCCTGGGCCACCTGGATCAGGATCGGCTGACTGGCCGCGGCCACCACCGCTTCGGCCTGCGCGCGCACCATCTCGATCCCCTTGCAGCCCAGGCACTCGCCCTTGAGCCCACAGTGACAGAGCTGCGGGCGCAAGCGATCGAGCGCCGTGTGAAGCTCGGAAAGGTCGACGGGACCGGCCACGTACGTGAGATTACGAGGGTTTGGATCTGCCCGCGTACATTGACTCGATCTCGTTCTTGTAGTGGTCCTGGATGACTTTGCGCTTGATGTCCAGCTTCAGAGAAAGCTCGCCTTTCTCCTCCGAGAAGTCCTCGGGCAGGAGGGTGAAGTTCTTGATGCTCTCCCAGTTCCCCACGTGCCCGTTGACCTCATCGATCGCCTGCTGGACGTGCGCCCGCAGGCCTGCGTCGTCCAGCCCTTCCTTGCGGACCGCATCCCAGTCCGGCACGATGAGCGCGGTGACGTAGGGCCGGGCGTCGCCGATCACGACCACCCTGGCGATCAACGGGTCAAGCGTCAGCTGGAACTCGACCGGCTGCGGGGCGACGTACTTGCCGACGGCCGTTTTGAACAGGGACTTCTTGCGATCGGTGATCCTGAGGAAACCATCCCCGTCGATCTCTCCGATGTCACCCGTGCAGATCCAGCCGTCCTTGATCATCTCGGCGGTGGCCGTCGGGTTGTTGTGATAACCGAGCATGTTGCCCGGGCCCTTGACGAGGATCTCTCCGTCCTCGGCGATCTTCAACTCGACACCGGGGAACGGCTTGCCAACCGTTTCAAATCGGTGCTGGGTGAGCGTGTTGGAAGCTGCCCCTGACGAAGTCTCAGTCATTCCCCACCCATTCAGGATGGGGACGCCGAGCGCCCAGAAGAACTCCTCGATCTCGCGCGCGAGAAGCGCGCCGCCGCTGATGTAGAAGCGCAGCCGGCCACCTGTCAACCGGCGGCGCAACGGCGCGAGCACCAGCCGGTCTGCCACGCGATGCTGCGCTTGTAGTGCGGGTCCCGGGTTGGTCGCACGGGCGAATCGCGTGCCGGTGCGTACCGCCCAATGGAACAGCACACGTTTTACTGGCGAAGCGCTGCGGACGCCGTCCATCACCGCGGCGTGCATCTTCTCGTACACGCGCGGGACGCTCACCAGGATTGTCGGCTTCACATCCGCCAGGTCCTCGGCGAGGTGGTCGACCCCACGCGAGATCCATAGCTGACCGCCAAACATCAGCACCACGAACACGCCGTTGATTCGCTCCAGGACGTGCGAATAGGGCAGCCACGACAGCGTCGAGTCGTCCTGGCTGAGGGGGTGGACTTTCAGGATCGCGCGGCATATATCGACCAGGTTTCGGTGGGCCAGCATCGCGCCCTTGGGCTCCCCCGTCGTGCCCGAGGTGTACACGACCGTGCACACGTCGTCAGGTTGCATCCTGTTCAGCCGGGCGACGACCTCAGCCTGGTGGTCTGGCGGGTCGGCAAGCCAGGATGCGACCTCGTCATCCATGCGCACGACCGTCTTCAATGGGCCGGCGATCTTCAGCTTGGCGGCCATCGTCGAGTCCGATACGATCGCCATCGTTGCCTCGCAGTCGGCAGCGATTCTCTGCGCCACTTCCGGGATCGAGCTGGGATAGATGGGCACGGTGATCCCGCCGACAGCCTGGATGCCAAAGTCGCAGTAGAGCCAGTCGATGCGGTTGGGGGACATCAAGACCACGTGGTCGCCGGCCTGCACTCCAGTCTCCACGAGCGCCGACGCCACGGCCAGAACGTTGCGGCGCAGATCGGCCCAGGTCGCAACCTTCCAGGCGCCGTCCGAAAGGTAGTGGGCCACGGGCCCGTCCTCCAATCGGGCGGCCTGGCGGAAAAGGACACCGACCGTCGTCCGGTCCGCGATCGTGTCGGGATTCAGCTCCTGGGACGGCGGGGTCGATGCCCCTAAGGACATCGCGGGCCTACTTGACCGCCTTGATCGTCAGGGTGAGCGTGCCGGACGGGACGCTGACCGTCACCTTGTCGCCCTTCTTACGGCCGACCAGGGCGCGCCCCACCGGAGACTCCACCGAGATCCGTCCCGCCGACGGGTCGCTCTCGACCGCTCCGACCAGGTGGAACGTCTCCGTGTCGCCCTCGGTGTCCGTCACCTCGATGGTCGAGCCGGGGCCGACGACGCTGGAGTGCGTGTCCTTGATGATCTGCGCGCGGCCGATCATCTCCTGCAGCTCGTAGATCCGGCTGTCCAGCAGCCCGACCTCCTCTTTCGCCTGCTCGTACTCGGGGTTGTCCTCGATATCGCCCGGCTGAAAAGCCTCCTTGAGCCGCTCGCCCGCTTCGGCACGCCGCTTCAGTGCGACCTCCAGGTCGCGCTTGAGCTTCTCGAGCCCCTCAGGCGTCAGCAGGACAGGTTCGGTTAGATCCATTGCGATCTGAAATGATAACCCGGAGCATGGACCCCACCGATCTGCGGGCCGGGCTCGCCGAACGGCTGGCGAGCGACGAGCCGATCGACGCCGAAACGTTCAACGCCGCCTGCTTCATGCTCTCCCGCGCGCTCGACGGTCTCGAGCTGAGCGTCGACGAGGCGGCGCCCCTGGTCAGGCGCTTGCTGAGGGTGGCCGGTCGCGTCGTCATCGACACCGGCCTTCCGGACGCATCACGCGACGCCTGGTCCGATACCGAACTGATGGCGCTTCAATGGCTGGACGAGGCGCTGCGCGAGCTCGGCTACCAGGTGCAGCCCCTCGCGGGCGGTGGCCGCGCTGAGCTGAGGCGAGTCGAAGCCGACTGGGGCTAGCGCCTAGTTGATCAGTCGTGCGGCGGGCGGGGCGGGTGAGTAGTTCGGGTTGAAGTCGATGCCCGCGGCGCCGTTACCGGTGACGCTCGCCGTGTAGCAGATGACCTGGCCCGCGAGTGGCGCCTTGTCGGTACCGAGGATGTCCCAGCTGGCCCCTGGCGTATAGATCGTGCCGATGTACTGGGTGAAGGCGTTGCCGTTCAGCTTCTGGCTCCCGCAGCCCACCCCCGGCGGCGAGTAGATGATGATCCAGTTGTACTGCTCGCCGCTGAAGACATGGGTGTAGCCGCCACCGTTCTGGTCCATGCACTGTGGGTTGGGGAGGTAGAACTGGACGGCTCCGGGCGTCACCTTGGCCGACGTGCACGGCGCGTTCTTGTCGCCCGGATTGGGTGAGATCACGCAGTAGTTCTCATTGGCGACGTCGCCACCCGTGTTCGGTGGGTATTGCAGGTCCATTGGTGCGTTCTCCTGCGGCGTGCTGGAAGAGGGAGGGCAGTTCTGGAAGCACGCCGGCGGGTACTCGTCGTCAGGCGGCCGGCAGTTCGAGACCCGAACCTGCGCAAAGCAAACGAAGTTGGGCAGCAGGTTGGTGGGGGTGATGGTCGAGTCGCAGATCGTGTGGCCCGGTGCGCTGCACGGCCTGCCGGCCGCGTTCAGGCCAACCGACAGCACCGTGCCGGCACCGCCGTTAGGGTAGGGCCCGCCGCCGATGCCGTTGACAAAGCCTGGGGCATTGAAGGTGTTGACGAACGAGAAGTTGTCAGTGATGCCATCGCACCCGTTGGGGTCGATATAGACGTTGTAGTACTGCGCCCCGGGGGCGTTCGTCGAGATGCTCACGTCGATCACCTGGTCTTTGACGTCGGCGGTGCTCACCACCTGGCACGCCGATGGCGCGCTCTCGCGGCGGCAGCCGGGCGCCCCGAGGCATGTCGACGAGATGCTCCCGTCGAGGAATCTGTCGTAGCGGACGGAGGTCAACACTACGCCCCAGTTGCCGCTGGCAGTGAGGCCCCCGTGCTTGACGCCGTGGCCCGAGACGATGTTGACCGCCAGCGTGAAGTGCCCGGGGCAGCCGCTCCAGAACTGCGGGTTGGCGACGGTCGTCGTGCCGGGTCCGGAGAAGTTCTGGAGCACCTGCTCCTCGTCGGGGGCCTTCAGCTCGTTCGAGACCATGCCGCCGTGTGAGGAGTAGCCCCCGTTCCATGAGTAGACCCCTGCGTCGAGGAAGTAGCAGCCGGCTCCACCTGTCAGCGCGAAGCTGCTGTAAAGACCCGGGGTCATCTCCGTGTATGTTCCGCGGCCGAACAGGAGGCCGGCCGATTGGTAAGAGGGCACGGAGGTGGCCAGGTAGCCAGGGTCAGGCAGCGAAGGGGCCGGGACGTTGGGACCGCCCAGGATGTCGTTGCCCACGCACGGCGGAGGGTAGGGGATGAACCCCGGCGACGAGTTGTAGCAGTAGTAACTGGCCGCGCTGCAGTTCGACCCGGCCGCACCGTAGCAGTTCCCTGCCAAGTGGAGTGAGTTGTTAATGCACGTCGTGCCGTTCGTGTAGATGTCTCCGAGGACGGTCAGGCTCCCGTTTCCCGAGAGGCTGGTCGCGCAGCTGTTCGGGCTGAGGGTGAGCAGCGCCGGCGTCTGGCGCTGGTTGCCCACGATCGCGCTCGCCGTGGCGTTGATGGTGACGTTCGGCGATCCGCCGAAGATCTGCATGAACGCCAGCGGGAGCTGATGCGTGCTCGAAACCTGGAACTGGTAACCGTTGAACTGGGTGTCGGTCGCAACGATCGTCAGGGTGTAGCCGCCGTTGAACGTGTCCACCCACGTGTCCTGCACCAGCTTGTTGCCGACCCCGACCATCTGGGTCGACGGGACATGGGAGGTCGGCCCACCATAAAGGTGGAGGTTGGATTCGTAGACCTGCCGCGCGGCGGGAAGCGTTTTCGCGGAAACGTCAGGGTAGTTCGGGTAGTTGTCGTAGAAGTCGCCGGCCGCAAGCGCCGCGGCGTCTACCGCGGTTTGCTGGTCGCGGCGGTCGACGTAGCCGCGTCCTGAGTCGATAGCCAGGCCAAGCATGGCGAACAGCACCAGGATCAGGAGGGCGATCAGGACGATGGCCTGGCCTTGCTGCTGAGGCCTTGCCAGCCTTTGCTTCAGGTGCCCGACCCACGATGAAGGCCGAGTCTTTCCCTTAGTTCGAGTATTCCGCACGGTAGACCGCATATGCCGTGATGACGATCTTGTTGCCCACAACTTGCTGGATTATCGGAGTGAGTGGCTGAAAGTTAAACCACAGGGTCACCTTGATCGGCTCGTTGCCGGTCGCAGGCTTGATGCCGAGGCACGCAGGTCCTGGAGC
>JBDTKH010000006.1:0-62742 GCA_039935415.1 Candidatus Dormiibacterota bacterium
CGCCGCTCTGCAGTAGCCATGGCGAAGGCGCGCACTCAGCGACTCTCCGACAACACCCCAGTGCACAGCTTTCGCAGCCTGCTCAACGAGCTCGCTACCCTGACCAAGAACACCGTGCGGGTGCCGCGGAGCTCAGCCACCTTCGAGAAGCTGGCCAACCCCACATCTCTGCAGAGCCGCGCCTTCCAATTGCTCGGCCTCACCGTCTCCTTGTAGCCAGAAGCTGCCCTACGATTTCGAGTTCACTTGAACTCGCCCTCCCTCAGGAACTTCGGACTAGGGGAACAACGCCGCTACTCCATGCCACCACCCTCCGTCAACGATGCCCAACGCCGACACCCTCTTCCCTGTCCTTACCCCCGCATCGCTGAGAACTCCGAGCGTCCTCGAGGCCGCCTAACGCTGGGACTTCAGGGACGGAGCGCCTGGATCCACTCCGTGTGCTTGGGGTAATGCTCGTACGTGTCGCCGGCGACCCAGTGCGCCACCGGCTGGTTTTCATCGGGATCACCCGCTTGGTAATGGCTGTACGGCAGCTGCAGGTCCGCGTCGGACAACCGCCCGAGCGCCGCCACCACGAGCGCGTGAGCGTCCCGGAAATATTTCATCGCCTGCTCAGGGGTCTCGGCCTGGTGCAGCTTCCAGATCCCCGAGTTGATCTCATCCGTGTCCTCGGACGGCTCGCGCACGCCCATCGCGGCGAGCCGGTCGCGCCCCTCGATGAGCGCGAGCAGCGAGTGCTCCCAGGCGGCGACATGTGCGAGGTGGTCCTTGACCGCCCAACCGTCGGACCCCGTGAGCGAGAGGCCGCCTGGTCCAAGGCCGTCGACGGCATCGACCAGCTCGCTCCACGAGCTCTCGATACGGTCCATCTCACTGCTGGGCGCGGTCACAAGCCGGTCTTGGTGCCGCCGGCCACCTTGCGCGCCTCTTCGATTACGAGGTCGTAGTCAGGCTGTGGACTCTCGCGCGAGGTGATCCAGGTCCAGCGGATGACTCCATCGCCGTCGATGACGAACACGGTCCGCCGCGGGATCCCCGAATACCCCTCCACGTCGTCGCGACGCACGCCGTAGTCCGTCACCATCTTCCGCTCGAAGTCCGCGATCAGCTCATACGGAAGCCCGTCGAGCTCTTTGGCGAACGCCTGGTGCGAGAAGACGGAGTCGACGCTGATTCCATAGATCCCGATGCCGTCCGCCTGGGCTGCCTCATGCCTTGACCGAAACTCGGTCAACTCCATCCTTCAACCACCGGTGAAGTCGAGGACATAAAACAGGAAGACCAGCGCCTTGTGTTTCTTGAGCGCGTCGGCAAGGGTGAGGTCCGATCCACCGGTTGTGGGGAGCTTGAACTCGGGGGCCCTGTCCCCAACCTGCAGCACGGTAAAAGTCTATTCGGCGGCCAGCTCGAGGACGTACCAGCCCGAGCGCGTCGCCCCGCTCACCTCGTAGCCCGCGGCGAGCGCCTCGGTGAACGCGCGGCGGAACGCCATGCGCCACGCGCGTGCGAGCGAAGGGTCGGACCGCCTCACCGCGACGATGTCCTCGGGCACCTGACATAGAAGGACGCGCGCGGACGATTTCGTGGCGACGGGCGAGCCGTCTTCGCCGACGGTCAGCACCGAATCGGCGCCGGCGCGAGCGAGCCCTTCGATCGCCGGCTCGAGGGGGCGGCCCGCGGCTGCCGCCTCCGCGGTTTCGGAATCCAGCCGCCAGCTGATCAGCAACCGGTCCGACTCCTCGCCTGCGTTGAGCCCGTCACTCATCTCGCCGTAGAAGTTCATCAGGTAGTCGCGCGACTGCGCGCCCAGCTTGCTCAGGTTGAAGTACGCGTTCCGGCGCACCAGCGGATCTGTAGTCCACTCGATGACCCTGACGCCGCGCTCGAGACACCACCGGCGCTGGTGCTGTTTGAGCTCGAAGCCGAGACCGTGCGCGTCGCTACCCGGCAGCACTCCAAGGATGTGCGAGTGCAGGTGCAGCTCGTGCGGTGGCACGCCGCCGAACCAGCCGACCAGGCCGCCGGTGAGCGTTGGGCCGGAGTGACCACCCGATATGTAATTGCCCGAGTGGGCCAGTGCCTTCAGGACGTCGGAGTCGATCGGCGGATCGCCGGGGATGCCCCAGACCACCCGGAAGAGCTCGGCCAGCTCGCGCAGGTCTTCGAGGTCGCTCAGCTCCGTGATCGAGAAGGCGGAGGGGCCGAGGCCACTCATGGCGAGGCGACCAGCGGCGCGGTCTCGATGCCGGCCGAGCGCAGGGCCTCGCGCACCGCGGCCGCCATCCGACCCGCTTGCGGGGTGTCGCCGTGGATGCAGATCGCGTCGTAAAGCCCTGAACGGGCGAGGCGAACAGCCTGCTGTGCGGCCTGCTCCGGGTCCAGGACCGCGCCCGCTTGCGTGCGGGGTGCAAGGCTGCCGTCCGCGAGGATCCGCCGGTCGGCGAACGCCTCGCGATATGCGGGGATGCCGGCTCGCCCCGCGGCCGCGAGGGTCTCGTGCCCGGGCTGCCCGACGAGTCCGATGCCGTGAGCAACAGCGACGCGCGCGAGCGCCTCCGCCGCTCCGGGATCGCTCTCGCATCGGTGGTACAGCGCGCCGTGCGCCTTGATATAAGCGATCGGGGCGATGGCGGCGAGGCCCGCGATTTGGAACGCGACCAGGGCATGGATCTCGCCGACGGACAGCGGCAGGTCGGCACGGCCGAAGCTCGCGCGGTCGTCATAGCCGGGATGCGCGCCGACCTCGACGCCACGCGCAGTGCAGCGCGCAACCGTTGCGATGGCCAGCGAGGCCGAGCCCGCGTGCACGCCGCACGCAATGCTCGCGCTGTCCACGTGGACAAGGATGGTCTCGTCATCGCCTGCGCCTTCGCCAAGGTCCGCGTTGAGATTCAATCGTGGGAGGTGTGGCCGTGCAAGAGGCGGATCGCATGGGGAAGGATCGCCATCACGGCCTCGAGCGACTCGGTGGCGCCCTTGACGCTGCCCGGCACGTTGATGATCAGCGTCTGGCCCCGAACTCCCGCTATCGCGCGCGACAGCACTGCCATCGGCGTGGCGGCCGCGCCCGCGCGCCTCATCGCCTCCGCTATGCCCGGCACCTCGTAATCGATGAGCACCGACGTCGCCTGCGGAGTGACGTCCCGCGGGCCGAGCCCGGTGCCGCCGGTGGTGACCACGACGTCGGCGTCGTTGACGACGGCCGCAACGATGGCGCCTGTAATGCGCTCCTGGTCGTCAGGCACCACCTCCGGTCCAGAGACCTCGAAGTGAGCTTGCTCGAGCATCCGCACGAGGGCCGGCCCGCTCTGGTCGGTCCTCGTCCTGGCGGAGACCCCATCGCTGATGGTCACCACGTGCGCCCGGCTCACCTGGGTTTGCCGCCGGGCTCCCGCTTCCATGTCCCCGACCGGCCCCCCGACTTCTCGAGCAACCGGACGGACTCGAGGTAGACGCCCTTCTCGAGGCCCTTTGTCATGTCGATCAGGGTCAGGCCGGCGACGGCCGCGGCCGTCAGCGCCTCCATCTCGACGCCTGTTTGCCCGGTGACACGCGCGCGCGCCAGCAAGCGCACCCCACCGGTCACGAACTTGAAGTCGACGGTGACGCTGGTCAGCGGCAGCGGATGACACAGGGGGATCAGCTCGGGCGTTCGCTTGGCGGCCATGATTCCAGCGATCCGGGCCACCTGGAGCGCGTCGCCCTTCGGAGTGCCGGCGCGCACCGCCCGCAGCGTGGATGGGCTCATTCGCACGACGCATTCGGCAAGCGCCTCGCGCACCGTCGACGCCTTTTCCGCGACGTCGACCATGCGCGCCGCCCCGCGCTCGTCCAGGTGCGTCAAGGAGGTGCGGCCCTCCCGTTTAGTCACGCGCATCAGGATATGCGGATGCCCGGCACGCGAGGTGTGCTGTTCGACTACGGCAGGACGCTGGTCACTTTCGACTACCCGACCGAGGACCTGCTGGAGGTGATGCGCTCCTTTCGCCCGCGCATCGAGTCTGCGCTCGGAACGCCGGCGCCCGAGGCACAGTTCATCCTGAGCGAGGTATTGATGCCCCTCGAGAAGTATGTCCGAAGCATGAGCGAGGACGAGGTCGACTACATGGACGTGTTTCGCGCGACGTGGGCGAGGGCCGGGATAGATCTCCTCGACGGCCTCCTGTACGAGATCCTCGACGCGGAGCAGCAGTGCTGGGACCGTGCTGTCAGGCTGGATCCCGACGCGCTCCAGGTCCTTTCCTGGCTGGGCGAGCATGGGATCAGGCGTGGCGTCTGCTCGAACGCTCCGTTCCCGCCGGAGATGATGCGACGCCAGGTCGAGACCAATGGTATCGGCGAGGTCGTCGACGCCGTGGTCTTCTCGAGCGAGGTGGGCCGGCGCAAGCCGGCGCTCGAGGTGTACCGGGCGGCGCTGGACGCGATCGACGTTGAGGCGCCGCACGTGCTGTTTGTTGGAGACCGCGTGCGCGAAGACTACGAAGGCCCGCTCGCTGCGGGCATGCGAGCGGTGATCTACACCGCGCACGCGGAATCTGCGCCGCCCGACGGCATCCCCACGATCTCGTCGCTCAGCCAACTGCCAGGCCTGCTGTGAGCGAACCCAAGAAAGATCAGGAAGTGCGCCCTGCGCGCGCGCAACCGGAAATGCGCCCTGCGCGCGTGCAACCGGAAATGCGCTCTGCGCGCGCCCGGCCCGGCGCGCTGTGGATGTTGTTCTACGGTCGGCGGCGGCGCGGCTTCCCCTGGCTGCTCTTGGGAGTCCTTGTCTTGCTGCTCGTGCTTGGGCTGACCTTTGCCGTCCCGGGCGGAGCCGACACGTGGCGCTCGATCGCCCCCTTCTTGCTCGGCCTGCTGCTCGTCGCGGCGCTGGGCGGCGCGGTCGTGGCTTCCTTGCGGCCACGCAAGCGGCGCTGAGCGACGAGCACGGCGGCGGCGCCCGCACCGACCCCGTTGTCGATGTTCACGACCACGAGCCCGGTCGAGCATGACTGGAGCATCGTCGTGAGCGCGGCTTCGCCGGCCCCGCCCCTCCCGTAGCCGGTCGACACGGGAAGCCCGACCACAGGCACGTCGATGAGGCCCGCGACCAACCCCGGGAGGACGCCGTCCATCCCGGCCGCGACGATGAGGACGTCGGCGCCCCACTCGAGGGTGGCCGCGAGCGGGCCGACGAATCGATGCAGGCCGGCGACGCCGAGGTCGGCGCTGAGCCGGGCCTCGAGCCCGCACGCCTCGACGACCATCTTCGCCTCCTCGGCGGCCGCGAGATCCGAGGTCCCGGCGGTCAGGATGCCCACCTTCCCGCCGAGCGCCTCCGGCGTGAACCCGGCTCGCAACACGCGTGCCGACGACGCGTACGCGACCACCCGCATGCCGGCTGCGCTCGCGGCGCTGTCGAGCGCGCTCCGGTGCGCCTCGGTCATCCGGCTGATCAGCCCCTGCCCCTGGCGAGCGGTCATCGCGACGGCCAGCCGCGCCGCGTCGTCGGGAGTCTTGCCTGTGGCGAGAACGACCTCTGGGACGCCACGGCGCAGGAAGCGGCCGAGGTCGAGCTGGGCACGACCGCCGAGCTCCTCGAGCTGGACGCGGCGAAGCTCGGCGATGGCCTCGTCCTCGGTGAGCTCGCCCGCAACCAGGCGGCGCAGGACATCTTTCACAGGCCGGCGAGGACCTCGCGCATCCGCTGCCAGTGGGTGCCCGCCCAGTAGATCCGGCCACAGTCTGGGCATTCCGAATACCGCGATTGCGTGCGGCGAACGTATGGCGGCACGCGCTCCGCGACAGTCGATGGGACAACAGACTCCAGCTCGGAGTTGCACACGATGCAGCGGGTGAGCGCTTCCTTCAGCTCGAGCCCGAGCTCTGCGAAGACCTGGCGCAACTGGCTGGTGACCTCGTCGTCGCGGATCAGGATCGCGCGCACCACGCCGGTCTGGATGACCCGCCGCCTGGTGAGGTCGCGATCTCGAGTGAGCAGCACCCGGCTCTCGGCGGCCGCCTCGCGAACGAGCTCGCCGTCACCGATTCTCGCGTGATAGGACGCGTCGTATCCAAGCGCGCGCAGCCAGCGCGCGAGCCGTCCGACGTTGCAGTCGGCCAGGAAGCGAAGCTTCACACCTGCCATCAAGGCTTCAATGCTGCAATCTTAGAATCGGCCACGTGTCGAGCCCCGAAGACCTGATGACCCGGCTGCGCGGCGAGGCCACGGGATGCTATTCGTGGTCGAACGGGCCCGGCGATCGCTACGCGCCCCACAACCACGGTTATGAGAAGGTGCTGTACTGCGTCGACGGATCGATCACGTTCGTCCTCGAGGATGAAGCTCGGCGGCTCGAGCTGAAGGCGGGGGACAGGATGGTGCTCCCCGCCGGCACGCGCCATTCCGCGGTGGTGGGTCCAGCGGGCTGCACATGCATCGAAGGACAGCGCTAGCTCACCTGGCTCTGAGCCTCGCGGCGTAATATTGGGCCGCGATGAGCATCATCGAGTTCATCCGCGACCGGGCTCGCTTTTACAACTGCCCGGTGTGCGGGCGCAGCTTGAAAGGCTGTGAGGTCCAGGTCCTCAGCCATGAGGAGGAGCGCTTCCACCTTCAGGTCACCTGCGCCCAATGCCAGGTGACTTTCATCGTCGTGCTCGCCATCGCGGGCGGCGCTGTGGAGGAGCTCGAGACGGCGAATCCCGAGCCGGTGGCAGAGCCCGTGGTCGCCGCCGAGCCCATCACCGTCGACGAGATCATCGACCTTCACCTGTACCTCAAGAACTTCCAGGGCACCTTCCAGGAGCTCATCCAGCAGCCTGACCACAGCCGCGGCTGAATCGCGCCGCGCGCATGGGCCCGGCGGTGAGCCGCATCTACCTCGACGACGCCGGGTCGGCGCCCGTCCTGCCTGAAGTCCGCGCGGCGCTCGTCGATGTGCCCGATGGCAATCCCTCGAGCCCTCACGCCGAGGGTCGATCGGCGCGCGCCGCCCTCGACCGCGCGCGCGACATCGCGGCACACGCGTTGGGCGCCGACCGAACGGAGATCTCGTTCACGGCGTCGGGCACGGAGGCCGTCAACCTTGCGCTGTTCGGTGCGGCGCGCAAGTTGCCGAAGGGCGGACGGATCGTGACGTGGGCGGCGGAGCACCAATCCGTGCTGGGCGCGGTGAGGCGCCTCCAGTCCGAAGGGCGCGCGGTCGACGTGCTCGGCGTCGGCGCCGACGCACGAGCGGACCCCGGCGCCATCCCGAGCGACGCGGCGCTCGTCTCGATCGGCCTCGCGAACAACGAGGTGGGCACGATCCAGCCCGTCGCTGAGGTGATCGCTCGCGCGCGCGAGCGGGGAGCGCTCGTGCACGTGGACGCATGCGCGGGGCCGCGCTGGGTCCCGGTTCCGGATGGCGCCGACCTCGTCTCGTTCAGCGGGCACAAGCTCGGCGGCGGGCGGGGCGGAATCCTGTTCGTGAGAGACGGCGTGAAGATCGATCCTCTTCTTTTCGGTGGTCCACAGGAGTGGGGCCGGCGGAGTGGAATGGAGGACGTCGGAGCCGCCGTGGCGGCCGCAACCGCGCTCAGCGTTTGCGCCAGCCATCGGGCGTCCAGGTCCACTGCTGCGAAGGGGCAGGCCCAGCAATTGCGCGTGCTCCTCGCCGAGCTGGGCGCCATGCTGACGGGCGCCGAGGATCGCCTCCCCAACTTCGCCACCGGCTTCTTCGCCGGACGGCGTGGAGAAGACATGCTGCTCGCGCTCGACCTGGTGGGCGTCGCCGCCTCCAGCGGATCGGCCTGCGCCTCCGGCTCCCTCGATCCGTCGCACGTCCTGCTTGCCATTGGCCTGGACCTCGGCCGGGCGCTCGGCAGCCTGCGCCTGACCACGGGCTACGCCACCACAGACGACGAGGTCGAGCGCGCGGCGGCCGCCATCCGTTCCGCGCTCACGCGCACGATGGCCCGTGCCTAGCCAGCCGGCCGGGTCCCCCGACCGGACGTCGGTGGAAGAAGTTCTCGCCAAGCGCGTCTCGCGTGGCGAGGAGGCGGTGCTCGCGACGGTGATCAAGGTCGAAAGCGAGCCGCCGTCGCATGCCGGAGCGAAGATCCTGATGTCGCGGACGGCGACGCTCGCCGGAACACTGGGCTGCAGCGAGTTCGACTCGGCCGCGCTCGCGGACGCCGCTCGTGTAGCGGATGGCGCGATCCCGGTGCTGCGGACGTACCGCCACGACCTGGGCTCGATCGAGGTCTACCTGGAGCCTTACCTGGCCGCGCCGACGCTGGTGGTGTTCGGCGCAACCCCGGTCGCCGCCACGCTCCTGCGGTGGGCGCCCGAGCTCGGCTTCCGGACGTTGCTAGTGGAGACGCGGCCGGAGCGCTTGAAGGATGCTCCGTGGCCGGCGGCGATTGGTTCTCTCGGCGAGCTGCCCGGCGCGCTCGGCGCTGAGGTGTACGCCATCCACACCGATCACGACGCGCCAGACCTGGTCGAGGCGCTCGAGACGCTCATCCCAACGGACCCTCGATTCATCGGCCTCGTCGGCAGCAGCCGGCACACCGGCCATCACCTGGAGGCCTTGCGCTCGAAGGGGGTGCCAGAGCAGGTCATCGAGCGCATACAGAGCCCGGTGGGACTCGACATCGGCGCGGTCACGGCGAACGAGATCGCGCTCTCGATCCTGGCCGGCGTCGTGGCGATCAGGCTGCGCGGTCGCGGCGGCTGGAAGCAAGGATCAACGATCGGTTAACTCAGTCTGGCTCCGCGGAACCGAACCTCATAATCAGGGGCCGTGTCGATCGCTCCGGGAACGAAGCTAGGCCAGTATGAGGTCCAGGATTTCATCGGCCAGGGCGCCATGGGCCTGGTCTACCGCGCCTACCACGTGCAGCTCGAGCGCACGGGCGCGGTCAAAGTCCTGCAGGCGATCGCCCCAGACCCTGACGCGACTGCTCGTTTTCGGCACGAAGCGCAGGCGATCGCCCAGATGCGCCATCCGAACATCCTCAACGTCTACGACTTCGGGGAGTTCGACGGGACTCCGTACATGATCGTCGAGTACATCGCCGGCGGAAGCCTCGCGAACAGGCTCAACCAGGGCCCGATCGACCACGCCTCGGCGCTGAAGTTCCTGAGGGGGATCGCCGCAGGTCTCGACTACGCGCACGCCAAGGGCATCGTCCACCGCGACGTCAAACCGGCCAACGTCCTGCTCGAGCCGGACGACACGCCTGTTCTCGCCGACTTCGGCCTGGCCAAGCTCCTGCAAGGCTCGTCCCTGAAATCGATGACGGGCGTCACCACGGGCACGCCGGCTTATATGGCGCCAGAGCAGGTGACCGGCAGCCGCGTCGGCCCGGCGTCCGACCGTTACTCCCTGGCCACCATCGCCTACGAGATGTTGACCGGGGTCATCCCCTTCGACGGCGAGGGCCTGATGGAGCTCCTTTACGCGCAGGTGCACCGCGAGCCTGCGCCACCCAGCTCGCGCATCCGCTCGCTGGGTCCCAGGGTCGACTCGGTCATCATGCGCGGCCTCGCCAAGGATCCCGCCCAGCGCTGGGAGAGCTGCGCTGCGTTCGTAGACGCGTTGAGCGCTGCGTTGGCCAGAAAAACCGAGCCGGCCGTCGGGCGCACCCTCGTCATGGCTCCCGTCGCGGCTCCCCGCCCGGCCATGGCGGACGCGACGCGAGTCATGACGCCTACTTTCGTCGACGAGCCCGAGGCCGGCGAGCCGATCACGCTCGCCTACCCGTCGCCTCCGCCACCTGCGCCGGCGAAGAGATCACACAAGCGCCGGTGGGCGCTTGCCGCGCTCGCCATCCTGATCGTCCTCCTGGTCGTCGGGTTCGCGGGCTACCTGGTCACGCGACCCAAGCCGGTGCTGTCCCTGTCCTCGACCACCGTCCGGGCGGGCGACACGGTGGTGGTGACTGCTTCTAACCTGCCGCCCGACCAGGATGGCGACGTCCAGCTGCTGAGCTTCGTCCATTCCGTGCGCTTTCACTCCGACTCGGGCGGCAACGCGACGGTTTATCTCGAAGTCCCGGTCGAAACTCCGCCGGGCAACCACACAGTCCGCGTCTGCTGGGCATCCACCTGCCATGGGTCCACCACGCTTCACGTGCTCGAACCTTTCGTGCTCCCGACCCCGTCGGGGAGCGGCTCGCCGTCGCCGATCTCCTCACCGACGCCCAGCCCGACGTCAACCACGCCTGCGAGCCCGTTGCCTCGGTCGCTGGCGCTCTCGGCCGGCCGCGTCGCGAGGGGCGGAACCATGGACGTGAAGGGATTCCATTTCTCTCCGGTCAGGACCGTCGCGCTCACTCTCGCCCAGGGGACGACGAACAAGCTCGCCTGGTACGCCTCGATCGGCTCCGATGGGACTTTTCTGACCAGCTTCACGCTGCCCAGCACAGTAGGCATCGGCGAGGCAACGGTCAGGGCGTGCGACCCGACCGCCTGCGCCTCCGCGACCTTCACGGTGGTTTAGGTCGGGAAAACCTCGGCGGCGACCAGGTCGTCCAGCGTCTCCCGCCGTCGCATCACCCGCGCCTCGCCGTCGCCCAGCATCAGCACCTCGGGCCGCGGCATGCCGTTGTAGTTGCTCGCCATGGCCAGGCAGTAGGCGCCGGCCGCGGGCAGCGCGATGACGTCGCCGGCCTTCAGCGGCGGCATCTCGATGTCGGTGATCAAGATGTCGGTTGATTCGCAGTACTTGCCTGCGATGGTGACCTTGCCATCGACTGCACGATCAGGTGCGGACGCCAGGTACGCCTCGTATCGCGCGCCGTACAGCTTGGGACGGATGTTGTCGCCCATGCCACCGTCGACCGCGACGTAGCGGCGTACGCCTGGGATGTCCTTGATCGAGCCCACTGTGTAGAGAGCCATGCCCGCGGGTCCGGCGATCGACCTTCCTGGTTCGACCACGAGCTGGGGCACCTTCAGGCCGCGCTGCGCGCAGCCCGCGACCAGCGAGTGGCGGATGAGCTCGACGAAATGACGCGGCGTCGGCGGGTCGTCGTTGCGCGTGTACGCGATGCCGAGGCCGCCGCCGGCGCCAAGCTTGCGCGGCTCGAAGTGCAGCTCGTCGCGAAGGGTGACGAGCAGGTCGAGCATGATGCTCATCGCCTTCTCGTACGCGCCGAGGGCCAGGATCTGCGAGCCGATGTGCGAGTGCAATCCGACAAGCTCGAGCCGCGGATGCCCCAATGCCTGCTCGACTGCGCGGCGGGCCGCGCCCGACTCGATGGAGAAGCCGAACTTCGAATCGAGCTGGCCGGTCGAGATGTTGTCCAGCGTGTCCGGCTTCACTCCCGGCGACAGGCGGAGCATGACCGGTGTCCGCTTGCCGTCGGGCACGACGTCGCGAAGCAGCTCGAACTCGTAATCGCCGTCGACGACGATCGTCGCGCCCGCCTGGTAGGCGGCATTCAGATCCTCGCGGCTCTTGTTGTTGCCGAGGAAGTGAATGCGGTCCCGCGGAAACCCGGACTTCAGCGCGAGGTGCAGCTCGCCCGCCGACACGACGTCGAGACCAAGGCCCTCTTCCGCCACGACGCGCAGGAACTGTGGCGACGCGAAGGCCTTCGCCGAGTAAAGCACCTGCCCGGCCGGGCCCATCGCGGCCACGTATTCCGACGCGCGCTGGCGTACGGTGGCCTCGTCGTAGACGTAGAGCGGAGTGCCGTGCTCGCGGGCCAGCAGGACGAGGTCGCAGCCACCCACCTGCATGTGGCCGGCGGCGTTGACCCGGTACGTGACCGGGAAGAGCAAGTTAGCGGATCAGTTGGGGCCGGAGCCGCACGAGCCGCACCCGCCGCCGCAGCAGCCTCCGCCACCACCCTCGGCGCTCGAGAAGTCGGCCGATTCGGATGACGCGCCGCCAGCGAAGGCGAAGCTCGAAACCATCACCCTTGTCTTCGTCGACTCGCACGATGGGCACACCTGGGCGCTGTCGCGCTCGGCGAACCTGGTGAGGACGTCGAACTTCTGTGAGCAGCTTCCACACCGATACTCGTAGATAGGCATCTCAGTGAATGATTCTAAGCCCGGATACACTGGCCGGACGGAGCAGATGTGGTCTGGGGCGGTCGAGACGAAGGCGGCACGAGCACCGGACCGGAGCGCATCTGAATGATGCGCGAGGACCGGAGCGCAAGTCCCAACGAACGTATCGGCCGCATCCAGGCCACAGATGCCCGTCCGGAACAGTGGATCCGGGCTCAGCTCGCGGAGCTGGCGCGATTGATCTCGGAGTGGCCGGGCCTGGTTTCGAGCCCGGCCGCGGAGCTCGTCGACGACTCGCTCGTCCTGCTCGATCACCTGGGCGACGCCGGCAAGGTCGTGGACGTCGGGTCGGGCGGCGGCCTGCCTGGCCTGCCGTTGAAGATCATGAGGCCCGTGTTGAGCATGACCCTGGTCGAGGCCGACCAGGCCAAGGCGGCATTCCTGGTCAGCGCCTGCGCGAAGCTCGGATTGAAGGAAGTGGAGGTCCTGGCCCGGCGCGCAGAGGAGGTAGGACGCGATCCCCGCTACCGCGAAGCGTTCGACGTCGCGGTGGCGAGGGCGCTGGCGCCGATGCCGGTGCTGGCCGAGCTGTGCCTGCCACTGGTCAAAGTCGGAGGCCGGCTGTTGGCGCAGAAGACGGAGGCAGAGGACCTGGGAGCGGCGCAACGGGCGATAGGTTTGATGGGCGGAGCGATCAGTGCCGTCGTGCAGGCGCGGTCGGCCGCGCGCGGCGCGGGCACCATCGTGATCGTGAACAAGGTGCGCCCGACGCCGGCCGCCTATCCGCGCCGGCCGGGCGTCCCGGCACGCAAGCCGCTGTAAAGCCCTGGATCTTGTCCTGCCGGGCGATTCCGACGACTCCTTGAACTCAAGGAGCACGCGGCGGCCTGGCGCCGCGTCTTGTCGCGCGGCTGCCCTACGCTTAGCCGCGGGTGGTTAGAACCTGAAGCTAAGCCTGGTTCCTCGCGAACGCCGCTTTTATGAGTTGTTCAGGCAGCAGGGACATCTGGTCAGCCAATCCCTGACCGAGCTCAGCAACTCGCTTTGTGAAGGGAAGATCCATCACCAGCTTCTCCGGGACCTCGAGCACAAATGCGACGACGTGACCCATGAGATCTACAACCTGACCAACCGAACCTTCACCACGCCGATGGAACAGGAGGACATCCTGCGCCTTGCGCATTCACTCGACGAGGTGGTCGACCTCGCCGAAGAGGTCTCGGACAAGATCGATCTTTACGACGTCGGCGCGATCACAGAGCCGGCGCAGCGGTTCGGCCAATGCCTCGCCCAGGCTGGCGCCGAGCTGGCCAAGGCTGTCGACATGCTGGAGGAGCTCGACGGGTTGGAACCGGTCCTACAGGAAATCCACCGGCTTGAGAACGAAGGCGACGCGATCACCCGCCATGCGCTGGAGAGGCTGTTCGAAGGCAACCATCTGACTCCCGCTGACCTCATCAAATGGAAAGACCTCTACGCTTTGCTCGAGTCGACGATGGACGAGTGCGAATCGGCGGCCGAGATCATCGAGACGATCGCGATCAAGAGCGCCTGACCGGCCTCAGGCTTCGAGACTCGCCAGGAGAGACCTGACCCGATGGTCGATTTCGTCTCGAATGAGTCTCACGACCTCCACCGGTTGCCCGGCAGGATCGGGGAGGCGCCAGTCCTCTGTCGGAACATTCACCACCGGACATTCACCCTCGCCGCAGCCCATCGTGACGACCCTGACAGCGCCAGCTGCAATCTCAGGCGTCATCAGCTGAGGCCTGGCTGATCCCAGGTCGACACCTAGTTCGCGCATGGCTTTGACCACCTCCGGGTGAACTCGAGCTGCCGGCCTGGTTCCTGCAGAGTCCGCTAAGGCAAGCCCCTGGGCATGACGGTTGAAGAGCGCGGCTGCCATCTGGCTGCGCCCCGCATTCTGGACGCACACGAACAGGACGTGAGGCCTTCGGTCCTCGAGCACGTCCAGACGGTAACCGACCCCGCGCAAGGTCGTCACCCTGAGCCCACTTCGTTCGAGCTTGGGTCGAAGCCAGGCCACGTGCACATCCACTGTCTTGGGTTCTCCGACAAAGCGAGAGCCCCAAGCTCCAGCGAGGATCCGGTCGCGGCTCAGGGCAACGCCCCTGTTTTCGACGAAGACTCTTAGCAAGTCGAATTCGCGTGGTTTCAACTCAACCTCCCTGCCCTCGATCTTCGCGAGTCGGGCCCCGACGTCGAGGCGCAGGCGGCCGGCCTCGATCACCGCCTCCACTCGAGCGCTGATCCGCTTTCTGAGGAGAGCCCGTACCTGGGCCCCGACCAGCGTCGAAGCGCTGCCAGAAGGCAGCCAAGCGTCGGCACCGATCGCCAGGCAGGTGGCGGCCACCCGCTCGTCGGGCCCGACCACCAGCAGCCAAGCAGCAGTCGCGCGGCGTACGGCCACGGTGGCGTCGATGAGGTCGACCCCGTCCAGCACGATTGCGTCGGCGACCGGCTCGCGCAGCAACCCGCTTGCCTGCCGGTGCCACACAACGTCGATGTCATCCACCCCCAACTGCCCCTTGAGCCGAGCAGCCATTGTCGGGACGGGGCCGATCACGACCACCCGGGCTCGGACTGGCTCAGTACTTGGAGACGTTCAATTCCTCCACGCGACCGGTGACCAGATAGACCACCCGCTCGCAGATATTGGTTGCACGGTCGGCGATTCTTTCGAGGTTGTGAGTGATCCAGATCAGGTAGGTGGCCTCGGTCACGTGCTTGCGATCGGCAACCATGATCGAGATCAGCTCCTGGTATGCCCGGTCATATAGCCCATCGATCTCGTCGTCTTCTCTGCAGAGCGCACGCGCAGCTCTTGCGTCGCGTTTCTCAAACGCCGCCAGTGTGCGGTGCACCATCTTCAGAGTTGTGGCGCCCATCTCTGTGATCACGGCGGGCACAGACAGGGTGGGATGCGGGCCC
This sequence comes from Candidatus Dormiibacterota bacterium, assembly GCA_039935415.1. Classification (GTDB taxonomy): domain Bacteria; phylum Chloroflexota; class Dormibacteria; order Dormibacterales; family Dormibacteraceae; genus Palsa-870. Next base: position 14,945 of record JBDTKH010000006.1, read on the forward strand.
AGCATCAATGTCACCTTGGCGATGCCCTCGGCGTGGTCACCCATTCGCTCCAGCTCCGAAAGTACGTACAGGGCTGCCACCATCCACCGGACCTGCCCTGCATCACCACCTGACAACTGATCGGTGATCTGTTCTTCGATCTGGTAACGAGCTCGGTTGATCTCCAGATCGCCGCGCACGACTCCGTCCGCCAGCGCCAGGTCGTTTCCGCTCAAAGCGTCTAGTGCGTTCGTCAGTGCGCCTTCTACCAGACCGCCCAGTCGCAGCAAACCGTGGTCGGTCACTTCCAGAATGGTAGGGGCAACGTTAACGACGCCTTAACCAAGGCGCCTCTAGCCTAAACGCCGGAGGATGCGATGAGACTGACACCGGTAACCCGCGGGCGGCGTTTCTTCGACCTGTTTCGGAAACAGGGAGAGCTGGTCAGCGAGACGCTTACAGAACTCAGCAAGTCACTTCTGGAAGGCAGGAGCCGCCATACGCGCCTTCGCGACCTGGAGCACGAATGCGACGAAGCGACGCACCAGCTTCACAACCTCGTCAACAGCACGTTCATGACGCCGCTCGAACCCGAGGACATCCTGCTGCTCGCGTCGAGCCTCGACGACATAGTCGACCTGGCCGAGGAGACCGGCGACAAGGTCGACCTTTACCGAATCGAGAACATTAGCGATCCCGCCAAACAGATGGGAGAGCTCCTGGCCAAGGCCGGTATCGAGATCGCCGCCGCGCTCGACCGGCTCGAAGGATTCGCGGAGCTGAAGCCCCACCGGCTGGAGATCCACCGGCTCGAGAACGAAGGCGACCGGCTCACCCGCCTCGCGCTCGGAGACCTGTTCTCAAAAGTGAAGGACGCTTCAGAGCTGGTCAAGTGGAAGGACATCTATGACCTGCTCGAAGCGACGATGGATGCTTGCGAGCAAGCGGCCAACGTGATGGAGACCATCGCGATCAAAAATGCGTGAGACGGCGATTCTCCTTTGGGCGACCATAGGGGTCGCGATACTCTTCGATTTCACCAACGGTTTCCACGACACCGCGAATGCCATCGCAACCTCGATATCGACTCGAGCCCTGGCGCCTCACACCGCGGTCGGGCTCTCCGCTGTCTTCAATCTGGTGGGTGCCGTGGTCACGGTTGCCTTCTTCCAGGCAAAGGTCTCGAACACAATCGCCAGCACGCTGGCCATCAAGCCTGGCCTCGTTGTCGTGATGGCTGCTTTGCTTGGGGCGATCACGTGGAACCTCATCACCTGGTACCGCGGGCTGCCCAGCAGCTCGACCCACGCGCTCATCGGCGGCCTTTGCGGCGCGGGCATCGCGTCGGCGGGCGGGCTCAGCGGGGTCAGGTGGTCGGCCCTCGGCAAACAGGTGGCAAGCCTGGTCCTCTCGCCGCCCCTGGGATTCCTGGCCGCGGCAATCTTCGCGATCCTGCTGATCCTGGTCGTGCACCGTCTGCAGCTTCGGCCCGCTCCCGTCAACCGTGTGTTCCGCGGCCTGCAGGTGGTCACCGCGGCCCTGCTCTCCTATTCCCATGGCGCCAACGATGCGCAAAAGACGATGGCCGCGATGACGCTGGCTCTGATCGCGTCAGGCGACCTCACAAAGTTCCAGGTGCCGCTGTGGGTGGTGGTGCTGTCTGCCGTCACAATCGCGTTCGGCACGTACGCGGGCGGTTGGCGAATCATCCGGACCCTTGGCTGGAGCATCCTCAAGCTGGAGCCGGCCACCGGGATGACCGCACAGCTGATGGGCGCGACCGTGATCCAGGGCGCGACCTTTATCGGCCTGCCGGTGAGCACCACGCACGTGATCACGGGCGCCGTGATGGGCGTTGGGGCAAGCCGCAAGCTGACCGCTGTGCGATGGGGGTTGGGAGCGAACATAGCGATCGGGTGGGTCGTCACCATTCCCGCGGCAGCGGTCATCGCATGGGTCGCGTTCGCGATTCTCCACACTGCAGGGCTCCGCGGCTAGCCGGTAAAACCTGCAAAAGGGCTTGGTGACTGGCGGTCCGGCGCATTAGACTCACGTCACGTCATCGCGTGATGGCCTGACCAAGGACACGGCGTTAACGCATACGTTTCACCTTACGAAGGAGCAACGGTGGCAACAAAGATCCTGGAAGTGGCTGATGTGAGCGTGATCAGGGCAGCCGGTGGTGTCGTCTGCCGGACCACGAAGTCGGGCGACACAGAGGTCGCCGTGATCCATCGCCCCGCCTACGACGACTGGACTTTACCCAAGGGAAAGATCGAGCCCGACGAGAGCGCCGAGGACTGCGCGCTGCGCGAGGTCCGGGAGGAGACCGGGCTCCGCTGCGAGCTGGTGCGACCGCTCGGTTGCACCGCGTACGTCGACCGACGTGGTCGCGATAAGGTCGCCTGCTACTGGGTGATGCACGTCCAGAGCGGCAGGTTCAAGCCGGGGATCGAGGTCGACAAGCTGCTCTGGCTTTCAGTCGAGGACGCGATCAAGCGCCTGACCTACGGGCGGGACAAGACCCTGCTCGTTCAGCAAGAGCTCACCTGACCTAGAGGCGCCATTTAGACGTTTCCGCCGTTCGCTAAGCTGGATCCGTGCAGACCATTACCCGGGACCCACTGGTGATCGCAGGCGTCGAGCTGCGCTCGCGCCTGTTCCTCGGGACCGGCAAGTACCCGACCGATCAGTCGATGGTCGACGCGCTGGAGGCGTCGGGGTGCGAGCTGGTCACCGTGGCGCTGCGCCGCCTCGACCTCGACGATCCGAAGAAGAAGACCATCCTCGACGTGATCGACTGGAAGCGCTACCGCATCCTGCCGAACACCGCCGGGTGCCGGACCGCCGAGGAGGCGATCCGCATCGCACGCCTCGCCCGCTCCATGGGCCTCTCCGACTGGGTGAAGCTCGAGGTGATCCCCGACCCGCGCTATCTCTTCCCCGACCCGGAGGAGACGTTGAAGGCGGCGCGCGTGCTGGTGGGCGAAGGTTTCAAGGTGCTGCCTTACATCAACGCCGATCCGGTGCTCGCGAAAAAGCTCGAGGAGATAGGCACCGTGACCGTGATGCCACTCGGCTCGCCGATCGGTTCCGGCCAGGGCCTCCAGACGCTGGAGCAGGTGCGCATCATCATCGAGGAGGCGAAGATCCCCGTGGTCGTGGACGCGGGCATCGGCGCGCCGTCGGACGCGGCGCTCGCGATGGAGCTCGGGGCGGACGCCGTGCTGGTCAACACCGCGGTTGCGCTCGCCAGAGACCCAGCCCTGATGGCCGAGGCGATCAAGGAAGGCGTCGAGGCCGGGCGCAAGGCATACATCGCGGGACGCATACCGAGGCGCGGCGACGCAAGCGCCAGCTCGCCTACCGAGGGCATCTCGCGACCGTCTTAGTCACGCCCGTCGCGATGGCCGTGATCGCGAGCGCGGCCGCCGGACTCCGCGCCGCGCCGCGCGCCACAGTCCTGCAGCTGCGCGCACCCGAGCTCAGCGCGGCCGAGCTCGAGCGCGAGGCGCGGGAGCTGGTGGCGGCGTCTCCGATACCGGTCCTCATCAGCTCGCGGTGCGACGTAGCCCTTGCTTCCGGCGCGGCGGGGGTGAACCTGCCCGAGCGCGACATCGACGTCGCCGGCGCGCGAGCACTTCTCGGCCAGAGGCTGGTCGGGCGTTCGGTGCACTCCGTGGAAGCCGCGCAAGCCGCGGAGCGCGACGGCGCCGACTACGTGATCTTCGGCCCGGTGTGGTCGAGCGCGAGCCATCCCGAAGCGTCGCCGGCCGGCGTGGAAGAGCTGGCCCGCGTGGCAAAGTCGGTGCGCATCCCGGTGATCGCCATCGGCGGCATGACCGCGGAACGGATCGAAGAAGTCCGCGTCGCAGGTGCGGCGGGCTACGCGGCGATCGGAATGTTCAGTTGATCGTGCTGAAGGTGAACGGCAAGCGGGTCGAGCTCGAGCGCGCGACTCCGCTGCTGGCCTACCTCGAACAGCTGAGCGTCAACCCGCGCGCGATCGCGGTCGAGCACAACGGCACGATCCTCGAGCGGGCCGCCTACGCAGACGTCACGCTTCGGGACGGCGACACGGTCGAGATCGTGCGCATGGTCGGCGGCGGTTAACGAACGGCCAGTCGCTCCCTGATCGCCGCCTCGGCCTCAGCCCTCTCGTCCCACGGCTCCGAGCCGGCCGCGGTCCGCATCGAGCGTTCATGGCCCTTGCCGGCCAGCAGCACGCAGTCGCCTGGCCTTGCGAGCTCGATCGCGCGGCGGATCGCCGCGCGGCGGTCGATCACGATCTCGTAATCGCGTCCGGGCGCCTTGCCCTCAGCGCCCGACTGCACCTCTCGGGCGATCTCCACCGGGTCTTCGAGCAGCGGATCGTCGGTGGTGATGATGAAGAAGTCGGAGAATTCGGCCGCCGCGCGGCCCATCCCCGGCCGGTCGTGGTCCGAGCGGGCCGTGGACCCAAACACCACGATCAGGCGCCCCGGAGTGAAAGGCCGGAGCTCCGCGAGGGCGCTGGCCAGCGCGCCAGCCGAGTGCGCGAAGTCGATGAAGACCTTGAAATCCTGGCCCAGCTCGACAGGCTCCAGCCGGCCGCGCACTCCTTCGAACCCCGCAAGCCCGGCGCCGACCGCCTCGAGGGGGACTCCGAGCGCGAGGCACACGCCGGCCGCGCACAGCGCGTTGTAGATGTTGAACCGAGCCGGCACGTGCAGGCTCACCTCGGTCTCGCCAACAGGCGTCTTCATCCGAAAGTGCGAACCGGTTCCGGTGACGCTGAGGTCCAGCGGGTGCAGGTCGGCCGCCGTGGTCAACCCATACGACCACCTCCGCGCGATGGACCGGCGGGACAGCCTTTCATAGCTCTCGTCGTCGCGGTTCAGGACGGCCGTCTTCTCGATCCCCTTATCCGCGGCGTTCGCGGTGAGGTCGATGAGCCTTGCCTTCGCCTCCAGGTATTCGTCCCACGTCGCGTGGTAGTCGAGGTGGTCGTGGCCGACGTTGGTGAACGCGGCGACGTCGAAATCGCAGGCGCGCACGCGCTCCTGCACCAGCGCGTGCGAGGTGGTCTCGATAACGGCGCACGCGACGCCCGCCTCAAGCATGCGCGCCAGCCAGACCTGCACCTCGGGAGCCTCGATGGTCGTCTGGCCGGTGAGGTTGTCGGTGTCGCTGCCGCTGACCGTGAATGAGACCGTGCTCATCGCTCCCGCGACGATGCCGCTGGCCTGGAGCACGTGCTCCGCCATGTGCGTGGTCGTCGTCTTGCCATCGGTGCCGGTGATCCCGGCGACCCTGAGCCGGCGCGACGGCCGGCCGTAGAACTCCGCCGCCGCCTCGGCGAGCCCGACCCGCGTCGAAGCCATGCGCACCACAGGAGTGCCAGACGGGACGGTGACATCGCGCTCGACTGCGACGGCGGCCCCGCCACGAGCCACCGCGTCGCCGACGAACGCATGCCCGTCGGCCTGGAGGCCCTCGACGGCCACGAAAAGGTCGCCCGCCTTCACGCGCCGCGAGTCGTAGGCGATCCCCGTGATCTCCACGTCGCCATTCCCCTGGATGGTCGCGCCTGGGACGCCGCGCACGAGCTCCTCGAGCTTCATCGAGGCAGCATAATCGGCGGGTGATCGCCGAGATCGGTGGGCGCAGGTTCGAATGGGGCTCGCGGACCTATGTCATGGGGATCATCAACGTGACCCCCGACTCGTTCAGCGGCGACGGCCTTGGCGCGGACATGGATGGTGCGGTCGCCCAGGGCCTGCGCATGGTTCGCGAGGGCGCCGACATGCTCGACGTGGGAGGGGAGTCGACGCGTCCGGGCCACCAGCCGATCAGCGCCGGTGAAGAGATCGCGCGGACCGAACCGGTGGTCGCCCGCCTCGCTCGCGAATCCGGTGTGCCGGTCTCGATCGACACCTACAAGCTCGACGTGGCCGAAGCGGCGATGGCGGCCGGCGCCGCCATGCTGAACGACATCTGGGGCCTGACCCGCGCGCCGGCCCTCGCCGACCTGGCCGCACGCAACGGGTGCGCGCTCGTCCTCATGCACAACCAGGATGGGACGGAATACGCGGACGACTTGATGATCGAGATCATGAGGTTCCTGCGCCGCGCCATCGACCGGGCGCTGGAGGCCGGCGTGCCGCGCGAGCGCGTGATCGTCGATCCCGGCATCGGCTTCGGCAAGACGGCCGAGCAAAACTGGATGGTGATGCGGCGACTGGAGGAGCTCAAAGAGCTGGGCCAGCCGGTCCTTGTCGGGACCTCTCGAAAGTCGTTCATCGGCAAGCTCCTCGACCTTCCCGCCGGCGAGCGTGTCGAGGGCACGTCCGCCACGGTCACCGCGGCGATCCTTCGAGGCGCCGACATCGTTCGCGTGCACGACCTGCCACAGATGTCACGCGTCGCACGCGTCGCCGACCACATGCGTTGACGACCGCCTACCTCGGCCTGGGGTCCAACCTCGGTCGGCGGGCGCGGAACCTGAGCGGCGCGCGCCGGCGCCTGCGTCAAAAAGGGGCGCGCATATTGCGTCAAAGCCGCGTCATGGAAACGCCGCCATGGGGCGTCCTGGACCAGCCGCGGTTTCTGAACCAGGTGGTGGAAATCGAGTGGCCAGGCACGCCGCGCCAGCTGCTGAAGACTGCCAGGGAGGTGGAGCGCGCCGGCGGGCGAGAGCCGACGCGACACTGGGGACCTCGCGTCATCGACGTCGACATCCTGCTGTTCGGGGATCGGCGGATCATGCAGCGCGACCTGGTGATCCCGCATCCCCGAATCGGGGAGCGGAAGTTCGTGGTCGACTCGCTGCGCGAGCTCGGGATCGACTACCCCGGGCGGGCGTTGGTGAACCGGTAGCCGATCCCCGGCACGGCCAGGATGTAATAAGGACGCGAGGGCTGGCTCTCGATCTTCCGGCGCAGGTTGCGGATGTGCACGTCGATGACGCGGGTCTCGATCGGATATTCGTAGCCCCAGATCGAGTTGAGGATCTTCTCGCGGCTCAGGACCTTGCCGGCGTTGCTCGCCAGGAAGGTCAGCAGGTCGAACTCGGTATGCGTCAGCTCGACCTCCGTGCCTGACTTGTACGTCCTGCGCTCGTTGACGTCGATCACGAGGTCGCGGAACTCGAGGCGGCTGCGCATCGTGTCCCCGGCCTCGAAGCGAGAGCGCCGCAGGTGCGCCGTCATGCGCGCGACCAGCTCTCGCAGGCGGAGTGGCTTGGTCACGTAGTCGTCCGCGCCGATCTCGAGCGCGACCACGACGTCGATCTCGTCCGACCGCGCGCTCATCATGATCACGGGAACGGCGGAATCCATCTTCCGCAGCTCACGGCAGACGTCAAAGCCGGCACCGTCTGGCAGGGTGACCTCGAGCAGGACGAGGTTTGGATGCGAGTGCTCGACCTGGCGGAGGGCTTCGGCTCCCGCCTCGGCCTCGATCACCTGGTAGCCGTCCTGCTCGCAGGCGAGACGGATCTCGCGACGCGTGGGCGCGTCGGGTTCGACGACCAGGACCTTGCGGGAAGACTCCACCACCGCAGCCACCACCGCCCATCCTAACCGATCTAAAGGATTGTTAGGAGATGTTTCGTTTCAACCCACGAACGTAGGCTCGCGACTTCTTCTCGAGCGAGATCAGCCTGGCGCCGGCGGCCGAGATCACCAGCTGCCAGGCGCCCGGATAGGCCACCGCCTCACCGCCGAACTCCGACTTGAAAAAGCCGAGTCCATGCCACGGATGGTCCGTCCCTGCCTCGGGCGGCGGCACGCCCCACAGGTCGAAGTCATGACACCCGGCCTCGGCGGCGGCGCTGATCGCGCTCCACCACGCGAGGTCGTTGCCCATCAGCTCGGGGTGCGCCCCGCTGCGGCCGGCGAAAAGGCTGTAGGCGCGGCCGGCGTGCCGCGCGACCAGCACGCTGGCCAGGGCTGCGTTCGATTCGGGCGCGTACGCGACGTAGGTCCGGCACCACGGGAGCAGGTCGAGAAGTTGCTCGTAGTAGCGCGCGTCGGGGAGGTGGATCGATTCGCGGCGCTCGACCGCCGCCGACTGGCGCCCAAGCTCGGTCGCGTCTCGGCCCTCCTTGACGGAGACGCCGCGACGCAGGCCGGCGCGGATGTTGTACCGCCGGCCGTGACGGAACGTCGCGAGCAGCTCGGCTTCCGGGCGCAGCCGGATGATGCGCGTGTGCTGTGGTTGAGTCGGGGCGGCCGGTTCGAACTGGCGCTCCGTGAGCTCGGACGCGAGATTTCCGACTGTCTCGGGCTCCACCACGAGGCGCGCGATCCTGGCGGTCCGCGCCCACTCGACGAGGGCGTCCACGGCCTCGGCGCTCGCCGGCACCGGGCCCCGTGGCGCGTATGCCTCGCGGGCCGGCCCTACAGATCGAACCTGCACGCTGGCCATCGCGCCACCGGCCAGGCGCACCCTCTCGATGCTCCAGCCTGAGCGCGACTGCACCTCGCCCCAGGCCCAGCTCTGAAGCAGCGGCGCAGGCGATGCCCGCTCGTCGAGCTCGGCATCCCATCGCTCCGACTCGCGAGTCATCCTGGGCCGCTCTCGGATGCGAGCGCGGGCTCGAGGTGAGCGGTGTCGTTCACGCCGCCGATGATCATGCGACCGTCACGCTTCTCGACGACTGAGATCGAAGCGTTCTCGATCTTGAATGGAAACAGGCCCGAGCTCTGCCGGCCGACAGCGCGGTGCAAAGCGACCTGGATCACGCCGCCATGCGTGACCACGAGCACGTCCCCGCTCTGGTGCCGGTCGAAGATTGCGTTCAGGGTGGCCGCGACGCGCGCCTCGAACGGCGCAGCGCCCTCGCTTTTGGGGACGACGTCCCAGTCGGGCTCTTCGCTCCAGCTTGCCCAGGCCTCTGGAAAGCGCTGTGCGATCTCCTCAGTGCGCAGGCCTTCCCAATCACCGAGGAAGATCTCGCGAAGCCCAGGCTCAGGTTTGGGTTCGACTCCGATCGAATCGGCGACCGCCTGCGCGGTCTCGGCGGCGCGTTTCAGGTCGCTCGTGTAAAACCCGGCGAACAAGCGGCCCGCGAGCCGGAGGCCGAGCCGCGCGGCCTGGCGGCGGCCGTCCTCGGACAGCGGCGGGTCAAGATGGCCCTGGATCCGGTGCTCGCGGTTCCACGTCGACTGGCCGTGGCGAACCAGGAGCAGGCGCGCCAGGGACGGCAGGGAGGTAGGTGAGGCGAGGCTGCTTTCAGGCGACGCCGGACCATCAAGCTGGATGGCGTCGCCTGCGTCGGGAGGGTCCGGGCGCGCGGATCTGATCTCATATCTATACTAACTTTCTCTTAACCCCCGATCGGACTGGGCCGATCTCAGGAGGAGACTTTTGCAGTCCCACGGCTCGCTTGCCGAAATCCCGCTTCGATCGCTGCTGGAGGCTGCTCAGGGTGAGCGCTCCACCGGTACCCTTACCGTCCGCGATGGGAACGGGCAGTCGACCGCGCTCTATTTTCTTTTTGGTCACCTCTTCCACGCCCAGGGCGACGGGAAGGCGGGCGACGACGCCGTCGTCAGCGCCCTGCACTGGACGAGGGGCGATTTCGAGTTCGACGCCAAGGCCAAACTTCCCGCAGACGAGACGGTCAAGGCGGGGATCTCAGACCTCGTCCAGGCGGCGGAATCCGCGCCGACACCGCAGCCCGCTGCCGAGCCCCGGCCCGAGCCCCAGGTCGAGAGACCCGAAGCAAGGCCAGAACCCAAAGATCATGTTGAAGCGGAGAGAAAGGTGGACGCACCACAGCCAAGACGCGGCGTGAAGCACCGTCCGCAGCCCAAGCACGGGCGTGAACCGATACCGGTTCCGGCCGGGCAGGTCATCTACGACTCGCTGAAGACTTCGTTCGTCGACTTCCCGCGCCTGATCACGACCCTCGAGAAGGAGGGCTACACCGGTTACGTGCGCCTGCTCACCGACGATGCGTCGGGACTGATCCTGTTCCGCGAGGGCTCAGCGCTCGAGTGCATGTACGACGGCGCCGCCGATGCGGGCAGCCTGGTGCTTGGAAAACAGGCTCTCCAGCAGTTCAACGACGACGTGACCAGCGGGCACGGAGTGCTGGACGTCGTCGGCCTCTCGCCCGAGCTCATCGACGGCCTCTACGAGCTCACCGTCTCGCGCCCGATGTACACGGAGCTGTACGCGGCGTGGGTGGACATGAAGGCACTGCTCAAGTTCTTGAGCGACCGCAAGCTGAGCGGCAGCGTCATGATCCGGTCCTCGGCGGGCACGGGCGTGATCATCCTCTCCGAAGGCGAGCTCGCCGGCGCCTACACGAGCGAGTCGCGAGACATCTCGGACAAGCCGGATCGCGCGCTCGCGCTGTGCGACGACCCGGCGGCCATGATCGAGGTCAAGTCGGCGGACAACACCAAGCACCCGCCGCTCGACGTAGACGAGATCGTCGCCGGCCAGCGCAGCGCGCGAAACCCACAGCCGGTGCAGCAGGCTGCCGTGCCGCCCGCGCCGGAGCCGGTCAGCCCGGCCTATCCAACCATCCCGGTCATCCCGGCCGAGCCCCCGACGGCGCAGATTCCCACCTACTCGTCGTCCTCCTCGTACACGCAGCCGACCCCGCCCTCGGTACCGGTCGCGCCGACCACGCCCCCGCGCACGTCAGGCCCTCAGCTCGATTGGGCCACGATCGTGACAGAGCTGCAGGCGATGGCTGAGGACTCGCTGGGCAACCGCGCGCGCAAGGTCAAGGACATCCTGGGCGCCGCCGATCCTTCCCTGGGTGGAATCGAGGGCGCCATCGACCAGATCCCGAGCATCTCGCTCCTCTTCGTCGACTCCTCTCGGCTCGAGCAGCTCGCGCAGGAAATGAGGGCCCGGCTGAAGTCACACCTCTAGCGCCCGCTTCTCGTACGGTCTTAACAGGGTGGCTGGTATCTCGTTTCCTTCGCGTCTAACCTCGGCTAAGGTGCGACGGGCTGAGGGCAATCGGTACGTCGCGCCATCGCGTCCTACTCGCGCCTGGCGCGCAGGGGCCTGCAGGAGGAGGGAGGGCCCGCGGCAGGTGCGCCTGGTCGCGGCGGCGGCCGTCGCGGTTGCGCTTCTCGTCCCGCTCACCGCATGCGGCGGCAACCCACCGCAGATCGTCGACTACTCACCGCAGCGCGGCGCGATCGACGTATCCACGGCCGCACCGATCCACATCGCGTTCGACCACGCCGTCGACCAGGCCTCCGTGGAAAGCCGGCTGCACCTGAATCCCGAGACGGCCGGCTCCGTGCACTGGTCCAGCAACCGCCAGCTCGTCTACGAGCACGCGACGCTGCAGACAAGCGCGACGTACGAGGTCATCCTCGAAGCCGGTTACCGCGACCTGATCGGCAACACTTACACCCTCCGCCACCACTGGTCTTTCGTGACCGAACGCCCGCCCGCCCTCGCCGGCTCGACGCCTACCGACGGAGACACGGGAATCGATCCGGCCGCCTACCTCAGCGTCGACTTCTCGCGCGAGATGGACGCCACCAGCTTGGGGTCGGCGCTGACGTTCAATCCCAACGTCCCCTTCAACGTGCGACTGGATCCGGGCGACCGGCGCCGCGCGATCATCGCCCCTTCTCAGCTGCTCACGCCGAACACTCACTACCAGCTGGCCATTAACACTGCAGCCCTCGACGTGGATGGAAACCAGCTCGACCGCGACCAGACCGTCGACTTCGTCACCGGTCCCGCGCGGCCGCTGCAACACTGGGTCACGTTCACAGCCGCCGGCGCCGACGGATCGCCCGCAGGCCTCTGGATGGTGAACGAGTCAGGATTCCCGCGCCCTCTCTTCGATACCAACCCGGTGCACGATTTCAGCTGGTCGCCAGATGGCGACAGTGTCCTGCTGCAGGGCGACGCGGAGACGTGGTCGGAGCTGGTGCCCGGCGAGGAGCCCCTCCAGCTGAACTTCAGGGGTCCGTGGGCCGCGGCGCTGGCCGCGGGCCTGGGCTACGTCTACATCGATGACGCCGGCGTTCTGCATCGACTCTCGGCCGACGGCATTGACGACGTGATCGCATCCGACGTGGCACAGGCGGTCGTAGCGCCGAGCGGCCTCAGGGTTGCCTTCGTCATGGGCGCCTCCGGGCCGGATGAGGTCTGGGGATACGACGTCGGGATCCGCGCGCGCTACGAGCTGGCGCTGGACACCGCGCCGGTCAGCGACGTCATGTGGTCGCCCGCGGGTAACCGGATCGCCTACCTGCGGAGCGAGGCCGGCTCGATCAGCTTGCGGGTGCGGAGCCTGACGGGTGCGGCCACGACCACCACGATCGCAAGCGGCGACCTGGGTGCGCCGTCATGGCTTCCCGACTCGACTCACCTCGTCTTCGCCGCCGCCACGAAGACCCCGACCGGGATCGTCCACAAGGCCTTCGTCGTCAACGTGGTCGCGCCGCCGGCCGCCTTGAACCCAGCCCAGGGTTTGCCTTCCGATCCCAACGTGGACCTTGCCTCACCGGTGCCTTCACCGGACGGTCACCAGATCGCGTTCCTGAACGGCGGCCAGGTCTGGTTGATGAACGCGGACGGCACAAGGCCTACAGCGCTGACCAGGCTCGACCCGGAGTCCTTCCCCTATTCGAGCCGCGCGCCGGCGTGGACGAGAGCCTGACTCCGACCGACCATTCGCTCGAAGAGATGCTCGATCCGGTCCGCAGTGCGCGTCCATGAGAAGCGCTGCGCGAGCAGGCGGCCCCTGCGGCCCATCTGCTGGGCGAGCTCGCCGTTCTCGAGCAGTCGCCCGATCCGCTCGGCGTATGCGGCCGGATCGTAGCCGTCGATGAGGTAGCCGCTGACCTCGTCACGGACCACGGAGCGCAGCCCCGACACCCCGGAGGCGACGACCGGGCAGCCGCATGCCTGCGCTTCCAGAGCGACCAGGCCGAACGACTCGCTGTACGAAGGCATCACGCAGACGTCGGCCGCCGCGTAGAAATACGGCAGCTCGTGGTGGGCGACCGAGCCGACGAAGTCGACGCGGTCCCGCGCGCCAACCTCCGAGGCGATCGCCTTCAACCGTTCGGTCTCGCTCTCGTCCCCCTCGCGGCTGTCCTCTCCAAGGATCAGCAGGCGGACGTCGTCGTGGCGGCGGTCGCGCAGCAGCGCCAGCGCGCGGATCGCGACCTCAACGCCTTTGAGGCGCTCGAGGCGGCCCACGAACAGGAGCAGCCGGCCGTCACCGAGCCCAACCTTGCGCCTGGCCTCAGCGCGCTCGATGGGCTGGAACATCGACAGGTCCACGCCGGGCGCCACGACCGCGATGTGATCGGGGTTGGCGCCATAAGCGTCCGCCAGGTCTTGAGCCTCGTCGGCGGTCGACGCGATGAGGAGATCGGCCTGCTGCGCGATCTCTGCCTCCACTCGAATCCGCAGCTCTGGTTCGGGGCGAGCACCCGCAGCCAGGTTTCGATTCTTCACGATCCCAAGCGTGTGGGCGGTATGCGCCCAACCCGTGCTGAGCTGCGGGCGGAGCAGGCAGGCGACTTCGCCGGAAAGCCAGTAGTGCGAGTAGAGGAGGTCGTAGCTGACGTCCTCGCTCGCCGCGAAGTCGAGGACGCGAGCGGCGAATGACGGCACCTGTCCGTACAGGGCGTACTTGTCGAGGCCTTTGCCGGCGGGCAGGTAGATCACGCGCGAAAGTGGTGCCAGTGATTCGATCTCCAGATCGTCGGAGGACTGCTGGCGGGTGAAGATGTCAGTCGCGATGCCACGCTCGCTGAAGGCGCTGGCAACCTCGCGGCCGTAGACGTTGAGGCCTCCGTTTGCGTTCTGGCCCAAAGACGCGGTGGGCGACGTGTGCATGGCAATGACCGCAATCCGCCGGAGGGCGGCGCGGTCTGAGATCAGAGGGGTCGCCTCAGCCACGGTAGGCCGATCTCGCGTCAAGCCAGCGCCGTGAGACGCAGCAGAAGCCCGAACGAGAGACCGGCGAACAAGAACCCATTTACCGTTAAAACCTACGCGCTCAGCAACTATTCCCGCTTAGGCCCGAGAATAGGGGTCGCTATGATTTGGTCCGGCATGCGCCTGACGAAGGGCGTCACGGTTTCGGCGCTGGTCGCGGTTGCGGTCCCGGCGTTGGTCGCGCTCACGGCCGTCACGACGCTGGCCGACAGTTCCCCTTCACCCTCGGCGGCGCTCCCAGGCGATCCCGCCAGGGGCGCCACGCTCTACGCCCAGAACTGCGCGACCTGCCACGGCGCGAGCCTCGAGGGCGGCATCGGAGCGAAGCTCAGCCCGCTCGACAAGCTGCCTGGAGTCGCGAACCCGCTCGACCCGACCTTCCTGATCAACATCATCACCGATGGACGCCAGCCGCAGCCCGGTGATCCCAGGCAGGTCGCGATGCCGCCGAAGGGCGGCAATACGAAACTGGCGGACCAGGACATCAAGGACCTGGCGGCCTACATCATTGCGAACCAGAACACCGGCAGCCTTCCACTGTCGCCCAACGAGCTGGCCAAGCGAACCATCCTGTGGGTGAGCATCGGCATCCTCGCGATGATCTTCCTGACCTATCTTTTGGCCCAGTACAACATGCGGTGGATCGCACGCCGCGCGGCCGCGCACGACCGTAGGCGCTGAGCCGGCGGCCGCCGGGCCTCCGGAGGCGCCGCCGCCGAACCCCACACCCGCCGGCGGATCGCCGAGGGTGCTGATCCTGTTCAGCGACACCGGCGGCGGCCACCGGGCCGCGGCCCGCGCCCTGACCGACGCGCTGAAACTCCTTGACCCGAGCTGCATCGTGACGGTCGCCGATCCGTTGATCGGACAGGGACCGACCGTCGTCAAGAGGCTGGCCTCACTCTATTCGCCGCTGATCCGGCGCTCGCGAACCGCGTGGGGCGCCGTCTACCACACGAGCAACACCAAGCCCGCCTTCGCCGCGATCCGCGCAGTCTTCGGACCAGGCGTTCGCCATGTTGTGGTCGAGCTGCTCGAGATGCACGACCCCGACGTCGTGCTCTCGGTCCACCCGATGCTGAACCACATAAGCCACCAGGCGATCCGAAGGGGTGGCCGCGCGCGGGCTCTGATGACCGTGATCACCGACCTGGTCGATTTTCATCGCGGATGGACCTTCAGCCGCGCCGACCTCGTGATCGCACCGACCGAGCTGGCGCGCAAGGTGGCGCTGCAGCGCCGTGTGCCGGCCGACCGGATCAAGCTGCTCGGGCTGCCGGTCGACCTTCGTTTCCGGCCGCCTGCTCCGGGCGAGAAGGCTGCTCTTCGCCGGCGCTTCGGCCTGGATGAGCACCGCTTCACCGTCCTCGTCATGGGAGGCGGCGCGGGGATTGGACACCTCGCCGACCAGGTGAGGATTCTTGGCTGGGATCCGCATCCGTGGCAGGTGGTCGTCGTGTGCGGACGCAACGAGAAGCTGCGCCGGCGCCTCGCCGAGACGCGGTTTTCGACGCCGACACTCGTGTTGGGGTTCGTCGACTACATGCCCGAGCTGATGAGAGCCTGTGACATCGCTGTCACCAAGGCGGGCCCCGGCGCGATCGCCGAAGCACTCGCGACCGGCCTTCCGCTCATCATCACCGGCTTTCTTCCCGGGCAGGAGACGCCCAATGTCGACTACGTCGTCGAGTCGGGGTTCGGCGCCTACGCGCCCAAGGATTCGGAGCTTCTCGATGAGGTCAGGGTGCTCGCCGAAGGCGGTCCGACCTGGCGCGAGATGCAACGCAAGGCGGAAGAGCTGGCGCACCCGTATGCGTCGTCAGACATCGCGCGTGAATGCCTGCTGCTGGCCGCGCGCTACAGGGCATCGGCGCAGGCGAGCCGGTAAGGGCACAGCCGGCACCGCCGGCGCTCGGGCCGCGGCTCGAACCGCCCCGCCCGCACCCCTTCGGCCACCTCCGCAGCCTGGCTCCTGGCTTCCGCGACAAGGGAGGTCACCTTGTCGATGGACACGGTCTCGCCGGATGCCAGGTACACCACCTGCAGCTCGACGGGGTCGAGCTCCAGCGCCGCGGTCGCCGCAAGGGCATAGAGCGCCACCTGCAGGTCGCGGCGCCGGCGCGTCAGCGACCGTCCGCTCTTGTAGTCGACGATGCGCCAGCCTGTCGCCGTTCGATCGATCCGGTCGATGACGCCGCGCAGCGCCCAGCCGTCGAGCGCTGCGCTGAAGGGGAGCTCGAGGTGTTCGGGAGCATCCTCCAGCCCGCCCCTCCTTCTGTATGTTTCGAGCTGCTCCGCGCCTATCCGCTTGAAGGTGGCGACCCGGCGTGGGTCCGGGAAGCTAGTTTTTGACCACACGTCGCGGTGGATAGAAGCGAGCAGGCGAGCGCTGAGCGGACGGCCGCTCCGCCGGATCTCTCCTGCCTGGCGAAGCACCTCATGGAGGATCACACCGTGCACCGCCTCCGCGCTCTGCACGGCCGGCAAGCGCTGCACCTGCCGGTACCAGTACTGGCGTGGGCAGTCTCGATAGGCGGCGATCCCGCTGTAAGACAGGATGACCTCGGCCGTCTTCGGGGCATGGGTCTCGGGCGCGGGGGGGTTCGGGCAGGCTTCGATCTCGCGCTCGATCACCGTCCGCGGGCCGGCCGCGCGCACCTCGTCGAGAAACCTGGAATCCCTCCATCGACGGCCGCCCTCGTAGTGCGCAGCGCGGGTCAGGAACAACTGTCGTGCAGCTCTGGTCATCGCGACGTACAACAACCGGCGCTCCTCCGCGACCACGTCCTCGCGCCCGCGCACCAACGGTTCCAGGACCGCGGGCGGCAGCTCGAATCGCGGCGAGCGTCCAGATTGGGGCAGCCTTCCCTCGACCAGCCCGGGGACGAACACGGCCTCGAACTCGAGCCCTTTCGACTGGTGGATGGTCATCACCAGGATCGCCTCGCCCGCCGTCTCGACCGGCGCCGGCTCTTCGTCCTCGCCTGAAAGCAGCACGAGGTCCAGGTGATCCATGTATGCGGCGAGCGACCGGTCGGTCGAAGTCTCGGAGAACTCCGCGATCATCTCCGCAAAGCGGCTCACGTTGGCGGCGACACGAGCGGCTTCGCTCGCCTCTAGCGCTGAGCAGTAGATGTCCAGGTAGCGCGTCCGGTTCATCAGCTCGAAGAAGAGGTCGCGGACGTCGAGCGTCCGTGCTTCCGCGCTCAGGTCTCCGAGTAGGGTCGCGAACGTTGCCGCGGGCGGCCAACCCTTCAGCGCAGCGAGCGGTGCCGCGCGCGAGTCACGCAGCACGCCGAGAGCGTCCATAGGGTCCAGGCCCGACGGAGGTCGCGTGATCGCGCGGGCGAGCGCGACCAGGTCAGCCGGGTCGCGCAGCACGCGCAGCAGTGCGATGACGTCGCGAATCTCCGGACGGTCGTGAAAGCCATGACCGCCCACGACCACGTGGGGAAGGCCTCGCAAGGCGAGCGCCGCGGCGATTGGCCGCGCGATCGCGTTCGTCCGGCACAGCACAGCGATCTTGCTCAGCGATGTTCCACGTTGAACCAGCTCCGCGGCCCGCGTGGCGATCGCGGTCGCTTCCGTCACCCCGTCGGGGCACAGCCACAGCTCGACCGCCGGTCCGCTCCGGTCGGACCGCAGCACCTTCGGAATCCGATCGACATTGCCGCCGATCAGGGAAGCTGCCGCGGACACGATGCGGCGCGAGCTTCTTCGGTTGCGACCGATCGTGATCGTCCCGGCCTGCGGGAACCGATCCAGGAATCGCTCGAGGCTGGCGCGAGACGCCCCGCGGAATCGATAGATGGACTGGTCATCGTCACCGACGACAAAGGGGTGTCCCCCAGTCGCGACGAGCTCGACCAAGCGTTCCTGGGCGAGGTTGAGGTCCTGGTACTCGTCGACGAGCACGTGGGGAAAGCGGGCCTTGTACTCGCGCAGCAGCGGAGGATCCTTTTCGAGCATCCGCACCGCCAGCACGAGAAGGTCCTCGAAGTCGAGAAGCCGGCGCCTCGCGCACTCCTTCTCGTAGGCGCGAAAGAGGCGGACGCACGCCTTCATCAGCGCGGCGCGCTCCGGGTCGTCGCTGGCGGCCGCCCACACCTCGAGACGACCGATGGGCACGAGCTCCTGTTTCATTCGCTCGAGCATCTGCAGCACGGGAGCCACCAGGTCATCGGGGCGCTCGTCGCCGGCCAGGGCCGCATCGCCGATCTTCCACATCAGCTGGCGGGCAAGGATCCAGCGGTCGGCGCCGGCCAGGATCCGGAAGCCGGCTGCCACGCCGACCGCCCTGCCATGCCCACGCAGCCAGCCGAGCGCCATCGAGTGGAACGTCCCCACGGCGGGCGCCGGCGCGTCGATGAGGCTTTCAATCCGCTGGCGCATCTGCGCCGCGGCGCGCTCCGTGAAGGTCATGACCAGGATGGAAGCGGGCGAGACGCCGCCCTCCACCAGGCGCCGGAAACGCTCGGCGATGACCGCTGTCTTGCCAGTACCGGCCCCGGCCACCACGCGTATGGGCACTCCGCCGACCGACGCCGCGAGGCGCTGGTCGGACCCCAGGCGAGAAGTCACGGCCGGAGACCTCGGCGAGAGATTCGGTGGCCAGGGGTCCCTCCCGTGACTGCGTCACGGGGACCCCAGTGGACGGGCCGAGCACCGGAGCGAGCGCATCCGTTGGTGCGTGAGCGAGGAGCGGAGGTCGCCACGACACAGACGGGCCGCCTGAGAGCCGAAGATCCGGCGAGGGGCTCCGGCCGGGACTTCGTAGTCACTGCGGCGGCGGCGTCGAGTGGCCGATGCGCACGCGGATCGTGCGCACCTTCCGACCGAGGTCCAGGCCGTTGAGCCGGGCGATGATCGGCTCCGAGTCGAGGCGAAGTTGGTGGGCGAGCGCCGGGCTCGAGGTGGTGACCACCAGGGTGCCCGAATGAAGCTCGATCTCATCGCACAACCGGGCCGGTTCGGG
Source organism: Candidatus Dormiibacterota bacterium (assembly GCA_039935415.1). GTDB lineage: Bacteria > Chloroflexota > Dormibacteria > Dormibacterales > Dormibacteraceae > Palsa-870. The sequence goes on from JBDTKH010000006.1 coordinate 33,825, forward strand.
GCCGACCACGACACGGAACGCGGCCGCGACCTGGCCTCCCAGGAGCCGTGCGCCGCCGGGTTGGCGGCGGAGCACCCTCGGCAGGATATTACCCAACTTATCCACAGGCCTGGATCCTGCCTGCATCGACCGTCCAGACCATCGCTCTTTCGATCAGCTCTGGTGGAAACGGACCTGCTTCGACCGACGTGATGATCACCTGGCCGTCGCCGGCGACCTGCCGGAGCAGGGCGGCCCGCCGCTCGCCGTCGAGCTCGGAAAGCACGTCATCCAGCAAGAGCACGGGGCGCTCGCCTGTCCGACGAGTCATCAGGGCCGCTTCGGCCAGCTTCAGGCTCACCACCGCCGTCCGCTGCTGGCCCTGGGAGCCGTAGGCGCGGGCCTCCAGCCCGTCGAGGAGCACCTTGATGTCGTCGTGATGGGGACCCACGGTGGTCGACCCTCGGCGAAGGTCTTCGGCGAGCGAGTTATGCACAGCTTCCGCAAGGTCCTCGGGTGGGCCCTCATAGCGGATTTCCAGGTGCTCACCGCCCCCGATCTCGGCATGGCAGCGGGCCACTTCGGGCTCGAGCTCGCGCACGGCCTTCGAACGTGCCGCGGCCACCTCGCCGCTCAGCCTGACCAGCTCCTGGTTCCATGCCTCGAGGACGTCTGATCCCTCCTCGCCGGCCGCCATCCTCTTGAGCAGGCTGTTCCGCTGCTCGACGACCCGCCGGAGCCCGGCCAGCGCCCGCGCATAACCAGGCTCGACCTGCACCAGCATCTGGTTGAGAAACCTCCGGCGCAGCTCCGGGCCGGCCTTGACCAGGCCGAGGTCATCCGGCCAGAACAGCGCCACCCGAAACTGCCCTGGCAGGTCGAACGCGCGCCGCCGGGCGCCATCGACCTCGATCACGCGGCGCGTCCGCTCGCCTTCGACGCTCAGTGTGATAGCCAGCTCGACGACAGTTCCGGCACGCTCCACCTGCGCCTCCATGCGCGACGTTGGCGCCACCGGACCGACCAGCTCCAGCTCGCGTCGGGCCCGCGGAGAGGAGGACAGAGCAAGCATCGCCACGGCCTCGAGCAGGTTGGTCTTTCCCTGCCCGTTCGCCCCAATGAAGATGTTGACCCCCGGCCCGGGTACGAGGTCCAGCTGAGCGTAGTTGCGATGGTTTCTGAGTCGCAAGCTCCGGAGGTGCACCCGGGCTGCTTAGGACATCGCCACCCGCACGGGCATGATCACGTACAGGTAGTGCTCCTTGCCCGGCGGTCTGAGGAGGCCCGGGCTGAGGGGGCCGTCGAACAGGAGCTCGACTTCGTCCACCCCGATCACTCCCAGGGCATCCAGGACGTAGCGGGCGTTGAATGCGATCTGGATGTCCGAGCCGTCGACGTCGGCTGCCATCTCCGCCTTGCTGTCGCCCACCTCGTTCGTCGTGGCGGACAGGGTGAGCGCCCCAGCCTGGGCCTTGACGCGGATCACGTTCGCGCTGTCGCGCGCGAACAGCGAGACCGCGCGTACCGTCTGGGTGAGCTCGCTTGTCGAGACGCGCACCTTGGTCGAGCTCTTACTGGGGATAACCTGTGCGTAGTTGGGATACTTCCCATCGATCAGCCTGGAGGTCAACTCGGAGCTCCCGGCCCGGAAAAACACCTGGTTGCGGGCTTTCGAGATGACCACCTCGACCTTCCCAGGCTCTCCCTTGAGCACCCGCGAGAGCTCGGCCAGCGCGCGCGCCGGCACGATGAGGCTGGCCTCCAGATCTCCGGCGCCTGCGGCTGTGAGCTTGCGCACCGCGAGACGGTGACCGTCGGTCGCGGCGAGGGTCAGGTTTCCTCCCTGCACCTGGACCAGGACGCCGGTCAGCACCGGCCGAGCCTCATCGGTGGAGGCGGCCATCTGCGTCTGCTCGACAGCGCTAACCAGGTCTTCCAGCGCGACTTCGAGGCGGTCACCTTCATCGGGCCGCGGGCCGGGCGGAAACTCCTCAGCCTCGATGCACTTGATGTGGGTGTCGAAGCGAGCGCAGCGCAGGCTTAGCGACTGGCTGGCCGAATCCAGTGAGAGCTCGAGGTCCTGATCGGGAAGGGTGCCAACGAAATCCGTAAGCAGCCTGGCCGGCGCCGTGGTCGCGCCCTCCATGGCGACCTCCGCCGGGACAACTTTGCGGATGCCGATCTCGAGGTTGGTCGCGGTGAGGGCAAGCCCCTCTGAGGTGGTCTCGATCAGGATGTTATTCAGGATCGGAAGCGTCGTGCGGCTTGAGATGGCACGCGACACCACCTGCAACGCCTGACTCAACACCGCCGGCCTGCAGGTGACCTTCATCTGAGCTGCGATTACTTTGGCATTCAAGACAGTTGTCCCCCGTTGATAGAGATTCTCTTAGTTGAAGTTATTCGTAATGGATAACAGTAAGCGCTGTGGAGACTGTGGATGTCGAGATGGTTTACAGATCGACACCGTCGGTGGAGAAGGTCTGGGTAACCCCGCGATGGTCGACCATCTCCTGTTGAAGCGTTGGGGATGAATTCGTGACGCAGGGGTATTCCGACCCACATCCCAAGGCCTCTCCAACAAGATGTGCAAACCCGCATCACTGGACGTAAAGTCGTTCGCGAATCGCCTGCACCTCGTACCTCAACCTCTCGTCCTCCTTCAGCTCGTTGGCGATCTTCTCGATTGAGTGCAGGGCGGTCGTATGGTCTCGACCTCCGAACGCCTTGCCGATCGCCGGCAGGGACGACGGTGTCTCCTCGCGGACCAGGAACATGGCGACCTGCCGCGGAAAAACTATGTGCTTGTCACGACGCTTTCCCTTCATGTCGTCGAGCGTCACGTTGTAGTAATCCGCGACCAGCGCCTGGATCCGCTCGACGTTGATGGGCTTCCGCGTGCCCGCCGGGATGATATCGGCGAGCAATCGGGCCGCCTCCTCCTCATCCACCTGGCGCTGGTGAACAGCGGCGAATGCCTGCACCCGGGTGAGTGCGCCCTCCAGCTCGCGGATGTTGCGCTGCACCTTGTGGGCGATGAAGTTGAGCACCTCTTCGGGGACCAGCGCGCTGTTGTCACCGAGCTTTGAATGAAGGATGGCAAGCCTCGTCTCGAAGTCAGGCGACTGGATATCGGCGATCAACCCCCACTCGAAACGCGAGCGAAGCCTGTCCTCAAGTGTGGGAATCTCCTTGGGCGGCCGGTCGGACGAGATGACGATCTGCTTGTTGATCTCGTGCAGCGCGTTGAAGGTGTGAAAGAACTCTTCTTTGGTGCGGTCCTTGCCGGCGAGGAACTGCACGTCGTCGATCAGCAGCACGTCCACCGTGCGGTACTTGTGACGAAACTCACCCATCCGCGCCGTCGCGATGGAGCTGATCACCTCGTTGGTGAACTGCTCCGACGTGAGATACACGACGCGCTTGCGCGGAAACCGGTCGTGCACCTCATGGCCGATCGCGTGCATGAGGTGAGTCTTGCCCAGGCCCACGCCTCCATAGAGGAAGAGCGGGTTGTAGCTGTCGCCAGGCGCTTCGGCCACCGCCTTGGCGGCGGCATGCGCGAATTGAGAGTTGTGACCGACAACGAACGACGAAAACTTAAAGCGTGCGTTCAGCTCCGAAGGAGCAATCACAGGCGCGTCGGGTACCGCGTCGACTTCGTTGTCATGCCCGTTCCCCGACAGGTGGTCCAGGCCATCGATGGCGGAGAGCGGAGGACGGTGCCCGGTGGGCGAGATGACGAAATCGATGTCCACCTCCGACCCGGTCACAGCCTGCAGGGTTTCCTGGATGAGCCCGGAGAAGCGATCCTCGAGCCAGTCCTTCGCGAGCTTGCTTGGCACCCCGATGCGAAACGTGGAGCCATCGGCGGAAATCACCGAAGTGTTCTTGAGCCACATGTCGTAAGTGCGCTTGGCGAGCTGAAAACGCAGCTCCTCCTGCACTTGCGACCAGATCTGGTCCTGATTCAACTCATTTCTCCTTGCTCTCCTTGTGTGGAGGGGTAAAAAGACCTGTGGACTGGGATGAGCGTCCCTGGGGATGACCGGTGCCCCCGCTCTGCAAAGACTGTGGACAACCTGGGACCAACTCCTCTTTCGATCCTTCCTGCCTGATCGCCCGCGTCGCGGCTCATGAAGCAAGCCGCCGGCGCTCGCAGGTTCAACCGAAGCTCCCTGACCATGAGCTCCGCCTCCTTGGTGCCTGTGGGAAAGAGCGGACCGGATTTCCACAGGCTGGCGCTGCCCAGCGGTCCGAAATCCACCATCCGGTCGATCCCGAAATATGGAAGCGGTGCTATACGTCTAAGTGCGCGCCGCTATGTGTCTATGAGTGGGACCGAATAATGCAATCTGTACTGCGCTTGTGAGTCGTACCCTTACCCCGGCTGCTTCCGGGCGCGCAGTGTACCAATTCCCTGGCAGTACCGCAAGGCATACGGGCGATGGATGAAGTGATACAGACGGTGTCACGATCGCGGGACACCGCGTCAGGTACACTACCGCGGTTCTCAGCGTTACATAGTTCTCCAGGGAGCACGACATCAAGCGAACCTTCCAACCCAAGAAGCGGTACCGCCGCCGCGTGCACGGATTCCTCCTGCGCATGAGCGCAAAAGGCGGCCGCCGCGTGGTGCAAAACCGCCGGCGCAAGGGTCGACTGCGGCTTAGCGCTTAGAGGCGCGGGGCCGCTCGTGAAGCGCCGCCTCCGGCTGCGCCGGCATGGCGACTTCCAGCAAGCGATCGCCGGCAAGCGGTTCTACAGCGGCCGGGCGCTGGTGGCGTTCGCCGTCCCCAACCAGGGTGAGGTGAGCCGGGTCGGGGTCACGGTGAGCCGCGCGCTGAAGGGCTCCGTCGACAGAAATCGGGCTCGCCGCCGCCTGCGCGAGCTGGCCCGCGTGAGCTTGCTTGGCGACGATTCGCCACTGGCCGGGGTGGGAATACGATATGACGTGGTTCTGATCGCCCGCCCAGCCGCGCTCCAGGTTTCGTTCGCCGACCTGCGAGCCGAGGCCGAGCAGGCTGCGCTCAGGCTTTCCCGGCTGAACCCATGACGAGGCTCTTGCTCACGTTGATCCGTGGTTACCAGATGTCGTTCTCAAAGCTCCTTCCTCCCTCGTGCCGCTACTACCCGTCGTGCTCGCACTACACGTACGAGGCGGTCGAGAGGTATGGCTGGCTGCGTGGCGGTTGGATGGGAGCGGCGCGAATCGCACGCTGCCATCCGTTCGCCAGGGGCGGCTACGATCCCGTCCCTTGATCGCTGCTCGGGTAGGAGAAACCTGACATCACTCTGAGCTCCTTCTTCGACGCTTTCCTGCCCATCGTGCGGCTGTGGACCGCGGTGGTCGAGAACCCTCTCGCGTCGTTCTTGAACTTCCTGTACCTGCACCTGCAGGGGGTTCCGCTCATCAGCGCCCTGGGTGCGTATGGCGTCGCGATCATCATCCTCACGATCCTCATCCGGCTGGCGCTGGCGCCCCTCCAGCAATTCCAGCTCGTCACCCAGCGCAAGACCATGGTCGAGCAGAGAAAGCTCGGGCCCCAGGTCGCGGAGCTGCGCAAGAAGCACAAGAAAGACCCGCAGAAGCTCAACGCCGAGATGATGAAGATGTACAAGGAGCACGGGGTGAACCCGCTGGGCGGCCTGGTCGGCTGCCTGCCGCTTGTCGTCCAGATCCCGATCCTGACGGCCCTCTACTACGTCTTCCGGGGCTTCGCCGCCCACGCCCATGTGGCCGCCCCATTCCTGTGGGTCCCGAACCTGAACGAGAACCCACTTCACCACCCGCTGTTCACGGGGGTGCCGATACCGGAGATCGGGTACCTGATCTTTCCCCTGCTGGCGGCCCTGACCACCCTCGTCCAGTCGAGGATGCTGCAGATGCCTCCGCCGCTCAACCCCACGGACCAGGAGATGCAAACCCAGCAGATGCAGCGGACCATGGTCTGGCTCTCGCCCCTGATGATCGGCTACTTCGCCCTCAGCGTCCCCGCCGGGCTGGGCCTCTACTGGTTCATCGGCAACTGCGTCAGTATCATTCAGCAGAGCTTCGTGGTCGGCTGGGGAAACGTGCTTCCGGCTCGGTTCAGGCGCGTTGCTGGGGGTTCCGACGCCAGGAGCCTGCCGCCGCCCAAAAAGCCCAATGCCGGCAATGCGAGGAAGGATCCCGGAAGCGGCCAGAAGCCGAAAAGGCCCAAGAAGTGAGAGAGAACATGAAGGCGCGAGGTGAAGTCCTGTGAAATCCGCTGAAGGCCGCGGCCGCACGATGGAAGAGGCGGTCGACGCGGCGTTGATCGAGTTGAAGGAAAGCCGGCGGGACGTCGACGTCAAGGTGATCAGTGAGAACCCCGAGCAGACCGTCGTCGAAGTTACCGTGATCGACCACGACGCGGCGCCGGCGATGGGCGGCGCACCCGCCAACGGGAAGGCGGAGATCGCCCGCACGCTCGTCGAGGGATTGTTGAAGCACATGGGCGTGCGCGCTCAGGTGTCGGTGCGGCCCGGCAGCGAACCCATCACGCTGGACATCAGCGGTCGTGACCTGGGAGCGCTGATCGGCTGGCGCGGCGAGACGCTGCGGGCGCTCCAGTCCGTGACCAACGTGATGGTCGGCCGGCACCTCGACGAGGGCGAGCGAATCATCGTCGACGTCGAGCGATACCGGCAGCGCCGCGAGCACACGGTGCGCGAGATCGCGATGCGTGCGGCGCGCCAGGTCAAGATGACCGGCGACGCCATCACGCTGGACGCCATGCAGCCGTTCGAGCGCCGCGCCATTCACCTCGCGCTGGAAGGAGACCCCGACGTGACGAGCGGCAGCATCGGTGAAGAGCCCGAGAGACGTGTTGTCGTCGGGCCGCGGAAGCCCGCGACCGAGTAGCCGCTCGATGCCTGGCCGGGCCGCTGAGCGGATCCGGCAGGCGATCACGCTGGTCAACGCCGTCGCCGACGGGGCCGGTGACGAGGAGATCACGCCAACCGAGATCGCGGAGGCGATCCGCGACTGCCTGGAGCTGAGCGACATCGACCGCGTGGCCAACGTCCGCCGATACCTCGGCGAGGCGCTCGACGCCGTCTCCGATGGAATGCCGGCCGACTTCGTCGCGATGACCCTCTATGCAGCTCTTGGCGCGCTTCGCGAGGGTGGGCCGGAGGCGTAGACCCCGGCGCAGGCCGGCGTCAGGGCGGTCCGTATACTGGCCCTCCCATGGCCTCCGAGCACCAGGTCCACGCGTTGCAGGGGGGCGCGAAGCTCGTCACCTCCACGATGCCCCAGCGGATGTCGGCCAGCGTCGTCTTCATGTTCGGCGGTGGAAGCCGCCTCGAGGACGAGCGGTTGGCCGGGGTCTCCCACTTCATCGAGCATCTCTTCTTCAAAGGCACGCAGAAGAGGCCCACTTCCAAAGAGATTGCGGACGCGATCGAGGGCGTGGGCGGTTTCATCAACGCGTCGACCGACAAGGAGCTCACCGCTTACTGGACGCGCGTGCCGTCCGAGTACCTGGACCTCGGCATCGACGTGCTGACCGACATCCTCTCGAACTCCAAGCTTGACCCGGCCGACATCGAGCGCGAGCGCGCTGTGATCCTGGAGGAGCTGAAGATGTACCAGGACCAGCCGCAGGATTATGTGCAGAACCTGTTCGAGGAGCTGATGTGGCCCGGCCACCCGCTCGGACGTGACATCGCAGGCACGCAGGAGTCCGTGGCGCACCTCACGCGCGATGACATCCTCGAGTATGCGGACGCGATGTACCGCCTGCCCAACGTCGTGATCGGCGCGGGCGGTGCACTGGACGAGGCGGACGTGCTGCGCGCATTGGGCTCGCGGCTGACCCTGCCTTCCGACGCGAACGGTCAGGTGCCGGCCCTCGCGCCGCCGGACATCGACGCACCTCACGTCCTCGTGCGGGGGCGCCGGACGGAGCAGGCGCACATCTGCATCGGCGTGCGCGCATCCAGCTACCTGCACCCGGACCGGTATGTGATCGACCTGCTCAACACGGTGCTCGGCGAAGGCATGAGCTCCCGGCTCTTCCTGAACATCCGCGAACGACTCGGCCTGGCCTATGACGTGCACAGCTTCACGCAGAAGCACCGCGACACCGGCTACCTCGGCGTGTACCTTGGCGTGGATCCAAAAAAGGCGGTCGAGGCGGTTCACGCGGTGATGGCTGAGCTGCGAGGTCTTTGCGATCGCGAGGTCGAGCCGGATGAGCTCGAGCGCGCGAAGGAGTTCACGAAGGGGCGCCTGCGGCTCGAGCTCGAGACCACCAACGGGGTCGCGTTCTGGCTCACCTACCAGGAACTGCTGCTCGGTGAGATCCGGACCATCGAGGAGGAGCTCATGTTGATCGATGCGGTGACGGCGGAAGACATCAAGAGGGTCGCGGGCGAGATCCTCGGTACCCCGATGCAGATGGCGGTGATCGGTCCGTTCGCGCGAGACGCTGGGTTCAGAGCTGCCATCGGCGCCTAACGGCGCGTGCCTCAACCGACGAAAGCGGTCGAGCTCTCCAGCGTCGGAACCAGCGAGTAGATCCCGCCGAAATGGTCCAGCGGCCAGATTCGAAACCAGGCCTTGCCGTCGATGCGGTCGCGGGCGATCGGCCCGAAGATGCGCGAATCCTGCGATCGGTTTCGGTTGTCGCCCATGACGAAGTACTCGTTCGGCGGCATGACCGTGCCGTCCGTCCCGTTCGTCGGCCAGTTGTTGAGCGTCGTCCAGGCCTCGGGCAGGTACGGCTCGTCCAACTTGCGTCCGTTGATGTAGACGATTCCGTCTCGGATCAACAGCTTCTCTCCAGGCAACGCGATCACGCGCTTGATGAAGTCCTTGGAGTTGTCAGTCGGCGGACGCAGGATGATGATGTCGCCGCGCTGCGGCGCATGCAGGCGGTAGTCGATCTTGTTGGCGATCAGGTAGTCGTTGTCGTCGAGAGTCGCGTACATCGAGAGTCCCTCGACGTGCACCGCCTGGATCGCGAAGCTGATGCCGAAATAGAGGATGACGGCCAGCACGACCACCTCGAAGACCTCGCGCAGCAGCGAGGAGGCGGTCGAATTCGCTGAGGGAGCGGCCGTGGCCGCGCGTGGTTGGGGGGCGGCCATGGATTCTTAGGAGAGGAGCTTAGCGCAGACCCGTTCCAACTCCTCGCGACTGGAGTAGCGAAACTCGACCTTTCCGCGGTTCAGGGTGCCGGTCAACTTGATCGGCAGGCCGAGCCGCAACTCGACGTTCGCGGCGATGGCGCGCAGCTCAGCGGTCGAATCGCTGCGCGGCTTGCGGCGCGGGCGATAGGTCCTGACCCAGTTCTCCGCCTGGCGAACCGACAGGTGGCGCGCGATCACCACCTTGAGGCCGTGCTCCTGCGCGGCCTGCCCGTCGAGGGCGATAAGAGCTCGCGCGTGGCCGGCGCTGATGACTCCGGCCGCCACCGCGGATTGAACGGCGGGGCACCCGGCGAGCAGTCGCAGCGAGTGGGTCACCGACACGCGATGCTTGCCAATCCGCTGAGCGACCTCGTCATGCGTCAGGCCGAACTCCTCGGTCAGACGCCGCAGGCCGCGGGCCTCGTCGATCGGATCGAGGTCGGCTCGCTGGAGGTTCTCGATGAGGCCGAGCACGAGCTGCTCGTCGTTGCCTGCGTCGTTGCGCACCACGGCCGGAACCGATGTGAGGCCCGCAAGCCTTGCGGCTCGCCACCTGCGCTCGCCGGCGATGAGCTCGTAGCCGTCAGGCAACCGCCGCACCAGCAGCGGCTGGAGGACCCCGTGGAGCCTGATCGATTCGGCCAGCTCGCCGAGCGGCTCCGCGTCAAAACGCGTCCGTACCTGCTGGTGCGATGGCCGGATCTGGTCGACCGCGATCATCTGTGGCACCAGGGCGTCGCCGCCGCGTGACATCGGGATGAGGGCTTCGAGCCCGCGACCGAGTCCGCGCATGCGTGATTGGCTCATCGTTCCAGAAGCTCCTTCGCGAGGGCGCGGTACGCAGCAGTGCCTCGACATGTGGGGTCGTACTCGATCACGGACTTGCCGTGACTGGGTGCTTCGCTGATCCGGACGTTGCGGGGTATGAGCGTCCGCAGGACGTCGTTCGGGTAGGAGAGCCGGACGGATTCGAGGACGTCCCAGGACAGCGTCGTGCGTGCGTCAAATTGCGTCATGAGGATGCCCGCGATGACGAGCTTTGGGTTCAGGTGCGAGCGCACCAGCTGATGCGTGTACATGAGGTGCCGCAGACCTTCGAGCGCGAAATATTCGCACTGTGTCGGCACGAGCATGCTGGTTGCGGCGGCGAGGGCATTGAGCGTCAGAAGCCCGAGTGACGGAGGGCAATCGATGATGACGCACTCGATCCCGGGCTGAGGAGAGGCGAGCGAGCGGCGCAGCAGGGTCTCCCGCTGCTCAAGGCCCGCCATCTCGATCTCGGCGCCGGCAAGGTCGATGTGCGACGGGATGAGCTTGAGGCCCCGAACGCCGGTCGGCTGCGCCACCTCGTCCACGGTCGCCTGGCCCATCAGCAGGTGATAGACGTTGACGCGCGCGCGGGCCGGATCGAGGCCAAGGCCCGAGGTCGAGTTGGCCTGAGGGTCGAGGTCGACGAGGAGGACCGAATGGCCCAGCTCCGCGAGCGCGGCCCCCAGGTTGATGGCCGTTGTCGTCTTGCCCACGCCGCCCTTCTGGTTCACCACGGCAACAATCGGGGGCGTGGTGGTAGCCAACATCTTGGGGTTGGCTTGCTGAATAGATCCTATATCTGGGGTCATCGTCGCGATTCTAGTCCAGGTTCGAGCCTGTGCCTAGCCGGCCTGTAAAGGCCGGCAGTTGCACCTGCACCAGCCCGTGCAGCATAACCGCCAGCAGGGCGGCACATTCCCGAGCACCCCTGGCGGGGCCCTCCCTCTCCCGCGCCGGCCCTCCCCCACCTGCGCACCGTAAAACCGAGGCTAGCCCGTCGCTCGTGGTCTGCCAACCCCGCCTGTTAAGGATTCGCCCGCACTGCGGTTCGTAGTCGGTTCGACCAGATGGCGTATGCGGAAACCGCGATCAGGACCGCCTCGACCACGACCAGCACCGGCAACTGCGAGCCGGCGACGCCGATGCCCACCACCAGGTTGTAGGTGATGTGGCAGACGGATGAGGTCGTGGTGTTGGTGAACTTCCGAATCAAGCCCAGCCCGAGCGCGATCACGAAAACAGACAGCGTGTCGAGCGAGAAGCCGTACTGGGTATGGATGGACGCGAAGAGAAGGGCTGTGGCGATCAGACCGAGCCTGGGCTGCAGCGCGCCGCGAAAAAGGACTTCCTCGCAGATTCCCGGAGCCAGCGCGATCGCCGCGATTCCAACAGGATTGTTCAGGCCGCCGAACAGCTTTTGCGTCGTGGAGTCGATCTGGCGAGCCACGTCGGGCGTCAGCGTGTGGCTGAGCGCGTCCATCGTCTGGCCGAACGCGACGAACACGCCGGCCGCGGCCAATGCGATGACCAGGTGCCACCACCTCGGAGTGACGATGCCGAGCCGGCTCGCGGATTCGGCGACGTTGCGCCTGATGAAGAGCCCGACCCCTGCGCCCGCGAGGATGAGGAAAGGGACTTCCTGGGCGATGAGATCCCCCAGGGTCAAAGTCGTCTGGTTCGACGCGACAACGTTGGTGAAGAAGATCGAAGTGGCTTGCGTTCCAAGCAGCAGCACGGCAAGCACCAGGGCGAGTGCGTGGACAGGGTTGTCCGGGTCGATCGGGAGGATCCTCGCCACGCGCTTGCGGACGGGTGTCGCAACGAGGGTGGCGGCGATCACCGCCGTGAACATGATCCCGACGTCGACGGGAAGCGGGTTGGAGTTGCCGGCGCCTGCTGCCGTCGTGCCGGCGCCCGCGAGGTCGAGTGCGCCGAAAAGGAACGTTACCCCGGCGCTAACGCCGCCGAGGATGCCGATTGCGTGATGCGCCCACCGGCGGCCCACAGCCGCGTTCGCCGTGATCACCAGCGGTAGCGGTGTCAGCACGACGACGGCGGCGGCCGCGTCGAGCAGCGCGTGCGTCGTCAGCCCGATTTAGATCCTGGCTGAGGCAGCGGGCGAGGCGGTGGCGCGCCGTCTTCGCGACCCTGTCCAATGTTCATCAGCGGCCGGAGTAGCTCGATCGGGAGGGGAAGCACGATGGTCGTGTTCTTCTCGGTGCCGATCTCGACCAGGGTCTGCAGGAAGCGGAGCTGAAGGGCTCCGGGCTGTGAGGAGATGATCTGAGCGGCGTTGGCAAGCGTCTGCGAGGCCTGGAACTCGCCATCCGCGTTGATGATCTTCGCGCGCTTCTCGCGCTCCGCCTCCGCCTGCTTCGCCATCGCCCGCTGCATGGTGCTCGGCAGCTCGACGTCTTTGATCTCGACGACCGCGACCTTGATCCCCCAGGGTTCGGTTTGCTCGTCGATGATCTTCTGAAGATTCTGGTTGATCTTGTCACGATTGGCGAGCAGCTCGTCCAGCGTCGCCTGGCCCAGGGCTGCACGCAACGTGGTCTGCGCGATCTGCGAGGTCGCGTTGATGTAGTTCAACACCTGCGTCACGGCCTTGCGCGCATCGATGACCTGGAAGTAGATGACGGCGTTGACCTTCGCGGTCACGTTGTCGTTGGTGATGACCTCCTGTGGAGGCACTTCCAGCGTGATGGTGCGCAGGTCGATCTTCACAAGACGGTCGATGCCGAAGGGGATGATGAAGAACAGACCGGGTCCTCTGAGCGAGATCAGGCGACCAAGCCGGAATACGACTCCTCTCTCGTATTCGTTCGCGATGCGCAGGCTGGAGAAGACGACGATGATGGCCAGCACGACGATCACCGCCAGGACGGTCAGGGTTCCAACGTCCACTATCTCTTCTCCTTGAGCGTCTCGCCTGTCACAGTTATCGGGCTGTCGGTTGGCACCACCTGAAGCTCCAATCCATCGCGGCCCACCACGCGCACGGGCGAACCGGCGTGGATCGGCTCCGGCTTTGCGATCGCCTTCCACAGCGCTCCAGAGACAAAGACTAGCCCCTCGGGCGCGAGCTCTTCGCGGGCCTCGCCAACGGCGCCGACGATGCTCTCCGAACCGACGAACGCGGGCAGACGCCTCGCGGCCAGGACCTTGCGTATGAAGAGGATGAAGAAGGCAAGGGTGAGGACGCCGGACCCGAGGATGACGATTGGGTTCACGCCCAGGCCAATGGGCCCGGTGTCGATGAGGAAAGCCATGCCAAGCACCAGGGCGAAAACTCCACCCACGCTCAGGATGCCGTGAGTGTTCGCTTTGAGGTCCGCGATGAAGAGGAGCACGGCCAGCAGCATCAGCAAAGCGCCGGCGATGTTCACGGGCAGGTTGGCGAGCGAGACGATCGCGAGGATCGCCGCGACGCCGCCGACGACTCCGGGCAGGATCGCTCCCGGCGTGGAGAGCTCCGTGATGATGCCGTAGCCGGCGACCAGGATGAGCAAAGCCGCGATGGTCGGGTCGATCAGCGCATTGAGGAAGACCTGCCAGAACGGCATCGGCATGTCGTCGATCAACGCGCCGGCAGTGTGGAGCACCAGCGTCCCCGTCGGTCGTGTGACTGAGCGCCCATCGATGGTGTTCATCAGCGCCGCCGGATCGCTCGCCTCGAGGTCGGCGACGTGCAGCTTGACCGCGTCCTCCGCGTTGACGTTGACGCTGTTGCGGACCGCCTGCTCGGCCCAGTCCGCGTTGCGCTCGTGCATCGACGCGAGGTTTCGCACGCGCGTCACCGCGTCATTGAGCACCTTGGTTCCGAGATCCCCGGTCAGGTTGCCGCCGGACGCGTCGATGGGATGTGCGGACCCGATGTTGGTGCCGGGCGCCATGGCGAGGATGTCAGCCGCCTGCGAGACGAAAAGCCCCGCCGAGGCGGCGCGCGCTCCGCTCGGGTAGACAAAGGCGACCACCGGCTCTTTCGCGTTGAGGAGGCTGGTAACGATGTCGTCCATCGACGTCGAGATTCCGCCGGGCGTGTTGATCACCACCAGGAGTGCGTCGGCGTGGTCTGCGTCCGCGCGGCTGACAGCGTTCTCGATGTAGGCCGCCATGATCGTGTTGATGTCTCCGTTCAGGTCGGCACGCTCGACGTGGGGCGTCGCCGCAGCGGACTGGATGGGGAGCAATGCAGCCATGATCGTGAGCACGAATACCCATTTCAGCGCAGCGCGTTTGAGCATGCTCCGAGTATGGCAATCCGTGGCTCCGGCTGCCATGTAAAACGTGGAACATCGGTCCGGCGCGGGACAGAGCACGGGTCGGATCCGGTCGGTCGTAAAATCGACGTCATGGGGGCACGCCGCGAAGGTCAAGACGACGATCTACGGCCCCGCCACGACGATGGTGACTCCGACGCGATCCGCGAGCTGATGCGCGAATCCATGGCGGCCGGCATGATGAGCGAGGGCGAGCAGGGCACCCTTCTGCGGCTGGCCGCGGACGGCGACCGGCGCAGCCAGGAGCGGCTCGTCGCCGCGAACCTGGCCCTGGTCATCCGGCTGGCGGGGACGCGCGGCAACCAGGGCGTTTCGGCGCCCGACCTGGTGCAGGAAGGATCGATCGGCCTCGTCGAGGCCGTGCGCTCGTTTGCCGAAAGCGGGGAGACCGATTTCGCCGCCTACACGGAACAGAAGGTGGGCGCGCAGATGGACGCAGCGATCGAGGCGGAGGCCGCCGCCGTGCGCGATGCCGAGCTGCTGGTGACCGCCGCCACCGACTACGAACGCACCGAGCTGTTGCTCCGGCGCGAGCTGCACCGAACCCCGACCGAGCGCGAGATTGCCGAAAAGCTCGAATGGACCGTCGACCGAACCCGTTACGTGGCGCAGGTCGTGGGCGACGCCCTTCGGAGCCATGACGAGGAGCTGCTGCAGTTCATCGATCCGGAAGCAATCGTCATCGACCGCGACGAGCCCGCCGAATTTGACACCTAGCGGTATCCACCGCACTCCCCTCTACGCGCGCCATGTCGCGCTCGGCGGGCGCATGGTCGACTTTGGAGGCTGGGAGCTCCCTCAGCAGTACACATCGATTCGAGACGAGCACCTCGCGGTGCGCAAGGCGGCGGGCCTGTTCGACATCTCGCACATGGGCCGCCTCGTCGTCGAGGGCGCAGGCGCCGAGGCTTACCTCCAGGGGCTGCTGACCAATGACCTGGCGACAGTCGCGCCCGGCCACGCCATCTACACGTTGATGTGCAAGGAGGACGGCGGGGTCATCGACGACCTGGTTGTCTATCGCGAAACCCCTGAACGTTTTCTTGTCGTGGTGAATGCATCCAACCGTGAAAAGGATTCTGCCTGGATGCGCGAGCACCTGCCCGAGGGAGTGAGGTTGGAAGACCACACCCTCGACCTCAGCCTCATTGCATACCAGGGTCCGCACGCGCACGAGCTCCTCCCGCCCGCGTCTTCGCCGACCGAAGACATCGCGTACTTTGCTTTTCGCCCGGGAAAGGTCGCGGGCGTCTCGGCCCTTATATCGCGGACCGGCTACACCGGCGAGGACGGCTTCGAGCTGTTCGTCGCGTCAGACAAGATTGGCGAGGTCTGGGACGCGATCCTGGCGCACGGCCGGTCTCACGGCGTGCTGCCCGCCGGCCTCGGGGCCCGCGATGCAACGCGACTCGAAGCCGCGCTTCGTCTTTACGGCAACGACATGGACGAGACCGTGAACCCATACGAGGCGGGCCTCGGCTGGACCGTCAAGCTCGGCAAGGGCGAGTTCGTCGGCCGCGACGCGCTGGTGAAGGTCAAGGAGCAGCGACCCAAGCGGACGCTCATCGGGCTTCGGACCGAGCCTGGGATCATCCCGCGCCATGGCGCGGCCGTCAGCCACGACGGCCGGCGGGTTGGCGCCGTCACCAGCGGCACCCATTCGTTCTTCCTCGGGCACCCCATCGCGCTCGCGCTGGTGGAAGCCCCATCATTTCCTGTCGGAGAGAAAGTCGCCATCGAGGTGCGAGGCCGAGAGGCTGCGGCGGAGGTGGTGAAGCTTCCCTTCTACCGGGGCTCGGCGCGATCGGCGACCGCCCCGGCCAGGACTTGAGCCGCAGCCAGATTCAACGAGGATAAGAAAAAGTGTCGAAAGAACGGCGCTACACCAAATCTCACGAATGGCTCACAGTCGACGGGAAGACCGTCACTGTCGGCATCACCGATTTCGCGCAGTCGCAGCTCGGTGACGTCGTTTTCCTCGAGCTGCCGAACCCGGGGCGCAAGCTGGCGGTGCGCGAGAGCTTCGGGGTGGTCGAATCAGTGAAGGCCGCGAGCGACCTCTACGCTCCGGTTGCGGGGAAGGTGGTCGCGGTCAACGAAAAGCTGGCTGCCAAGCCGGAGCTTGTCAACCAGGATCCATACGGTGACGGCTGGCTGCTGAAGCTCGAGCTGACGGGCGATCTGCCGGCCGATCTGCTGGACGAGGCGGGGTACAAAGCGGCGACGGAGGCGGCGGCCGGCTAGGTGCCGTATCTCGTCCATTCGGAGGATGACAGGGCGGCGATGCTCGCCGCCATCGGCGTGCCGTCGATGGACGACCTGCTCGTCGACATCCCTCAATCCCTTCGAATCGAGTCGCTGGATCTGCCGGCCGGCCTTTCCGAATTCGAGACGATGTCCCAAATCACAGCGCTGGCCGCTCGCAACAGGGTGTTCCCCGATCGCCTGACCTTCCGCGGTGGGGGAGTGTACCGGCGGTTCATCCCCGCCGCCGTCGCCGCCGTCACTTCGAAGCCGGAGTTCTACACCGCCTACACGCCATATCAGCCGGAAGCGAGCCAGGGGACGCTGCAGGCGATCTACGAGTTCCAGACGCTGATCGCGGAGCTGACCGGGCTCGACGTGGCCAACGCGTCCCTCTACGACGGCGCGACCGCGGTCGCCGAGGCCGCGATGATGGCCCACGTCCAGACCGGCCGCGACGAGGTCGTGGTGTCAGGTTACCTGCACCCCGAGTACATGGAGGTCCTGCGCGCCTTCAGCGACGGGAGAGGCATCAAGGTCCGCAAGGGCACGCAGCCGAACGCGAAGACGGCCGCTGTCATCTTCCAACAGCCTGACTTTCTCGGCCTGCTGGTGGACCCACGCGCGCTGACCGATGCGGCTCACGCTGCGGGGGCCCTGGCGATCGCGTGCGTGGACCCCATCAGCCTTGCGATCCTCGCGCCTCCCGGCGAGTACGGCGCGGATATCGCGGTCGGCGAGGGGCAACAGCTGGGGCTCAGCCCGAGCTACGGCGGGCCGCACGTCGGCTTCATCTCCTGCCGCCGCGAGCTGGTGAGACGCCTGCCGGGCCGGCTCGTCGGGATCGCCCACGACGCCCAGGGACGCCGCGGGTTTGTGCTCGCCCTGGCGGCCCGCGAGCAGCACATCCGGCGCGAGAAGGCGACCTCCAACATCTGCACCAACCACTCCCTCTGTGCGCTGGCCGCGAGCGTGTACATGACCTATATGGGGCCGGACGGGCTGCGGCAGGTCGCCGACGTCAGCTTCATTCGCGCCCACGCCCTCGCCGACCGGCTGTCCCGGCTCCCGGGATGGGAGCTCGCGTTCCCGGAGCGCCACTTCGTGAACGAGTTTCCGATGCGTGTGCCCAAGGCGCCGGCGGTTCTCCGCAAGCTCGCGCGCAAGGGAATCCTTGGCGGCCTGGACGTGCACCGATGGTTTCGCGAGCTCACGGGCGTGGTCACCTTCACGTGCACCGAGGTGAACGATGCACGCGCCATCGATGAGCTCGTCGCGGTGCTCGAGTCGTGACCGAGCTCCTCAGCTTCGAGAAGAGCCGAAAGGGCGCCCACCCGCCGCGACTCCCCGACGCCGAGATGGCCGGCCCGGAGCCGGCGCAGGCGCTGCCGCCCGAGCAGTTGCGCCTCACGCCGCCTGGGCTGCCTCAGCTCAGTGAGCCCGAGATCATGCGCCACTACAGCCGCCTCGCGTCGATGAACTACTCGATCAGCAAGCAGTTCTACCCGCTGGGCAGCTGCACCATGAAGTACAACCCGGTAGTCAACGAGGCGGCGGCAGCCCTCCCAGGGTTCGCCGGCCTGCATCCCTATCAGGACGAGGACACGGTCCAGGGCGCCCTCGAGCTGATGTGGCGCCTGGAGCAGGCGCTGTGCGCCGTCGTCGGCGTCGACCGCGTAACCCTTCAACCCGCGGCAGGCGCCCACGGCGAATGGACCGCCCTGCGGATGATCAACGCCTTCCACCACTCCAGGGGCGATGCGCGTACCGAGGTGCTGGTGCCGGACTCCGCCCACGGCACCAATCCGGCGAGCGCTGCCCTCAACGGCTTCCACGTCGTCGAGGTGAAGTCGGGACGAGATGGAAGGATGAGCCTGGCTGACCTGGAGTCAAAGCTGTCGCCAAGGGTCGCCGCCCTGATGCTCACTAACCCCAACACCTTGGGGCTGTTCGAGCGCCAGATACTGGATATAGCGGAGATGGTGCATGCAACCGGGGCGATGCTTTACTACGACGGGGCCAACCTGAACGCCTTCATGGGCATCTGCCGGCCCGGAGACATGGGCTTCGATGCCGTGCACATGAACCTGCACAAGACCTTCACCACGCCTCACGGTGGCGGCGGCCCCGGGGCCGGCCCGGTCGGTGTCAAGTCCGAGCTCGTGCCGTTCCTGCCCACCCCGACCGTCGAGCGCACGAACGGCCACCTCAGGCTCGACTTCAAGCGCCCGAAGTCGATCGGGCGCGTGAGGAGCTTCTACGGCAACTTCGGCATGCTGGTCAGGGCCTACACCTACATCGTGGCCATGGGCGGCGACGGGCTGAAGCAGGCCTCCCACGATGCGGTCCTCGGGGCCAACTACCTGCAGAACCAGGTCAAGGGCGACCTCGAGATGCCGCACGAAGGCCCATGCATGCACGAGTTCGTGGCGAGCGCCCACAACCTCGCCCACGATGGCGTCAAGGCCCTGGACATCGCCAAAGCCCTCCTGGATCGGGATTTCTACGCTCCGACCGTCTACTTCCCGCTCGTCGTGCCCGAGGCGATCATGGTCGAGCCGACCGAGACCGAGAGCAAGGCCACGTTGGACGCCTTCGCCACGGCGATCAAGGAGATTGTCGCGCAGGCCAAAACCGACCCCCAGTCGCTCCACGACGCGCCTAAAAATCTCCCGATCGGCCGCCTGGACGAGGTGGCCGCAGCCCGTCGGATCAACACTTATCTGCAGGGTCAGAGCGAGGACCCCGTGCTGCGCTGGAAATCGCCTGAGAAATAGGCCCTGTTAAGGCCCTCCCAGGAGGCCTTTTTCGAACTCGAAATCGGGTAAAATTGAGACTCTGAAACTCTGCCCAGTTGATCTCTACGAGTTCTCCACGCTGGGAGGGCCCAACGACCGGTGACGGCGGCTAGAAACCCCTTGCCGGAGCAGCCTCGCAGGCGTGGCGAGCCTGACGGCCGCAGGCCCAAACCCCTTGGCGCGGACGTGGCGTATACCGCCGAGCAGATCCAGGTCCTCGAGGGCCGGGAGCACGTTCGGCGGCGTCCGAGCATGTACATCGGCTCGACGTCGACGACAGGCCTGCATCACCTGGTCTACGAGGTGGTCGACAATGCCGTCGATGAGGCGCTGGCCGGCTACGCCAGGCGCATCGTCGTCACCCTGTTCGCCGACGGCAGCTGCCAGGTCGAGGACGACGGTCGCGGCATCCCGGTCGACGTTCACAAGAAGGAAGGACTCTCCGCCCTCGAGCTGGTGATGACGCGGCTCAACGCCGGCGGCAAGTTCGGCGGCGGGGGGTACAAGGTTTCCTCGGGCCTGCATGGCGTGGGGGTTTCGGCGGTCAACTTTCTCAGCGAGCGCCTGCAGGTCTGGGTGCACCGCGGCGGAAAGATCTACCACCAGGAGTACGAGCGCGGCGTCCCGAAAGGCTCGGTCAAGCCTGCGGGCAAGACGGACCACACGGGCGCCATCGTCAGATTCTGGCCGGACCCGCAGATCTTCCCGGACACGAAGCTCGACAGGGAAGTGATCGCGCACCGCCTGCGTGAGATGGCGTACCTGAACAAGCGCCTGGAGATCGCGCTCGCCGACGAGAACCTCGGCTTCACCAGCACCTTCTATTTCGAAGGCGGCATCGTCTCTTTCGTCCGCGCGCTCAACCGCGACAAGCAAGTTGTAAACGCGATGCCCTTCTATGTGGACCGCGAGGTCGAGGGTACGCAGGTCGAGATCGCCCTCCAGTACAACGACACCTTTGTCGAAAACGTGATCGCCTTCGCCAACACCATTCACACCATCGAAGGTGGAAGCCACCTGACCGGCTTTCGCTCCGCGCTGACCAACGTGCTCAACCGATACGCGCGCAAGGCGGGCATCCTCAAAGAGCAGGACCCAAACCTCACGGGCGAGGACGTGCGGGAAGGCTTGACCGCGGTGATCAGCGTCAAGGTGCTCGAGCCGCAGTTCGAAGGCCAGACAAAAGGCAAGCTCGGCAACGCCGAGGTGCAGGGCCACGTGTCGATCGCGCTGACCGAAGGCATGACGCAGTACCTCGAAGAGAATCCGTCAGAGGGCCGGCGCATCGTCGAGAAGTCGCTGACTGCGGCCAGGGCTCGCGAAGCGGCGCGCAAGGCGCGCGACCTTGTACAGCGCAAGAGCCTGCTCGAGTCGAGCACGCTGCCGGGAAAGCTCGCCGACTGCTCGGAGCGCGACCCCGCCCATTGCGAGCTGTACATAGTCGAGGGTGACTCCGCGGGCGGCACCGCGAAGGGTGGCCGTGACCGCCGCACGCAGGCGATCCTCCCGCTGCGCGGAAAGATCCTCAACGTCGAGAAGGCACGCCTGGACAAGGTCCTCACCTCGGACGAGATTCGCAACCTCATCACCGCGATGGGCGCGGGCGTCGGCGACAACTTCAACATCGAGAAGATGCGCTACCACCGCGTCATCACCATGACTGACGCCGACGTGGACGGGAGCCACATCCGCACGCTGCTGCTGACGTTCTTCTTCCGCTACTTCCCCCAGGTGATCGAGAAGGGATACCTCTACATGGCGCAGCCGCCGCTGTTCAAGGTGTTCAAGGGCAAGCAGGTCGTCTGGTGCCATTCCGAAGCCGATCGCGACAAGGCGCTGCGCCAGCTGGGCAAGAACGCCGAGGCGGCCCGGATGAAGGGTCTCGGCGAGATGAATGCCGAAGAGCTGTGGGAGACCACGATGAACCCGCAGACGCGCGTGCTGCTGCGAGTCATGGTCGAGGACGCGGCCGCAGTCAACGAGACATTCGAGAAATTGATGGGACCGGACGTGGAGCCGCGCAAGAAATTCATCCAGGCGCACGCCAAGAGCGTCCGCAACCTCGACATCTAGTGTCTGGGTAGATGCGCATCGCGGTCGACGCCATGGGCGGCGACTTTGCGCCGGCGCAGGTCGTGCGTGGTGCGGCGCAGGCAGCCACCGAGTACGGAATCGACATCTCGGTCGTCGGGCTTCCCTCCGCCGTCCAGCCCTTGCTCGATGAGCACCCACGACTGCGCCTGGTTCCGTGCACGCAGGTCATCGCGATGGACGAGCACCCGGCGCAGGCGGTGCGGTCCAAGCCGGACTCGTCGATATCCGTGTGCGCCCGCATGTGCAAGGAAGGGCGAGCTGACGGATGGGTCTCGGCCGGCAACTCCGGCGCGGTGCTGGCCGCTGCGCTCTTCATCCAGGGGCGCATCAGGGGCATCGACCGGCCGGCGCTCGGCTCGATCGTGCCCACGGCGAAGGGGTTCGTCTACTTTCTCGACGTCGGCGCCAACGTCGACTCCAAACCGGAGTACCTGGTGCAGTTCGCGACGATGGGCGCGGTCTACGCGCGCGAGATGATGGGATGCCCAAACCCGCGTGTCGGCCTCCTCAGCAATGGTGAGGAAGAGGGCAAGGGCGACGAGCTCGTCCGAGAGGCAACCAGGCACATGAAGGGTTCGTTCAAGGGTTTCATCGGCAACATCGAGCCGAAAGACGTCTACGCCGCGAAAGCCGACGTCATCGTCGCCGACGGCTTTGTCGGCAACGTGGCGATCAAGATGGCCGAGGCGACGGCGGAGTTCCTGTTCCGCAACCTCCGCGACGAGATCCGGAAAACCATGCGCGGCAAATTGGGAGGCTTCCTGATCAGGCCGGGTGTCCGGCAGCTCCGCGCGCGAATCGACTGGCGTGAGTTTGGAGGCGCGCCGCTGCTGGGCATCGACGGGGTGGCGGTGGTCGCCCACGGGCGATCTGACGCGCGCGCGATCAAGAACGCGATCCGGGTGACGCGCGACGCGGTGGAGAATCAACTCGTCGGTAAGATTCGGGCTGAGGTGGGAAAGTGATCAAGAACGGCCGGACGCGCGTCGTCGTCACGGGAATGGGGACGGTGAACCCGCTGGGCAAGAACCTGGAGGAGTACTGGGACGGGCTCATCGAAGGGCGTAGCACGGCCCGGGTGGCGGAGGGCTATCCCACCGAGAAGCTGACCACGAAGTTCGCGTGCGAGGTGCACAACTTCGACCCGCAGGATTTCATGGACCGCAAGGCCGCGCAGCGCATGGCGCGCTTCTCCCAGATGGCGGTCGCAGCGTCGTCGATGGCGCTCGCGGATTCCGGACTCGACCTGACCAAAGAGGACAGCTTTCGCGTCGGCGTGGACATGGGTACCGGCATCGGGGGTTTCATCGAGATGACGCACGGCGCGATCTCGTATGCCACGAAAGGCCGCCTCAACCCACTCTACGCGCCCATGATCATCCCCAACATGGCGGCGGCATCCGTCGCGATGGCGTTCCACCTGCGAGGTCCCAACACCACCGTGACCACTGCATGCGCGGCTTCCACCCACACGCTGGGCGACGCCACGCGGATGATCCAGCACGGCGACGCCGACATCATGCTTGCCGGCGGAACAGAGGCCTCGCTGTGCGAGGTCGGCATCTCGTCCTTCAACTCGATCCGCGCCCTGTCGACGAGAAATGACGCGCCTGAGAAAGCGAGCCGTCCGTTCGATCGCGACCGCGACGGCTTCGTGCCGGGCGAAGGCGCCGGCATGCTGGTGCTCGAATCGGTCGAGCACGCGATCAACCGCGGCGCCCGGATCTACGGCGAGGTGCTCGGCTTTGCGTTGACGTGCGACGCGTTCCACCAGGTCGCGCCGGACGAGACCGGTGAGGCGCCTGCGCGCGCGGTGACGCTGGCGATGAAGGACGCAGGCATCGAGCCGACGGACATCGACTACGTCAACGCCCACGGCACCTCGACGCAGCTCAACGACGCCGGCGAGACCAAGGCGCTGAAGATCGCGCTGGGCGACAGCGCTTACAAGGTCGCGATCAGCAGCACCAAGTCGATGATCGGCCACCTGCTCGGCGCCGCCGGCGCGGTGGAAGCCATCGCCACCCTGCTCACCATCAACCGCGGGATGATCCACCCCACCATCAATTACGAGAACCCCGACCCTGCGTGTGACCTCGACTACGTTCCGAACCAGGCGCGGCGCAAAGACGTGCGTATCGCCATCTCCAACGGTTTCGGGTTCGGCGGTCACAACGCGGTCGTGGTCTTGAAGAAGTACGAGGAGTAGACCGACAAACTAGTGACTGACGAAAACAACATCGGGACCGTGCTTGGCCGCAGCCTCCAGGAGGAGATGCAGACCTCCTACATGGAGTACGCGATGTCCGTCATCATCAGCCGGGCGCTGCCCGAAGTGCGCGACGGGCTCAAGCCTGTGCAGCGACGCATCCTCTACGCGATGCACCGCGCCGGCGCGACGTCCGGCAGCAGGCACCGCAAGAGCGCGGCCTTCGTCGGCGATGTGCTCAAGCTCTACCACCCACACGGCGACAGCGCCGTCTACGACGCACTCGTGCGAATGGCGCAGCCATTCTCGCTGCGCTACCCGCTGATCGACGGGCAGGGTAACTTCGGGAGCGTCGACGGCGATCCGCCGGCGGCCATGCGGTACACCGAGGCGCGACTCTCGGCGATCACCGGTGAGCTGATGGCGGACATCGAGAAGCAGACCGTCGACATGGTCCCCAACTACGACAACACCGAGGAGCAGCCCGACGTGCTGCCGTCGCGCATCCCGAACCTGCTCGTCAACGGTGCGACGGGCATCGCGGTGGGCATGACGACCAACATCCCGCCCCACAACCTGCGGGAGATCACGGCCGGCGTGAAGCACCTCGTCGACAACCCGGAGGCCACTGGCGAGGACCTCCTGGCCTTCATCAAGGGCCCGGACTTTCCGACTGGTGGCTTGATCCGAGGGACCGAGGGCATCAAGGCCGCGTACGCCACCGGCCACGGCCGGATCATCGTGCAGGCGCGGCACACCTTCGAGCAGGCGCCGAACGGCCGCGAGCGCATCATCATCGACGAGCTTCCGTACGCTGTGAACAAGGCCACGCTGGTGGCCAAGATCGCCGAGCTGGTCTCGGACCGCAAGCTCGAGGGCATCGCCGACCTGCGCGACGAGTCCGACCGCCAGGGCATGCGGATCGTCATCGAGCTCAAGCGCGAGGCGCAGGTGTTCACCGTGCTGAACAACCTGTACAAGCACACCACGCTCCAGCAGACCTTCGGCGTGATCATGCTGGCGATCGTCGAAGGCCGGCCGGTGATCCTGAGCCTGAAGCAGGCGCTGCAGCTGTTCATCGACCACCGGCGCGACGTAATCCTGCGCCGCACCCGGTTCGACCTGGAGAAGGCGCAGCAACGCGCGCACATCCTCGAGGGCCTGAAGATCTGCCTCGACCACCTGGACGAGGTGATCAAGACCATCCGCGCGGCCGCCGACACCGACATGGCGGCCACCGAGTTGCAGGCCAAGTTCGGCTTGAGCGAGCTGCAGGCCAAGGCCGTGCTCGCCCTCACGCTGGGCCGCCTGACCAGGCTCGAGCGCGGCAAGATCGATGCCGAATACGAAGAGGTGATCAAGACGATCGCTTTCTTGGAAAGTATCCTCGCGAGCGACCAGAAGGTGCGGATGCTGATCAAAGAAGAGATGGACGACATCACCAAGAAGTACGGCGATGACCGCCGCACCGAAATCACAGACCAGGAAGCCACGGACCTATCGGCGGAGGACCTCGTGCCGAAAGAAGAAGTGGTGGTCACGCTGACGCACCGCGGCTACGTGAAGCGGCAGCCGCTGCGAGTCTTCCGCGCGCAGAAGCGGGGAGGGGTCGGGCTGAAGGGCGCGCGCCCCACCGCGGGAAGCGACGCCCCGAGCGGCACGCGAGAAGAGGACTTCGCCCTCCACCTCCTCACCACGCACACGCACGCTTCGATGCTCTTCTTCACACAGAGCGGCCGCGTCTTCCAGCTGCGGGTGCATGAAGTGCCGGAGCGCGAGCGGCAGGCCAAGGGCATGCCGATCAACAACCTGATCGACATCGGTTCGAACGAACGGATCACCGCACTGTTCGTGCGGCCTGAATCGGAGGCCGAGGCGCGCTACATGCTGATGGTGACCAAGAACGGCTACATCAAGAAGACGGCGCTCGCCGAGTATGCCAACGTGCGGCGCAACGGCCTGATCGCGATCAACCTGCAAGAAGGCGATGAGCTCGACTGGGTGTCGCCGACCACCGGCTCGGACGAGATCCTGATCGCGACCGAGCTCGGGAAGGCGATCCGCTTCGGCGAGACCGAGGTGCGAGCGATGGGCCGCGACACGCAGGGGGTGATCGGGATCAAGCTCGGCAAGGGCGACGCGGTGGCCGGCATGGCAACGGCGATCGCCGGCGCTGACCTGCTCGTCATCACACAGCGTGGCTACGGCAAGCGCACGCCGGTCTCGGACTACCCGATGCACCACCGCGCGGGCCAGGGCGTCTTCACGCTCAAGATCACCGATCGCGTCGGAAAGCTCGTAGCGATGCGGGTCGTGAGCGACCCCGAAGAAGAGGTCCTCGTGATCAGCGCAAGCGGCATGGTGCTGCGCACGCAGGTGGGCGCGATCTCTAGGATCGGGCGACAGACCCAGGGCGTGATCGTGATGCGCATCGCGCCCGACGATCAGGTCGTCGCGATCGCCCCGGTGGCTGCGATAGAAGAGGGCGACTCGAAGGAGTGAACCGTTGACGATGGCCGCCTGGATCGGCGTCTGGCTGCTCGTCGCCGGCGTCGTGGCGATCGTTTTCGAGTGCGCCCTGGCCGCGGCATGGGGGATCGCGTTCGGGAAGCGCACGCGCGCCCTCGCGCTGCGTCTCGAGGAAGAACGTGCGCTGCTCGAAGAGGACATCGCCCGGCTGCGCGCAGCCCTCGAGGAGACCAGCCGCTTGTGGCGGCCCTACAACCGGGCGCTGCGGTGGCTGCGTCATCCGATCACGATCGCTTTGCTGCAGTCGTACGCGAGGCGGAGGGCGGCGGCGCGATGACGCAAGCGCGACCGAAGGCCGCGTCGACCGACGACGGTTTCGCCCACCAGGCGATAGAGGACGCGGTTGCGCGCGAGCGAGCGCGCGTCGCGCGCGAGCTGCATGACGGCATCGCCACGGATCTCGCCGGCGCGATCTCGCTGTTCAAGCTGTACATGGAGGGCAGGAAGGGCCAGCCCGACCAGACCCTGAAGAACGTTTTCGAGATCCTCGAGCGGTTGTTGAAGAACGTGCGCGAGGCCCTCGACGACCTGCGGCCCGCGAGGATCGGGCCCGACGGCCTCGTCGGCGACCTCCGCGGGCAGGCCGACGAGTTTGCTCGGGTGTACAGCATCCGGGTCGAGCTCTCGAGCAACGGGGCCGAGGACATGCTCTCGGCGCAGCAGCGCGAGGTCGTGTCGCAAGTGGTGAGGGAAGCCCTCACCAACGTGCGGCGCCACTCCGGCTCGTCGATCTGCCGCGTCAAGATGGGTTTTGCAGCGAGGCCATTCCTGATCGAGGTGTCGGACGAAGGACGTGGATTCGTTTCACCCCGCGGCGGGGGTTACGGCCTGGTTGGGATGCGAGAGCGAGCCGCAGGCATCGGCGGCCGGCTCGAGGTGGTGAGCACCGAAGGACGCGGCACCACCGTGTTTCTCTTCGGCCCTAACTAGCTCCAGGTCACCGCCGAAAGGCCCTCCGTTTGACCGAGATCAGGGGAAAGACAAGCTCGTCCCCGGTGACTGACTGAAGCTTTCGCGCGACGGCATCGACCATCGCGCGCGTGCGCGGTTCGTCGAGCTGGACCGCGCGAGCGATCTCCTGCGGCGACAGCCCGAAGCTCAATAGCTGCGCGATCTCGCCTTCGCTCTCGTTGAGGCGGCTGAGCGGGCCGCGCAGGGCGGTCACCATCGGTGCGAGCGTCACGCCGAGGGCGTGGACGTAGGCGACATCCTCTTCTGTGTACCAGTGATCCCGGCGGCAGCCCAATGCGAGCAGACCGATGGGTCGCCCGCCGAGCTCTCCGACCGGCGCGTAGATAATCGCCGGCCAGTCGAGCTCCCAGTCGTAGCCGTTGGATGGATTTGAGCTCTCGATCACCGAGTTGATGACCATCGGCCGCTTCTCGTAGAGGGCTCGCCGGGCCAGCGGCATGAGGGGACGGGCCTGGAGAAACCGCCGCGAAACCTCCGACGCGGCGACGGGCACGAGCGATCCACCACGCAGGTAGCCCACCACCCAACGGTCGTGGCAAATGGCGTCGAGGGCCAGTCCCAGCCGGCGCCTGGCTTGCTGGAACTCTGGGAGCTGGCCCATGACGGGAGGTTAGGGGCGTCTGGCGGTCCTGGCCTCACCCCACGCTCAGCGTTTCCTCAAGAAACGCTGAACCTGTTAGTTTGCGGTTGGGGATTGGTGGCGTGACGGCCCGGTTGCTTGTCGTCGACGACGAGCCGCGCACGGCGGAGCTGACCGCCGAGCTGCTGCGGCGCGCCGGTTATGCCGTGGACGTAGCAGTCAGCGGAGGCGATGCCCTGCGGCGCGTGCGCCTCAACTCGCCAGACCTGATGCTGCTCGACTACGAGATGCCCGATATGGAAGCCCCGGAGGTCCTAGACTCGCTGCGGTCGGGCGCGGACAGGATCGCGTTCCCCGTCATCATCCTCACCGGCGCTCGCCACTCGCCTGGCGACCAGGTGCTCGGCATCGAGCGGGGCGCAACCGACTACATCGTCAAAGGCATGGACCGCCAGGTCCTGCTGGCGCGCGTGCGCGGCGCGCTCAGGGAGCGCGCATCTGAAGCGCGGGTGATCGTCAGTGGCCGCCTCAAGGTGGATTCGGCGCGCGGCCAGGCGTGGCTGGGAGAGCGGGCCCTGAAGCTGGAGCGGCGCCCTTTGGTGATGCTGCAGCTGCTCGCCGGGCGGCCGGATGAGGTATTGACTCGCGCGGAGCTGCTGGAGCGTGTGTGGGGCACGAAGTACAAGGGGTTCGAGCACAGCGTCGAGCAGGCCGTGCACGAGATCCGGCGTGCGCTGAACGAGCCCGGCTGGATCGAGACGGTTCGTGGAATCGGGTACAGGTTCGTCGCGCAAGGCTGAGCTGGCCGCGGCGCTGCACCGGCTTCGGTCGACGCTCGCGAGGTTGAAGGCCGAGCTCGAGATGGCCGAAGCAGACGGCGCAGTGCCGCCGGCAGCGCGCTTGCTCGACGACCTCAACGAGGCGCTCGTACTCCTCCAGTCAGTCGAGCGCGTGGCGTTCGGTCTCGTGTCCATCCTGGTGCTCGATGACGACGCGAGGCTCGCGGAGCTGACCGCCCGCGGCCTGCGACGGCTGGGCTACGAGGCCGAGGCGTCAACCGCACTTCGGCGCCTGCAGCCCGGCGAGGTTGTGGTTTTCGATCTTGGCCTCGAGCCGGCGCTTGACCAAGGCGCGCGATCAGCACTCAAGGCGGCACGTCCCGTCGTCGTGACGGGCGCG
The DNA here is from genome assembly GCA_039935415.1 of Candidatus Dormiibacterota bacterium. GTDB lineage: Bacteria > Chloroflexota > Dormibacteria > Dormibacterales > Dormibacteraceae > Palsa-870. Next base: position 62,661 of record JBDTKH010000006.1, read on the forward strand.
ACGGATCCGGCTTCCCGCGCGATCGCGGCGAGCCTCGATGCGAGCGACTACCTGGTCAAACCGATCGACCTGGAGCAGCTGG
>JBDTKH010000007.1:0-7166 GCA_039935415.1 Candidatus Dormiibacterota bacterium
GCATGGCGGTGTGCGCCGCGTTCGGAGTTGACCCTGCGGGCGCTCCGGCACCGCCCAACATCCCGCCTGGTCTTGTCGTGACCATGCGGTCGATGGCCAGCGGAGCGATGGGCCCCTCAGCGGACCGCGCGCAGGGCGCTCTCCGCGAGATGGCCTCGGCGCTGCTCGCCCCCGACCGGATGACTGCTGCGCAGTCCGAGCTGGCCGTGCGATCGGGCGGCCGTGAGAGCCCGGGCGTGACGCCGTTCCTCCCCAAGGTCGAGGCGCCCGCGCCTGCTGCCCCACCGCCGTACGGGCAACCAGTTCCGCGCGAGGACACGCCGATCAGGGCGCCGGTTTCGTACGAGCCGCCACCGCGGCCAATGCAGACGTATCCCTCGATCCCGGTGCCGACCTTCGCGCCCGCCCCGACGCCGCCGGCCCCCGCGCCAGAACCACGTCCCAACCCAATCCCCACCTGGTCGGAGGCTCCGCCACCAACCCCTTCCTACGAAAGACCAGCGGCTCCCGCGGCCGCCAGCCCGCCGCCAGTCACCCCCGAGTGGACGAACCCACCGGTACCGGCGCGCGAGGAGTCGCCTCCCTCGCGCTCGGCAGTCGACAGCATCGCGCTCGCGGGGGCTGCGGGGGCCGTGGGTGCAGCGGCCACGAATCCACCGATCCCACGCCCGCCTACCAGCGATTCGTTCGCCCCCGCACCGCCGGCTCCACCTGCGCCAACGCCTGTTGCCATACCACCTCCCGCGCCCGCTGCTCCTGCCCCGCCGGTTCCCACGCCACCCGCCCCCGCGCAGCAGACCTGGACGCCAGTCGAGTCACCGGTCTGGAAACCGGGGCCGGCCCCCGCGGCAGCGGCTGACGCGCCCTTCCTGGCTGCGCCGGCAGCGGCGGCCGCCTCCACCTACGAGCCTCCCGCAGCCGCACCCACACCCACACCCGCGGCGGCCTCCACCTTCTCTCCTCCTGCGACGACACCCGCTGACACGACTTACGCACCGGCGCGCAAGCCGACCGTCGCCCGCAAACCCGCGGGCGGCACGCCTCGAGAGCGTCCCGCCTGGTTGGTCCCGGCGGCCATCGCGGTCGTGGTCATCCTTCTGCTGGGCGGCGTGGGCTTCGCCATCCTCCACGGGCGTGGAGGCTCCTCTGGCGGTACCGCGACCACCTCGCCGACCGCCCAGACATCGCCCAAGACCAGCCCCAAGACCAGCCCCAAAGCCAGCCCGACCTCGCAGGGTCCCCTCGCGGTGCCCAACTTCGGAGCCACGGCGGCAGCCCCGATCACCAAGGTGATCATCTGCAGCACCGCCACGCCATGCGACGTCCCGGGCAGCCCCGCCGAGACCTCCACCGCGTGCGATCTCAGCTCGTGCCATGTCGAGGTCGCGATCTATTTCTCATCCGCGCAGAGGGTTCCGGTTTCGTACGTCCTGAAGTTCTTCGATCGGTGCACGGGCACGACCACCGACCTGCCCGGTCCAAACCCGTACACGCCGCCGGGCTACACGATCGCCATCCCGGCAGACAAATGGCCGGTGGCCATCCCGAGCGGCGTGAAGTCCGCGGCGCTTGTCGCTGTCGCCCAGCAGCCCGCAGTGGCAGCCTCGGCTCCACTACTGCTGGGCGCGGACAGCTGCGCGTAAAGCCTGATACACAACAACCTCACCCGTAACGAGGCGCGCGAGCGGTCGGACCTGATTTCGGTCCAGGACTACAACGTCCACCTCGACTTCACGACCGGCGACGAAGCCTTCGGCTCGGACACAACGGTGCGCTTTCGCTGCCGGCGACCAGGTGCAAGCACATTCGTCGAATTCGCCGGAAACCTCAGCCACGCCGAGCTCAACGGCCGGATGCTGCCAACCCACCTCGAGGACGCCCGCCTACAGCTCGACGACCTCCTCGCCGAGAACACCCTGGTGCTCGAAGGTGCGGCCCCCTACTCGCACGACGGCACCGGTGTGACGTGGTTTCAAGACCCAGTCGACGACCGCATCTACCTGCACAGCATGTTCGCCGAGCATCTGACGTATCTCGGCTACGCATGCTTCGACCAGCCCGACCTCAAGGCGACGTTCGACTTCACGGTGCGTGCGCCGCAAGGCTGGGTAGTCGTCTCAAACACCGCCGGCACCCAAGGGGCGGATGGTCTGTGGACTTTCCCCGCCACACCGGTGATGTCGACGTACATCACAGCGATCGTCGCCGGCGAGTACGAGTCGTTTCACCAGGAGCACGGTGACATTCCACTCGGCCTTTACTGCAGGCAATCGCTCGCGCAGTACCTCGACGTGGATGAGATCTTCGAGATCACGCGCCGCGGCCTCGACTTCTTCCAGCACCGATTCGGCTACCCGTATCCATTTCAGAAGTACGACCAGCTCTTCGTACCGGCTTTCGCCGCGGGCGCGATGGAGAACATCGCCTGCGTCACACACAGCGAGCGCATGGTGTTTCGCTCGAGGGTGACCGACGCCGTGCGTCTGAAACGCGCCGAGACGATCCTCCACGAGATGGCGCACATGTGGTTCGGCGACCTGGTGACCATGCGGTGGTGGGACGACATCTGGCTCAACGAAAGCTTCGCCGAGTACATGGGATTTCTCGGTTGCGTCGAAGCCACTCGCTTCAAGTCCGCGTGGGTCATGTTCGCCAACGCCGCCAAGGCAAACGCGACGGCCCAGGACCAGCTGCCGACGACGCATCCGATAGTCGCGGACATCCCCGACGTCGAAGCGATACAGCTCAACCTGGACCGCATCACGTACGAGAAGGGCGCCTCGGCTCTGATACAGCTCGTCGCATGGGTTGGTGAGGACGCATTCTTCGCCGGCATTGCCGCCTACTTCAAAGCCCACGCCTACGGCAACACCTCGCTGCGCGATTTTCTGGCCGCGCTCGAAACCACATCGGGACGAGACCTGACGAGCTGGTCGACGCTGTGGCTCGGGCAGGCGGGTGTGAACACCCTCGAGGCCTCACTTGTGGTACGTGAGGGCCGCATCATGTCGGCCGCCGTCGACCAGACGGCCCCGGCTGACCATCCGACGTTGCGACCTCACCACCTGCGGGTGGGCGTCTTTGACCTACAAAGCGATCGCCTGCAGCTCCGGGCGTCCATCGCCGCTGACATCGATGGAGCTTCGACGCCAATCTCCGAGCTGGCGGGCCAGCCGGCGCCCGACCTGGTGCTCGTCAACCACGAAGACCTCACCTACGCCAAGCTCAGGCTCGACGCGCGGTCGTTCGAGACGGCATCGCATCACCTGCGCGACCTTGATGACCCGCTGTCACGAGCCCTCATCTGGGGCTCGTTCTGGGACATGGCGAGCGACGCCCAGATGCGGGGTAGCGACTACGTTGCTGTCGCGCTTGCGAACATCGACGTCGAGACGGAAGCTCCAAATGTCGAGGTATTGATCTCGAGGATGGAGGCGGCGATAGAGCGGTATACCGCTCCATCCAGCCGTCGGGCCGCTCGGATTGGGTTTGCCGAAGCGGCGAGAGAGCGGCTCGGACGTGCGAAGCCGGCGAGCGACATGCAGGTCCTGTGGGCCAACGCATTGATCGACGCTGCGACCGAGCCGCCCCAGGTCGCCTGGGTGCGGGGCTTGCTGGACGGCGCATCCAGGGTTGACGGCCTCGCCGTCGACTTCGACGTCAGGTGGAATGCCGTCATCGCCCTGGCGAGGCTCGGGGTGGGTGACGAGGACTTGAGCGCCCGCGAGCTGAAGCGAGACCCGACCGACGCGGGGCTCCGCCACAGGGCGCACGCGCGGGCGGCGCGCCCGCTCGCCGCTGCCAAGGAGGAGGCGTGGGAGGCGGTGATGGCCGGGCCATCGCTGCCCATGAAGTTCGCCATCGCGTCTGGCTTCCACGACGTCGACCAGGCTGAGCTGCTCGAGCCGTTTGTAAGTCGTTACTTCGAGAGCCTCCTCCCGCTGTGGGAATCGCATGGCTCCGAGGAGGCGACCTGGACGGTCCGCGTGATGTACCCAGCAGCCGTCCTGTCGCAGGCCACGGTGGATGCCACCGACAGGGCGCTGGCCCGGGAGCTGCCAGGGCCGATCCGGCGGGTCCTGCTCGAGGGTCAGGACCGGGTCAGGCGCGCGCTCCGCGCGCAAGCGTTCGATAGCGCATGAACAGGTAGTCACCGTGGCGCCGGGCGCTGAGGAGCTTGCTCCAGGCGCCGGACTTCGGAAGCAGCTCAACCCCCTCGACCATGCCCAACCGCTTCGCCTCTCCCCTACCCGCGAGCACGGGCGACACGGTGAGGAACATCTCGTCGAGCAATCCCTTCTCGATGAGCTGTCCGACGAGGTGCGGGCCACCTTCTGTCAGCAGCACGTGCAGGCCGCGGGTGTGCAGCTCGCCTACAGCGCGACTGACATCGAGCCGCTTGCCCCGTCCCAGCACCACCAGCTCGCACGCCGCCGGCAGGCGGCTTCCGACCGCCTTCGCTCCCGCGGGGGTGGTCATGACGAGCGCGCCCTTCACGAGCGCGGGGTGCTTGAAGTCGAGCTTGCCCCTCGCGGTCAACACCACAAGCTGCGGTTCGGTCGCGCGGCCGAGGCTTTCTCGCAGCGCGGCGAAGCTCGCCTTGAGGCCCGGGTAGACGTGTCCGGCCGTCCACAGGTGGCCGGGAGTCCCGCGCAGGGTGCCGGCGCCGAGGATTACCGCGTCGGCGCAAGCTCGCAGCAGCCCCATGAGAAAACGGTCGGCCGGATACTTCCGGCTCAGCACAGACCCCGCCGACGGCGTCGAGCCCAAAGTGGCGACGCCGTCCAGCGACGAAACGAAGTTGGAGTAAAGAACCTGACGCGGAAAGCCCAGGCCGCCGTAGAGCTCTTCCAGGTCAGCCGGCAGGCGGTAGTGCGGGAGGTCCGCCTCGTATAGGACCTCGAAGGGCGCGAGCACTCGTCTTAGTGCTGGTTCAGCATGGCCGTCTGGAGGAACTCGGCCCGCAGCTGCGTGTCGGCCTCGTAGTTCCCGCGCCAGAACGACGTCCAGGTGCGCGAGTGGCCTTCGCGGACGCCGCGCATCTGCGTGCAGAGGTGCATCGCGCTCAGGTGAACCGCGACGCCGTGTGGCTGCAGCACGCGCACCAGCTCGTCGGCGATCTCCACGCCGATCCGCTCCTGGACTGTGAACCGGCGAGCGAACAGCCGCACCAGGCGGGTCAGCTTGGAGATGCCGATGATCTCCTCGTGCGCGATGTACCCGATGTACGCGTGGCCGTGGAACGGGAGGGCGTGGTGCTCGCAGAGGGAGAAGAACTCGATCGGGCCCTCGATGACCTGGCTGATGCTGCAGTCGGGGCCTCCGTGGCATTCGGTCGGGAATGCGGTGAGCAGCTTGGCGTCGCCTTCATAGCCGACGGTGGCATCGAACAGGGCGTGGAGGAAGCGCTTCGGCGTCAACAGCGTGGCGGGGGTCTGGAGGTCCATGCCAAAGGCCCGGAATATCTCGGCGGCGTAGCCCTCGAACCTCGCCCACTGCTCGGGGGTGACGGTGCGTGGCCGGATCTTCTCCCACTGGGTGGTCTCTTCCGGATCAAACGAAAGCGTGGACATGGGCGTCTCCTTGAGTTGGTCGCTGGTTCCGCAACAATGTACGTCTTCGGGTTGCGCTCAATTCAGGGAGTCGGCGGGCCCCTGTGGGATAATCCGCCGGACTTCCCCACCTCATGGCAGCACCAAACTTGCTTCGCGTAGCCATCATCGGCTTCGGCCACTGGGGACCGAACTACGCCCGCATCCTGTCCGGGACCATGAGCGGAGCCCGCCTCACCGCCTGCGCGGAGCCCTCGGCGGTCCGCCTGGCAGCTTTCGAGAGCCAGTACCCCGCGTCTCGCGCCTATGCGGACTACCACAGGCTGCTCCGGGACGGGGACGTGGACGCGGTGGTCGTGGCGACACCGACCTCGACCCACCGCGAGGTTGCCGAAGCCTGCATGCGCGCCGGCGCCCATGTCCTGGTGGAGAAGCCGCTGGCGTCAACCGTGACCGACGCGGAGTCGATGATCGCGGTAGCTCACGAAACACGCAAGACCCTGATGGTCGGCCACACGTTTCTCTTCAACCCGGCCGTGAGAGCCATCAAGGGCTACATCGACGAGGGACGCCTCGGCAAGATCCGGTACCTCTACTTCCAGCGCACCGGTCTCGGCCCCATCCGGCAGGACGTCAACGCCCTGTGGGACCTGGCGCCGCACGACCTATCGATGCTGCGGTACTGGCTGGGCCACGACCCGGTCGACCTCGTCGCGCGCGGCCAGGCCTACCTCAGGTCGGGCACCGAGGACGTTGTATTTCTGACTCTGAATTACCCGGACCAGGTGCTGGCCAGCGTGCACGTGAGCTGGCTCGATCCCGTCAAGGTTCGCCGGATCACGGTCGTCGGCGACCGCAAGATGGTCGTGTTCGACGACACCCACGCCACCGAGAAGCTGCGCATCTACGACCAGGGCGCGGACTACCAACCGCGCGGCGGCGGCTTCGGCGAGTTCATCGCTTCGGTCCGCGACGGAGACATCCTCATCCCCAGCCTCCCGCACACGGAACCCTTGCGGGCTGAGCTCGACCACTTCATGGACTGCATCAATCGTGGACAGACGCCTCTGACATCCGCTGAGGACGGGCTCGCCATCGTGCGGGTGCTGGAACAGGCTGAACACGAGCTGGACGCCGCCTCGCGGTCGCGGGCGGCACGGGCGTGATCTATCCCAACGTCGAGGTCGGTGAGGGCACTGTCATCCAGGAGGGCGCGATCGTCGGCGAGCCACCACGCGGAGCGAAACCGGGGGAGCTCAAGACGAAGCTCGGCGCCGGTGGAATCGTGCGCTCGGGCACGGTCATCTACGCCGGCGCGGTCATCGGTGACCGATTCAGCACGGGGCACGGAGCGCTGATCCGTGAGGACAACGTCATCGGCGACGACTGCAGCGTGGGGACCAACGCGGTGCTCGAAGCGGGCAACCGCGTCGGAAACTCGACGCGAATCCACAGCGGGTGCTTCCTGGAGCACACCACGCTTGGCAACCGGGTCTTCCTGGCGCCCCACGTCGTCTTCACGGACGATCCCCATCCGATGTGCCCGAGATACCTCGAGTGCGTGCTCGGCGCCACCGTTGCCGACGACGTGAGCATCGGCGCGAACGCGACGAT
>JBDTKH010000008.1:0-12521 GCA_039935415.1 Candidatus Dormiibacterota bacterium
AGAAGAGCGTCGGGAAGGCGGCCTGCACCGCGTCGAGGGTGACGCCCTTCGCCGAAGCCACACCTGGACACTTCGGGTCCTTCGTCTGACTGCCGGGCGCGAGATAGTCCTGGTAGGACTCGAGCGCATATTTCAGAGACGCGTAGGTCAAGAACCAGGTGATGAACTCGGCCTGGCATTCAGTCACCACGACCGTGAGGCTGGTCGAGCTGGGAGCAGTTGTGCCACTCGTGGTGGCCTGTGTGCCGATCCGGATCACGTGCAGGTTGGTGAAGACAGTCATGCTCGCCACCTTTCCCTTGTTTGCAACGGTCGCGATCACCGATATGTAGTCATCGGGCTGGATGAAGTTCGCGACTCCCTGCTCCTCGCTGGTCGGGATGGTGAGAGCGACGTAGCCGGACGGGATCGGCAGGTACTCCGACTGCGCTCCGAGGGCCTGGCTGGGCTTGGCGATGTCGCTGGCGGTGATCGCCTGTCCAGTCGCGATCGTGACCAGGGGCACCATGCCCTGCACCTGGCTGAGCTTCGAGAAGTAGAGCTTTGGATAGTCGTTGGGGACTGGGATCGTCCTCATCGTGAGCGCAGATGCGTCGATGGGCAGCCTGGGTTGTAGGTCCCTGGTGGCGACCACGACGTTCAGCTGGGGACTGCTGGATGCCGCCCCGGCGTTGAGAGCTACGAGGACAAAGGCCGCGATAACGACCAGAGCGAGCACGATGCCGAGAAGGGTGAACGGCCCCCGTCGCGTAAAACCGGACACAGAAGCGCGCAAATCCGACCCATCATAGGCAAGATATTGCGGTGCTGCGCCCCCTTAACGTGACTGTGCAATCAGGCACAATGCGACAGCGCGGCCAATCGATGGTGGAGTTTGCGCTCTCTTCGGTCGTGCTGCTTCTGCTGGTGGGCGGGGTCGTCGACATCGGCCGCGCGATGTACATCACAGAGGCCCTTTCCAACGCCGCCCGCGAAGGCGCCCGCCACGGCGTGTGGTTCGACGCCCCCAGGCTCTCACATCCATACCTTGACGACAACGAGATCAAAACGGCTGTCGACTCCGAGCTTGCCACCATCTCGTTACCCGCATCTGTCCTGAAGAATCCAGGCACGACGTGCCCGGCTCCTACGGACGGCAACTCGTTCCACAACCCGCCGTACGCGAGCTCCGCCTACCCCACGACCGCGGATCAGTCCTGGCTCTACATCTGTTACAACAACACGCCCGGCCTCGATTTCTCTTCGCCGGCGACGAACCAGAGCCAGAAGGACCTCAACGTGATCCTGCTTTATTCGTACTCGGCTCTGACACCGGTGGTGAGCGCCCAATTCGGGAACTTCCACATCGCCTCCAACGTGCACATGACGGTGCAGGGCTCTTGAAGAAGGATCCGCAATGTGTCCAGGCCGGGTTGACCCCGGCCGTCACCCAGCCTTCCATTACCAAACACCTGCAGGCGTGGTGGCTAACGGGAGGGGGTCCCGCGGGGGAGGACTTAGGTCCTCACCCGCGCCTCAATGCGCACATGACGGTGCCAGGCTCATGAAGCATTCGACCTCGCCCAGATCGCAGAAGTCTCAGGCGCTCATCGAGTTCGCCCTCATCTCGCCGGTTCTGCTGCTGCTTCTCTTTGGCATCGTCGACATCGGTCGCGCCGTCTTCTACTACGACACGCTCAACCACGCTGCGCGTGAGGGCGCCCGCACAGCAGTGCGAGCTTCGAATCCGTTGCCCACCAACGCAGACGTTCTGAGCACAGTCACGACCCAGCTCATAGGGACCCCGGTGACGGAACCCTGTCCTCAAGGCCCGATTACCTCCGCTACGCCTCCGCCCAATGCCGCCTGGCTCTATGTGACCGAACCAACCCCTCCGTCGACGGTAGAGACGACGCCGGCGCGCAACGCACCAGGTGGGGAATACGCGGCTCTTGCTCAAGGGTCGTGCAGCGCGGTCAACCCGGCCGCAGGCAACGCCCAGCTGCAGGTCACGCTTCGCATGAACTTGATCCTGATCACGCCCGTGATCGCACAGGCGACTGCGAATCACATAATCATCACTGCAGCGGCCGTCTTCAGGACAGAGTACTGAATGCGGGTGCCAGCACAGAGGGGTCAGGCGATCGTGCTCATCGCGATCATGCTCGCAGTCCTGATCGGTATGGCCGCCCTGGCCATCGACGGCGGCCGCGCCTATTCAGTGAGGCGCGACCTCCAGGCGGCCGTCGATGCCGGAGTTCTGGCGGCGGGCGACAAGCTCCAGCAAACCGGCAGCTACACCAGCGCCGAGCAGGCCGCTTCGACGATCTTCGGGACGAACATGCGGATCTACGCCGCGCCATCGTGCTCACCCGGCTTCAGCGCACCTGGAGCTGCCCCGCTGACTGTGACGTGCACCTACTCGGATGGCACCGTCCTGACAGAGACGGTGTCGGCGCTTGGCCCGGCGGGCAGCCAGTTTGCGCTCGCCGCGAGGCGCAACCTGCAGCTTCAGTTCGCCCGCATCCTGACCAACGGCGCCGTCCCGAAGGTGGGAGCGGGCGCGACGGCAAACGTGAACAACCTTCTCTACGCGCCCACCGTGGCCGCTCTGAGCCAGGCCGGCTGCGGAGGAGTCCCCGGGAGCGCCATCTCGATCAACGGAGGGGGCACTCTGGGCGTGATCGGGGACCTCGTTTCGAATGGCACGATCTCGATCAGCGGCGGCGTCAACCTACAGGTCGGCGGCGACATCTTCGATCAGTGCCAGTCACCAGTTCCGGGGGCCGTGTCAAACACCTGCTACCCCAGCGGCGCGAACCCGCCTTGCACGTTCCCGGACGTGGCCGGCACAACCTACTCAGGGCGCCCCGTCAGCGACCCGGCATATCCGCCGCCCGCCGTGGTGGGTCTCGGCCAGGGCACACCGGGCACCGAAGTGGTGCTGTCGCCGGGCACCTATGCCGCCGACCCCAACTTCAGCAGCAGCGTCTGTTACTTCTTGAGCGCCGGCGTGTACAAGTGGCAGAGCGGGTACACGAACTCCGGCGGGTTCGTCAGCAACGACCTCAAGCCGCCTGACGAGCCGTCGACGTCGAACAACCAGGTCCTCGCAAACCAGATGTGGAACACCGGCGGCGTCAACTGCGCAGGCGCGTTCCAGGTCAGTACCCCTACCAGCACCAACGCTGTCAAGGCAGGCACGTGGGCGATCGAGGTGACGTCGGCCCGGTCAGACACATACTCGGGCACCTCCTACAAACGCGAGAGCGCGCCGTCGATGTGCCGGACCGTGCAGGTCAACGGCGGCCAGGCGATCCAGGTGCAGATCAGCAACGTGCCTGGCGCAACGTCATACAACGTCTATTTCGAGCCGCCGCCGAACCCCGGGTGCGCCGGCCCGTTCGGCTACGGCGGGTCCATATCGCTCGGTGCGACGAACGTGAAGAACGACAGCACCACCGCCTGTCCGGCGTTTTCCGGCAGCACCTGCAGCCTCGGAAACGAGACTGCGGTCTTCGACTCGACGCTCCTGTCCGCGGTGTTCGCCCCCAATCCGTTCGTCTTGCTACCCGTGCTCGGCGCATACCCGCCCGCGAGCGAGACACCACCGCTGCGGATCAACCTCCCGAACCAGAACCCGGATCGAGCCGCTCCGCCGGCGGGCGACCGCGCAAATGAGAACCAGTGCGACACCATCGTGGGCGCCGCGACCACTTGTCCCGGCGCCATCACGCCGGGAGCCGTCGAGTTCTTGATCCCCAACGGCGGTTGTCTGAACGCCACCACGTCGGCCGACAACTTTCTGTTCAGCGGCTATCAGTACAACTGGATCATGGTTTATGAGCCAGGCGCGTCATATCCACCGGCCAACGCGTGCATCAACAACGTGCTGGGCGCCGAGGTAGACTCGGCCTGGGTCGGGTTGATCTACATGCCTTCGGCCGGGCTCACCGTGAACAAGGCCGCCACGTTCAGGACCGAGGCGACGGGCGGGCTGATGGCGAAAACCATCACGTTCAGCGGCCAGATGCCGACGATCATCGGCAGTGCTGACTTCCAGCCGGCGCGGCCGGCGAGCAGGCTGACCTCCTAGCGACGCGCTAGACTGGCTCCTCGGCTTCGACCGCCGGCTCAGGGACTGGTTCGGGCTCGTCCTCCCTCGCTTTCCGGTTATGCGACTCGAGGTGCCCGACCCTCGCGTGTATGGCTGCCGCCGCCTTCTCGTCTCCCAGCTCCTCGAATCGCTGGGCCGCGCCCTTCCAGGCCGCCTTCGTGTCGTCGATCCGTCCGAGACCCCACAGCGCCTCGCCGCGCATCGACAGCGCTTCCGCGCGCTCGCGGATCTTGTCCCCGGGCAGCAGGAGCAGAGCGGTTTCGACCAGGCGGAGGACCTCCTCGAACGCGCCGACGTTGAGCGCGTTTCGGGCCGCGAGGGCCAGGAACGTTGAGGTGCGGACCGGGTCGGCCGCCGTCCCAGCCTGGTAGAGGTGATGGGCGATCTCGCCGGCCCGCTCGCCTGCGCTCCGGCCATAGACGCGCTCCAGCGTGTCCGCGACCGCAAGGTGGTACGCCTGCAGGCGCGGCAGAGGCAGCACCGCGAGCACCCGCTGGCGGACGATGTCGTGCGCGAACCGGAACCTGTCCGCGCCCGCACTTGCCAGGAACTGCCCGCGGGTGCCTTCCTCGAGGGCTTCGCGCAGCTCGTGGCCCGACAGCTCGCCGAACGCCTCGAGCAGCGCGATGTCGAAATCGCGTCCGACCACGGCCGCCGCGACGAGCATCCGCTGGGCCGGCTCGCTCAGGCGCTCGAGCCTTCGGCCGATCAGGCCGCGCACACTCTGGGCGAGCTCGAGGTCCTCTTCCGTGTAGCTGGCCTGGACCCTGCCGGAGCCGCCGAGCATCGATTCCGATTCGGCCATGTAGAGGAAGGAGTGCTCCACGAAGAGAGGGTTTCCTTCGGTCGCCGCCTGGATCCCGATGACCTGCACGGGCGAGAGGGGCACCTCGGACATCCCGGCCACCATCTTCTCGACCTCGCGGTCGGACAGGCGGCCTAGCGCGAAGCGCTGCGCCCGGCGTCGCCGCAGCAGGCGCGACAGCACGGTGCCGAACGGGCGGGCCGAGTCGAGCTCGCTGTCCCAGTAGGTCCCGAGCACGACGATGTGGCTGCCGCCCACACGCTCCGCGAGGTCGCGCAGTAAGAGGACCGTTGCCTCGTCTGCCCACTGCAGGTCGTCGAGCACGATGAGCAGGGGCTTGGCGCCTTGCACGCCGGTGAAGAAGTCGAAGACGGCATGGAAAAGCTGCTCGCGCAGCTTGTCGGCAGCGACGTCGCTGCGCGCGGCCATGCCCCTCACCTTCTGTCGCAGAGCTGGCGCCAGGTGCGACAGCAACGGACCGTTTTGCCCCGCGGCGTCCTGGAGGGTCTTGGAGGTCGAGCTTGAGACCGCCGCGGCGAGCACCTCGCGGAACGGGGCGTACGGCGCGCCGTCCTGCTCTCCACAGCGGCCGCTCAGCACCATCCAGCCTTTGTTCGCGGCCTCGATCGCGACCTCGGAAGCGAGTCTCGAGGCTCCGATGCCCGGCGCGCCGGTGAGGAAGAGCATGCTGCCCGAGCCGGTCGCGGCGCGGTCGAGCACCATGCGGATGTCGAGGCGCTCCTGCTCTCGGTCGACGAACCCGTCACCGGTGGGCAGCACGCGATGAGCCTCTCTGACCTCGCCCGCCGTCACCTCGTGCAGCCGCCAGCGATCGGGGAACCCCTTGAGCTTGTAGCGCCCGCGAAATTTGAACTTCATCTCGGCCATCGGGCCGACGAGCTGGCGGACGACCTCCGAGACCAGGATCTCTCCGCCTTTCGCCTTGCCCGCGACGCGGGCCGCGACGTTGACGGCCGCGCCGAAGATGTCGCCCGCCTCCTCGACGACCTCGCCCGTGTTGAGCCCGATGCGGATCCGCACCTTCCGCTCCGGATTCTGCTTGCTGTACTCGGCGATCGCCTTCTGGATCTCGAGCGCGCACTCGACGCCGTGGCGGCCCGAGCCGAAGCTGATCATGAATCCGTCGCCGAGGCCCTTGATCCGCCGGCCGGCGTGCTCGGCGACCTTGTCCTCGATGATGGTCTCGTACGCCTTCATGATCTCGTGCGACTCGGTGAAGCCCCGGGTCGAGAGCAGGCGCGTCGAGCCCTCGACGTCTGTGAACATGATCGTCACGGTGCCCTCGGTCTGGCCGACGGCAAGGCTCCCGATGATCGTCTCCGGGGTTAGCGGCGCCGATGCGTTGACCGGCTGGCCAAGGCCTTCCGCGACCGCCCGGAGCAGGTCCTGTGAGGCGCGGAACCCGGCCTCGCCCTGCGGGTAGCGGACGGTCTGCAGCAGTTTCGCCCCGACGGCCTGACGCAGCTCTCGCGCGGCCGACTCTTTGCTGATCTTGGCCTCCGACGAGTAGTCGCTGGCTTTCAGCTCCGCTCCCTCGAAGGCCTGAGTGATCGCGGGGGCAAGTCGCAGGTTGAGGTTGCGGCGGGAGATCAGGCTCTCGATCACAGCCTGGATGCGTCGCGTTGCGCCGGCGGGTCCGACGCCTTCGCTGGTGCGAACCGTTGGCAGCATGCCGACGTAGCCGGTGTTCGCGGCGGCCAGGTTGCCGAGCGCCGTGGTGGCCCGGGCCATCGCCGTGGCGGCCTGCAGCGTCTGGTTGGCCTGGTACGAACCTGCGCCGGCTTCCTCGGGCCCCTCCGGGTAGTTCGACGGCGAAGCGAATCCCGGTTGGACGACCCGTGACGGCGCCGCGAACGATGGCGCCGGCGACTGTGAGGGTGCTGGGGACGGGGCAGAGGACGGGGCAGAGGACGGGGTCAGCGAGACCACCGGCGACCCTTCGGACGGCTTGGCCGACGCCGCGGGCGACGCTGCCTGGAGGTCGGCGACGGCCGAGCGCGCCGCGTCGATCAGCTTGCGCATCTCTTCCTGCATCTCGGGTGTAGAGGCCATCGTCTGGCTCGGACCCGATCCGGTCGTCTGCACGGTTTGCTGCGACTGCTGCTGGCTGCCAGGCCTGTCTGAGCTGAAGGGGACCACGACCACCTGGCGGACAACGTTCTCGTTGCCGCCGCCGCGCTGGCCGCTGACCAGGGGGTCCTTGACGACGGGCATCATGCTCTCTGACCCGGCGGGCACGAAGCGCGACTTCACCGGGTCGAAGAGGTCCTGGTTCACCTGGACGCCGTAGAACGCCGCCTTGTCCAGGGATGTGGGGACATAGCCGGTCGCGTTGTACTCGAGCCGCAGGTCCGAACCCATGCCGAGCAGGAAGATGTCGCGCAGGATCGCTCCATTCGCGTCGTAACCTACGACCTCCGCAATCTGCGCGATCTTGCGGCGGCCGTCCGGCATGCGGGCCTGGTGGACGATGAGGTTGACCGCCGAGGCGATCTGCGCGCGCACGGCCTCGAAGGGGATGTCGATCGAGGCCATCATCACCATCGTCTCCAGCCTGGACAGGGCGTCGCGAGCAGAGTTCGAGTGGATGGTCGACATGCTTCCGTCGTGGCCGGTGTTCATCGCCTGGAGCATGTCGAGGGCCTCGGCGCCGCGGACCTCACCGACAAGGATGCGGTCAGGCCGCATCCGGAGGCTGTTGCGGAGCAGCTGCCGGATGGTCAGCTCGCCCTTGCCTTCGACGTTGGCCGGCCGGTGCTCTAGGGCGATGACGTGCGGGTGGTCGATCTGCAGCTCGGCCGCGTCCTCAATGGTGATGACGCGCTGGTTGTGCGGGATGAAGCGGGCGATCACGTTCAGGGTCGTCGTCTTGCCTGATCCGGTGCCGCCCGAGACGAGGATGTTCATGCGACCGAGCACGGCCGCCTGGAGGAACTCGGCCATGGCTGGGCTCAGGCTGCCCTCGCGGGTGAGGTCCTCCATGCCGAGCACGGCGTCCTTGAACTTCCTGATGGTCAGCGCGGCGCCGTGGATGGCGGCCGGGCGGATGATCGCGTTGACGCGGCTGCCGTCGGGGAGGCGCGCGTCGACCATCGGGTTCAGGCCGTCGATGTGGCGGCCGGTGGTCGCGACCATGCGCCGGATCGTTTCGAGCAGCTGGTTCTCATCTTCGAAACGGACGTCGGCCTTCGTCAGCACACCGCGCCGCTCGATGAACACCTGGTCGGGGCCGTTGACCATGATCTCGCTCACCGACCTGTCGTGCAGCAGGCTGTCCAGCGGGCCGTAGCCGACCGCCGCGCGAAGGATGATGTCGGCGAGTGCCGACTTCTCCTGCGAGGTGAGCTCGATGCCGTCGTCGGAGAGGAATCGATCCAGGTGCGTGCGCACGGCGCGCGAGAAGGCGAGCGTGTCGCCGGTGGTGAGGCCCACGTCGCGGATGAGGGCCAGGCGATCGCGAAACTCGTTGGCGAGCTTGGTGAGGTCGCGGCCCTGCCGGGCCGCCGACTCCATGATGTCCGAGCGGCGCCGCTGTAGCTGCGGCACCGCAGTGGTCGGCGCCCACATGTCCACGAACTGCATCTCGAGCAGCGAGCTCGATGAGGCGACGGCCGGGATGATGCGCTGCCGCTCGGTCAGGCGGATGTTGATCGCGACACCCTCGCCGTCCGGCTGCTGCCCCGGCTCGATGTATGCGGCGATCCACTCTCCATCGCGGAAGCGCAGGATCGCCTTCCGGGCGGAGCTCTTGTCGCCGGGGTCTGCCTCGAGGTTCGGATCGTCGACCGAGCCAAAGACCACGTACTTGACGTCGCGTTCCTGGACCCAACGGGCGCGATCGAAGTCAGGCGCCGTGTAGACGGGGTAGCCGTCTCGGCTGAACGTGCGGGCGTCGGACTCGCCTTCTTCGAGGCCGCCGTCGAGCCGGTGGATCGCCACCTTGAAGCGAGGGCGGACCAATGCCGGGGCGCCGTTGGACGCCTGAAGCGGTGCTTCCGGCGGGGCGCCGGCGGTGCTCCCTTCGGGTGTCTCCGGCGAGGTGGTTTGAACCTCGCTCATGTCGTTCCTGTTAAAGCCCTGGGCGGGATCACGGCTTTTGGCGTCACGGATGCTAGCACCGGCCTCCCGGCCCTCCATCCAGTTATCAAGAGAAACGCTCGGGTGGCCGCCGTCGGTCCAGCACCCATTTCGAACCCGGCATCCTCTTGGCCACGCCCTTGACCTCGGCGGCCCGAGAGGCCAGGGAGGCGGCGCTCGTGTAGCGGCCGGGCTCGGCGATCACGATCCCGATGGAGACCGAGACGAGAGGGGTGCGAAGCGTGTTGCCGTTGCGCTCCTCCGATTCGATCCAGCCACGTTCGCGGTCGATCGGGTCGTAGAGCGCGGGCATCGCTTCGTCGAATCGCCTGGTGACCTCGCTCGCGATCGTCTCCGCAAGGTTCGGATCGGTGAGGATCACGAAGTCGTCGCCACCCACATGGCCGGCAAAGTGTCGCTGCGAGTAGTTCTCTTCGAGCACCTCGAGCACGATCGTCGCGAGCGTCTTGATCACGTCGTCGCCGCGCAGGAACCCGTAGTGGTCGTTGTAGCTCTTGAAGGCGTCGATGTCGGGATAAAGACATGCAAAGCGGTCGCCTTCCGCGAGCCGCCGGCCCATCTCGCGCAGGATGTCGCTGTTGCCGCTCATCCCGGTCAACGGGTTCAGGTCTCGAGTGGTGGTCGATCGGCTCATCACGGCTCGAAGGCGCGCCACGAGCTCTTCGGGGATGAACGGCTTGGTCACGTAGTCGTCCGCGCCGGCGAGCAGGTGCTCGACTTTGTCCTTCAAAGAATTGCGCACTGTGAGGAACACCACGGGTATCAGCCGCGTGCGGAAGTCGCTGCGGATTTCGGCGAGGATCTGGTCGCCTGTCATGTCGCCGAGCATGAGGTCGAGCAAGATGATGTTCGGCCTCCATTCGACCGCCGCCTCGTGGGCCGAGTGCCCGTCGTCGACCGGCACGCACTCGAACCCGGCCCGCTCCAGCACTCGCTTGACGAGGCGGAGCACCTGCTCGTCGTCATCGACCACGAGCACGACGTCGCGATGGGGGAGAAGAGCGCTGGCGACAGCCTCTTTCTCCGGCCCCATCCTTCTCGTGGCCGTCACGAAGAGTCCGCGGGCTGAGTGGGCTCCGGCGCGTGGGCCCCGGGTCGGCGCAGCTTCTCGGTCATCGCGATCGCGCGCTCCGCCGCCATCCGGACCTCGCCGATGTCGTTGCGCACGGCGTCGGGATCGTCCGTCTCCTCGGCGATCAGCTCGCTGTAGTTGACGATCACGGCGAGCAGGTTGCGGAAGTCGTGGATGAGGGTCCGGCTCTCCAGCTCGGCCAGCTCGTCGCTCGAGCTCACAGCCGCTTCACCAGCCGCCACCTGTTGAGCTCGCCGTCGCGCCGGTATCCGAGCTCGTCGAGGAGCGAGTTCGCCATCGCGAGCCCACGCCCGCTCTCGCTCAGCGGATCCGGCATGCCGCGGTTGAGCAGATCGTGAACCGGCGGACCCTGGTCGACGAACGACGCGAGCGCCGCCTGCCGCTCCGTCCAGAGCGCGTACTCGATCTGGTGATCGTCGCCTGCGGGCCGGCCGTGAGTCAGCACGTTCGCCCCAATCTCGGCGAGCGCGGTCTCGAAGAGCATGAGGTTGCGGTCGTCCGGTCCTCGACCGATCGACTCGCGCAGCCGTTGAACAGAGTCATGCAGCGTCTCCAATCCTTCGTCCAGGTGGTTGAGGGTGGCATGGAACTCGAAGCGCTCCTCCGAACTGACCAATCTCAGAGGCCAGTGAGGGCGTCCTCGACACTGGCGTAGTAGGGGAACACGCGGTCAAGAGTGGTCAGCTCGAGCACGACCCTGACTTGCTGGTTTGGTGCGGCGAGTCGCAGCTCGCCCTGCGAGCTGCGAACCTGCTTCAGCGCGGCGATCACCGAGCCCAGGCCTGTGCTGTCGACGAAGCTCACGCCTTCCATGTCGATCACGACTTTCGATTGGCCGTTTTTCAGTGCTTCGCCGATCGCCTCTTTGAACGTGGGAGCACCCGCAACGTCAAGACGTCCGGTGGGCGCCACCACGGCGACTCCGTTGTCGGCCTGCCTGGTCTGGACCTCGAGGCTCAAATGCGGTTGCTCAATGCGTGGGGCACGCGATGACTATATGCCACGGAGTCTTGAGTTGAGCCTCTCTACACTGCAGGGCGTGAACACGCCGATCGATGGCCAGCGCTTGCTCATCGTCGATGACGAAGAGGCCCTGGCGAGGGTCATGGAGCGAACTCTCCGCAGCCGTGGATTCGGATCAGACCTCGCGTTCACCGCGGCCGCGGCGAGGGCGCAATTCGAGGCCAAGGATTATGCACTCGCAATCCTGGACGTCCGGTTGCCAGACGAGTCGGGTTATGGGCTGCTCGAGGAGCTTCGACTGCGGCGGCCTGACACAGCGGTGGTGATGATCTCCGGCGTCGACGACCCGGAGCTGGGCAAGGCCGCGCTCGAGCACGGCGCTTATGCCTACATGGTCAAGCCGGTAGGCGCAACGCAGCTTTACCTAACTGTCGTGAACAACCTGCAGCGGCGCAGCCTCGAGCTCGACAACCGCGCGAACCTTCAGCGCCTCCAGGGGATGGTCGATGAGCGCGCCGAGCAGATGCGTCGCGCTGCGGAGCTGCAGGCCGGCATGCTGCCTGCATCGCCCTGGCAGGACGAAGGGTTTGAGCTGGCGGCTCACTTCACGCCCGCGCGCGAGATCAGCGGCGACTTCTACGACTGGTACCGGACCGACGAGGGCCAGGTGATCCTGACGCTCGGTGACGTGATGGGCAAAGGCCTGCAGGCCGCGCTCATGATGGCGACCGCACGAGCCGCACTCCGCGGGTCAGCGGGAATGTCGAATCTCGAGGACGGCGTGAAGCGCGCGGCCGACGTCATGGTCGCCGCGCTCGAGGTGAACCACGCGTACGTCACGGCCTTTCACTCGGTCTTCGAGCCTGGGACGGGCGCGCTGGAGTACGTGGATGCGGGACATGGGCATGCGCGACTGCTGCGCGGGGTGACCGGCCAGGAGGTGCTTCCGTCGCGCAGCGCACCGATCGGGATCTTCCCCGACACGCAGTACCTCGTCGGAAGGGTCACTCTCGATCATGGAGACACGCTGGTCGTGTTCTCCGACGGGTTGCTCGATCTGCGGCCCGACCTCGCGACCAAAGAGGTGCAGCTGCCTTACGAGGCACGTCGCGCGACAACTGCGCAAGACCTCGTGAACATCCTCGCGCAGGGTGCGCAGAGCCGCGACCTGTTCGACGACGTGACTGTGCTGGCCCTCAAGCGTTTCTAGGCGCAGGGGGAGGACAGGAGTCCTCCCCTGCGGAAACCCCTCCTCTCCTCGGCAACGATGCGTGGGCCTGGAAGGTGGCGTGCTGTTCGACGGCCGAAGTGAATTCGGCCTCAGGCTCCACATGGCATTAGGCGCCGGGGAGGACAGGAGTCCTCCCCGGCGGAAACCCCACCTCTCCTCGGCAACGATGCGTGGGCCTGGAAGGTGGCGCGCTGGTCGACGGCCGAAATGAATT
>JBDTKH010000009.1:0-6096 GCA_039935415.1 Candidatus Dormiibacterota bacterium
GCTGAAGGCCGGTGCCTGGGCGCCGACTTGACCGGTGCCGCCGCCAAGCGAGCCCACGCTGACGTGCGGTGAGCCCTGCGCCGTGGCGGAAGATGACGGCGACGTCGTGCGCAACGCGAGAATGACCAAGACGGTGATTGCTGTCACTGCCGCCAGCGCCACGCCGATCCAGAGAGCCTGGAGTGTTCGCGCGGGCGCCTTGCGTTGCTTGCGGCGTGCAGCAGCGCGACGGCTCATGACAGACGGGCTATCTCGGTGCCAAGCAGAGTGGCGTCGGCGTCCGCCACGTTGTGGAAGCGGACGATGCCGTGCACCAGTCCAACGGTTTCACCAAGGTTCACGACGTTGTAGCGGGCCGTGAGCGTGCCGCTGACGTCGACGGTCCAGCTCATCGGCAGGGTGTCGAGATTCGCGGCCGAGAGAAAGCTGCCCAAGTCGGCGGGAGTGTCGCCGCTCAGCATGTCCACTCCCACCACATCGACACCCGGATGGCTCCCCACCGCCGAAGTGGCAGCGGTTGCTTCCGCGGCGCAGCTGACGCAGCCGGGCGCCATGAAGAGCAGGACTACTGGCTTGCCGCTGGCGATGTCGTGCTCGAGACTCGATATGGGCAGCACCTGGGGAGCGGCGGCCACGCTCTGTGAGCTCGCCGTCGATGCCGGAGCGGAGGAGGCCGCCGAACCGCCGCATCCCGTGAGCAAGGCGGCCCCGACCAACAGTGGAAGCGGGAAGAGAGCTCTCATCGCCGTGGCGCCTCGGCAACGGGCGCATCTAGTATTTCGCATCGCCGCCTCCGCAGCCACCAGCGTCCACCCACGAGGGTCGCCGCAAGCAGCACGGCGATGCCGCCAACCCGGAATCCATAGGCGGTCAGCCATCCGCCGACTCCAGCGAGGACCCCGGCCGCAATCAGGGCAGGCAGGCCGCAGCAGAGCACGGGCAGGGCGAGTATCCCGAGTGTTGCCCAGACGGAATGATCCTGCTTCTCGTTCATCGCTCGATCTCCGTGCGGGGCCTCGTGGCGCTCCGATACTCGGTTGGGTTGCGTCGACATGTCAGATCCAGTCCGGTCCGATGCGGGTGCAGGTGGCGAGCCGCTCGGCCGCCGGCGCGCTGATGCCTCGGACGTCCTCCAGGAGGCCGTCGAGGCCGCTGAGACTGAGCCGGTAGACGATCTGGCGGCCGCGGCGCTCTGTGGTCACGAAGCCGCAGTGACGCAGACAGGCGAGATGAGTGCTGATCCTCGCCTGGGCGCCACCGACATCGTTGACCAGATCGTTGACGGTGCGCTCTCCCGACTCGAGAGCCGCGAGGAGCCGCAGCCGGGTGGGATCGGCGAGCACACGAAAGAAGCGCGCCAGGGTGGCCGCGTCGGTGAATACAGGTGCCTGAATCACGGGGCCCTCCACATATCGGGCATACCGGATATCATAGGCCATAGCCCAGCCAAGAAACACATCGGAGATCGCGTATGACCAAGCGGCTCGCCGTGCAGGGCATGACCTGCGCCCACTGTGAAAAGGCGGTCGCCGAGGCGATCCGGGGCGCGGGCGCCGTGGTTCTGCAGGTGAGCCACCGTGACGGGAGCGCACTGGTGGATCCGGCCGGGATCAGCGAGGACGTGCTCCGGTCCGCGGTCGAACGAGCCGGCTATGCGGTGGGCCCGTGGAGCGACGCGGTCGACAGCCCCGGAGTGCCCGCAGCAGTCGACGGCAGCGGTGACGATTACGACCTGATCATCATCGGCTCCGGCAGCGCAGCCTTCGCGGCGGCGATCACCGCAACGGACGTGGGGCGTCGCGTGGCCCTGGTCGAGGCCCACACCGTCGGCGGGACCTGCGTCAACGTTGGGTGTTTGCCCAGCAAGGCGTTGCTCACCGCCGCCGAGGAGCATCAACGAGCCGGCCACCTTCCCTTCGCGGGGATCGCCACCTCGGCAGGCCCGGCTGATATGGCTGCCGTGGTCGGCCAGAAGAACGAGCTCGTCGACATGCTGCGCAAGGAGAAGTATCTCGACCTCGCCGAGAGCTATGGCTTCGCGCTCGTTCATGGCCACGCCCGTCTTGAGTCGGCGACGGCCGTGGCAGTCGGTGACCGGCACCTCACCGCCGAGCGCGTGCTCATCGCCAGTGGTGTGGAGGCCGCCATTCCCCCGATAGACGGCTTGCGCGACGTTGCCTATCTCACGAGCACGACGGCGCTCGACCTCACGGAGGTGCCCGAACATCTCATTGTGATCGGCGCCAACGCCATCGGACTGGAGCTAGGCCAGGCGCTCCTTCACCTGGGTGCCAGGGTCACGTTTCTGGAAATGGCACGGACGATCGCACCGACTGAAGAGCCCGAGGTCATCGAGGCGATCACCGGAGTTCTTGACGATGAGGGCGCAACCGTGCGTACCGGCGTGAAGGTGTTGCGCACTAGCGAAGACGACAGAGGAATCGCCGTCGACATCGAGGCCGACGGAAAGAGGGAGACCGTGCGGGGCTCGCATCTGCTAGTGGCCACCGGACGTCGCCCGAGCTTCGCCGGCATGGGTCTCACTGATGCAGGGATCGAACTCGACGACCATGGATTCATCCGCGTCGACGACATGCTGCAGACCAGTCTGCCCGGCGTTTTTGCTGCCGGTGATGCTGCCGGCTTGCCCCAGTTCGTCTACGTCGCGGCCAAAAGCGGAAGCCTCGCCGCAAGCAACGCCTTCGCCGACCGCGCCGAGCCGCTCGACTTGACCGCACTACCGCGGATCGTCTTCACCACGCCACAGATCGCGGTGGCAGGAATGACCGACGCGGAGGCCAATGACCGCGGTTATGAATGTGAATGTCGTGTGCTGCCACTCAGTGCCGTGCCCCGCGCGCTGGTGAATCACGACACCCGAGGGTTGGTAAAGATTGTCGCTGACGCGACGACACGCAGGGTGCTCGGTGTCAGCATGGTGGCGGACGGTGCTGCCGACGTCATCCTCGCAGCTATCTATGCCATCAAGTTCGGCGTCACAGTTGAGCAACTCGGCGACACATGGGGTCCGTACCTGACCATGGGAGAGGCATTGAAGTTAGCGGCGCAAACCTTTACACGCGACGTCAGCAAACTCAGTTGTTGCGCCGCATGAACCCACAGGCTAACCCGGACGGCAACGTCGGAAGCAGCGCCGACCAATTGGGTACAACGATTCCAATAGAGCTTGGCCTGCGCCTTCAGGAAACCAATGCGCTCGACCGCGCGCCGGAGACGCTCCATGACTTCGCCGCGCTGCTCTCAGCTTCGCCCTCCGGCGTCACCCTGGACGCCGCGGGGCTGTGTTGTGCCGGCGCCTCCCCGCATCAGCTGGTGATCGACGGTGCAACCCGCTACACGCACTGTGTCCTGGACGCGCTGCTCCTGCCGGTTATCGAGGGACGCGCTGGACGGGTGCTCTCCACCAGCCCGACGGACGGCAAGGCGATCAACTTTGCCGTGTCGCCATCGGAGACGACCGCCGATCCGCCGGAAGCGGTGGTGTCACTCGGCATGCTCCGTAGCGGTACCGGTTCGTTCTATGAGCTCGGATGCCCCTATATCAACGCGTTTGCCTCGGTCGAGGAGTACGCGCGATGGGCCGAGGCGACGCCGGAGGCCATCACCATGTCACTCTCTCTCGCGGATACAGTCGAGTTGGTTCGAGTGCTGGCGGACCTCACCACCGGCGATGCCCAATGACGACGGATGTTGACCTCATCGTCCTCGGCAGTGGGTCTGCGGCCCAGAGCGTCGCGTATCCCTGTCGCGCGTCGGGGTGGAGCGTCGCCGTCATTGATTCAAGCCCCTTCGGGGGAACGTGCGCGACGCGAGGGTGCGATCCCAAAAAGGTGCTCGTCGGTGTGTCCGAACTCACCGACTGGGCCCGGCGCATGCAGGGCAATGGGCTCGCCGGGCCGGCGCCCTCACTGGTCTGGGCCGACATGATCAAGTTCGAGCGCGGCTTTGTTGGCGGGGTGCCGGCGGCGACGGAGGACGGATTTCGGGCAGCGGGAATCAGGGCCATCCACGGGCGCGCTCATTTCGTCGCTGCGACAACTCTTGAGGTGGGCGATGAGACCCTGGTGGGTCGCCACGTCGTGATCGCGACGGGAGCACGGCACGCCCCGCTCGGTATCCCCGGTGAAGAGCACCTGACCACGAGCACGGCATTCCTCAAGCTCACAGCGTTGCCGCAGCGCGTCGCCTTCGTCGGCGGCGGATACATCGCCTTCGAGTTCGCCCACGTCGCCGTCCGGGCCGGTGCGAAGGTCCAGGTTTTCCACCGCGGCGCTCGCCCCCTGGAGGGGTTCGACGCGGACCTCGTGGCGCAGCTCCTCGGCGCCACGCGAGAGCTTGGAGTTGATGTGCAGCTACGCACGACCGTCACCGCAGTCGAAAGACGGGGGAACGCGTTCATCGTTCACGTCCGCACCGGCGACGATGAGACGAATGAGGTTGAGGTCGACCTGGTCGTCCATGCCGCCGGGCGTATCCCGGAAATCGATGACTTGGGTCTCGATAAGGCTGGCATCGAGCGCGTGAGGAGTGGCATCGCCGTCAACGACCATCTCCAGAGCGTGAGCAACCCCGCCGTATACGCGGCCGGGGATGCAGTTGCCAGTGGCGGGTTCCCCCTCACCCCGGTCGCGGGGATGCAGGGCGGCATCGTCGCCACCAATTTGCTCGAGGGCAACACGCGGACCCCGAACTACGAGGGCATCCCGAGCGTTGTCTTCACCACGCCCCCCTTGGCGCGAGTGGGCCTGGATGAGGCGACGGCCCGAGAACGTGGCCACAAATTCACCGTCCACCACGAGGACACATCCGGGTGGTACTCCTCCAAGCGCGTGGCACTCTCGCACACCGGGTTCAAGACACTCGTCGAAGAGGGCAGCGAGCGTGTCTTGGGGGCGCATCTACTTGGCCTTCACGCCGAGGAGGTGATCAACATGTTCGGCATGGCGATTCGCTTCGGTGTGAGCGCGTCGAAGCTCAAGGATATGACCTATGCTTACCCGACGAGCGCCTCCGACATCGGGTCCATGTTGTGAGTAAGCGATCAAAGACTTGTCCGTGACGCGCATGAGCGAGTCGGAGCTGGTGCTGCTCGCTGCTGAACTTCGCGCTGCTTTGCCGCCGCTCGATGCCGACGAACAGCGGATCGCAGTGAGCGTCTACCGTCTGCCCGCCGAAGGCGATCCCGTAAGGGACGCGCTCATCGCGCGCGGTGCAGCGGTGCCCATCGAGGATTCAGCCGCGCGCTCGCCGAGTGGCCGGGCGTGTTTCGCATTGACTCGGGTGAGGTGATCGGTTTCTGGGGGTTACCGTAAGCGAGATGCCGCCCACTCTTTTTACGTAGGGAATACGCATCTGTGGACCTGGTGCTTGGGACACGCTGTTCATCCCCGTGATCGTCGGTCGCACTGCGCGCGTGGAGTCTGTCTGTTCCGCCACTGGTCAGAGGATCGTGTTGACGGTGGAGCCAGGCCGCGTGGTGGACGTCTCGCCTCCCGGAGCCGTCATTTCCTTCCTGCGGCCGCAGGAAAGGTTCGACAGTGACGTGATCCTCAACTTCTGCCATCACGTACTCTTCTTCGGGTCGCAGGAAGCGGGTGAGGAGTGGATACGTGAGCGAAAGGGCGCCATGTTGCTCTCGCTGGAGCAAGGATTCGACCTCGGCGCCAAGGTTGTCGACGAAAAGTTCGCGGCCGCGCGCCATTGCTCCTAGCGTGGCGCTGCTCGAATGAGAAGGTGGCGAGGTAGATCGTCGTGACGCTAGCCATCACCCTATATGGCGTCGTGGCGCTGACCTTCATGATGTCGATGTATGCCGCTGAGGGCCGGGGCAGGGGCTTTGTACTAGCGTTCGCTTGTGGATGCGTCCTCTCTGCGGCCTACGGCTTCCTCTCAGGCGCATGGCCCTTCGGCGTGGTGGAACTCATCTGGAGTGTCATCGCAGTGGCTCGCTTTCGAAGCCGAGGTCAGACGCGATCAAACTGACCACAACCGGGAGGACCGCCGTGAGGCGACGGCCCTCCCGGTTGCCGACTTGCGCGCAAGGAACTGGATGTCGTAGGCGATGATCTCCGTCGC
>JBDTKH010000010.1:0-69184 GCA_039935415.1 Candidatus Dormiibacterota bacterium
CGCGCACGCGACGAGTGTCGAGGGCCTTGCGTCCGGGGCGCTTGCCCAGTGCCATGTCGGCCACCGCACGCCGCATCACCGAAGCGATCTCGCGCTCCAAGTTGCGCACGCCCGCCTCTCGCGTGTATTCGCGGATGATCACGCGCACGGCATCTTCGGCCAGCGTGATTTCGCCAGTGCGCAAACCGTGCGACAGCCACTGCTTGGGCACGAGGAATCGCTCGGCGATCTGCACCTTTTCCTCCTCGGTGTAGCCAGAGAGGTTCAGCACCTCCATGCGATCGCGCAGAGCTGGCGGAATGGTCTCAAGAGAGTTCGCCGTTGTGATGAACATCACCTTCGAAAGGTCGAATGGCACATCAAGGTAGTTGTCGCGAAAATCCTTGTTCTGCTCGGGGTCCAGCACCTCCAACAAGGCTGATGACGGATCCCCGCGCCAGTCCGATCCGATCTTGTCGACCTCGTCCAGGATGAACACGGGGTCGTTCGATTCGGCGCGCCGGATCGCCTGAAGGATGCGGCCAGGCATGGCGCCGATGTACGTGCGCCGGTGACCGCGTATCTCAGCCTCGTCATGCACGCCACCGAGAGAGGCGCGCGCGAATTTCCGGCCCATCGCGCGCGCGATCGACTGTCCCAGGGAGGTCTTGCCCACGCCGGGCGGCCCGACAAAACAGAAGATTGGCTCGCGCCCGCGCTCGGTCGACTTGCGCTGCTGCTTGAGGCGTCGCACGGCGAGGTGCTCGACGATCCGCTGCTTCACCTTGTCCAGGTCGTAGTGGTCGGCGTCCAGGATCGCGCGGGCCGCCACGACATCCACCTCGCCTCCGGTCGACGTGTTCCAAGGCAGTGACACGATGAGCTCGAGATAGGTGCGAATCACGGATGACTCAGGCGAGGCGGACGGTATCCGTTCCAGCCGCGCGATCTCCCGGTCAGCTTCGCGTTGCGCCTCTGGCGGCAGCCCCGCCTTCACGATGCGCTCGCGCAGCTCACCCATCTCGCCCAGCTCCGAATCCAGCTCGCCGAGCTCGCGCTGGATCGCTTTCAGCTGCTCGCGCAGAAAGTACTCGCGCTGCGCCTTGCCCATCGACTCCTCGGCCTGCGACTGGATCTTGCGGCCGAGCTCGAGCACCTCCAGCTCGTGCGACATATGGCCGAGCAGCCGCTCGAGCTTCTCCTTCGCCGAATCGAGCTCCAGGATCTCCTGGCGCTGCTCGGTCGTGAGCCGGATGTGGTTGGCGATGTAGTACGCGAGGTGCAGCGGGTCGTCGATCGCGCCCGCCGCGCTCGACAGCTCGGCCGGCAGGTGGGGCGCCAGCGTGACGAGCTGCTGGAAGGACGAGATGGCGCGCCTCATCAGGGCCTCGCGCTCGATCGACAGGATGGACTCCGACGACTCGGGCAGCATCTCGACCGCGCAGGTCATGTACGGGTCTTCGGAAAGGCTCTGGGTGAGCCTGATCCGGCGGAGCCCGAGCACGGCGAGCTGCACGGTGCCGTCGGGCAGCTTGAGGAGGTGCTGCACGCGGACCATCGCGCCGACGTGGTGGATGTCCTTGAACCCGACGTCCTCGGCCTCCTCGTCGAGCTGGGTCGCGACCGCGATGTGCCGCTCCATGCCGCTGAGGTCGTCGAGCAGCTGGAGCGATTTCTTGCGGCCGACCGACAGCGGGATGAAGATCCGCGGGAACACCACGGTGGACTTCAACGGCAGCACCGGAAGGTGCGAGGGAACCGCGCCCTCCAGGTTCGTTGCCGGCACCTCGCTCACAAGCCGATGCTACCGCCCGCGAGGGTCAGTCGCTTCGCTTTGTGATCAGGAGGCCGGCCAGAACTCTCCGGGGGCGAACGAGTACCAGCCCTGGTCGCCAGGTGCCACCGGCTCCTCGCCCGAGCCGAAGGTCACCTGGCGTTCGGTCCCGGTCGCGAGGTCCATCGCGAACACTTTGCCGGTGGGCGCGGTGCCCCACGGTCCGCAGCCGGGTCCGCTCGTCGCGCACGGCGCTTCCTCCAGGTACCAGACCCAGCCATCCTTCACGAAGAGCACCTGCGACCGTTGCTGGTCGGTCAGGAGTCGAGTCATCCCTGTCTTCACGTCATAGGCGTAGACGCGAAGGTCCGTGAATTGAGCAGCATTTGCATACGCCGTGTAGGCAACCTGGGTTCCGTCAGGTGAGATTCCGGCAAGGAACGGCCAGGGCGTGGCGGCAGCGAGTATCGAGACTCCCCCGCCCGGAGTCCAGGTCTCGGTGAGCTGGCTTCCAGATGCGAACAGTCGAATTCCCGCCCGATCCCATATCGCCGACTGGACGCGGGTGTCAAAGCTTGCGACGCGGGCGCGGTCGGAGACGCGGTAAACCACAAGTGGCTCCGCGCCCTTGCCGATCGGCCATCCCGCCACCAGGTACTGACCATCTGGCGAAAAATCCAGAGTCGGTTGCGCGAAGCCGAACCTGCATATGCAGTCGGTGAGCGGAGACGCGTACGAACCGATCACGCCGGAGTAGCGCTGCGAGTACAGCCACACCTGGAACCGGTCGCCGGCGTTGGGGTCGATAGGCGGAATCGTCACGGCTGCAAGCGAGCCATCCGGAAGCCACGCCGTCGGTTCTTAGTGCTGCCCCAGGAGGTCGCCGCGCGGAATGCTCGCGACCACGGCGTCGCTGGCACTGCCAAGGGAGCGCAAAACCACCTCGGTGCCGGTTGAGGAACCGGGCCGCAGGTACGTGATCGTGTCGCCGGTGTAGGTGTGAGCGGACGTGCCGCTGATGCGGCATAACAGCCTTGGGTGGAGCGGGTCGGTGACCTCGTACAGGATCATGCCCGCAGACGAGGTCCCGAACAGGAACATCGGCCCGCCGGTGCGCATGAGGACGCACGCGACGGTCGATTTCGGGACCGACGGTGAGGGCGTTGTGTCAGGGTTCGCGCCGGCGCCGGGGCTCAACTGGGCAGCCGGTGACGCCGAGACCGATGCCACCGCCTGAAAACGCACGCTGCTACAGCAAGCGCCGCAAGCCTTCTCATCGATTCGGTAACGCCCTCTCTCAAACGACCGTTACGCGGCCAGATGGCATAATCGTCGCAGCCCCGAAGAGGGCTGGATTTTGAGCCAATCGATAACGGCCGTCATACTCGCCGCCGGTCACGGCACCAGGATGCGGTCACGTACTCCCAAAGTCCTCCACCCGATCTGCGGCCGGCCCATGCTCGACTACGTGCTCGATGCCGTTACCGAGGCGGGCGCGAAGGACATCAAGGTCATCGCCAACCCACACCACGCTGAGGTCGCCGCACACCTCGACGAGCGCGGCATCGCGCCGACCTTCCAGCGTGACCCGAAGGGCACTGCGCACGCGCTCCTGCAGATTCCCGAGGGCGAGCTGGCCGGAAAGCAGGTCCTGGTCGTCAACGGAGACTCGCCGCTGCTCACCGGGACCACGATCAAGAAGATGATCGAAGCCCACAACGCGGCCGGCACTCCGGCCACCATCGCCAGCGTCGAAGACAGGACGCGCGATGACGGCCGCATCGTGCGTGCCTCCGACGGCTCGCTAGACCACATCGTCGAGCGCAAGGACGCGAGCGACCACCTGCGCAAGACGGTCCACGAGTTCAACGTCGGCGTGTACCTGTTCGACGGCAGCCGGCTGACCGAGGCGTTGAAGAAGATCAACGACGACAACAAGGCCGGCGAGTTCTACCTCACCGACGTCTTTCTGCACCTCAAGCCGATCACCGTCGTGCGCCTGGACGATCCTGCCGAGGCGATGGGCGTGAAAGACCGCACCAGGCTGGCGGCCGCGACCGCTGTCATTCAGCGGCGCATCCTCGACCGGCTGATGCTGTCGGGGGTCACGATCGTCGACCCGAGCTCCACGTTCGTCGAGGCCGGCGTCAATGTCGGCCAGGACACGGTGATCGAGCCGTTCTCTGTTTTGAAGGGCCACACGCAGATCGGCGCGGACTGCCACATCGGCCCGCACGTGCACATAGAGGACGCGAGGATCGGTGACCGCTCGGACTGCGGACCCTTCGCGAAGCTGCGACCCGGCACCGAGATCGCCGAGGACGTGCACATCGGCAGCTTCGCCGAGCTCGTCCGCACCAGAGTGGGGAGGGGGACCAAGGTCCCGCACGTCTCTTACCTCGGCGACGCCGACCTCGGCTCGGACGCCAACATCGGCGCCGGCACGATCACCGCGAACTTCGACGGCACCCACAAGAACCGCACCAAGATCGGCGACGGCGCCTTCGTCGGCGTGGACACCATGCTGGTCGCTCCCGTCAAACTTGGCAAGGAATCGCGCACGGGGGCGGGCTCGGTCGTCACCAAGGACGTGCCGGACGGTGCGACAGCGGTCGGAGTTCCAGCTAGGGTGATACGGAGAAAGAGTGTGAGCTCGGATTCGAACGTGGACGCCAAGTGATCGGGAGATTGACGACCGCCGTCGAGTTCACCGGGGAAGAGGCATCGCCCTGGGGGGCGCTGAAGCTCATCGCCGGCACGGCCAACCTCGAGCTGGCCGAGCGCATCTCCACACAGCTCGACGTCCCGCTCACGGACGCACGCTTGCGGCGGTTCCCGGACGGCGAGATAAACGTCAAGATCGAGGACTCGATGCGCGGCCACGACGTCTTCGTGATCCAGCCGACTTCGCCTCCGGTCAACGAGCACCTGATGGAGCTGTTCATCATCCTCGACGCTCTGCGCCGAGCCTCGGCGGGCCGGGTCACCGCGGTCATCCCCTACTACGGTTACGCCCGAAAGGAGCGCAAGACGCAGCCCCGGGAGCCAATATCGGCCAAGCTCATCGCGAACTTCATCACGCTGGCCGGCGCCGATCGCCTCCTGCTGTTCGACCTCCACGCCGAGGCCATCGAGGGCTTCTTCGACGTGCCGACCGACCACCTGTCTCCCCACCGCATCTTCGCCGAGTACCTCAAGACCCGAAAGCTGCAGCACATCACCATCGTCGCCCCGGACGCAGGTGGCGGTCGCCGTGCCGAAGCGGTGGCCAACGACCTTCAGGCGCCCATTGCGTTCGGCTACAAGCGCCGCTCGGCCACGGACGACTCGGTGGAGATGATCGCCGTCTCAGGTGACGTGAAGGGGCGCGACTGCGTGGTCGTGGAGGACATCATCACGACCGGCGGCACGATCACCAAGGTCGTCCAGGCTCTGCGGAACCAGGGTGCGGGCCGGGTGCTGGTCGCGGCGACGCATCCGGTGTTCACGGGCGACGCCGTTGAGCGGTTGAGACAGGCCGACGTTGAAGAGGTGATCGTGACCGACTCTGTGCCCATAGCCCCCGAGAAACTCGGCCCTCCACTCACCGTGCTGTCGGTGGCGCCACTGCTTGCCGAGGCGATCATCCGGGTCCACGAAAACCGGAGCGTCTCCGAGCTCTTCAGATAGCCGTCTCGTCATGACTGGCCAGGAGTTGATCGAGCTCGTAGTCCTCGTTGCGTGCTTCTTCATCGCGGCGCTGGCGAGCGGCACCGAGACGGCTCTCACGTCAGTCGGCCGCCTGCGCGTGCGCTTCCTCGCCGAGCAGGGCCATGAGGCCGCGGAGATCCTGCAGCGGCTGCGCGCGGACCCGAACCGATTCCTGTCCACGGTGCTGTTCGTCAACACGCTGGCCCTCATCGTGGCCTCGAGCACGGCGACGCTGCTCACCGACTCGATCTTCACGAGGTGGGGAGTGCCCTCTGCGTGGCGCCTGTGGATGGCGCTCGGAGTCTCGCTGGTGCTTTCAATCCTCCTGCTGATCGCCGCCGAAGTGACGCCGAAGACGCTGGCGATAGCGCATGCGGAGCGCGTCGCGCTCGCCGCCGCGGGGCCGGTGGACCGGCTCGCGAGGTTTCTCGGCCCGGTGCTCTTCGTCGTGACGATCGTCTCGAGAGCACTCACCGCCGGCCGTGCGGCGCGGGCACCGTACCTCTCGGAGCAGGAATTGCTCACGCTGCTGCACGTCTCGGAGGAGCAGGGCGTGATCGAGGAGCAGGAGCACCAGATGATCCACGGGATCATCGAGATCGGCGACAAGACGGTGCGCGAGATCATGGTGCCTCGCACGCGGATCATGGCCGTGGACCGCGACTCCCAGCTTCGCGACCTCGTCAAGCTTTTCAAGGAACACCGGCACACGAGGATGCCGGTCTACGAGCACGACATCGATCACGTCATCGGCCTGCTGCACACCAAGGACCTGCTGCTTTACTACACGCTGTCGAGTCCGCAGAAGTTCGACATCGACAAGATCCTGCGACCCATCGAGTTCACGCCCGAGCAGAAGAAGGTCGACGAGCTGCTGAACGACATGCGCACCAAGAAGGTCCACATGATGATCGTGGTGGACGAGTACGGGGGGACCGCCGGGCTGGTCTCGCTGGAAGACCTGCTGGAAGAGATCGTCGGCGAGATCCGCGACGAGTACGACTCGGCCGAGGAGGAGCAGCTCGTCATCCTCAACGACCACGAGGCGCGTGTCGACGCGAGCTTCCCGCTGGAGGAGCTCAACTCGCGCCTCGGGCTGGCGATCGAGGAGTCGGGTGACTACGACTCGGTGGGCGGCTACCTGCACGCGGTCCTGGGCAAGATCGCCCAGGCGGGCGATTCGATCAAGGGAGGCCGCGCGACGTGGACCGTGGAGAAGGTGACGGGCCGGCGGATCGAGACGGTGCGGCTCACGGCCGACCAGCCCTGGCCGGACGAGGCGTTGGGCCGCGACGGGCACAAGGATGTGGGCCACGCGGAGGAAGGTTCTGGCCACATATCGTGACCGGGCGGTCGTGCTGCGAAAGCTCGACTACGGCGAGGCCGACCGGATCTTCACGCTGCTGACTCGCGAGCACGGCAAGGTGGGGGCGATCGCGAAGGGCGTCCGCCGCCAGGAGTCGAAGCTAGGCCCGTCGTTGGAGCTCTACGGCCACATCGACGTGCTGCTGGCGAAGGGCCGCGGCGAGCTGGACGTGGTGGCTCAGGTGCAGCGGGTGCCGGGCTACCGGATCGAGGGCGACGTGGAGCGAATGTCGCACGCCGCGCTCATCGCAGAGCTCGCGGAGCGCGTGTGCGAGGACCGCCACCCGGTCGACGGTGTGTACGAGCTGGCGGTGATGGCGATGGAGGAGCTGGCGCACGAGACGGACCCGCGCCGGGCGTCTGCCTATTTCATGATGGCTGCGCTGGACCTGCTCGGATACGCGCCGCAGCTCGGGGCGTGCGTGTCGTGCGAGAGGTCGCTGCCGGAGAAACCGGCGGCGTTCAGCGCGGACGCGGGCGGGTTCCTGTGCGATACGTGTGCCCTGCCGTCGATGTCGCTCGTGCCGGTGGCGTCGATCAAGGTGCTGCGCCTGATGGCGGCGGGCGACCTCGAGACCTACCGCCGCCTGAAGCTGGACGACGCGCTGATGTCCTCGATCGAGGGCGTGCTGACGACGCAGCTGGAGCACCACCTGGACCGGCGCCTGAAATCGCTACAGTTCCTGCACCAGATGAGGACGATCAGCTGAGGTTGGAGGTGTGACGATGGTCAAGGGCGATAAGGCGTTCAGCGGGTTCTCGGTCAACGACCTTGATGCCGCGAAGAAGTTCTATGGCGAAACGCTTGGGCTCGAGATTGATGGAGGCAGCGCGCAGGGCCTGATGCTCAAGGCAGCGGGGCCGAACGGGATCTTCATCTACTCCAAAGAAGACCACGTGCCGGCGACGTACACGATCCTGAACTTTCGGGTTACAGACATCGACAAGGCCGTCGACGAGCTGGCCGGCAAAGGGGTGAAGTTCGAGAGCTACGAGGGCGTCACCGACAAGAAAGGCATCGCCCGCGGCAAGTCAATCGGACAAGGCCCAGACATAGCGTGGTTCAAAGACCCAGCCGGG
The DNA here is from genome assembly GCA_039935415.1 of Candidatus Dormiibacterota bacterium. Lineage (GTDB taxonomy): Bacteria > Chloroflexota > Dormibacteria > Dormibacterales > Dormibacteraceae > Palsa-870. The sequence continues at coordinate 7,889 of JBDTKH010000010.1, forward strand.
AACTTCCTGTCAGTACTGAACGAGGATTGAGGCAGTTATTCACCTCCCCACCATGTGGGGAGGACGGCGCGTCAGCGCCGGGTGGGGGTGACGGGCTTTGACGGTTCCGCGCGATCAGCTCATGGAAAAAGTCGTCGCCCTCACCAAGCGCCGCGGCTTCATCTACCCGTCGAGCGAGATCTACGGCGGCCTGTCGGGCTTCTACGACTACGGCCCGTACGGCGTGGCGCTGAAGCGGGCGATCCGCAATTTGTGGTGGCGCCACATGGTGGACCTGCGCGACGACGTGGTTGGCCTGGAGTCGACGCTGATCATGCCGTCGGAGGTGTGGGCCGCCTCAGGCCACCTCACGAACTTCGTCGACCCACTCCGCCAGTGCATGGGCGAATGCAAGAAACGCTGGCGAGCCGACATGGTCACGGGCGACAAGTGCCCGGAGTGTGGGGGCCAGCTGTCCGAGCCGCGCATGTTCAACCTCATGTTCAAAACACACGTGGGCCCCATCGAGGACACATCGGCCGAGGTGTACCTCAGACCGGAGACGGCGCAGGGCATGTTCGTGGACTTCAAGAACGTCCTGAACTCGTCCCGCGTGCGCGTCCCGTTCGGCATCGCGCAGCAGGGCAAGGCGTTCCGCAACGAGATCACGCCGGGCAACTTCGTCTTCAGGGTGCGCGAGTTCGAGCTGATGGAGATGGAGTACTTCGTCAAACCGGAGCAGGACGACGAGTCGTTCGAATACTGGCGCCAGGAGCGCTGGCGATGGTACACCGACGTGCTTGGGATCAAGCCGGATCGCATGCGCTTCTACGACCACCCGAAGGCGAGCCTGTCGCACTACTCGAAACAGACGACTGACATCGAGTACGAGTTCCCCTTCGGTTGGGGCGAGCTGGAAGGAATCGCGGACCGAACCGACTACGACCTGAGGGTGCACGCAGAGCACTCAAAGCAAGACCTGACGTACCTGGACCCGGAAACAAACGAGCGCTACCTACCGTGGGTGATCGAGCCGGCAGTGAGCGTGGACCGGATCTTCATCACGCTGCTGCTGGACGCGTACGACGAAGACGTGGTGAACAACGAGCCACGAGTCGTGCTGCGCCTGCACCCGAACGTGGCGCCGGTGCAGGTGGCGGTGGTGCCGCTGTCAAAGAAGGAAGAACTGATCAAAGTCGCGCGCGAGGTGCAGAAATCACTGCAAGGAACGTTCCGAGTGGAATACGACCAAACGGGCGGCAACATAGGCCGGCGCTACCGCCGCCAGGACGAAATCGGCACCCCGTTCTGCATCACTGTCGACTTCGACACACTGACCGACCAGGCAGTCACTGTTCGCAGCCGTGACTCGACCCAACAGAACCGAGTCAAGATCGAGACCCTAACCGACCGATTGCGCGAGCTAGTTCACTGACTATCGATGGTCAGCGGGGCATTTGGCCTAACGCCCAGTTGATCATGAATATGGCGCACTTCGGATAAGCGGTCAGGTAGAAGTCCGGATTCTCCCGTCCCTCCTCGAACACGGTAACCGCATCTGCGTAGCACTCGAGGTGTAGAAGCTTTGCAAGCCGGCGTCGAGTTGAGCGAGGAAGTTACGTAGCGCCGAGCTTGCCGATCGCGCATCGGCGCGAGCGACAGCTCAGTAACGATTGCAAGCGAAAGGTCTAGTGCTTGTGTAGGGCGACGACCTTCGAGTCGTGGTGGATCACTTCTCCGTCGTGCCACTCGGGGTCGGCGGCGAGGAGCTCGCGCATCTGGTGAAAGCGCCTGTTCTGCTCCGGCGAGTCCGCGAACTTCTTGTAAGCGCCCTTGCTCTCGAACACTGTCGTGACGAAGTGAACGTTCGGGTCGGCGTCGGACTTGAAGACGAAAGTCGCGACGTGGCCCTCGCGGCCGTCGTCCGCGCCTTCCATCGCCTGCATCATCTTGTCCTCGGCGCCGGGCTTCAGCTTCATCTTGGCTATGGTTCCGTACAAGGCAATCTCCTCCCCCATGGGGCGATTAACAGGTCGGGCTAGATACATGGGCGGCGGTCGCGCAGCCCAGGAACTGGGACTCTACGACCGGAAAGTCGCCAGTGCCGGTTTCTCTGCTGTCTCATTTCCGGCCTTCTATTAGTCGATCGGCCCCATCCCCCGGCTTCGCCGGGTACTTCCCCGCAGGCAGGGAAGTAATTTTGCGGTCAACTCGCCCTGGATGTCGACCGACAGGTCCGAGAGCTGCCGGCGATACGGGTCGAGGCGGTGCTCTTTCTTGGACAGCGGGCGCCAGTCGAATTTCAGGTGGCCGGCTGGGTCTTCTGGATGCGCGAGGCCGCGGAAGTCGTGGGAGGGGATGAAGAGGCACTCCTCGTGGAAGCGGCGCTCTTCCCGAAGCCAGGCGAGGACTGTGAAGTAAGTCGTCGGCGACGGGCGGAAGCTCGAGGCAAGCACGCTGACCGTTGCGTCTGGATGGGCGGCGTCGATGCTGCGCGTCTTGACCTGGATTCCGAGCACGCGCCGGCTGTCCAGGTGAAGAACCGCCAGCTCGGACGTCTCCAGGTCCGGAAACGGCCGGAACAGGTTCAGCGCTCCACTCTCGGCGAGGAGCACCGTCACCTTCGCTTCGCCCAGGAACCCGAGGTCGCTGCGCCACATCGGACGTGGCTGCGGCGCCGGCGCCAGAGTCAGGTTCGCGGGAGTGATGCCCAACCGCTCTACCAGGCGTTCGGTTGGAACCAGGTACGGAAACCATCGGCTCCTGGCGCGAGGACGCATTCCGAAGCTCATGCCGTAGACGGCTCGCTCGCGGTCGTGTGACAGCAGCGCGAGGCGCTTGAAGTCCCGTTCGCTCACGACCATCGTCGTCGGCCCGAGGCCGCCCTCGACTTCGAGTCCGCTGACGATGAGCGCTTTGTCGTCGGTCGGGCTGTCGGCCCAGACGACCAGGCGCACCTGGCCGCTGTGGTCGAGCTCCGACCGGCCCTTCGCCTGGATCGGGACGTACGCGTCGTCCGTCAAGCGGTGCAGCAGCGCGTCGATGCCCCGGTCCGAGAGGGGCAGGAACACGTGCAGCAAGCTTCGAGACTGCTCTATCAAGGCGGCCCACAGGCGAAACTCGAATACCTGCCCCGAGGCGCTGACCTCGCTCGGCGTCCACGGTGTGGTCACGCGCTGCACATTAGCTCGGCTGAACGTGGATGGCCGTGCGCGTTCGGCCAGTGGAGCGAATCCTCATCACCCCGTTGCTGGACTCTGGGTCAAGTGAGCTGCGCCTCCCAGTGGTGGCCCGGATGTGCGACAGCGAGTGCCGTTGCAAGCCACTGCCGAGTCGCAGCATCAAAGGACGGAATCACGGCCGCGAAGTCAGCTTCGTCCTTCTGCCGCAGCAGGCTGGCCTTGAACAGCAGGACGATCTCCGGTGAGAGGTATGGGACTCCGTCAGCACCAAGCCGTCCGATCTCCGACAGCGGCCGGCGAACCGCGTGGTTCCGCTTGAAGAGCCACTCATCCCCATCGGTCGGGGTGAGCAAGACGTCCATCACCCACGGAGACAAGGCGTTGCGCCTTACCCATAGCTGCTCGCACCCGTCGGTCAGCGTTTCGTTCGGGCGGAGAGGCCGGAGGCCGCCTCGACTGGCTTCCCAGACGTGATACCCCGCCAACCATTGGCGCACCTCGACCAGGTCTCTCGCGAGAACGGCAACATCAAGATCCTCATGCGGTCGATCCGTGACGCCAGCGGCGGTGAGGGCCTGTCCACCCGCAATCCACCACTTGAATGGAGCGTCCTCGAACAGCTTCAACAACTCCGCGGGAAGGAGTGGCTGCCAGGGTCCATAGAGAAGCTGGAACTCCTCCGGAGACAATTCTTCCAGGCTGGGTTCGGGCTCGCGATGCTGAAGCTCCAACGCGCGCCATAGTACGCGACCACCAGTACGTCTAAGGTTGAAATTCAGAATGCAAATTCCGGCAGCGACTGACCGCGCCCGAATCGAAAAGCTGTTGTCCGTTGCCCGGGCCACCAGGCCTCTTCCCGGCCCGGACGGGAACCTCTTTTTCGCATCGAACATCGATGGCCATTCGCAGGTCTACCGCCAGACGCTTCCGGGCGCCCCGCCCACACGGCTGGTGACGACCGAGACCCGCATGGTCCCCCACGCGCACACTCCGCTCGGGCTGTTGGTCCGCGAGGACTCGGGCGGCAACGAGGTGTGGCAGCTGGGCCTGATCTCCGATGACGGCTATCGATCGCTGACGACGGACGTCAAGGCGATCCACCAGTCGGCGACCCTCCATCCCGATGGGCGCAGGGTCGGGCTGGGCTGGAACCCGAATGGACAGGCCAACGTCGTCCTCGGCGAGCTCGACCTCGCGACCGGACACCTGACCACATGGGCTGAACCTGGCGGGTACTGGCAGTGGGGTGCCTGGAGCCCCGACGGGTCGAGGGCCGTGGTCATGAAGCGCATGGGAACCCCCACCGAGAGCTACATCCTCGACCGCACCGGAACGATGACCCGGCTTCTGCCGAAGGCCCTGCGCGTCCACCCCGTCGAGTGGCTGGACGAAGGCATCCTCGTGGTCACCGATTTCGAGCGCGACTTCCTTGGTCTCGCGCTCGTCCTTCCCGACCGACCAACCGAAGTGGCGCGCTGGCTGCTGGCTGAAGACCACGACGTCGACGGGGTCGCGGTCGACCCAGCAAGGATGAAGGCCGCGGCCGTCACGAACCAGGGCATCTATGACGGCATTCGCATCATCGACCTGCGTTCGGGCGGTGTCCTCGACCGGGTCGAATTGGCGCCAGGCATCACGATCGCCGATCACAGCGGCGAGCAGGGATACCACATCGGCTGGAGCCACGATGGATCCCATCTGTTTGTCAGCTGGGAGCTGCCCACGCGGCCGGCGGAGATCTACGAGTGGCCGGGCGCGGAGCGGTGGACCTTCACCGCGGAGGTCCCGTCGGGGCTCATCGAGCCGGTCGAGGTCGAGTACGCGAGCTTCGACGGTCTCACCGTCCCGGCGGTGTTCTACCGCATCGACGACCAGCCGCGGCCGGCCGTCGTGCAATTCCACGGAGGCCCCGAGGGCCAGACCCGTGGCGGATATCTGCCGCTGGCACAGCTCCTCAATGCGATCGGGGTCAATCTCTTCCTCCCCAACGTGCGCGGCTCGACCGGCTACGGAACTCGCTTCCAGAGCCTGGATGACAAGGCGCTCCGCTGGAACAGCGTCAAGGACGGCTGCGAGGGCGCCCGTTATCTGAAAAGGAACGGGATCGCAACCAAAACGGCCGCGATGGGCGGCTCCTACGGCGGCTTCATGACGCTTGCGGTGCTCGTCGAAGACCCGGAACTCTGGGACGCTGGTGTCGACGTGGTCGGCATCGCCGATTGGCACACGTTCTTCAAGAACATGCCGCCCTGGCGCGGCGTCCTCCGCATCAATGAATACGGCGACCCCAACGGCCCGGAGGCTGATTTCCTCCGAGAGATCAGCCCGATCCACCGCGCCGGCTCGATCAAGGCGCCATTGCTCGTGATCCACGGCCGGAACGACCCGCGGGTGCCCGTCGGCGAGAGCATCCAGATCGCGGGAGTGGTGGAAGGGGCGGAGCTGCTCATCTTCGAGGACGAAGGCCACGGGATAGCGACCCTGCCCAACCAGGTGACGGCCAACGGAAGAATCCTGGAGTTCCTGGCAGCAAACCTCGTTTAGGCCCGCTAGCTGTTCAGCCCGGCCAGCAACCGAAGCTCGTCGACATAGGGAATGGCGGGATCGGCGGTTATCAGGTTCAGGACGACCTGGTCGGCCCCAGCGGCGAACAGCGCATCGACTCTCTCGCGCACCTGGTCGATCTCGCCCCAGGCGACCACGGCATCGAACAGCCGGTCCGAACCCGGCGGCTCGAGCTCGTTCTCGGGCCAGCCGAGCCGCATCAGGTTGTTGCGATAGTTGGCGGTCGACAGGTACACGTTCATGTGCCGGTCACCGATCGCCCGAGCTTCGGCGCGGGTGGTGGCGAGCACGACCGGCAGGTCGGACGCGAGAAATGCCGACGGACCCATCGCTCCACGCACCTCGCGCACATGCTCGGCAGTCGTGAAGTACGTGTAGTCGCCGGCCGTCCTCTCAGCCGCGAGGGCGACCATCCGAGGACCGAGCGCAGCGAGAACGATCGGCGGCATCGGCGCCTCGGGCCCGCGCCAGATCGTCTTCGCCATGTCGTCCAGATATGCGCGCATGCTGGCGACCGGACGCTCGTATTGATGACCACGGCGCTCGACCATTGGCGCATGACTGACACCGATACCCAGGATGAATCTGTTCGGCCACGCTTCGGCCAATGCCCGCGCTCCGGTCGCCATGGCCTGGGGATCGCGGGCCCAGATGTTGGCGATCCCGCTGGCGACGACGATTCGATTTGTTGCCGCGAGCAGGATCGCGCCATGAGCAAACGCTTCGCGGCCGATCGACTCGCCGTACCAGAGCGTGCTGTAGCCCAGCTGCTCCATCTCGACAACGACCTCGCGCTCGACGGTTGAAGGCTGCCCGGCAAGCGAACCGATGAACACGCCGATTCGGCCAGGCCGGATTCCACCAAGACGCTCTAAACCCACCGTAAGTAAAAGGATGGCGGATCTGTCCTGACCTCGGCGGGCGTCCACGGATTGGCCAGGCGCCGCACGCTAGCTCGGCGGGTGGACCCGTTGGTCCACTCGCTTCGCGTCAGACCCCGCTGTGAAGCGCCACTCGGTCCGCGGTCTCGTGCTCGTCGTCTGTGTGAGCCCACATCCATGCCGGCCCTGCCCGCATCACCAGCAGCTGCTGCTGGACGTTGAACAGCTCATCCATCAACTTCTCGTTGGAGCGAGCGGCGCCGACTTCGATCTCGCACTCGATTGGAATGACCTGACGGAGAGCCCACATCGTCGACTCGACGGACCCCTTGGCCGGCACCGTGCCGGTCACGTTGACGTCCTCCAGCATCCACAGCATCGAATCGATCAGCGTGATCGCGAGGTTGAGACGCTTGCGAGGGGCAGTTGCGTTCGTTTGAAGTCGCACCGCGTCCTCGGTTTGCTCGACGGCCATTGCGAATGGGCCTGTGACCGCGAATTCTCGGACGTCCACGAAATCCACCTCCACACCGGACTCCCAATCGACGGAAGCCCCGTGGCTAATCGGTGGCCCAAAGGAGTCGAGCTGTTTGGCTCCCCGCCAAGGCGAATGCTGTGCGCCCGGCCATAACAATCTCCATAACGGCCTTTGGGCGAGCGGAGGCGCCTAGCGACAGATGAGCTCCGCCATTCGTGAGTAGACGTGCACGCACGTTTCGAGCGAGGCCAGGTCCACCCACTCGACATCCGAGTGCGCGCCCTCTCCGATCGGACCGAACGCGACGGTGGGGATGCTCGCCGCGTTGGTCAATGCCATGTCCATCCAGTAGGCGACACCGATGACCTCGGGTGAATGGCCCAACGCGTCCTGTGCTGCTCTCGCGACGGCGATCGCCAACGGGTGGTCCGCGCTCACCTCTGACGGCACGCGCTCCAGGACCATCTTCGCCGACGCTTCCAGCAGCGGGTTTTCCTCTCGCGCGATGGCGATCAGCGCCTCCATCTCGCTCAGCGCTCGCGCGCCGTCCTCGCCCGGGATCGTGCGGCGCTCCACTTTCACCACGCATCGCGCCGGGTACGTGCTCCATTCCTGTCCGCCCTCGATGAGCGATGCGTGGACCGATCCTCGGCCGAGCAGGCGGTGGCCTGCGCCCGCGTGCAGCCTTCGGTCCAGATTGGCGATCCCGCTCAGGATCCGGCCCGTCCGCGCGATCGCGTCGACGCCCGCATCGGCACGCGAGCCGTGGGCGGCCACGCCTCGCGTCTCCACCTCGAGCCACGCGAATCCTTTGTGTGCGAGGCACAGGCGGAGCTCGGTCGGCTCCGTCACGATCGCCGCGTCCGCCCGGAATCTCTCCAGCACCGCGCTCGTGCCCAGGCTTGCGACCTCCTCGTCCGCGACGGCCGTGACGATCACGTCGCCTTTCAGCCCGAGCTTCCTGGCCTCGCGCGCCGCGACCATGATCGCCGCCAGGCTGCCCTTCATGTCATACGCGCCGCGGGCGTAGATGCGCCCGTCGGTCACCACCGGCTCGAACGCGCGAGCCATCCCGCCCGCGCCGACCGTGTCCATGTGCGCGTTCAACATCAAGCTCTGACGGCCGCCCGATCCCCGCAGCACGCCGACGACGCTCGGCCGCCCTGCCACCGGTTCGACGATCTCGACCTCGAGCCCCGCGTCGCGAAGCCATGAGGCGACGAACTTCGCGATCTTTGTCTCGCCGCTGCCCGAGGGCACAAGGTCCGGGTTGACCGACTCGATCGCGACGAGATCACAGGTGAGCTGCTCGACCGCGGAGGCCACGGCCGCAAACATAGCGAAGCCGGCGGTGGCGCCGGCTCCGAGATTTACCTACGACCGGGTTCGACCGTGACGCGGCCCCCGGAGCGAGCCCGATATGAGCAGCGTCGCCGCGATGCGAACACGCCGTCGGCGAATGCTTCCAGCCTCGAGGTCGGCATGCTCGGAAATAACACGGCCGTGGGGGGCGACTCGCGGTGCAAGTTTGCCGGCCTGGCGCCGTTATAAATCTCTCGAAGGCATCAAACGGAGCGCGGCCCATCTGACCACCATCCCCCTTTCTCCAGGGCCGCGTTTCGACCGGGGCGGCGGGCGACCTCCCTCGCTCGCCAGGCCCCGGACCTCATCCCCACCGGCAAGTTTGACGAGCGAGAATCGTTAATCGCTGACAGAGGAGGTGGTCTGCAAATGATCACGTCTATCGTCACGTTTCTCACGACGCGACTCGTCTACGTCTTCATCACGACCGTAGTAGTGGTGGCGGCGGTGCCGACGCTCATCGTCGCGATCCACGGCGACACGATCACCATCACTTCCGCCGCCTCGGCGAGCCGCCAGCACGGCGACGACGAGCGAGCCCGGATCATCCTCCTGGTCAAGACGGCCGGCGACAATGTGATCGTCAAGCTGAACGGCGAGGAGGCCGGCTGCGACTCGCAGATCGCCCAGCTGGCGTCCTCATCCACGCTGTCCGCGACGGCGACCTCCGCCGAGCTCGAGAAGGGCAAGTCGGACTTCCACAACGCCGAGCTGCAGTTCGTCAACGAGATCAAGGCGGACGAGGACGAGCTCGACAAGGTCAAGGTCATCACCACCGAAACCCAGCAGACGTTCCTGGTCCGCATCTCGAAGGTCCAGGTGACCGCGCTCGGTGAGGACGGCCACTCGGGCACGCTCATCACCGTCTGTCAGACCATCCTGGTCGAGATCCGCCAGGTCATCATCGTCGTGCACCCGCCGCCGCCACCGCCGAGTGGTGGTGAGGGCGACGACGGCGACATCCGGCTGCAGGCCTGACGATGGCGGTCGCGAATCCTCCAAAAAGCAAGGCCGCGTCCGGCAACAGGTCCGCCACCGCCGAGGCGTTCGCTCCGTCCGGCCATGACCTGCTCGTGGGGCTCCGGTGGGGGACCAGGGATGTGCTGGTGGCGACTGCGGTGCTGATCGCCATCGACATCTTTGCGGGATGGACTTACGTTGCCAGCTACTTCGGGTTCTTCCGGGTGCCGATCGAGGGGCTGGGGCTGAGCCTGCCAGAAGTGCTGGCCCAGGGCCTGCGCACGGTACTGCTGCCGATCACCGTGGTCGTGGTCGCGGCGGTCGCGCCGAACCGCAGGCTGCGGCCGGCGGCCATCGGCGTCGGCGGGTACCTGCTCTTCCTGGCTGTCGTGGCGGTGGGCAACCACTGGGCTTCTCCCGGCTCCGTCGCAGTGCAGCTGGCGGCCTCGATCGTCATCGCCGGCGCCGTGTTCGGGCTGCGGCTGGGATTCGGCGAGACGCAGATTCAGCGGCTGGTCATCGGCGCGCTGGCCCTCCTGCTGCTCCTTTCAATACCGGTGGCGACAGGAATTCTTGACGCCACACAGAAGGCGGCCACCAAGACGTCGACCCTGCAGATCGTGACCAGCACGGCGATCCTGCCGAGCGCGACCCCCGCCTCCGGGCAGTTCAGCTACACGAACTACGTGCTGCTCCGCGAAAGCGACACGCGGTACTGGCTGTTCCGGATCGGCGGACAGTACGCCTACTCGATCGCCAAGAGCGAAGTCCTCTACATTCGCTATTAAGGTCCCTCGCTCCTTCGGGGCGAGGGTTAGGCTGCGGGGCTTAGGCAGGCTCAGCCGACGAGGCGGATCGTCCAGAAGTCTGAGGACAGGCCTGGCTGGAGCAGGTACGAGTACGGCAGCGTGAAGTAGCCCTTCATGCCCCAGCTCGCGCCCCACGAGTTGCGGACCAGGAACCACTGGCTCGCGTCGTCGTAGCCCACTGCCATCACCGCGTGCCCGCCCACCGGTCGCTCGCCCCAACCTGGCATCGGCGCATGGCCGGTGCGCGCGACGGTCGTGCTCTCGAAGCTCTGGTAGACCGTGAAGCCGAACACGAACGGGTAGCCTGAGGCCAGGCAGCCCTTCATCTGGTTGATGTCCTGGACCAGGCTCTGGTATGAGACGGCGCGGTCCAGCTTCGCGTCGGTGTACGCCCTGGCCGGCGGCTTTGCCGCGAACTTCGCGATCTTGTAAGGCCATTCGGGCTCGGGGCAAACGCCCAGGCTCGCAACCGACTTGATGCCGTCCCGGATCTGCGCGCCGCTGTCCGACCGAACGGTCCCCTCGATGACGCGCTCGTTGTAGTAGATGAAAAGGCGCGAAGGCACGAAGTCCGACAGCTTCTGCTTCTTGCGGTCGAACTCGATCGCCCCACCGATCGCGTTGGCGGTGCAGCTGCCGAGCTGGCCCTGGTTGTATACGGCCGGGCATCGGCGGCGGAGGTCGGCTCTCGACGGCAGGGCGACCATGAACTGCGGCGGAGCGGAATACATGTGGTCGCGCTGGTCGGGTTGGTCGGGAATCCAGCCGTAGCGTGCGATCTTCCTGGGCCGTGTCATTCAGTTGTCCCTCCAATACGGCCGGCGAGCTCCCCCGCGCGGATTAAATCACCTCCACACCCTGTGGGGAGGTCGGCGCGTTAGCACCGGGTGGGGGTGCTGGGGTTGAACTCCTGCGACCTACAGATAGGCCCAGCTTCCGATGCTGGGCGATTCGCCGACGTAGACATGGACACCGTGCGGGAACTTGTGGGCCTCGAGCACGATCGCTGTCGCGCGGGCGTGCCCCTCCAGGATCACCAGGCGACCGTCCGGGTGGCGCAAAGCGATGATCTCCGGAAGTTTCTTGTCCGAATGGCAGATCCCTGACGCCAGCGACAGCACGACCATGTTGGTGTGGTCGCCGGTGAAGATGTGCCCAACGTTGGTCGCGCCCTCCGCGACCTTGCGCGTCACGGGGGCGAGGATGGGCCATGCGCCACTTCGATTGGCGTAGATCATCTCGGCCACCTCGGCCGTGGTCAGGTTGAAGCGCCGCCACTGGATATCGTTGGCCAGGCCCTGGAAGATGCCGGCGCCCATGCCGAACCCGTGGGTCTTGCCGATGATCCTGCGCCGCAGCTCGTTCTGCTCCGCGTCTTTCAGGTTGGGCGAGCGAGCCGCCTTCAGAGCCATCGAGAGGTAGACCGGGTTGGGCGGGTCGCCGACGAGGTACTGCTGGAAGTCCGGCGACTCGATCTCCGCCTGCAGCCACGCGAGGACGACCTGGTCGTCTGTCGCGGACCCCTGATCGTCCATCTGCGAAAGGGTACTGGCAAACCCGGGCACCCCCACCTGACCGGCCTTCGGCCGGTCTTTCCTCCCCGCATGGCGGGGAGGTGAACCCGGGCACCCCCACCTGACCGGTCTTCGGCCGGTCTTTCCTCCCCGCATGGCGGAGAGGTGAACCCGGGCACCGCCACCTGACCGGTCTTCGGCCGATCTTTCCTCCCCGCATGGCGGGGAGGTGAACCCGGGCACCCCCACCTGACCGGCCTTCGGCCGGTCTTCCTCCCCGCATGGCGAGGAGGTCACTTTTCTCAATCGTTCAAACTTATCGGCAGTGGCGAAGTCCCATAAGTGGATCTATCAGTTCTCCGAGGGTTCGGCCAAGATGCGCGACTTGCTTGGCGGCAAGGGCGCCGGCGCTGCGGAGATGACGCGAGCGGGCATGCCCGTTCCGCCCGGTTTCACGATCACCACCGAGGCCTGCCGCGAGTACTACGCCCATGGCGCCAAGTTTCCGCCCGGCATGTGGGACCAGGTCCTTGCCGCGCTGAAGATCCTGGAAAGGAAGGCGGGCAAGCGGTTTGGCGACGCCAAAGACCCGCTGCTGGTCAGCGTCCGATCCGGCGCCAAGTTCTCGATGCCGGGAATGATGGACACTGTCCTCAACCTCGGCCTCAACGAGGAGACGGCTCAGGGCCTCGCGAAGCTCACCAAGAACGAGCGCTTCGCCCTCGACGCCCGGCGCCGCTTCATCCAGATGTTCGGCAAGACGGTGAAGGGAATCGACGGCGACAGGTTCGAGCACGCGCTAAGGCAGGCTCGCAAGGAAGCCAGGGTCAAGACCGACCCCGAGCTGACCCCGCCGCACCTGCGCAAGCTGGTCGCCCGCTACCTCGCCATATATAAGGAAGAGACGCACCACGACTTTCCGGCGGATCCGGTCGAGCAGCTGCGCGAGGCGATCGACGCCGTGTTCAGGTCGTGGAACACCGACCGCGCCAAGACCTACCGAAAGCTGGAGCGCATTCCCGACGACCTCGGCACCGCGGTCAACGTGCAGATGATGGTGTTCGGCAACATGGGCAAGAGCTCCGGCACCGGCGTTGCGTTCACGCGCAACCCGATCAGCGGCAAGAAGGAGCTTTACGGCGACTACCTCACGAATGCGCAGGGCGAAGACGTGGTCGCCGGCGTGCGCGACACGGAGCCGATCAAGGCACTGAAGCGCCACATGCCGAAGGTCTATGCGGAGTTCGATCGCTACGCACGTCAGCTCGAGAAGCACTACAAGGATGTGCAAGACATCGAGTTCACGATCGAGCGCGGCAAGCTGTACATGCTGCAGACGCGCTCGGCGAAGCGCACCGGCGAAGCGGCGGTGAACATTGCCGTCGACATGGTGGGCGAGCGGCTCATCACCAAGAAGGAGGCTGTCGCGCGCGTTGAGCCGCGCCAGCTCGAGCAGCTGCTGTTCCCGCGGGTCGACCCGAACGCGAAGGTGACCCCGATCGCGAAAGGCGTGCCGGCGTCACCGGGCGCGGCCTCGGGCGGCGCCGTGTTCGACGCCGACACCGCCGTCGTGTGGGGCAAGCAGGGCAAGGCCGTGATCCTGGTCCGCGTGGAGACCAATCCCAACGACGTGCACGGTATGGTCGAGGCGAAGGGCATCCTCACGCAGACGGGCGGCACGGCCAGCCACGCGGCGCTGGTCGCGCGCGGCATGGGCAGGCCGTGCATCGTAGGCGCGAGCTCGATCGACGTCGACGCGCGCAAGCGGGTGTTCTCAGCGAACGGGACGACGATCAAAGAGGGCGACGAGATCACGATCGACGGCACCACCGGCGAGGTCTATGTGGGCACCGTGCCCACAATCGAGGCCCAATCGCTGAACAAGCACAAGGCCGCGAGCGCGATCCTGCGCTGGGCGGACGAGCTCCGCCGCCTGCAGGTGTGGGCGAACGCGGACTACCCGAGGGATGCGATCAAGGCTCGCGAGAACGGAGCGCAGGGCGTGGGCCTGTGCCGCACGGAGCACATGTTCATGGAAGAGGATCGATTGCCAATCGTGCAGGCGATGATCATGGCTCGCACGACGGAGGCCCGCGAGGTGGAGCTCGCGAAGCTTCTGCCGATCCAGCGCGGCGACTTTACTGGCATCTTCGAGGCGATGGCGGGGCTGCCCGTGATCATCCGGCTCATCGACCCGCCTCTACACGAGTTCCTGCCGAGCCTGGAAGAGCTGATCCGAGACACGACTGAGCTCAAGGCCACGGGCAAGAACCCTGCGAAGCTGAAGCGGCTCGAGAAAGTGATGGCCCGCGTCGAGGAGCTTCACGAGGCCAACCCGATGCTGGGCCTGCGTGGGGTGCGGCTGTCGATCCTGTTCCCCGAGATCACGCGCATGCAGGTGCGGGCGATCATGGAGGCCGCGTGCAACCTGCGCAAGAAGAAGGTCGACGCGCGGCCCGAGATCATGATCCCCCTCGTCGGCACCGTGGCCGAGATGCACTTCATGCACCAGGAGCTCAAGCCGGTCGCCGACAAGGTGCAGAAGGAGAAGGGGGTCCGGGTGCCCTACAAGTTCGGCACCATGATCGAGATCCCGCGCGCGGCGCTCAACGCCGGCGAGATCGCCAGGGAGGCGGAGTTCTTCTCCTTCGGCACCAACGACCTGACGCAGATGACATTCGGCTACTCGCGCGACGACGCCGAGCGGCATTTCATCGTCCGCTACCTCGAGCAGAAGATCCTGCCGCGGAACCCGTTCGAGACGATCGACGAGAATGGGGTCGGCCGGCTGATGGCGATCGCGGTCAAGGAAGGTCGCGCGACACGGCCCAGGATGGAGATCGGAATCTGCGGCGAGCATGGGGGAGACCCCGACTCGATCCACCTGTGCCACAGGCTGGGGCTGAATTACGTGTCGTGCAGCCCGTTCCGGGTGCCGGTGGCGCGCCTGGCGGCGGCGCAGGCGGCGATTGGAGAGGGGACGGGGACCAAGTAGCCGGCTACAAGAATCGCGCCGGCTTCGCCTTCCCCTCGTATTCGCCCAGGCTTCCGTCGTCATTGACGCTGTATAAGCCGCTCTCTCCGCCGAGCGCATAGTTCCCGCCGGCCACGATGATGGCCACTCCAATGAATATCAACGCGGCGTCGGCGTGGGCGAGCAAGACTGCGACGAACTCGAGAAGCCCCGCCACCATCACGATCCCGCCCACGATCCGCCGCCTGACCTCGGTGACGTAGACAGCCGGGCGGCCACCCGACTTGGGATTGAAGACGTGGTGGACCCGAAACCTGGGCGACACCTTGGCCCTGTCGAGCATCACAACGCCCCCATTATCCGCCGCCGGCCGCACTCTGCCGCCAGATCGACCATTTGGCCGCCGAATGAGCCGGAGCGCGGAGTTGACTGGGTGGCTAGTGAGTGGCGAACGGGACGCGGGCGACGGCACTTGCAGCCTCGTAACGTCGGGCCAGCTTGGCCAGCTGGTTCACCAGCTCTCGTTGGTTCGGTCGCGGTGAAGTCTGCGTCCATCATGCCCAGGTATAGGGCCAGCATCTCGATCGAGTTGGACCGCGCGACAAGCCTCGGTGGCACGATTGGGACCGCGGTTCTCGGCTCGATTCTCACGAACCGCCTACCCATTCCGCCGACGCGCATCGGCCTGGCGAGCGCGCTCCACGACCTGTTCATCGTGGCGGCCCTGGTCGCCGCCGTGGCTGTCGTCGCGACCGTGGCGCTGCGCGATCTTCCGCTGACGAGGCAGGTCGAGAGCATGCCGGACGGTATCGAGGTCGCCGCTTAGCCCGCGAACGCGAGTCGTCGAGAATCCGAGTGGTCCATTGTGGCCGCCCGAATGGCTCGGCCCTCCGTCGCCTTCGGCGACACCTCCGCATAAATGGGGAGGAGATGTCAGGGTTCCGGGCGACCCCCCCGGCGCATTCGCGGCCAGACGAAGAAGAGGACCAGCAAAACCAGGCCCACGACTGCCAATGCGACGCCGAAGCTCACATTGCCGCCAGTCGCCAGCCCCGCGCCCAGGCCCAGCAACACCACCGGGATGATCAGGATTGCCGAAACCTTCTTGCGCCGCCAGCCCATCATTTCGCCATCCTAGCCCCGACTGGCTGGCAAGCGAAGCCCTGGTTTGAGATGTCGGGTCGGCCGCTCCGTCGGCTGCGCCAACACATCCCTATGAATGGAGAGGTGGTTGGATCAGACGAGCGCGTCGATCATCCCGTTGGCGATGAAGTCACCGGGCCGAAGGGCGACCGCGAGTGGGCACGCGCGCTCCTTGCGGAGGTCGGGCTGGAGGACCGGATGCACCACTGCCCGGACCGGATGTCGGGAGGCCAGCAGCAGCGGCTGGCGATCGCGCGCTCGCTGGTCAACCGGCCGTCCCTGGTGCTCGGCGGCGAGCCGACCTGCGCGGTGGATACCGAGACGAGCGACCAGCTCGCGGCGATCCTGCGCCGCGTGAACCGGCAGCACCAGGTGACGTTCGTGATCGTCACGCACGACCAGGACCTGGCGGCCAAGACCGACAAGATCATCCGGCTCAAGGATGGGAAGGTCTTGTCAGACGAGTCCACAGCCCCCGTGGAGGTGGCAGTCTGACCAACATGCGTCCGAGCCCCCTCCTCGAATGTCGGGGAGGGGTTTGGGCCTGGTCTGAGGACGCACCGCACGTTGGCTCGAAAGAGCGCATAGTGGGTTGACCGACGCTCCCCCGCCCCTTCCACCCCTTCGAGTGAGGGGCAACCCTGGAACGCTAGGCGCTTTATGCCAGCATCCGACACCCGAAGGGAAGGACCAGATCATGTCCGAGCAGAACAAAGCGCTTGCCCGCCGCGGTATCGAAGAGGTATTCAACCAAGGCAAATTCGACGTCGTCGGTGAGCTGGTGGCCCGCAATGCGGTCTTCCATGATCCGTCGGTCCCAGGTGGAAAGTTCGAAGGGCCGGAAGGTTTCAAGCAGTTCACCCAGATCTACAGAAACGCGTTCCCCGACATCAAGATCACCATCAACGACCAGGTCGCTGAGGGGGACAAGGTGGTCACCCGCTGGACTGGGACCGGCACCCACAAGGGTGAGCTGATGGGCATCGCGCCGACCGGCAAGTACTCGACTGTCACAGGGATATCGTTCGAGCGCTATGAGAATGGCAAGCTGGTCGAGAGCTGGGCCAACTACGACAACCTTGGGATGCTTCAGCAGCTGGGGGTGGTCCCGAGCATGACCCCCGCCGGCGCCAAAGCCTGAACTGATCCGCGTAAGGGGGCGGTCACGTGGCCGCCTCCTTATCGAAAATAGCGGCATGATCGTCAACGTTTGTCCCGCGGCGGTCACGCCTGCTTCACCTGAACACATCTGGAGCGTTCTCACCGCGCCCGAGCGCTTTGGGGAGTGGAACGACGCGACTTACGTCTCGTCCCATCCGCCTGGTCCCGTCAAATCGGTGCAGACCCTCAACTTCACGACGCAGGCGCTCGGCCGGAGCTGGCCGGTGACGATCGAGGTGCGCGACGTCGACCCGCAGCACCGGTGGATCGACCTGGTGGTGCACCTGCCTTTCGGCGTCGACAACCATGAGCACGTGACCCTCACTGAGACGAAGGAGGGCGGCACGCTCGTCAGGTTCAATTGAGACTTCCACCTCCCGCCCGGGTGGCGGGGCCGGGCGGTGGCCTTGTTCCTCGGCCGCGAGTTCCGGCGAGGGCCCGAAGAGTCGCTGGGCAACCTGGTTCGTGTCGCTGAGAGAATGTCTGAGTGAGCAGGGCCGTCGAGGAGCTCAACCGCCCGATGCTGCGTGCGCGCGACGGGATCGATCATTCTTATGGGCATCCTCTGGACATCACCGCGCTGGCTGCGGTGGCCAGCCTCTGAGGCGCACTTCATCAGGACCTTCCACGCCACGTTTGGCGAAACGCCGCACCGCCATCTGCAGCGCCGGCTGGTTGAGCGCGCGATGTTCATGCTTCGCGAGACGGAGCGCAGCGTCACCGAGATCTGCATGGAGGTTGCTCCAGCCTGGGGACGTTCAGCCGGACGTTTCACGAAATCGTCGGCATGACGCAGGTGGCCTATCGCGCGCGCGACTATCTCGTATGCGGCGCCGACGTGCTTCACGATGGCCTGGACGAGACCTAGCAGTTTTGGAGAAGCCAGGGCGACGACCGCTCAATAGCATCGTTCTTGTTCCGCCATCATTGAAAGGAGAGAAATCGATGCTCAACTCGATCAACATCTCGCACGTTTTCGTACTCGACCAGGACAAGGCGCTCGACTTCTACGTCGGCAAGCTGGGGCTCGAGGTCAGCAATGACATGAACCTCGGCTTCATGCGGTGGCTGACAGTGAGGGTTCCCGGCGAGCCGGGGCACGACATCCTCCTCGAGCTGCCCGGACCGCCCGCGATGGACCAGGCGACCGCGGACAGCGTCCGCGAGCTCATCTCCAAGGGCGCGAGCGGATTCACCATCGGTTTCACGACCTCGGACGCCCGGAAGACCTACGAGACGTTGAAGGCAAAGGGAGTCGAGATCTCGGAGGAGCCGACCGACCGCGGCTACGGGACGGATTTCGGCTTGCGCGACCCGTTCGGAAACCACATCCGGAACGTGCAGTTGGCGGCGACGTCGCACCAGGTCCCGGCGGCGAAGGTGTGAGCGAGAAGGTTCGCGGCAAGCTTCTGCAGGCAGGTAAGACGGCGACCGGGATCGAGATCCCGGCGAAGGTGGTGGCCGCCCTCGGTGGGAGCAAGCGGCCACCAGTCCGCGCCACCATCAACGGGTATACGTACCGCAGCAGCATCGCGCCCATGGGCGGCACGTTCATGCTCGGGGTCAGCGAGGAGGTGCGGAAGAACGCGGGCGTGGCCCGCGGCGACGTGGTGGAGGTGACGCTCGAGCTCGACACCGAGGTGCGAGAGGGCCATTGCCGCCCGACTTTGCGACGGCGCTCGCGGGCGACCCGCGCGCCAGGAAGTTCTTCGAGGGCCTTTCGTACAGCAAGAAGCTGCGGTTGGTGACGCCGATCGGGGTCAAGGATCCCGAGAAGCGCAGGGAGCGGATCGAGGAAGCGCTTGGGGCGCTGAGGGAAGGGCGGGCTTGGGCCATTCCGGCGCGGCGCCGACGAGAGTTGTGCAAATGACAGCCTGTTAACGGTATTGACCTCCGAACTTCTGTTCGTACGATGGTCCTATGGGACCCGAAGCGAGTCCGGCACTCAGACATCTTGCGGCAGCTGTACACGACTACGCGACCAGACCCAAGCCGGTCTCAGACGTCGATGGTTTACGAGACTTGATCGATCTGCTCGAGGGGGAGTTGGACCTTCTCTACGATCCGCCTATCGCGGGTTCCCCTGAGCAGAATCTCGCGCTCGAGGAGGCCGTGGCGAAAATCACCCTGATGATGAAACGCCCACCGTGACATAGAGGCCGGGAGCAGGACAGGCAGCGCCGGCCTATGCGGCGGATGCTTGGCGACGCCCTCACTGGGGGCAGGGCTGTGGTGCTTTCATTGTTACGGTCCGCGCTTGTCCCGTACGGACTTGACAGGACCCACGACAATATGAGGAGTGCCCACGCCAGCGTCCGATGACGCCTTCGCTGAGGTCAAGGCGAAGGTCGACCTGGTCAAGATCGTCCAGGAATACGTCCGGCTGACCAAGAAGAACAGGGACTTTGTCGGCTTGTGTCCTTTTCACGAGGAGGACACGCCGAGCTTCACGGTCCACCCCGACAAGCAGTCCTGGTACTGCTTCGGCTGTCAGCGCCACGGCGACGTGTTCACCTTTTTCGAGCTGATCGACAAGACAGACAAGCGGGGCGCATTGCAGACGCTGGCCGAACGCGCCGGGGTTGAGCTCAAGAAGGTGTCGCCCGAGCAGATGGAGCGCTCCGACACTCGCAAGCGCTTGCTGGTCTTGCTCAAGCTCGCCGCCCAGTACTACGAGTACGTCCTCTGGTCGTCGCCAGCCGGCGAGCCCGGGAGGCGGCTGCTCGAATCGCGAAAGGTCAGCGAGGAGACGGCGCGCAAGTTCCAGCTCGGCTACGCGCCCGCGGGCCGCGGATTTGCCGAGTACCTGCGGGCCAAGAAGCGCTCCCTCGCCGACGCTCAGGAGGCGGGCCTGATGCGGCGCGACGGCACAGACTTCTTCGCCGAGCGCCTCGTCATCCCGATCCGGGACGAGCGCGGCCAGCCGCTCGCCTTCACCGCGCGCGCTGTCAGGGCCGACGAGCAGCGCAAGTACATCAACTCGCCCGAAACGCCCTCATACATAAAAGGACGCGTGGTCTTTGGGCTGGACCTCGCGCGTGACGAGATCACGCGGCGCGGCCACGCCGTGCTGATGGAGGGACAGTTCGACGTGATCACCGCCCACCAGTTCGGCGTCCAGAACGCCGTCGCCAGCTCCGGCACGGCGCTGACGGACGACCAGGTTCGCCTGCTCAAGCGCTTCACCGACGAGCTGCTGATCGTGTTCGACGCGGACCGCGCGGGCACGGCCGCGGCATTCAAGGCGATCGAGCTCGCGGCGGGCCATCAGATGCGCACCCGAGTCGCCTCGATTCCCGCGCCGGCGAAGGATCCCGACGAGTTCCTCCGGGCGGCCGCGGCCGACGCGGCCGAGCGGTGGGAGCAGCTCGTGACGGCGGCGCCGTCCGGGTGGGAGTTCTGGATCAAGGACGCGCTGACCGGCCTGAACCCCGGCAATCCGAACCAGCTCGAGCTGGCCGCCTCCCGTGCGCGCGAGGTGCTCGAGAAGATCACCGACGCGGCGGTTCGCGAGACGTACCGCGAGCGCGCGGCCGGGTGGATCGGGGTCCAGCCGCACCTGCTGACGGCGCAGGCTCGACTCCAGCCCGACACTCCCCGCAGGTCGGCGAAGGAGAACGGCGCCAGGGACGGTTTGGCGGCTCGGCTCGCGGGGAAGAAAGTTACTGTAGGCAGGTATCTGCTGATGTTGCTTGCGGTGCGGCCGGTCGCCTTCGAGCGGGTGCGAACAAAGCTCACCGCCGAGGAGTTGGACGAAGAGGATCGCGGTACATACGTGCGGATGTTGGAGACCTACGAGCGCGGCGGTGCTTCCGGGCTCGAGAGCGAGTTGGCGGGTTACCCCGCAGAGGAACAGGACCTGATTCGAAGAGCATGGGCGGCTCCGCCGCCGAGCGTCGACGACGATGTGGCCGAGGAGCTTGCGCACAGGATCCGCCTCGACCGCATGAAAGGCCTGCACAGTGGGATAATCCGCGAGCTTTCCGAGGCCGAAAGAGGGCAGGACTCGGACCGGGTGGCGCGTCTCGAAGCCGAGGCCAGGGAGCTCGCTCGCGCCATCACCGACATGGAAAGGAGAGGGTGAGATCGCGCGCGTAGCGAAAGTTGCAACCAAGACAGGACCTCGGGCCGGGAAGGCAGAGGCAAAGCCGGAGCACAAGTTCGAAGACGAGCTGATGGCCGTGGCCGAGCAGCTCATCGTCAAGGGCAAGGAGCAGGGCTACCTCACGCCTGACGACATTCTCCAGGGCTTCCCGGAGATCGACGCTGAACCAGACCAGATCTTCCGCATCTTCGCGGCGTTCAAGGAGATCGGCATCGAGGTCACCGATGGCGAGAAGGACTTCGAAGAGGTCGAGCAGATCGACGACGAGATGCTGCTCGACATCGAGATGATGGACTCCGTCTCGCTCGACGACCCGGTCCGCATGTACCTGAAAGAGATCGGACGCGTTTCGCTGCTGACCGCGAACGACGAGGTCGAGCTCGCGCAAGCGATCGAGGCCAAGCCTCTCCACGACGCGCTGAAGGCACTCAACGTCATCGAAGAGATGGACGGCCGGCAGCGCTCCGTCGACGAGATGCTGCCCGACGTCGTCGAGCGCCTCGCGACCGTCAAGCGCAAGGGCCAGCAGGCGCACATCGCGCTGGAGCTGCTGGGCCTAAACGATCTGACGAAGCTGCAGAACCTGCTCGACGCGGCCGCCGCCGAACGGCGACGATTGTCCACGAACGGTGCTGCGCGCCCCCGCGTCCGCGCGGAGGCGTTGGAGTCGTATCGCATCGCGCGCTACCGCCTGACTGAGCGGTACGAGCGCGCGTACGAGGCCAAGCAGCGGCTGACGGAGGCCAACCTCCGGCTGGTCGTGTCGATCGCCAAGAAGTACATCGGCCGCGGGATGTCGTTCCTGGACCTGATCCAGGAAGGCAACATGGGCCTGATCCGCGCGGTCGAGAAATTCGATTATCACAAGGGATATAAGTTCTCCACCTACGCGACGTGGTGGATCCGGCAGGCCATCACGCGCGCCATCGCCGACCAGGCTCGGACGATCCGCATCCCCGTGCACATGGTCGAGACGATCAACAAGCTCGTGCGCGTTTCGCGCCGCCTCCTCCAGGAGCTGGGCCGCGAGCCGAGCGACGAGGAGATCGGCGAGGAGATGGGCATCACGCCCGAGAAGGTGCGCGAGATCGTGAAGGTCTCCCAGGACCCGGTTTCGCTCGAGACCCCGATCGGCGAGGAGGAAGACTCCCACCTCGGCGACTTTGTCGAGGACCGCGAGGCCGTCTCGCCGTCCGATGCCGCGTCGCTTACGATGCTGCACTCGGAGGTGGAGGACGTGCTCGACACGCTCACGCCACGCGAGCGCCGCGTGCTTCAGCTGCGGTTCGGGCTGATCGACGGCCACCAGCGCACGCTCGAGGAGGTCGGCAAGCGTTTCGGGGTGACCCGAGAGCGCATCCGCCAGATCGAAGCCAAGGCATTGCGCAAGCTGCGCCACCCCTCTCGTTCGAAAAAGCTCCGCGACTACCTGGAGTAGCTGAAACCAAACGGCCCCCGCCAGCGTCTGTATTGACGAGGGCATGTGCAGCAGGTCTCGGTGAGTAGGACGGCCACCGTGGGTGCGGACTTTGACGCCGTGATCGGATCGCACCTCGAATCCGGCTACCGGACCGCTCTTGCGATCCTGCGCAACCCTGACGAGGCGAACGACGCCGTGCAGGAGTCGGCTTTCAAGGCCTGGCGGGGTCTCGGCCGGCTGCACGAGCAGGGCTCGGCCCGCGCCTGGTTCCTCGCCATCGTCGCCAACCAATGCCGCAGCGCGCGGCGCGGACGATGGTCATCGGTCGTCCAGCTACCCGAACGTGAAGCGGCGGGACCGGAGCCTACCTCGCAAAGCGTCGACATCGAGCGTGCCCTCGCGCGACTGCCGCGCGAAGACCGCCTCGCGCTATTCCTGCATTTTTACCTCGACCTCCCGCTGGAGGAGGTCGGAACGGTGCTCGGCCTGAGCGCCGCGGGCGCGAAGACTCGCGTCTACCGGGCTGCGAAGAAGCTGCGGCCCGGACTGGAGATGGACTGATGGACGACCTGCGCTCAGAGATTCGAGCTGCGTTTGAGAAGGAGCAGGCGGCTCACCCGCCGGCGTCCGGGCTGCGCGACAACATCCTTGATGCCGTTGAGACTCAGCCTCGGCGCGCGCGAAGCTACCAGTGGCTCGCGGTAGCCGCGGCGGTCCTGCTGACGATCGCCGTTGTCGGTGGACTGATGGCGACGCGCCTGTCGCGCCTCACCAACGGTCCGGCTGCGTCATCGACGCGGACAACGACTCCGTCGGCCGCGCCGGTTGCCGACTATGGCCCGCCCCCGTCCGGCGTGAACCTGCTTTACGTGCACGACCCGAAACATCCGACGTGGCTTATCGGCTTCGACTGGACCGGCCAGCCGCGCGCCACGGTCAAGCTCAACGCCGCGCAGCCCAACGTCGGCATGGCGCCGGACGGCCAGTCCTTCGCCATCGGCCTCAACGCCAAAGGCGGAAACTGGCAGTTCCTCGATGGCCTGGGTCAGCCCGTCGCGACGCCGCTCACGTTGCCGGGTGCGTACAGCACGATGTGGGCCGACGACAACCAGCACGTCTGCAGCATGACCTTCGATCAGCAGACCCTCGACTACACGCTGTGGATTGCCCCGCTCGGCGCGCCTATAAAACGGGTGATGGTCGTCGCACACGACCCCAACGTCGGCCAGACGGTGGTCAGCCTCGCCGCCTGCAGCTTCAAGAACGACCGCGCGATCGCGGTTCGAACCACAAACGCGAATCCCTCGGAGATGTGGGTGGTGAAGCTCTCCGACGGCACTGTCCTCGCGCACACGACCTACACGGGCGCTGCGCTGGGGACTGTCACCGCGAGCGCTGACGCGGCGTTCACCGCTGAGAATTCCAGCCTGGCGACCGGACAGGCACCGCCGGGGGCGCCCGCGACGGTTATCCGGCGCGTCTCAGACGAGACGGTGGTTGCGTCGCTCGATCCCACGATCATGGTCCTGGGCTTCAGCGGCGACGACTCGACGGTACTTGTCACCCGCGTGCCATGGCTGGCTGGGCTGACGCACCTGGCGGTATTCGACTTGGCCGGCCACCAGGTCTGGAGCGACGACGGGACGCAGACATATTTCGGGATTTTCGAGACGGCGCCAGGCGGGCGGGACTTCGCGGTCGCCTACGCGCCGCCTCCGGCGCAGAATGTGCAGCCCACCACGATCGTGATCCTGCACGGCGACGGCACGGTCAACCAGCTCCCCGGCCTCTACGCGCCCGCGTGGTGAAGTAGATTGATCGGACTACATGCCGGTCATCACGATCGGGCGGCAGTTCGGGGCGGGGGGCTCGACCGTCGGCCACATGCTGGCCAGCGAGCTGAAACTCGACGTGCTCGAGTCGCGGATCATCGACGAGGTCGCGCACCGGCTCCAGCTGCCTAAAGAAGAGGTCGAGGCCGAGGACGAGCAGCCAGGCTCGCTGCTCGCCCGCCTGCTGATAGCCCTCGGCTCCGCCAGCTCCGAGCCCCTGATCCCGCCGGAGGCCACCGCCTGGAGCCCGCCCAACGCCGACCCCACCTTCGATTCGCGAAAGGCTGTGCTCCAGATCACCCAGCACGTGATCCAGGAAGCGGCGCGCGAGGGCAATGTGGTCATCATCGGGCGGGGCGGCGCGTACCTGCTTCGCGACTTCCCGGGCGTGCTGCACGTGTTCCTCGGTGCCGCCACCGACGTCCGGGTGAAGGCGGTGATGGCTCGATACAACCTAACATCCGAGGACGAAGCCAGGCGGCGGCTCAAGCTGGCCGACGAGAACTGGACCGCCTACATCAAGCAGGTCTACGGCCACGACCGCAACCTGCCGGGTCACTACGACCTGGTCATAGACACCGGGCGCCTCGGCTACCAGGCCACGGTCGAGGTGATCGTCGCCGCCCTGAAAAACCGGACGGGATAACACACCTCCTCGCCACCACTGGGGCCCCCGTGCCCAAGGCGCGGGGAGGACGCCCGTTAGGCGCTGGTGGGGGTGGAGCCCTTAGGCTTAGCCGAAGATGGTCCACTCGCTTGGCTCCCGCACGTCTGGCGTCGACGGCTCAAGCGAGGGCGGCCGGATCAACACGATCAACCTCCCGGGCGCCCTCGTCCTGTACGGCGTGGCGCTCATCCAGGAGCTCCAGCGCAAGAACCCGAAACCGAAGCTGACCGTCGCCGCGGTCCAGGTTGACGGGGTCTGGTGCCTCGAGCTCAGCTACCTCGGCGACGAGCCGGCCGGCGTACCCGACCACTGGCACGGCCACCGGGTGATCCTCCGCAAGGTGGAACCGCCGCCGAGTGCCTGACGCGTTCACGCTTAAAAGCAAGGTCCGCGAAGTCGTGGCCAGGCTTGGGGACACGGGCCGCGAGCTGCTGCGCAAGCACGGCTACGAGGTGGGCGAGGGTTTTACCGACGTCCTGTCCCAGTACCAGTCGCTCGAGCACGCCGCACGGGCCGACCGCCTGCGGGACCTGGGCGAGCTGGTTTCGGAGCTGAACTCAGCCGCATAATACGCCCCGTAACCGCCGCATTTACATTCTCTTGACTGTTCCAATTCGCGTGTCGCAGGAGTAACCTGACACGAAATTCAGTTCTGGTTCGTTATAGAGATCAAGGAATTACGTCATTGCAAAAGTCGAAGCTAGAACCAGACAAGGGCAAATGTGCCTGTGGGCGGCGCCGAAAAGAGGCGTCCGTCTACACCTACCGCTCCCACACCGACCGCTACCTCTTCCATCGCTGCGAGTGCGGCACCGAGTGGACTGAGCACCTGCGGGACATCGACCCGACGGACCCAGTCAGCTCAGACGAGGTAATCGAGGTCCATAAGCGACTGGCGGCCTTTGAAGGCTCGATCGCGGAGTTGCTACAGCCTCACTCAGCCTGAGACGGGATTCTCACTCCACGCCCTCGTGGCGGGCCATCGGGTGCCAATACAGGATACGGCAGCCCTTTGGCCCTGCCTCCAGAGCGTAGAGCGCCCCCTCGGGAACAGACATCCAGTCGCCTGGGTTTAGCTCGACCCCCCCGTATTTGACCGAGCCCTCGATGACGATCCGGAAGTGACCCTGCCCGTGCGAATGCGCAGGAACCTTTGCTCCCGGCTCCATGACGGAAACAAAACAGAGGATCTCCTTGTCTTTCGGGCCAAACACGATCGGCATGATCCACTGTTCCACTCCCGCGGGACTGCCGGTGCGCTTGAGATCCCGCTGCGCCGCCTGCATGCCTTTGTCCTGTGAGGTGATGACACGATTGGCGAAGCGAACGTCATTCTTCCGGAGGGCATCCTGGACCCTCCGCACCCCATCGAGCACACCGTTCTGGTCGCGCTGGAGCACCGAATCGTCTGGACGCCAAACTGAGCTCACGATTCCCCCCCTTTAACCGCTCCGCCGACAACGGAGAACCGGTTTCTGGATCAGACCTTACTCGTGGGAGGTGGCTTGTCAAGCAGGCGGGGGCCCAGGCCGTGCTCCATTGCCCAGGTGGCCACCTCGGTCCGAGAGCGGACGCCAAGCTTGTTTCGAATGCGTTCGACGTGCCCCTCAGCGGTCCGCTCCGCGATGAAGAGTCGCTGGGCGATCTGCTTGTTGGTCATTCCTGCAGCGACCATCGTTACCACTTCGCGTTCACGCCGGCTCAAGGGCCCCGCATCGGCCTGCGTGCGATCAGCAGGTTGGTCACCCGTCAGGGCATACTCGAGGCCTTCGGCAGTGGTCATAGCCTGGCCGTGGCTCCAGGCGGCTTCGCCCCGACCTTTGCTTCCGAGCCGGGCGCGCGCTTGGCGGCAAGCGGCATCCACCTGGTCGGCTCTGAACCGCATGACCGCGAACGAATACTGGCGCGACAGGCGATCGGCGGCTGCGGCAAGCCTCAGCGCACGTTCGTCCTCATGACGGGCGGCTGCGACAAGTGAAAGACCGCTCATCGCCCAGATGATCCCGAACCAGTCATCGAAATCGCGAAAGGTCGAAAGAGATTCATTCCACGATGCAGCAGCGCCATCGAGATCGCCCAGGTCCAGCTGCGCGTTCGCGAGGCTTTCGAGGTAGCGCGCGAGGTTTGCCTGATCGTTTTGCGCCCTTGCAAACGAAACGCACTCGTTCAGGATCTCGAGCGCCGCGGCCGGGTCACCTTGCTCGATGGCAAGAAGCGCTCGCGTATTGCTCACGTCCGCGACCAGCCGGCGATTGGTCGAGCCTCGGAGCAGTGCAAGAGCCTCGTCGTACTCCCGGCCGGCTTGCGCAAAGTCACCCTCCCTTTCATGCACAAGCCCCACGCCGTTCAGCGCCCTCGCCATGAGCTCGGGGTCGCCTACCTTGCGCGCCGCCGCGACGGCCTGGTCGGCAAGCGTCCTGGTGGCGGCATGATCAGATTGCCGCCACGCAAGCCGCGTCACCATGGACAGAGCTTTCGCACGCTGTATGTCGGTTGTCTGCGTGTGCTCGAGCAGATCGACAAGGAGCCTCTGGGCGCGTGTCTGATCGCTGAAATCGGAATCCCCGATCTCGAGCGCCAGGCCCAACCCACCGTCGTCCGAGTTGTCGCGCCCCCAGCTGACCGCGTGCCAGAAGTTGGCCGACTCAGTGGGATCCCACTTCCGCGAGCTGAAGTAGTCGTAGTGACGTTGGAGCGTCGCATCGAGCTCGCCTGATTCGCGCAACCTCTCGGTGGCGAAGGCGTGATGGGATTCAAGGAGGCGGTATCGTGTCCGGTCGTCACTCAACCTGTCAGCGACGACCATCGACTTCTGGACGAGCGCAGACAGCAGAGGCAGCACGCTCCCAGGGCCATCCGCAGAGCAAACCGCTTGCGCGGCCTCCATGGTGACGCCGCCCTGGAATGCGGAAAGCCTCCGGAAGAGTCGCCCCTCATCCTCAGTGAGGAGGCGATGGCTCCAGTCGATGGTGGCGGTCATCGTTTGCTGCCGCTCAGGACCCGTGCGCGCGCCAGACGCCAGCACGCGAAAGCGGTCGTTGAGGTTTTCGAGCAGCTCGCGCTCGGACATCATGTCGAGACGGGCCGAGGCCATCTCGATCGCAAGTGGCAGGCCGTCGAGGCGCGCGCAGATCTGCGTGACCGGCTCGCGGTTCGGCGCCTCCACCTTGAACGTTGGCGCTACCAGCCGCGCCCTCGCCTCGAACAGCTGGATCGCCTCGGACTTGCCGAGTGACGCCACCGGCCACCGCACCTCGCCTGGTACACCCAGCGGCTCGCGGCTGGTGGCGACGATGGTGAGCTGTGGGCACCGTTCGAGCGCCATCTGGGCGAACGCGGCACTGTCGGCGACCAGGTGCTCGCAGTTGTCGAGGACGAGCACCGCCCTGCGCGACCTGAGCCATGACGAGACTACGTCCCGAGCCTGACCCTGCCCCGGCAGCTCGAGGATGCCGAGCACGGTGCTGGCCACATCGCCGGCGGCCGAGAGATCGATCCACCAGGCGCCGTCCGGCCACAGGTTGAGGTTGGCCTTTGTAACCTCGGCGGCAAGCCTGGTCTTGCCCGCCCCTCCTGTGCCGGTGAGAGTGACCAGCCGCGATCCGGCCAGCGCCCCCTTGAGGAAACGCAGGTCTGCCTCCCGGTTGATGAAGCCGGTGAGGTGGTGCGGCAGGTTGTTCGGGGCGTCGCTTGCGCGGCCCCGGTCAGCCACCCTGTGCATCCGCGTATCTTCCGCCAACCGCGCGAGCCATTCGACGACAGCAATCGAATGCAAAACAAGAGAGGGACCGCGGTGGTCCCTCTCCCGTCCGGCCGCCGCGAGGGGTAAGGGGGCGACGGCACGTGTAGTTAGTGTCCGTAGCTCTCGCGGAAGGGCGGCTGGTAGCCGAGGCGCGCGTTGCGCTCCTGGGCGTCCGGTCCGAGAAAGCTCGTGGTCGCCGCGCCAGACGGTCCCTCCACCGGCTGGGTGCCCCCGTGACTAGGCCTGTAGCTCCACGCCGACCCGTCGACCGATGCGGCGGGGTTGCCCTGCACGATGTGCGCGGCCGGGGCGGCGGTCGACCCGCCGATGCCCTTGCTGAGCGCGGCGGCGCCGGCTCCCAGCGCCACTGCCACCATCACCGTGACGATCGCGACGAGGGCCTTCGAAAGGCCGGTTCCACGAACTGTTGCCCTGGCTTCCATCTCTTTGTTCCTCTTCCGGTTTTATTCGGCTCGCTGTCAGCAGAACCGTTGATGCCAGACTAGGAATCGAAGGGGTGCCTCCAAAAGGAGGAAACTACCCGATTCGCGCCGCGGGCGGTACCTGAATCCAGGTACCTGGGTGACCCGCTCCGCGAGCACGAGCCGATGGCCGCGGCGCAGCCGCATCCCATGAAGTACGAGGTGATGAAGTTCGGCATCGCGTTCCACGAGTGGTGTGCGGAATGGTTCGCCAATCTGGCCAAGGACGTTGAAGGTGAGAGGCTCAGAAGTGATGTTTGAAAGGCTTGCGCGTTTGATCAACCGGGTGCCGTGGGTCGTCGTCGGGGCGGCCATCGTGTTTGCGGCCGTGGCCGGTGTGCTTGGCAGTCCCGTGTCGAAGTCGTTGCAGGTCGGAGGGTTCCAGGACCCGAGCGCGCAGTCGAGCTTGGCCATTGACCGGCTCCAGAGCGCGACGGGGGTTCGGGCGGATGGCGGGATCGTGGCGCTCATCTCGACACCGCAAGGCGCGACTTCGGACGCCGCGATGGCCGAGGCCAACAAGGTCGCCGGCATCATCGGTGCGGATCCGGACATCGCCCGGGTGCTCACGTACTACGAGGCCTTCGACCCGTCGATGGTCGCGCGCGACGGCACCAGTACGACAGTGGTCGGGTACTGGAAGCAGGTCAGCGACCAGGAGGCCGTGGCCGCCGCGACGCGCCTGGATGACAATTTAAAGGGCGACCCCAACGTCAAGCTCGGCGGGTATGCCGCCATCAACCACCAGTTGAACACGATCATCACGGACGACCTCGGCCGCGCGGAGTTGATGGCGTTTCCGATCCTGTTCCTGCTTTCGCTGTGGGTGTTCCGTGGCGTGATCGCGGCCCTGCTGCCTCCGCTCGTAGGAGGCATCGTCATCCTCGGCTCCTTCCTCTTCTTACGCGGGGTCGCGCAGGTGCACGACGTTTCGATCTTCGCGCTGAACCTCGCGACGGGCATGGGCCTCGGCCTGGCGATCGACTACAGCCTGTTCATGGTTTCGCGCTATCGGGAGGAGATGGCCAAGGGCGCCGCGCCCGACGCCGCGATTCGCATCACGCTTCGCACCGCGGGCCGCACAGTGCTGTTCAGCGCGCTCACCATCGCCGCCGCCGCCGGCTCGCTCACCGTTTTCAAGATCAACTTCCTGTGGTCGATGGGCATCGCGGGAGTCATCGTCGCACTGACTGCGATGCTGGTTGCGCTGACCGTGCTCCCGGCGGTGCTCAGGCTACTCGGCGCGCGAGTCAACTGGCTCGCCCCGCGCCGTTGGCAGCAATCGGCGATGTCGACCACTGGCGACTTCCCCACTGGTGGGGAAGTGCCCGGCGAAGCCGGGGGATGGGGCCCCGGATTCTGGTACCGCTTCTCGCACTTCGTGATGCGCTGGCCTCTGCCGCTCGCGGCGGTCAGCGCGGCGCTGCTGATCGCGCTGGGCCTGCCGTTCGCCGGCATCCGCTTCAACTCGGTGGACCAGACCGATCTCCCCAAGACCAGCGACGCGCGGCAGGTGAGCGACACGCTCATCCGCGATTACGGCAAGCCGGCCACGGCTTCGCTGACCATCGTCGCCGAGGTCCCGGCCTCCGGCGGCGCGCAGGTGCAGGCGCTCGCGAACACGTTTCAATCGCTGGCCGGCGTCGCGCGCGTCGGCGCGCCGCAGCCCGTGGGCGCGGACACCTGGAGCTTCGACGTTGTGACGACCGGCAGGAACTTCGACTCGTCGACGGCAGCGCTCGTGCGCGAGGTCCGCGCGGTGCAGGCGCCGTTCACGTTCTTGGTCAGCGGCCAGGCGGCCGCTTTCGTCGACCTGCAGTCCTCACTTGCGTCGCGGATGCCCTTGGCGATCGCGCTTGTCGCCGGCGCGACGCTCGTGCTGCTGTTCCTGATGACGGGCTCGGTCGTGCTGCCGATCAAGGCGGTGTTGATGAACCTGCTGACGCTGAGCGCAGCGTTTGGCGTGCTCGTCCTCGTCTTCCAGGACGGAAGGCTCGAGAACCTGCTCGCTTACACGAGCCAGGGAGCGCTCGAGTCCACGCAACCGGTGCTGCTGTTCGCGATCGTCTTCGGCCTCTCGACCGACTACGGCGTGTTCCTGCTCACGCGCATCAAAGAGGCGCATGACGCCGGCGTGCCGAACACCGAGGCGGTGGCCACGGGCCTCCAGCGGACCGGACGAATCATCACCGCGGCGGCCTTGCTGTTCTGTGTCGCCATCGGCGCGTTCGCGACCTCTCAGATCATCTTCATCAAGGAGCTGGGCATCGGCATCGCCGCCGGCGTAATCGTCGACGCGACGGTGGTGAGGGCGTTCCTGGTGCCATCGCTGATGGCGCTCCTCGGCCGGTGGAACTGGTGGGCGCCACGGCCTCTGCGGTGGCTCTACGGCCGCGCCGGGATGGGCGATTCCATGCCACAGCTACCCCAAAAAGTCATCGCCTAGATTCGCCGGTCTACGCTATCCGTCGTAACCCCAGACGATCGGGAGCGCATGCTCCAGAACCGTCGAGCCTGGGATCTCAGGACGGCGGCGCACCTGGAGTCCGGTTTCTACGACGTCGCTTCTTTCAAGGCCGGTCGCAACTCCCTGCGGCCGATCGAGCAAGAGGAGCTGGGCGACGTCAGCGGGCGTTCGCTGCTCCACCTGCAGTGCCACTTCGGCATGGACACGCTTTCCTGGGCACGCTTCGGTGCCCACGTGACAGGTGGGGATTTTTCGGAGGACGCGATCTCGCATGCGCGCACGCTCGCAGCCGAGGTCGGCATCGACGCCCGCTTTGTGTGCTCCAATCTGTATGACCTGCCCGACGTGCTGAAGGGCGAGTTCGACATCGTGGTCACGACCTATGGCGTGCTGTACTGGCTCCCTGACCTGGATGGTTGGGCGAAAGTGGTCGCCCATTTCTTGAAGTCGGGCGGCACCTTTTGCCTGGTCGAGGTACACCCCGTGGTTGGACTCTTCGACGACGTGGACGCAGCGCTCAAGGTCAGCGACTCGTTGTTCAACCGCGGTCCATTCGAGGCGGTCACGGACAAGACCTACGCGGACAGCCTGGCCCCGACCTCTCACGTCGAGCACAACTGGACGTGGACCGTCGGCGAGGTGGTCACGTCCCTGGCCGGCTCCGGCCTCCGCATCGAGCGCCTTCGCGAGTACCCCATGGATGTGCGTCAGCGGCTCCCGAGCATGGTTCGCTCGGAGGACGGCTACTGGCGGCTGCCCGGCAACCCGGTGCCATGTCTTTATAGCGTGGTCGCAACGCGACCGGCGACTTCGGGACGATGAACCGGTAGCGCCAAGTTCGTAAGTGCCTTTTGGGCCGGGGGGATCTACACTCGGCGTGTCCGGTTCGCTTTCAGGAGGTTACGGGGTATGGGCTTAACTTCACGGCGACTTCGAGTGCTTTGCGCGGGGGCGATCGCGGCGGTCGGCCTGGCTCTCTTGCCGGCAGGCGCTTCAGCCGGTGCAACGACAGTCCTGACCGGCACGACGACCGAGGCCTCAGGGTTGGTCTCCCACTACCTGATCGAGGTGCCTGACCCATGGAATGGCACGCTCGTGCTGTACAGCCACGGATATCAGTTCGCTGCCGCCGACCCACCGGATGCCGGTGATCCCGGCACCCGCGGCTGGCTGCTCGCCCACGGGTACGCGCTGGCTGGGTCGTCTTATGCCACGACAGGATGGGCCTTGCAGCAGGCATTCCAGGACCAGATCGCGGTCCTCGATGTCTTTGACTCCAAGTTCCGACATCCCGACCGCACGATTGCCTGGGGGCATTCGCTGGGCGGCATGATCACCGCCGGCCTCGTCCAGCTCTTCGCGAACCGCTTCACCGCGGCGCTGCCGATGTGCGGAGTCGTGGCGGGTGGGCCCGGAGTGTGGAACCAGGGGCTGGATTCAGAGTTCGCGCTGCAAACCCTCCAGCCGGAGTTCAAGCATGTCAAGCTCGTCGACTTCATGTCCATAGGTGACGCGGCGGCCAACTTCGGGGTGGCCAGCAGCGCACTCGCCGCTGCGCAGAAGTCCGCAGAGGGCCGCGCGCGGATCGCTCTCGGCTCCGCGCTTGCGGATGTCCCGGGATGGTTCGATCCCGCGAGCCCGGAGCCGGCGGCAAACGACTATGCGGCCCAGGAGATGAACCAGGTCCAGTGGGACAACAACCCGGACTTCTATTTCGGGTTCTTCGGCCGTTTCGAGCTAGAGAGCAAGTTTCGGGCAGGCGGCAACTTCTCCTGGAACACCGGTGTCGACTACCGCGTCCAGCTGTCCCACTCCACGGATTTTGCCGAGGTGAAAGCCCTGTACTCGGCTGCCGGGCTTGATCTGAATGCAGAGCTCGACCAGCTGAACAACGCTCCTCGGATCTCCGCCGACCCGAGTGCCGTCGCCTATGTGTCCAAATACATCACCTACAACGGCAGCCTCAACATGCCGGTGCTCACCATGCACACGACTGGCGATGGCCTCGTCGAAGTCACCGACGAGAACGCGTACGCCAGCGTGGTCAGGAGCGCGGGCGACAACAGCATGCTGCGCCAGGTGTTCGTGCACCGCGCCGGCCACTGCTCCTTCTCGCCGGCCGAGACGATCAGCGCCTTCCAGACGCTGGTCCACCGGCTCGACACTGGTCGCTGGGAGGACAGCACCAACCCGGTGGCGATGAACTCGACGGCCACAAGCCTGGGTTCGGCTTTCAACGTGACGGTCGCCGCATCCGGGGCCATCGTCCCAGCGGCCGCGAGCTTCATCAAGTTCCAGCCGGACAAGTTCCTGCGTCCATTCGACGCTCGCGACGTCGCGTAGACCGGCATTCTCGATCCCCTCGGGCCGGATGCCCGAGGGGATCCTCCATCTTGATGTTCAAGCACTGAGCAGCTGAACCCGCCGGGCCTCCGTGACATAGTCGCGCAGAACCTGCGCGGGTTCGAACAGCGGCGTTCGCCGCGACCGCTCGCGCCGGCCGCGGTGGCCATCGTAGTCATGGAAGACGGAGGCAATCCATGCGTGCCGATCTTCCAGCGCCCACTCGCCATGTCGAGACACGCCGGCCAGATGGCGCTGCCGGGTGGAAGGGTTCAGGCGGGCGAGACGGCCGAGGAGTGCGCAATCCGCGAGCTGCACGAGGAGCTCGGCCTCGCCGTCGGCGGCGATAACGTGCTGGGAAAGCTCGACGACTTCGACACCCGTTCGGGTTTCACCATCACTCCAGTCGTGATCTGGAGCGCTGCCACGACGGCGGTGCTCCAACCCTCGGAGCTCGAGGTGGCCGTGCTTCTGACGATTCCCGTATCGGAGCTACGCGAGGCGGTGGCGGCCGCCGGGCCAGGCGGGTCGGATGATTTCTCGCTGAAGTTCCGCAGTGTCCAGGTGTTCGCGCCGACCGCGGCGATCCTGTACCAGTTCAGCGAAGTTGCGCTGGACGGCCGACCCTGCCGCGTCGCCGACTTCTACCAGCCCCCCTTCACGCACCGGTGACCGCGGCGGTTGGGGTGGCTCCCGAGGCAGGGCTCGAACCTGCGACATTCTGATTAACAGTCAGACGCTCTACCAACTGAGCTACTCGGGATCGAGATTTGGCCCGGCCACGCCGGCCACCAGGCACATTTTAGACCCGCCCGAGACCCGGTACCCCCTCCCCGAGGCCCGGCCGTCCTTGCGAGGTTTGCGCGTTCTCGACATCGATCTTCGACACCGTCAGGTAGGCCACCCAGCAGATGATCACGACCGTCAGCGCGATGGCCACCGTCCCGCGCCCGTAGTTCAGACCGCCGAGGCTCTTCGGCACGCCGAGCCAGTCCGCGTAAGACGCACCCAATGGTCGGGTGACGATGTACGCGAACCAGAACGCGACCACTTCGTTGAGCCCAACGAGGCGTCGCGCCAGCACGGGAATGCCGAAAAGCACCGTGTACAGAAGGCCTGAGACCAGCCAGCCGAGGTGCATCGTGTACGCGGTCATGTCACCCAGTGCCGTGCCCATCGCGAAGGTCGCGAGCACCGTCGCCCAGTAAAAGACCTCCCGCCGTCGCTTCGTGATGCTGTGAATGGAGAGCGTTCTCTCCACCAGGTACCAGATGCCAAAGATGGCCGCCAGTGCGACCGCGCAGTTGAGCGCTGATATCGCGTACGGGATTCCGATCTCGATGTGAATGGCATCGGCGACCATCGTGCCGAAAACCGCCACCATCACCACGGCAAGCCAGTAGGCCGGGGCGAAATATCGCCGCAGCGCGAACTGCCAGGCGAGGGCGATCACGATTCCCAACGCGCCGAGTCCGACCGCCTTATACGGGTCGATCGTATGAACCAAGTAGTCGGAGGTCGCTTCCCCCATCGCGGTGCTGAGGATCTTCACCGCCCAGAAGTGGAAGGTGACCGCGGGCACCTTTCTGATCACCTGCCGCGCCACGCTCACGACGCGAGAATACCTACCGCTGCGGCTTACCGGTCGAAGCGGACGCGCGCGAACCCGTACGCTGAGTGCCCAGCAAGATGGACTTCGAGCTATCCGAGCAGCAGATCGCTTTTGGGGGCCTCATGCGGGACTTCGCCCGGCGCAGCATCGCCCCCGTCGCACGTGAGTGGGAGCTCGCCGGCCGCTACCCCACCGAGATCATCGAAGAGATGAAGACCATGGGCCTCTTCGGGATGCTTGTCCCGCAGGAGTACGGCGGAATCGGCATCGACGCCGTCTCCTACTCCATCGTGTTCGAGGAGATCTCGAAGGCCTGGATGGGCGTGGCCGGCGTCCTCGGCTCGCATTCGCTGGCCACGTGGATGCTGGCCAAGCACGGCACCGACGAGCAACGGCGGCGCTGGCTCCCGGATTGGGCCACGGGCAAGCGGCGTTCGGGAATTGCCCTCACCGAGCCCGGAGCGGGAAGTGACCTCCAGGGCATCTCAACCGTCGCTATCCGCAAGGGCGATCACTACGTGGTCAACGGCGCCAAGACCTGGATCACCAACGCGCGCCACGCCGACCCGCTGCCCGTGCTCGTCAAGACCGACCCCGCCGCCGAGCCGCGCCACAAAGGCATGACCGTGTTGCTGATCGAGCAGGGCACACCTGGCTTCGTCGTGGGCAAGGATCTTGGCAAGCTCGGCTACAAGGGCACCGAATCCTCGGAGGTGTTTCTCAACGACTGTCAAGTGCCGGTGGAGAACGCACTTGGAGGCAAAGAAGGGCAGGGCCTCCAGCAGGCGCTCTCCGCCCTGGAGTTCGGCCGGGTCAACATCGCCGGCCGCGCTGTCGGAGTCGCCCAGGCGTGCCTCGACAGATCGATCGAATACGCGCGCGAACGCCACGCCTTCGGCCGTCCTATCGCCGAATTCCAGGCGATCCAGCTGAAGCTGGCGGACATGGCCACCGAGGTGCAGGCGGCGCGTCTGCTCACCTGGTGGGCGGCTTCGGCCCTCGATGCCGGCCGGCGCGCCGACATGGAAACCGGCATGGCGAAGCTCTACGCGTCCGAGATCTGCATCAAGGCGGCCCTGGAGGCGATGCGCATACACGGCGGCTACGGCTACTCGACCGAATACGACATCGAGCGCTTCTACCGGGACGCGCCCCTGATGGCGATCGGCGAAGGCACCAACGACATCCTCCGCACGGTGATCGCCAGGCAGCTCGTTCGGGATCCCCACCGCTCTCAACGCACCGGGATCGATTAGTTTTGTCTGGAAGCACTGTCTGAACTGGTGATGGCCATGGAGCACCCCATGGCATGTCGGTCACGAAGGAGATAAGAGCATGAGCAGGGTTCGCGTACTCGTAGGCACGCGCAAAGGCGCCTTCATCTTGAATTCGGACGCGAGCCGCAAGCAGTGGGAGGTCGACGGCCCTCACTTCGCGGGCTGGGAGATGTACCACCTGAAGGGCTCGCCGGCCAACCCCGACCGCCTCTACGCCGCCCAGTCCAGCGGTTGGTTCGGCCAGGTGATGCAGCGCTCGAGCGACGGCGGCAAGACCTGGGAGGCGGCCGGCAACGAGTTCAAATACGACGGCACGCCGGGGACTCATGTCTGGTACGACGGCTCGCCGCACCCCTACGAGTTCAAGCGCGTCTGGCACCTCGAGCCTTCGCTGACCGATCCGGACACCGTCTACGCGGGCGTGGAGGACGCCGCGCTGTTCAAGTCGACCGATGCCGGCCAGACCTGGAGCGAGCTGCCCGGCATCCGGACGCACCCGACCGCGTCGGGCTGGGCGCCGGGCGCCGGTGGTCTGTGCCTGCACACGATCCTCATCGACCCGAAAAACCCCGAGAGGATGTTCATCGCCATCTCGTCAGCCGGAGCTTTCCGGACCGAGGACGGTGGCAAGTCGTGGCGGCCGATCAACCACGGCTTGCGCTCCAACACGATGCCCGACGAGGACGCCGAAGTCGGCCATTGCGTTCACCGCATCGCTTTGCACCCATCGCGTCCAGACACGCTCTTCATGCAGAAGCACTGGGACGTGATGCGCACCGATGACAGCGGGGACAACTGGCGCGAGATCAGCGGCGAGCTGCCGAGCGACTTCGGCTTTGTCATCGACGTCAACACGAACGAGCCGGAGACGATCTACGTGGTCCCGATCAAGAGCGACTCCCACCACTTCGTGCCCGACGGCAAGCTGCGCGTTTACCGCAGCCGCACCGGCGGAAGCGAGAACGACTGGGAAGCGCTGAGCAAGGGGCTGCCTCAGAAGGATTGTTACGTCAACGTGCTTCGTGACGCGATGGCGGTCGATGCGCTAGATCCTTGCGGCGTGTATTTCGGCACGAGCGGAGGCCAGGTCTATGCATCCCCAAATGCGGGTGACAGCTGGGCTCCCATCGTGCGCGACCTGCCCGCCGTTCTCTCCGTCGAGGTCCAGACCCTGTCGTGATCCGGGTTGTCCTGCCGGCAAATCTTCAGACGCTGGCCGGCGCTGGCCGCGAGGTCGAGCTCGAGGTGGCTGGCCAGGCGACCCAGCTCTCCATCCTCGACGCGCTCGAGGCGAGCTATCCTGCCCTGCGCGGGACGATTCGGGACAGCGACACGAAGCTGCGGCGGCCACTGCTGAGGTTCTTCGCCTGCGAGGAAGACTGGTCTGATGCTTCGCCAACGGCCCCGGTCCCGGACGACGTGGCGTCAGGCAAGCAGCCGTTCCTGATCATCGGAGCGATAGCAGGCGGCTGATGATTTTGCCCTCTCCCGCATGGCGCGAGAGGGTCAGGGTGAGAGGCCATGCCAGATGTCGGCGAAGACGACTGCCCAGCACAGAAACGGGCTGACCCGGCGTCGCGCCCGGAGGCGCGTCGCGTCAGGCCTGGCCGGTCCTTCGGAGTGATTCGGTCCTTGGAGCCGGCCACCGGCCGAACCTAACAGAAGAGCGCTAGGACGTCGGTTGCGGTGGATCGATCTCCGCCGACTCCTCCGGTGTGTCTCCCAACAGGTCCGGAGTCTCAAGGTCCTTCGCCGGCTTGTCGCCACTGTCCGCGGGGTGCATTTGCTCGATGTGCTTCTTGAGGTCTTCCGGCTTCTTGATGTCCTCGCCGCAGATATCGCACTTCATGAATGACTCCTTCGGGAACGGGTGTGGCAGGGGTGCATCAAGTTTGGCGGTCGCTGCAGTCAGCGCACAGCCCGCCGAAAACGATCCGGTGGTTGGTGACCTTGAAGCCGGTCAGGCTCTGCACCTGGGCAGATGCATCCTCGAGCACGCAGCCCGGCACCTCGTCGATCCGCCCGCAGCCCTCGCAGCGGATGTGCTCGTGGTGATCCTCGCGGACCTCGAATCGCGCCCGCCCGTCCCCGAGGTCGATCCGGTCGAGCACGCCCTGCTTCTCGAGCAGGCCGACCGCCCGAAAGACGGACGAGTAGTCGGCCGAACCGAGGGTTGAGCTGACCGCCACGTGGAGGTCTTCGATCGACCAGGCGTGCCGGTCCTGCAGCTCGAACAGGCGCCGAACTTCATCCGTGACCGGGCTGGGCCGAGGCACGAGGCCCAGTATAGTCGCGTTGCGCATAGATCTTGCGCATGTAGTTTGTGCAATACTCTTGCGCATCTTGATCTCGCTCAAGACGGCCGGCGTTGGGGCAACAGCGATGCTGGCGATGTCGGCGGCTTCGTGTGGGCTGAGCCCGACACCGTCCGGCAGCGCCGGCTCGAAGGTGCAAGTCGTCGCGGCTGAAAACTTCTGGGGGAGCCTCGCCGCCCAGATCGGCGGCGAGCGCGCACACGTGACCAGCATCATCTCCAACCCCGACACCGACCCCCACGCCTACGAGGCGACACCGAGCGACGCGCGCCTCATGGCTCGGGCCGCGTACGTGATCGTCAACGGCGCGGGCTACGACCCCTGGGCCACAAAGCTGCTTGGCGCCAACCCCGTGTCCGGCCGCATCGTCCTGACGATCGGTGACCTGTTCGGCAAGAAGGACGGGGACAACCCGCACATGTGGTACTCGCCTCCCTACGTCGACGGGGTGGTCGACCGCATCGCGTCCGACCTTGCCAGGATCGATGCCGCCGGCGCGTCCTATTTCGAGCAGCAGGGGACCGCCTACCGGACGGTCGCGCTCAACGGCTACCACGACACCATCAACACGATCAAGCAGAAATACGCCGGCACGAAGATCGGCGCGAGCGAGAGCATCGTGTCCTACCTCGCCGACGGTCTGGGCCTGGACCTGATCACCCCTTACAACTACCTGAAGGCGATCAGCGCAGGCACGGATCCCAGCGCCCTCGACAAGGCCAGGGTCGAGAGCCAGATCGCGAACAGGGAGATCAACGTCTTCGTCTTCAACTCGCAGAACTCGACGCCCGACGTCCAGTCGCTAGTCAGCCAGGCCAGGGGGAGGGGGATACCGGTCACCACCGTGACGGAGACCCTCGCCCCAGCAAACGCCACGTTCCAGGA
The DNA here is from genome assembly GCA_039935415.1 of Candidatus Dormiibacterota bacterium. Classification (GTDB taxonomy): domain Bacteria; phylum Chloroflexota; class Dormibacteria; order Dormibacterales; family Dormibacteraceae; genus Palsa-870. The sequence continues at coordinate 48,044 of JBDTKH010000010.1, forward strand.
TTGGCAGACCGGCCAGCTCAAAAACCTGCTGACCGCGCTCGGCGGATGAATGATCATGGCCCACGTGATCGAGGAAGAAGCGCTCCAGCCCACGGCCAAGGCGGTCGTCTTCAAGGACGCGGCGATCCGTCTCGGTCACCGGTATGTCTGGCGGGGCGTCAACCTCGAGATCCAGGCCGGCGAGTTCGTCGCGATCCTGGGCCCCAACGGCGCGGGCAAGTCGACGCTGCTGAAAGCGCTGCTCGGCGTCCTGCCTTTGACCGAAGGCAGCGTGAGCGTCTTCGGCGAGCCCGTGCACCGCGGCAACGACGAGGTCGGCTATCTGCCGCAGCGTCGCCGCTTCGACGCCGACCTCCGCATTCGGGCGGTCGACCTGGTGCGTCTCGGCCTCGACGGCGCTCACTGGGGCGTGCCGCTTCCGGGCAAGAGCCAGGAGTTCAAACAGGCGCAGGTCGCCGAGATGATCAGGCTCGTCGGCGCCGAGGCTTACGCGGATCGGCCGATCGGCGAGCTTTCGGGCGGCGAGCAGCAGCGCATCCTCATCGCCCAGGCTCTCGTCACCGGGGCGAAGATGCTGGTGCTGGACGAGCCCCTGGAGAGCCTCGACCTCAACAACCAGCAGGCGATCTCGAGCCTCATCCAGCGCATCTGCCAGCAGCATGGCGTGACCGTCCTTCTGGTCGCCCACGACGTCAACCCGATCCTTCCCTTCGTGGATCGCGTGGTCTACGTGGCCGGCGGCCGCCTGCTCTCGGGCAAACCGGAGGAAGTGATCAACACCGAGACCCTGACCGACCTGTACGGCGCCCCGGTCGAGGTGCTGACGACCAGCGACGGACGCATCGTCGTGGTCGGCCAGCACGAGCCGGTCAGCTACCACGGCCACGATGCCTGACCAGGGCGCGTCCTGGGACCTGCTCGCCGACCTGCAGCTGTTGCTGCAGTTCCACTTCATGCAGAACGCCCTGATCGCGGGGACGCTGGTCGCACTCCTGGCTGGCGCTGCCGGTTACTTCGTGGTCCTCCGGGGGCAGAGCTTTGTCGCCCACATGCTGTCCCAGGTGGGGTTTCCGGGCGCCGCCGCCGCGGTGCTCCTCGGCCTTCCGCCAGTGCTCGGCCTCATCGCCTTCTGCCTCGCTGCGGCGCTCGGCATCGGCTGGATGGGACGCGACCTCGACGCCGGTCATCGCGCCGAATCCGCGGCCGTGGGCAGCATCCTCGCCTTCTCGCTCGGCCTCGGCCTGCTCTTCTTTCGCCTTTACGCCGGCAGCGCACAGGGCATCTACGGGTTTCTCTTCGGCACCATCCTCGGTATTTCCGATCGAGACGTGCAGGTCACCCTGGCCGTTGCCATCGCGGGCATCGTCGCCCTTGCGGTCATAGCGCGTCCGCTCGTTTTCGCCTCGGTCGACCCCGACGTTGCGGAGACACGCGGCGTCCCTGTTCGCGCCCTGTCGCTTGCCTTCCTGTTGATCCTCGCGTTCGCGGTTGCGATCACGGTCCAGATCGTCGGGACGCTGCTGATCTTCGCGCTGCTGGTCACGCCGGGAGCGGCAGCTCTGCAGTTGACGGCCCGCCCCGCCCGGGGTCTCTGGCTGAGCATCGGTCTCTCGCTCGCCTTCACCTGGGCCGGTCTCGCGCTCGCCTATTTCAGCGACTACCCCGTCGGCTTCTTCATCACCTCGCTCGCCTTCGGGACGTACGTGGCGATCCGCGCCGCGAAGTTGTTGATCACACGCTTCTCGAATCGAGTCGAAGCGCCGGCGCTTTTCAAGGTTGGAGCGTCGTGATGCTGGCCGCGTCAGCCTTCTCGTCCAACCCGATACAGGACCTCCAGTCGATCCTCGCCCTCGACTTCATGCGCAACGCCTTTCTCGCCGGGGGCTGCATCGCCTCTGCCGCCGGTCTGGTCGGCTACTTCGTGGTGCTGCGCAACCAGGTGTTCACCACCGACGCACTGGGCCACGTCGCCTTCACGGGCAGTCTGGGAGGCCTGCTGGCCGGGCTGAACCTGCTGGTCGGCCTCTTCGGCAGCTGCATCGCGGTCGCCCTCGCGATCGGAACCCTCGGCGGGCGTGGCCGCGGGCGCGACGTCGCCATCGGAACCGTGTTCGCGTGGGTGCTCGGGGTTGGCGTCCTGTTCCTCAGCCTCTACACGACCTCGTTCAGCGCCGCCGCCGGCAGCGTCGGCGTGAGCGTGCTCTTCGGATCGATCCTGGGCCTGCAGTCCTCGCAGGTGATCGTGGCCTCGCTGGCCGGCGTTGCCACTGTGGTGGTCACCCTCGCGGTGGCCCGACCGCTGCTCTTCACCAGCGTCGATCCCGACGTGGCGCTGGCTAGGGGCGTGCCCACGCGCGCCCTCACCGCGGTCTTCATGATCGTGGTCGCGGTTACGGTGGCGGAGTCGGTCCAGGCGGTAGGGGCGCTCCTCATCTTCGCGCTGATGGTGACCCCGGCCGCGGTCGCCATGAACCTGAGCTCGAGGCCGTGGCTCGGCATGCTGCTCTCAGCAGGCATCGCGCTGGCGGTGGTGTGGACCGGCTTGGTCCTGGCCTTCTACATCGACTACCCGGCGAGCTTCTTCATCACGACGCTTGCCTTCGCCGCGTACCTGGCATCGCATCTCGTGCGCCGCGTTGGAACGCTGGCCAACAGTTCCCTGCGGGCTTCCTGATCCCGGCTCCGAGGCGACTCGTCGATGTTTCCGGCTCAGGCGAAGCTGGCGCGTGCCCACGGCTGCTAGAACCGAGCGTTGAAGACCCAACCGAAGACGACCAGGAGAACGACGGTCGATGCAGCGGTGATCCGCGGGTGGCGGAGCCAGCGAGCCCCCTCGGTAGTCTTCTGCATGCCGTCGAGAACCCGCGCCTTCAGCCCTCCCTGTTGTGCACGGCCCCGTAACACCCAGATGACCGTCTGTGACGCGATCAATGCCCCGGCGACCGCGAACGACAGGATGTAGCCATGAGGGTCAGTTAGCCAGGCGGGCATCAAGCCAGTCTATGAGCCCGCCAGCACCGACATGTTTGCTTTGGCGCCCTTCGTTCAAACAGAGACATCGCCTTTCAGGCCGGCGTCGCTCGCAGCACCTCCAGGACCTCTTCGCCGTACCGCCGCAGCTTTGAGTCCCCTACGCCCGGAACCCGCAGCAGATCGGCCAGGCTGGCCGGCCGCGCCGCCGCGATCGCGGCGAGCGTGGCGTCATGAAAGACCACGTACGCCGGCACGCTGGAGGCCCGGGCGGTCTCCAGCCTCCACTGGCGCAGCCGGTCGAGGGTTTCGACAGGGATGTCGGAGGCGCCGACCTTCACCGTAGTGGGCAGCATGATCACCGGCGCCGCCTCTCGCGTGAGCGCCGCTCGGCCTGCTGTCGTGAGCTCAACCACCGGATACTCGCCTGCGCTCTGCCGCGCGAGGCCCTCTGCGATCAGCCCCGCCAGGAGCTGTCGGATCCGTTCCTCTTTCCATCCTTTGAGCACTGCGTGGAAGCTCAGCTCCTGGACCCACGTCTGCTCGGCGGACCACTTTGTGCGGCGGCCGCCGAGGACCGCGGCGACATTGGCGAGCCCCACCCGGCCGCTGAACCGGGCGACCGCCGCGAGCGCAGCGCGCACCGCCTCGACGGGTGCCGGCTCCTCCGGAGCCCGGGTCGTGAGGCAGTTGTCGCACGCCGCACACGTGCGCGCCACGCCCTGCTCGCCGAAGTAGTCGGCGATCCGCGCGTGCCGGCACTCCCGCATCTCGGCGTACGCCATCATCTGCGCGAGCCGCGCGTAGGCGTGGTCTTTGAGCGGCGACCCGTCCTCGAGGCCTGACTGCTCGATGAAGAACGCCTGGAGGTCGCGGTCCGCCGGGCTGTAAAGGAGCGTGCACTCGGCAGGCCGACCGTCCCGCCCGGCGCGTCCCGCCTCCTGGTAGTACGCCTCGAGGCTGCCCGGGAGGTGGTAGTGGATGACGCGCCGGATGCCGGCGATGTCCACGCCCATGCCGAACGCCGACGTCGCGATCACGACTTGCGCCCGCCCGGCGGTGAAGTCCTCCTGCACCCGTCGACGCACCGCGGCGTCCTGGCGGCCGTGGTAGCACGCGGCGCCGATCTCGGCTGCCACCTCTTCGGCGGCCGCAACCGTGCCGACGTACACGAGGGCCTGCTCCGTCGCGCTCGCGAGAAGCGTCCTCAACTGGTCGCGCTTGGCCCGGTCGCCGCGGCAGCGGATCACCGAGAGGGTCAGCGTCGGCCGGTTGAAGCCGGTGACCGAGACGAACGGTTCGCGCAGCTGAAGGCTGGCGACGATGTCGTCTCGGACTGGCGGTGTCGCCGTCGCCGTGAACGCCGCGACAGGCGGGCGCCCGCAGGCGGCGATCGCCGCTCCGAGCAGTCGATAGTCGGGCCGGAAGTCGTGGCCCCAGGTGGAGATGCAGTGCGCCTCGTCGACGACGACGCGACGAACGCGGAGCTCGGCCAGGCGGTCGATGAATCCCGGGCGACTGAAGCGCTCGGGCGCCAGGAACAGGAGCCGGTACTCGCCGGCTATGGCCCGCCGCAGCCTTTCGACCTGCTCGGGGCGTTCGAGCGATGAGTTGATGAACGTCGCCGCCACGTTCCGCTCCGTGAGCCGGTCGACCTGGTCCTTCATCAGCGCGATGAGCGGCGACACCACCATCGTCAGGCCACCCTCGACGACGGCGGGCACCCAGTAGCTGATGCTCTTTCCCGAGCCGGTCGGCGCGACCGAAAGAACGTCTCGGCCGTCGAGCATCGCGGCCACCACGTCGGCCTGGCCGAGCCGGAACTCGTGAAGGCCGAATACCTCTTTCAGCGCGCGCTCGGCTCTGGAGATCACCCCATGAGTCTGATCGAGCCGGCCGTCAAAGACAGTCGGCTTTACCCGTTGTTAGGCTGACCCTGGTGGCTGGTACCAGGACTCAAGAGCAGCCCGAGCTGCTCGTTCGCGATAAGGCAGCGTGGCGAAAGTGGCTTGGCGCGAATCACGCGAAGTCTGAAGGCGTCAGGCTCGTCCTCGCGAAAAAGGGCACGACGAAACCGACGCGACTTTCCTACGCCGAGGCGGTCGAAGAGGCGCTCGCCCACGGTTGGATCGACGGCCAGGCGAAGCGGCGCGATGAGGCGAGCTGGACCCAACGCTTCACGCCGCGGCGCAAGCGCAGCGTGTGGTCGAAGCGCAACACGATCATCGCCGAGCGCCTCATCAGCGAAAAGCGAATGCACTCCGCAGGCCTCGCCGAGGTCGATCGCGCCAGGTCGGACGGCCGCTGGAACGCGGCCTATGACGGTCCCGCCACCATTGAGGTTCCCGACGACCTCGCCGCAGCTCTTGCTGGGAAGCCGGCGGCGAAGGCGATGTTCGCGATCCTCTCTTCGATCAACCGTTACGCGGTCCTCTACAGGATCCAGGGTGCGAAACGCCCGGAGACGCGAGCCCGCCGGATCGACCAGTTCGTGTCGATGCTGGGGCGAGGCGAAACGGTCTACCCGCAGCGCCAAAAGCTGTCGGGCTGAGATACCTCCCCGCCATGCGGGGAGATCGGCGCAGCGCCAGGTGTCGGAGTGAAATACCTCCCTCCCATATGGGGTGGTCGGCGCGTTAGCGCCGGGTGGGGGTAACACCCTCTGCATTTCCTGACAGTTCACAACGGCAAGCTGGTTGCGGGCGGTGTCGCGATGCTCTCCAGGCGGTTTCTGAAGCGCACTTGCCTCTCCCCGCAACGGACACCGTGAAGGCGAGGGAGCGGGGAGAGCCGACCCGGATCGTGGCCTGACGCCAGGCCCAGTATGGGGAGAGTTTCCCGGAGCCGCCGAGACGGGCCGGGATTGTCCCGGCCCGATCAACTGGCGACTAGCCCAGAGCGGCGACGACGTTGGAGAAGACGTTCTGGATCTGGTTTCCCATGGTTAAAAGAATGACGATGACGACGATCGAAACCAGGACTAGGATCAGGGCGTACTCGACCATCCCCTGACCGCTCTGGCGGCGGTCAATAAGGCGACGCATTTGCTTTTACCTCCTTTCTCGCCGAAGCGAGCGATGCTGAAACTAACCCGTACAACGCCGCTCTTCACGATTCACGCTTCGATTTGTGTCGATTCTTTGTAATGCATATCATAAGCCCGACTAATATGTTGCGGTGGCAAGACCTCCATTCAGCTTCGAGCAGGTTCGGTCGTTCGTCGCGGTGGCCGAAGGCGAGCACATCTCAAAAGCCGCCGCCTCGCTCTTCCTCACGCAGGGTGCAGTCACCCAGCAGATCAAGCATTTCGAGGAGGCCCTGGGCCTGCAGCTCCTGGAGCGCGACGGTCGAGGTGTCCGGCTAACCGACGCCGGGCGCGACCTCGCGATAGCCTGCCGAGCCACGTTGCGAGCGGTCGAGGTGCTGGAGGACACCGCCCGGTCCTTGAAGGAGTTGAAACAGGGCTCCCTTCACCTCGGAGCCAGTCCGACGTGCGCCAGCTACTACCTGCCGGCCCGGCTGGCCGAATTCTCGGGGAAGCATCCTCGGATCCAGCTCCATGTATCCGTCGAGGGGTCGACGGAAGTGAATCGACTGGTGCGGGCTGGAGCGCTCGACTGCGCCTTGATCGAAGGAACGGCTGACCCCGAGCTGCTCGCGGTCGTTATCGCAAAGGACGAGCTGATCCTGGTTGCTCATCGGGACCACCCCCTGTCCGCGCTTCGCCGCGTCACGCCCGCCCAGCTGGCCGAGCACCGCTACCTGCGGCGCGGTCCGACCTGGTCTGCGGAACACCAGGTGCGGGCGATGCTGGGCGAGGCTTACGACCGCGCCGAGATGCTGAGCCTCGGGCACCCGGAATATGTGCACGCGGCAGTGATCGCCGGACTCGGGTTCGCGGCGCTGCCAAGAGTGTCGGTTGAAGCCGACATCGCGTCGGGCGTGCTCAAGTCCCTGTCGTTTCCGCCAATCACCAGGTCGATCAGCGCCATCCGCCGCAGGGCACAAGGCGGGCCGGCAATGGAGGATTTCTGGCAGCTCGTGGTCAATGACGCGCAGGAGTTGAGGTCGCCAGGTCAGCCAGTTTCGTGACTGTGTTCCAGTTTCGGGCCGTCACTCCGACCCCCAGGTGCTTCTCGACGTATCCGCCGACGGGTGGAGCCGCGAGGAAACCATCCGGGCACCACTGATAGATCACCCGGTCGCCGATGCGAACCCGGTCCGGGTCGAGGGTCAATGGGTTGTGCGCGGTGACGAGTCGCGGGTCTGGCGCGACAGACAGGAACAGCGCCAGCAACCTCGAGCCATCGCTTGCGATCCCACGAAGCGGGTTACCTTCGACTACCGCGCGCATCTCAGCGCCGGTCCTGAGCATGCAGCGCACGGTCATGCCGAGGCTGATCTCGATGGCCTCCTCGACGTCGCGCTCCAGGCGCCTGGCGTTTGTGACGGTGCTGGTGAAAACCGCGTTGCCGCTGTTCAGGTGGGTTCGGACGTCGGTTGCACCGAGGCCGGCCAGCAGCTCACGCAGGTCTGCCATCGCAAGCCTCCTGTTGCGGCCGACGTTGATCCCCCGAAGCAGGATCACGTAGGTGGCCACGCCAGGCATTGTGCGGCATCCTTTTTTGCGAGGGCGCGGTCCCTTCAAGCACCTCGACCTGGAGCTCGACGGCGAGCAGTGGGGTGAGCTCCTGTACACGTAGGAGCCTGCAGATTTGCGGCCGCGGCTCTGGACAAACGCGGACGCCTGTCCACCTGCCGATCTCGTTACGATCCAGCGCTATGGCTGGGAGGAATGTAAATAGGGGTACGAAGACGTCCACCAGGAGCACGACCGTGAACCTCAAGGCATCCAGGGGGAAGGGATTCACGGACGAGGAAAAGGGCGCGATGAGGGAGCGCGTCAAGGAGCTACAGGCGGCCGCCGGCAAGGCGGACGAGGAGAGCGCCGTGCTCGAGAAGATCGCCGCGATGGCGGCACCGGATCGCGCCATGGCCGAGCGGCTCCATGCCGTCATCAAAGCCAGCGCGCCAGTCCTCTCGCCGAAACTCTGGTACGGGATGCCCGCGTACGCCAGGGACGGCAAGGTCGTCTGCTTCTTCCAGGACGCACGGAAGTTCAAGACGCGGTACGCGACGCTCGGCTTCAGCGACGCGTCGAACCTTGACGAAGGCGCCCTGTGGCCGACCGCCTTCGCGCTGAAGAAGTTGACTGCCGTCGAAGAGGCAAGGATTGGCGCGCTCGTGAAGAAGGCGGTGAGCTGAGCAGCTCGCCACTGGGCTCCGCCCTGGCACGAGGCGACACGTCGCCACCGCGACCTGCATAAAGAAGACGCGCGTCCGCGTGCGACTTCGAGAGGAGCTGAATGATCCTCGTCACCGGGGCAACGGGACTCAACGGCGGCGAGCTGGCGGTGGTCCTGACCTCGCCCGGCCATGAAAACAAGACCTATCCGCTGACGGGTCCCGAATCTCTGACCATGGCGGATGTGGAGGAGAAGCTTTCCGCTGCTACCGGGAAGACGGTTCGCTACGTGAACGTGGCTCCTGAGGACGCGCGGAAGGCCCAGCTCGAAGCGGGAATGCCGCAGTACCTGGCCGACGGCCTGTTCGAGCTGTTCGCCGAGCGGCGGAAGGGCCGGGAGGCGAAGGTCTGGCCGACGATCGAGGAAGTGTTCGGGTGGCGGCCGGCGAGCTTCGACGAATTCGCCCGGCGCAACGCCGCAATCTTCAGGGGCGACACTTAGCAGGCAGGCGGGGCTGCGGCGCGCACGGTGCGCGCCGCAGTTTTCGATTTCGGCTTACGACGCCAGGGCTTGCGCCGCGCTGATGAGCCTCTGACCCTGGGAGACGAGCGTCTGTGCCTGGTGCTCGCTGATGGGCCGCCCGCCGAACTCGGCTCCTTCGAGCAGGCCGATCATCTGGCCGGCCAGGGCGTCGCGCTGGCTCGTGAGCGACGCGAGCTGGTTTTCGAGGTTCGTGTAGTGGCTGTCGTCGGTCGAGCTGCCGCTCTCAATCGCGTTCGTCGACGCTTGCAGGGTGGCGAGGCCGAACTGGCCCACCGCCGCGTTGAGCTGCTTGTACGACTGCGCGACCTTGATGTATCCGCCGGATTTCTTGGTCGCCGCGGGCCTTGCCCAGCCGCTGAAGTCCTCGGTGAGGGCGCGGCCGTCGTGGCTGTAATCGTCTTTCAGGCCGAGCAGGACCATGAGCGTCGGGCGGATGTCGGTGTGGTCCGACCAGGTGGTCGGGTCCACGCCCACGTTGTCGATGCCCGGGCCGACGAGCCCAAGCCACGTCGTGGTGATCTCGGGTTGGACGTCACCGTGGTTCCAGGCGAATCCCGGCAGCTCCGTCACGCATGGGGAGTTGCAGTTCGGCGCGCCATGGAACAGGAAGTAGTTGGGGTCGGCGAACAGGGTGAAGGTCGGCGTTCGCGCAGGGTCCGCCGTGACCATGTGCAGCGCCTTCATCTCCACGGGGTCGGCGAGGAACTTCGTGATCGTGTCCGTGTTTCCGGTGATCGGGCTGACGGCGGTCAGCTTGCTGGTCGCGCGCTCGAACGTGCGAGTCACAGCGGCGTCACGCGCCGGGTTGCCGTTGATGTAAACGGTCGGAGCCGAGTCGGAGTGGACGTTGAACGGGGTGGTGATCCCCTGCTCGGTGGCGAGCAGGCCGGTGTAGTTGGCGTTGACCTCGCCGATCTTCGCGTAAGTGCACGGCGTGGTCACGCCGTCGCACCCGACGGGGCTAGGGGGCCCGCCCGCGAAGTGGTCGCCCTCGTCCGCCGTGAAGACGAACAGGGTGTTGCTCTTGTTGATGCCGTCGTTCGCCAGGCGAGTGAAGAACTGGCCGAAAGCGGTGTCGTACGCCTTCAACGCCGCGACATAGCCCGCCGATCCGGGTCCGTAGGCCGGGCCGGAAGGGTGCGCGTCGTGCGCGTCCGAGATGTAGGCGTAGGTGATTGGGATCCCGTGCTCCTGCATCGCCGCTACGTAGGAGAGGGAAACCGAGGCTGACATGCCGTCGAACCCGGGAAATCCGATGTGGTTCGTTGCATCCTTGATGACGTGGCCGCTTAGGTCCGTCATCGGGCCGCTCGGGCTGATTTGCGGAGCCACGTACTTGTGGCCGAACAGGCCCTTGAAGCCGGAGTAGCCGCCGGGCTCATCCGGGAGCCGGTCGGCCTGAGCTCCGTTGGCGTCGGAGCAGAGCGCGCTGCCCGCCGCGCAGTGGACGCCGATGCCGACGAAGTCGGCGAAGGCCTGGCCTGGATTGGCGACGACCTCTTGGGCCTGAGCCGACCCAGCCCCGAAGACGGTCGGGATATCGGTCGAGATGTTCTCGAGCACCGTGTTCGCGGTCGCGACCTGGCCCACGTTGCAGCCCGCCCGGGTGTACGGCACCCAGGGCGCGGGCGCGTTGTGGCCGTCCGCGGTCAGCATGTTGTACTTGGTGTCGGTCGGAGTCGACGTCGTCGGATCGAAGAGGGGATCGGTCCAGTAAGCGAACGAGACCCCAAGGTTTGTCGTTCCGATCGGGTTGAAGTACCGGAAGCTGTTCGATACCGGCACGCCCATGCGGTCGCCGTAGACGCCGGTGAACGAGGTCAGGATGTCGGTAGCGGTGTGAGAGATGAGCGGCGTGTGGTGGTTGGTCAGCAGCGCGCCGTTGCCCTCGATGAAGTTCAGCAGGTTCGGCATCTGCTCCATGTCAGAAGGGACGTTCGGGTTGTCCCGCGTGAAGTGCGTGTTGTCGAACTGGATGTTGATCACGTGCTGGATCTGCCCTCTGGCAGACTTCAGCGTGCAATTTCCGCCGGTCGAGCTGACAGCGACCGGCGCCGCCGCCACACCGCTGGCGGAGAAGCCTGCGAACGCCGCTGCAAGCAGCGGTACGAGTGCAGCCAGGTTGAGCAGCCGGCGTCGAAGTAACCGTGTCAAAACCCACCTCCGTCTTCAATGAAAGGACACCAATAACGTGAAGAGACGGCCAGCCCCGCTCACCGGATTCTCCACCCTCGGTGTCCCCGCGCGCAAGACCCGAGTTGAGCGAGCGTCCGCTCTCCGGCGGTCACTATCACAGCCCCTGGTTAAGGGGTCGTATTTCTGAAGCGGTGACGCGGTAAAGCGAACGCCACCTTCTCTAGGATGAATTCGTGCTGATTCGACTGCTCCGCCTGTACCTCCGCCCATACAAGCGGGGGGTCGTCGTCGTTGTCGTGCTGGTGTTGATCCAGTCGATCGCCACCCTGTACCTGCCCAACCTCAACGCCGACATCATCAACAACGGTGTCGTGAAGGGCGACATCCAGTACATCTGGCGGACCGGCGCCCTGATGCTTGGCATCACGGTGGTGCTCGGCATCATCGCGATCGGCGCGGTGTACTGGGCCTCGCGCACCTCGATGGGGGTGGGCAAGGACCTCAGGGCTGACGTCTTCGGGTTCGTGCAGAGCTTCTCCGCGCGCGAGATGAACCGCCTGGGCACGCCGTCGCTAATCATCCGAAACACCAACGACGTGCAGCAGATCCAGATCTTCCTGCAGATCGCCCTGACTCTGTTGGTCAGCGCTCCGATCATCGCCGTAGGCGGCGTCTTCATGGCCCTCCGAGAGAACGTCCCGCTTTCCTCGGTGCTCGTCGTGATCATCCCTTTGCTGGCGCTGATCATCGGCCTGATGCTCATCAAGGCGGTGCCGCTGTTCCGCTTGGTACAGGGCAAGATCGACCGGATCAACCAGGTGCTGCGCGAGCAGATCATGGGCGTGCGGGTGATCCGCGCGTTCATCCGCACGCCCTACGAGCAGCAACGTTTCGAGACGGCGAACGCAGACCTCACCTCGATCGCCTTGCGGGTGAACAGGATCTTCGTTCTCGCCTTCCCAGCCGTGATGGCCGTAATGAACCTGACCATAGTCGCGGTGCTGTGGTTCGGCGGCCACCTGGTGGACAGCGGGCAGATGCCCATCGGCAATCTCACCGCTTTCCTCCAGTACATCATGCAGATCCTCATGTCCGTGATGATGGCGATCGCGATGGTCATCCTCGTGCCGCGCGCCGAGGCAAGCTCCGCGCGCATCGCCGAGGTGATCGACACCGAACCTTCGATCGACGATCCCGCCCAGCCGGTCGACCCCGGCCGGCCCACCGGTACGGTCGAGTTCCAGGACGTCACGTTCGGCTATCCGGGTGGCGAGAAGCCCGTACTGCAGAACATCACCTTCGAGCTGCGGCCTGGCCAGACCACGGCAATCATCGGCGGCACCGGGTCCGGGAAGACCACGTTGCTCAACCTGATCCCGCGCTTCTTTGACGTCAGCGAAGGTCGGCTGCTGGTCGACGGTGTTGACGTGCGGGAGCAGCTGCTCGAGCGGCTGTGGAGCACCATCGGGCTGGTGCCGCAGCGTGCCTACCTGTTCGGCGGGACGATCGCCGAGAACCTTCGCTTCGGCAACGAGGACGCCGGCGACGAGGAGCTGTGGCACGCGCTCGAGGTGGCCCAGGCGAAGGACTTCGTGACCGGTATGCTCGGCGGGCTCGACGCCCCGATCGACCAGGGTGGCACCAACGTGTCGGGGGGCCAGCGCCAGCGGCTCGCGATCGCCCGAGCGCTGGCCAAGCGACCGGCTGTCTACCTCTTCGACGACTGCTTCTCCGCCCTCGACGCCGGCACCGACGCGCGATTGCGCGCCGCACTGCGGGCGGAGACCAGGGAGGCGACGGTGCTGATCGTCGCTCAGCGAGTGAGCACGATCATGCATGCGGACCGGATCATCGTTCTCGACGACGGTGAGGTCGTCGGTCTAGGCTCGCATGACGAGCTGATGAAGACCTGCGAGCCGTACCGCGAGATCGTCGACTCGCAGCTCGGTGAGGCGGCGGTCGCTTGATCAACCGCGGCGCGGCGCCAGGCGGGAGAGGTCCGGGCGGAGGCCCCGGCGGCCGGCCGATGGGCGGCGGCTGGATGGGCATGGGCGGCCCACCGGCGGGCAAGACCCGCGACCTCGGCAAGACCCTGCGCCAGCTTGTCGGGCGGCTGCGCCCCGAGCTGCCTTTGATCGGCGCTGCCACCCTGTTCGGCGCCGCCAGCGTCGCCTTCGCGGTGATCGGCCCCAAGATCATCGGCAACGCGACCAACGTCATCTTCAACGGCATCGTCGGCAAGATGCTGCCCGCCGGGATCACCAAAGCGCAGGCGATCGCCGCGCTTCGGGCACGCGGCCAGGGCCAGCTCGCCCAGATGCTTTCGGGGATGGACGTGAAGCCGGGCCAGGGCATCGACTTCACCGTGCTTGGAGAGATCCTGCTGCTTGCTGTAGCCATCTATCTCGCGTCCTCGCTCTTCGCGTGGGCGCAGGGCTACATCATGGCGGGCGTCGCGCAGCGCACCGTCTACGGGATGCGGCGCGACGTCGAGGCCAAGCTGTCCCGCCTGCCGCTGAAGTACTTCGACAGCCACTCGCATGGAGACATCCTCAGCCGGGTCACCAACGACATCGACAACGTCGCGACGACTTTGCAGCAGGGCATGAGCCAGATCCTCACGTCGCTGCTCACTGTCGTTGGCGTACTCGGAATGATGCTGTTCATCAGCCCGCTGCTCGCGCTCATCTCGCTGGTCACCATTCCCCTGTCGGTCGTGGTGACCATCCTCATCGCGAAGCGATCGCAGGTCCAGTTCGCCGCGCAGTGGAAGGTCACCGGGCGACTCAACGGCCACGTCGAGGAGATGCACACCGGCCATTTGCTGGTGCAGGTCTTCGGCCGGCGCCGCAAGGCCCAGGAGCAGTTCAACGCGCTGAACCAGACCTTGTACGAGGCAAGCTTCCGTGCGCAGTTCCTGTCCGGCATCATCCAGCCGGCGCTGCAATTTCTTGCCAACCTCAACTATGTCGCCATCGCCGTGATCGGTGGGTATCGCGTCGCTTCCGGCACTTTGTCGCTCGGCGACGTGCAGGCATTCATCCAGTACTCGCGGCAGTTCACGATGCCGCTGACGCAGCTGGCAAGCCAGATGAACCTGCTCCAGTCGGGCCTCGCGTCGGCCGAGCGCGTTTTCGAGCTACTGGCGGAGGAAGAGGAAACCGCGGACCGCGCCCGGCGCGCGCAGGGCGCGCTGAACAAGTCGGGGGTCGAGCTGGGCCGCGTCACTGGCAAGGTCACGCTCGAGCACGTGTGCTTCAGGTACGAGCCGGACAATCCGCTGATCGAGGACTTCAACCTCGAGGTGCATCCCGGACAGACCGTCGCGATCGTCGGACCTACCGGGGCCGGCAAGACGACGGTCGTCAACCTGCTCATGCGGTTCTACGAGATCGACTCGGGCCGCATCCTGCTCGACGGCATCGACACTCATGACCTGACGCGAGACCAGGTGCGCGGGGCCTTCGGGATGGTGCTGCAGGACACGTGGCTCTTCGCGGGCACCATTCGCGACAACATCGCGTACGGGAAGGAAGGGGCGACCGACGAGGAGATCGTCGCCGCGGCTCAGGCGGCGCACGTCGATTCCTTCGTCCGCACCCTTCCGCACGGATACGACACGGTGCTCGACGAGGAGGCCTCCGACCTGTCCTCGGGGCAGAGGCAGCTGCTGACGATCGCCCGCGCCTTCCTCGCCGACCCGAGCATCCTGATCCTCGACGAGGCGACGAGCAACGTCGACACCAGGACCGAGGTGCTCATCCAGGCAGCGATGGCGCGCCTGCGGCACGGCCGCACGAGCTTCGTGATCGCCCACCGTCTGTCCACCATCCGCAAGGCCGACTCGATCGTCGTCATGGACGCCGGGCGCATCGTCGAGCAGGGCAGCCACACGGAGCTGCTGCAGCGCGAGGGCTTCTACTACAAGCTCTACACCAGCCAGTTCGTGGACGCGTGGGCCGACGAAGCCTCGGCGCCTCAGCTTGCGCCGGCCGGCGGACGACCGCAGTAACACCTCCCCACCATGTGGGGAGGTCGCCACGTTAGCGGCGGGTGGGGGTGAAGGGGTAGGCTCTCGACGGTGGCCATCAACCCCGCCTGCTACGAGTGGTTGGCAAAGGTGTGGAAGGCTCCAAGCTCGACCGGTTGATTCGCCTCACATCACCGCCTGATCGCTTGATGACGCGTTCCTGAGATGCGCTCCTCGCGAATGCTCATGGCAGTGGACCTCCACGCAGCCGGCGAGCCGGGCAGGGTGATCCTCGGCGGCATCCCAGACGTTCCGGGCGAGACGATGTTTGAGAAGCGGGAGTATTTCGAGCAGCACCTGGATGCAGTCCGGAAGCTGATGCTGCGCGAGCCTCGCGGCTACCCCGCCCTGTGCTGCAACGTGGTGCTGCCGCCAACCGACCGGCGCGCAGCGGCGGGGTTCGTGATCATGGAGCAGACCGAGTACCCGGCCATGTCCGGCAGCAACATCATCTGCACAGCAACCGCCCTGCTCGAGATGGGCGTCGTCCCGGCCGTCGAGCCTGTTACCGAGTTCGTGCTCGAGGCTCCGGCGGGCCTGATCGGGATCACCGCCGCGGTGGAGGGCGGCAGGGCCAAGAGCATCACGTTCGAGAATCTGCCGGCGTTCGCGGTCCACCTCAACGCGCCGGTCGAGGTGCCGCAGCTCGGGACGATCAAGGTCGACGTCGCCTACGGCGGGATGTTCTATGCGATCGTCGAGGCGGCGCAGGTCGGGCTTCGAATCGCGCCCGACGAGGGACGCGAGCTGGTGCGGCTGGGCGAGATGATCAAAGCGGCGGCCCGCGAGCAGCTGCCCGTGAGCCATCCCGAGAACCCGGCAATCAGCGGCATATCGATCATGCAGTTCACCGCTCCCGCGTCGCGTCCCGGCGTCTCGATGAGGAACACGGTGGTCATCTCAAGCGGCCGGTTCGACTCCAGGCGGCCGGAGACGTGGACGGGAGTTCTCGACCGCTCCCCATGCGGGACGGGCACCTGCGCAAGGATGGCCGTGCTGCACGCAAAAGGGCAGCTGCCCCTCAACCAGGATTTCATTCACGAAGGCATCCTGGGAACCACGTTCACGGGCAGGCTGGTCCGCACAGCGACGGTGGGCAGGTACGCGGCCGTCGTGCCGACCATCACTGGCTCCGCGTACGTCTACGCGATCTCCAACTACCTGCTCGACCCGGCGGACCCATTCCCCGAAGGCTTCACCGTCGGCGACCTCTGGAGTGTGGCCGACCCCTAGGTGGGCGGCGCGACGGACCCCTTCCGGCGAGCCCGGCCCGCCACCATGCGGAGCTGGAGGATGCGCGCCGCCCCGAACGCGACCACGATAAGCGCGCCCAGGATCATCGCGAAAAGGAGGGCCACCGCAAGCGGCAGGTGACCCGAGAGGAACAGGAACGACACCTCGACCTTCTGCTGGTTCTGCAGGATGAAGACGAGGATCACGATCAGGGCGACCAGCCCGATGACGACGGCGGTCCAGGCGCCGCTGAGTCGAGTCCGGCGCTCTCCCGGCAGCGGCTCCGGCTCAGGCGCGGCATCGTGCTGAGGCGTGTCGTTCACCGCGCCATTCTCCTCGTTCTGACGGATTTCGTCGTCGTCTTACGGCGGCGGAGGCCTGGGCAGCCCCAGCACCAGCCGGTAGCCCTTGCCTTTCTCGCTGACCACCTCGCACACCGCCTTGAACGGCGAAAGCTTCCGGCGAAGCCGGGTCACATAAGTCCGGAACTGCTCGATCGACGCGTCGGGTCCCCAGGCCGGCACGGCGACCTCCTCCGCGGTGAAGAACTGGTGCGGGTTGGACAGGAAGAATGAGAGCAGCTGCCACTCGCGCTTGGTCAAAGTTGTGGCGGAACCTCCACCTTTGACCGTTCGATGCTTGGCGTCAAAGACCAGACCGCCCATCTCGATCCTGGTTGCGATCGAAACCACTGAAGTCGAGTCAGGACCGCGCAGCACAGACTTGATCGCGCCCATGAGCACGTCGGGCACGAAGGGCTTGGGGAGGACCTGGTTGGCCCCCGCCTCGTAGGTGCCGAGGGCCTCTCCGGCATCGCCGAATGATTCGTCCAGCAGGATGATGGGACAACTGGCTTCGCCATGAAGGTCGGCCACCTGCTTCGGGGTGGCGCGGGAATCAGCGCTCATGCCGATGATGAGCAGGTCGAACTTTCTCGTCTCGAGCTGATGTTGGACGTCTGCGAGCTCGGCCACGCTCTGGAACTGCCCACCCGCCAGCTCGACGACGTGCGAGATGACAGAGCGGTAGCCGGGATTGGCCTCGACCACCAGGATTCGGGGAAGCTTCGCTCGCTGCCGGGCGACAGCCGCCGTTACCGTCTTTGCCATGGCGCAATAGTGCTCCGGAGACCGTCGCGTCAGGTGGCCGGCGGCGCACCCGGATCAGTTGCTTTGCGCAACATTTGTAACGCAACAAATCGCTGGATGTTGCTGACATCGCCTTTTGGCGCTGTCACATTTCGATCCCGTGCAGGGGAGCCAGGGGCACTCAGGGCCCCTCGAGGGCGAGGACATTCGCACGCCTCACTGGGAGGACGCTCGACACTGGATCGGCGTCTACGCCGACCTCTTGCGGTTCAAGGTCGGGCTGCTGGCCAGGGTCGAGCGCGACGTGAGCAAGCTCGCACCGGTCGCGCGGCGGGCGGCGCAGGCAGACGTCGTGATCATCGAAAGCCAGATGGAGGGTTATCAGAAGCGCCTGGACGAGTGGTATCGACGAGTCTGGGAGCTGCAAGGCCTCTGGCTGGACCCTGAAGGCCGGGTGATCCGCTTTCAGGATCGCGAGGCCACGCTCACCAGGCGAGAGTTCCAGCTCCTCCAGTTCCTGATCGATAATCCCCACCGGTATTTCAAGGTGGCCGACATCACAGGGCGGGCCTGGGCCGAGCCGGGCCTGTTTCCGGAGGAGGTTCGCAACTACGTACGCAGGATCCGCAGGATCCTGGTGGAGTTGAACGTCCCCGTGGACCTCGTCAACCGGCCTGGGCGCGGTTACTCGATCGAGATCCGCCCCACCGAGTAGCCCTGCCGCACTCCGTTCGGGCCGGTGCGGAACGCCCTTCACCATAAATTTACAGGCAAAAGTCAGGTATCCGGCCAAATCCGCGTTACGCCTGACGTGGTGCGCCCAATTGTCGAGTTCAACGGGGTAACTCGGGCCTACGGGTCGAGGCTTGCCCTCGACGACGTCCACCTGGCCCTGGAGCCCGGTGAGCTCTCCTTCCTGGTGGGCCCGAGCGGCGCCGGCAAGACCACCCTTTTGAAGCTGATCAACCGCGAGATCCGGCCCACGAGTGGCGAAGTCTGGGTGGACGGCATCGCCGCCCACTCGCTGAAGGCGTCCCGGGTCGCCGACCTCCGCCGGCGCGTGGGGGTGGTTTTCCAGGACTACAAGCTGCTCCCTCGTCGCACCGCAAAGGAGAACGTCGCTTTCGCACTCCAGGTCGGGGACCTTCGCGTCTCGGACGAGGAGGCTATGGAACGCGCCCTCGATGCCCTTGAGGCGATGGGCCTCGGCGATCGCGGCGATTCCTTCCCACACCAGCTGTCCGGCGGGCAGCAGCAGCGGGTAGCGGTCGCACGCGCCGTGGTCACGCAGCCGCCCCTTCTCATCGCCGACGAGCCGACCGGCAACCTCGACATGGAGACTGCCTGGGAGATGATGGACCTCTTCGGGGACATCGCCGCCTGGGGCACGTCAGTCCTCATCGCCACGCACAACGGCGAGATCGTCCGGCGCCTGCAGCGTCGCGTATTGACCCTCGTGCACGGGCGCCTGGTGCGCGACCAGCCCGCGGGCCGGACCGGGAGGATGGCATGGCTGGCCTCCTCGTGAAGGCCCGGTTCCCGCAGCGGAGGATGTTCCTCATCGTCGCGGGCAACACCTTCCGCTACATGTTCCGCGGCGCCGCCCGTAACTGGGTCCGGAACGCCGGCAACACGGCGCCCGCGCTCGGCTCCATGACCCTGCTACTGCTGCTGGCCGGCCTGGTCGGCCTGAGCGGTTTTGCCCTGCACAACCTCGAACAGGTCGAAGCTGGTCAGGCCTCGCTGCTTCACGTCTACATGCGGGACAACGCGATCACGTCCGACGTCGACGCGTTGCAGAACCGACTCCAGGTCGACCCTCGCGTGGCCGGCGTGAGATACGTCTCGAAGGCAGAGGCGCTCCAGCACGCGCAGAGCATTCCTGGGCTGCCTCAGCTCGCCGACGCCAGCGAGAGCAATCCGTTCCCCGCCAGCCTGGACGTGCAGGTGAAGAGCATCGCCAACGTCGCCGTGATCGACGGGATGGTGCGAACGGATCCTGCCGTCGACCCGGCCTCGCCGACGTCGTACGACCAGGGCGCCTACCAGCGCATCCAGGCGGTCCTCTTCGGGATGGCCGTGGCCGGCTCCGCGTTCCTGGCGCTGCTCGGTTTCGTCGCCGTGACGGTGACCGTCAACAGCATCCGCTCGGCCATCTACGCGCGCAGGGACGAGGTCACGATCATGCAGCTGGTGGGCGCGCCGCGCTGGATGGTGCGAGGGCCGTTCATCGTCGAAGGCGCAATCACGGGCGCCATCGCCGGCGCGCTCGCCGGGCTCGTCACCTTTGGGCTGGCGGCGGCCGGCATCGCGGCGGGTCCTGCCTCCTTTGCCCAGTTCGCGCCTGGCGTGACCGTCGTTGTCGCCGGGCTCGCCGCAGCAATCGTGTTCGCGGCCGGGCTGGGCCTGGGCTCAGGGTCATCGATGATCAGTGTCCGCAGGCACCTCGAGTCGTGAGAGGCCTCCTGATCGCGGTCGCCTTCGCCCTGCTCGTGCTCGGCGCCGACAGCGCGGTGGCGACCGCCGATGGGACGCCGGTCGATCCCCAGCAGCAGCAGGCCGTCATCGACCAGATCCGCGCCCAGCTCGGGAGCAACCTTGCCGACGCGATGGCCGCCCAGGACCAGCTGCGCAAGTCCCTGGAGGACAACGCCGCGCAGCAGGTGGACGTCCGCACGAAGATCACCGACGCGGAGGCCAAGATCGCCGCCCTGGACGCGAAGATCCTCGACGCCCAGCTGCACGAGCAGATCCTGGCGCAAAGGATCGACGCCGAGCGCGCGCAGCTCCGCGAGCTGGCGCGTGCCATCTATGTCGCGCCGACGTCGGTGCTGGTGGTGCTCGGCGAGGCCAAGAGCCTCAGCGACCTGCTCACGCGCGTCGCAGACCTGAACGTGGCCGGCACACACGCCACCGAGCTGAAGGCATCCCTCGCGCGCGACCTCACCGAGCTGCAGGACGTGCGCCAGAAAGAGCAGGACGCGCGCGCCGAGCAGGTCAAGCAGCGCGATCAGTTGAACTCCGAGCTGGCACAGCTTCGAGTCCTCCAGGCGCAGCAGGAGGCGTCGATGGAGCAGCTTGACACGAAGATCGCCGAGACGCGCTACGAGCTCTACCGCCTCAACACTCAGTCGGCTGAGCTGGCCCAGGCAGTGACCGACATGCTCCAGCAGCAGCAGGACGCGATCATCGCGGCGGCCATGCAGGCGGTCTGGACGCAGGTTCAGCTCTGGACGCAGTCGAACAACGTGGGCCAGATTCCCGTCAGCGCCGGCCACTCCACCCAGTACCGCTTCATCTGGCCAGAGCCGTCGGCGGCGATCTCCCAGCCGTTTGGCCCGAGCAGCTTCTGGTTCGAGCCCGCGTACGGCAGCTACCCGCATTTCCACACGGGCATCGACCTGGTCGAGCCGTTCGGCTCGCCGATCTACGCGGCCGACGACGGTGTCGTGGCCCTGGTCGGCATCTCGAGCAGCGGTTACGGGAACTACGTGGTGATCGCGCACTCGGGCGGGCTGGACACGCTCTACGGCCACCTCTCCACGGGGCTGGTCAAGGTCGGGCAGGCGGTGACACAGGGGCAGGTGATCGGGCTGGAGGGATCGACCGGAAACTCGACGGGCGCGCACCTCCACTTCGAGCTCCGGATCAACCAGAAGCCGGTCGACCCGAAACCCTACCTGCCCGCGGGCGCACCGTCAGCGTTCAAGGGCTAGCGCGCTCTAGCTTTAGTCCGGACCCCGCTGCCGCGGACCAAACGTCACTGTCGGCGAGATCGCGCGCATCGCGCCGTCATCCGACTTGACCAACTGCCAGTGACCCTCGTGAACCATCCAGTGATGCCGGTGACAGAGGGCCTGTTGCCGAACTCCGCTGAACAGGCGACAATCGCAGC
>JBDTKH010000011.1:0-4180 GCA_039935415.1 Candidatus Dormiibacterota bacterium
TCCCCGAACGTGGCTACACAGCAACGACCGTGGATGCCATCAGCAACCTCGCCGACGTACCAACCCCGACCGTGTACCGGCTCTTCGGCTCGAAACTTGGCATCCTCAAAGCGCTGCTCGACGCCGACATCGCGGGCGACGACGAACCCGTCGCAGTCCAGGACCGGCCGGCGATTGCTCGACTGTTCGCCGAATCAGACGCGACCACGCTTCTCGCGGCCTTTGCAGGCATAACGTCTGCGATCAACCAGCGGACCAACGCCGTCTACTGGATTCTCGTCTCCGCAGCCGATTCCGACCCCGCGGCCGCCGAGCTACTCGACGATCTCCAACAACAACGCGATCGCGGGCAAGGCCAGATCGCACATGCTCTCGTTCGTGCAGGATCACTCGGCGTGGACCTACAGGAAGACGATGCCATCGACCTGATCCATGCACTCATGTCTCCCGAGCTCTACCGACTCCTCGTCACCGATCGGCACTGGAAGCCTGAGCGCTACCAGTACTGGCTCGCAACGAGCCTCATCCAGCAACTCACCTGAACCCCCGCCCAGGCCGCACCGATTGCCCGCTCGGCGCTCGTCGCCGGAGACTGTGCGGTCTACCAGCTGGAACGAGCCATGTTCGCGCTGGGCGGCGGACGGTCGCGTGAGTTCGGAGCGCGACGGCCGTCTGCTCGCTCCCGACCGGCAGTGTCCCTCCGTATTCGTCCGCGTAGGTGTCAGGGACGGTGTCAACCCTCGTTGGCGCCCGCGATCGCGGGCCAAGGTAGAGGAGCCTCGCCTGGTCTACGTATCTCTACTCCCTCAGCGGTAAGCGAACTTTTCACAAGCCCAGGCTGGGCGCTCCGCTTTCGGCTGAGAAGCCGGCCCGACCTGTGGTGGCGTCGACGAAGGTGAAGGTTGCGCAGCTCAGGGGCGCATATGTCGGTGTCGGGAGAGGCGTGCGGCCTGCTGGCATTACCGGACCGCCCGCGGGAAGACTGCAGTCCATGCGCCACGTCACAACCCAGGCGAGCACGTGCGAATACTGCGGCGTCGCGTCGCGGCCGTTGACACAAGATGCCGGCGGCGCGACCCAGCCGCCCGAGCTCGAAGGCGGAAGACACTCGGGTCGAATAGTCGCCGGGAATGCCGCAGACACGTAGGCAAGTGCCTCTCGGAGACCGCATGTGTCTGGGCGCGTGTTGTAGCCGCTGATCGCCAATGCCTCTGCCGGACCTATCTTCGGGTGCACCGCCGGCTTGACCACGGTCAGCTGCGTGTCGAACAAATACTGGGGAGCCGCCAGTCGTGCAGGGGGCACTCGCGGGCTTCCTGGAACGCAGGGCGGCACCGATGCGGTGGGGGTCCTGGCGGCGGTTGCCGGCCCGACGAGTAGTGGCTGGGCGGTCCCGAGCGCCGGCGAATTGGCGAGCGTCCGCGTAGGCGAGAACTTCACGGCCGATCCTGGGCTGCACCCGGCGATCGCTAGGCACAACGCAGCAGCGCACGCTGTAGCCACGGGCCGCGTCGTACTGGTCAGACCCATGCGGCGCGCCTCCCGCCGTGATTGTGTGGATAGTGTCACTCCGCGCCCGTCGGAGGGCAAGCCTCCACCAGGTCCGGTCCACCACTGTGCACCGAGCTCAAGGGTGGTTGGCGGATGCTGGCGTGCGCCAGGCCGGCCGCGCCCGAGGCCTCCGCGAGGCACACTTGCCGTCGTGGCGACCGTCGACCCCGATGACGATGGTATCGAGCGCTATGTCGTCCGTCGGTATGCCCACGATGTCCGGCGTCACGAGCGTTGCCACCAGGTCGTCGCTGCCTTCGACAACGAGAGGGAGTTCCGACGGCTGCTCCGGGGGCTCAGTAACGATCTGAACCGTCGACGAGCCGAAGGTTATCCTGTTGATAGTCGGGAGCATTACACCGGCGTCGTCCTCGAACCCGGGTACCGTCGCCGGCAACGGAATGGCCGCTTGGTGCGAGCAGCGATTCGGCACGGGGTGCTCATCTCGGAGGACCTGCTCGAACGGCTCGACTTGCCTAAGAACGTGGGGCTGCTGCGGGTGGTCCCCAGCCGGAAATTGGACGCGCGCAACCCGTGGTGGCGCCGCTGGGCGCGGTTCAAGTGATTAGCGCCCCCCTGGACGCCGTGCCCACCTCTGTCGTGACGCTTCGCCAGCCGCAGCACGAGCACGACGATCAGGGCGAGGCCAACGGGACCGATCATCACCATGACCGCGGTCAGAAAGGCTTCGGCTAGATTTCCGAGCAAGTCAGGCCTTTCTTGGCGCTTCGAGCAGGCGCTTCATCCGAACGACTTCGGCTTGGGTGTCGAGGGCCAGCAATCGTCCGAACGCCAACCGCACCAGAGGACCGGCGACGGGCCCAAAGGTAAACTCCCGGTGAACGACCTGAGTGCCGCTTGGCGTGGCCGCGCACGTGAACGACCCGTGAAAGCCTCGAAGGGGCCACGGCAATGAGACGCCTCGGAAATCGAGCCGCGACGAGGGCGTCAGTTCGAATGCCAGTGTCGCCGCCGGTGCCGGCACTCCCAGAATGCGTCCGCTGTGGCGCACCTCGCCATGGTTGCCATCCCGACGGGCAAAGTGGACTCGGCCGATCTTGTGATCGGCCTTCCGATACTGATCAACGTCGAGCACGAACTCGAGCACTTCCGCAGGCTCGCAGTGGATCGTTGCCTCGCCGTGGCCACACACATCGACCCGTCGCGCTCGCCCGCCTCCAGACGATCGCCCGTCACGTGGCGGACTGCTCGCCGGGCGCGGGCTACGACCCTCGGCCACCGCGCCCACGTGCTGGTTACGACGCCGCAGCAGGCTGGTCATGTACCTCTCGAGCACCAACCCGTCGACGATGGCACCGAGTACCCCGAAGGGCGACGCGTAGTCCACGTCGTCGACCATTCGTGTGCCGGCGTCCGTGGTCTCAAAGATGTGTCGGTGGCGCCAGCGTCCGAAGGGCCCGCGCTGCATCGCGTCCACAAAGTGATGCGGGCGGTCGTACTCGACGATCTTCGAGGTCATCCTCCAGGGCACGCCGAAGTGCCAGGCGCGCCAGGTGACCTCGTCGTGGAGGCTCATCATCCCCGCGCGCACACCGCCGACGACCTGCTCCGAGCGCGAGGAGGCGAGATGAACCCCAACGTCGCGCGCTACGTCAAAGCAGACCGCTGGTGAAGCGGCGATGTCCGTGACCAGTCGGATGCGCGGCATGTCACACCGCCCGAGTGAAGAGGCGGAGATCACGACAATGGAAGCGTTCCGCGGGGGGCAGACCGTTGCGGATTGCCTGCTCGGAGAACGGAGTGATCGGTTCCAGATCGACCGGGAGCCGATCCGGGGCAAGCACTGGCTCCGCGATGCCTTCGGTGAGGATGCGAACCTGTGCTGCGGAGATGAGGGGTATCGTCATCAGCCGCTCGGCCAACCAGGCCAGGAGTTGGTGAACCAATGTCGGCGCGCGGAGGAACAGCGGGTGACGTCCCGTGACGTGCGCGACACGCCGCACCGCCGCGCTGAGGGTCAGTTGGTCTGGACCCAGCACTGGCACCGTGAGACCCGCCAGGCGTTCATCGTGCGTCGCGGCTGCCAGGATGCGGGCAACGTCGACCACGGCCACCGGTCGGATCAGCCGTGAGCTGAAGCCGACGAGCAGGAACACGGGAAACGTGTGAAAGGCGCGGCTGAGGTGGTCAAGCATGTGGTCACCCTGTCCGTAGATCACGCCCGGCTTGACCACGGTGTAGGCGAAGCCGGAGCGCCGCACGATCTCCTCCGCCTCCCACTTCGACTCGTGGTACGCAGAGCCGCACGCGGGTCGGGCCCGCAGGAAGCTCACCACCGCGATGCGCTTCACACCCACGGCGCGCGAGGCGCGAACCACCGCCTCCGTGCCTTGAACGTGCACTCGGTCGTACGTCTGCGATCCTCGCTCCAGGTTGATGCCGGCGCAATGCACAACCGCGTCGCAGCCCTCGAAGGCGCGGCAAAGGGCGATCTCGTCGTCGATGTCCGCCTGTACCCAGGTCACCTGAGGGCTGTCGGGTATCAGCGCAGAGTGGTCGCGGCGCGCGATCAGGACGACGTCGTCGCCCCGCGCAAGCAGCGCACGTGCGGTGTGGCCTCCGACAAAGCCGCTGCCACCGGTGATGGCAATCCGCATCAGTCGAGCAC
>JBDTKH010000012.1:0-16469 GCA_039935415.1 Candidatus Dormiibacterota bacterium
CAGACGCTCAACCAGATCCTCACCGAGATGGACGGCTTCGAGCCGGGCAAGGGAGTCATCGTCCTCGCCGCCACCAACCGCGCGGACGTCCTGGACCAGGCTCTCTTGAGGCCG
Source organism: Candidatus Dormiibacterota bacterium (assembly GCA_039935415.1). Classification (GTDB taxonomy): domain Bacteria; phylum Chloroflexota; class Dormibacteria; order Dormibacterales; family Dormibacteraceae; genus Palsa-870. Next base: position 115 of record JBDTKH010000012.1, read on the forward strand.
GGCCGCTTCGACCGGCGCGTGACGCTGCAGCCGCCGGACCGGCGTGGCCGGCTGGCGATCCTCAGGATCCACGCCGCCAAGGTGCCGTTGACTTCGGATATCGACCTTGACGAGATCGCGGGGGCAACGCCAGGGCTGGTCGGCGCCGATCTGGCGAACCTGGTCAACGAGGCGGCGCTGGGCGCTGCACGCAAGGGTCACACCGCGGTCGGGTCGCAGGATTTCTTCGAAGCGATCGACAGGATCCTGCTGGGTACAGAGCGGAACCTGATGATGACGCCGGCCGATCGCGAGCGCATCGCGTATCACGAGTCGGGCCACGCGCTGGTCGGGCTCATCGTGCCCGGCGCCGACCCGGTGCGCAAGGTGACGATAATCCCCCACGGGGGCGCCCTCGGGGTCACGATCTCGAGCCCGATCGACGATCGCTTCAACTACGGCGAGGACTACCTGCGGGCACGGATCATCGGAGCGCTGGGCGGCCGCGCGGCCGAGCAGCTCGTCTACTCGGCGGTCTCCACTGGGGCCGCTAACGACCTGCAGCAGGTCACGCAGATCGCGCACGAGATGGTCGTGCGGTGGGGGATGAGCCCCAAGATCGGGCCGCTCGCCTTCGCGGAGGACGGAGGGGGCCCGGGGCTCGGCATGGCTCGGCCCTACAGCGAGGCGACCGCTCGGGACGTCGACACCGAGGTCAAGCGCATCGCCGACGAATGCTTCGCCGAGGCATTGCGGCTCCTGACCGAGCACAGACCCCAGCTCAATGCGCTCGCGCACGCTCTCTTGAAGGACGACACGTTGAACGAGGACCAGATCCTGTCGGTGACGGGAATTCGCGCGGGAGTCGCGGCCTACAACACCGACGCCTGAGTCGCCGCCTCGGCGACGAATCCTTCGAAGAGACGCCTCGCCCACGGCTCGGTCTTGCTCAGCTCCTCGGGATGGCACTGGATTCCCACCACGAATCGATGACCCGGCAGCTCGAGGCCTTCGATCAGCCCGTCGGTCGAGTGAGCGACCGCGCGCAAGTCTGCGCCCACCTCTCGGACCGCTTGATGGTGAAGGCTGTTGACCTGGAATTCAGTCGCGCCGAGAGTGTGGGCGAGATGGCTCCAGGGCTCGACGTTCAGTCCGTGGACCAATAAGTCGCGCGGCTCCTGGTCGTGCGATTCTTTGGTCGCGCCCTCGAGCAAGATGTCCTGCCACAGCGTCCCGCCGCACGCGACGTTCAAGACCTGGATCCCGCGGCAGATGGCGAGCAGTGGGAGGTCGTCATCGACGGCCCATCTCGCGAGCGTGATCTCCACCTCGTCGAGCTCGGGCATCACGTTGAGATGAGCGTCTTCGCGAGGCTCCGCGCCGTAGCGGTGTGGTTCGACGTCGGCGCCGCCGGGCAGGAGCAGGCCGTCGAGCAGGTCGTACAGGGTGCGCAGATGCCGCTCGTCGTGGACGATCGGAATTGGCAGCGTGGTCGCGCCGGCGGCTTCGAGCGCGTCAAAGTAGGCGCGGTTCAGGGCGAGCTTGGGCGGAAATTCCGTTCCGGAGAAGGGGCGCAGCGGCACCCCGATGATCGTCAAACGCGAACGCCGGATGCGGCGCGGCGCTGGGCGACCAGCGGCAGCTTCGCGCGCACCCTGGCCAGCCGCTCCTTGCTGAGGTCGGCCACCGCGACACCCTCCGTCTCGCCGAGGCCTCCGATGACCGCGCCCATCGGGTCGACGATCATGCTGCGCGCGCAGTAGCCGGCGCCGGTCATCCCCACGGCAGCGACGTACATGGTGTTCTCGATCGCCCTCGCCCGGACCATCACGTTCCAGTGCTCCTCTTTGAGCGGGCCGGCGACCCATGCCGATGGGGCCACCAGCAAGTCGGCACCGCGATCCGCCAGCTGCTGGATGAATGTCGGGAAGCGCAGCTCGTAGCAGATGGCAATCGCGATCGTGAACCCGTCGACCCGGACCATGGGATGGTCGCCTTCAGCGTGAAGGTCCCTCTCCCCTGCGGGGAGAGGGTTGGGGCGAAAGCGATCCGACTCGTTCTCTCCGAACGCGTCGTAGAGATGGCCTTTCCGGTGCGCCGCGGCCAGGCCGCTGCTCGGGTCGATGACGACCGCGGTGTTGTAGATCCGCTCGTCACCAGGGATCAGCTCGAACATCCCGGCCACCAGCGTCTGGTTGAGGCGAGACGCGAGACGGCTCAAGTGGTCGACGAACGGGCCGTCGAGAAGCTCAGCGGAGGGTCGGAGATCGTCGTTGAGCTCTCCAAACGTGTGCATCGCGCCTTCCGGGAAAACGACAAGCCTTGCTCCCGCCGATGCGGCCTGCTCGGCCAGCTCGGTGATGTGCTCCAGGTTCGCGTTCTTGTCGGACCCCGCCTCGTACTGGGCGACCGCGACCTTCATTAGAGTCGCTCGAAGCCGCGGAAGCGTTCCCAGTCGGTGATCGACGATTCGAAGGCCGCGACCTCTATGTCGGCGCGATGCACATAGTGGTCGACCACCTCGTCGCCGAACGCCTCGCGCGCGGCCTTGCTCGACGCGAACAGCTCGCGGGCCGCTTGCAGCGAGTGGGGCACGCGAGGATGCGACCCCTCGTAGGCGCTGCCCTTGGTCGCGGGCTCGAGCGGCAGCTTCCTGTCCAGCCCGTGAAGCCCGGCCGCGATCATGGCCGCGACCGCGAGGTAGGGGTTCACGTCGGCTCCAGGCAATCGGTTCTCGATGTGCAGTGACTGCCCGTGCCCGATCACGCGCATGGCACACGTCCGGTTGTCGTTTCCCCAGGCCACCGCGGTCGGCGCGAACATCCCCGGCACGTATCGCTTGTACGAGTTGACCTGGGGCGCGAAGAGCAGCGTCATCTCGCGCAAGCACGCGAGCTGTCCCGCGAGGAAGCCATCGAACATCTCGCGGTCGGCCGCGAAAGCGTTGGCGCCGTCCTTTCCAGCGAGCGAAAGATGGACGTGGCACGAGCTGCCTTCGCGCTGGTCGAACTTCGCCATGAAGGTGATGGCCATGCCTTCCTGCGCAGCGATCTCCCTGGCCCCGAACTTGTAGATGGTGTGGTCGTCGCAAGCGGCGAGGCCGCTTCCGTAGCGGAAGTTGATCTCGTGCTGACCAAGGTTGCACTCGCCCTTCGAGCTCTCGACGTTCATGCCCGCGGCTTCCATGGAGTTGCGGATCCGCCTGACCAGGGGCTCGATCCCGGTCGTGTCGAGCAGGGCGTAGTCGACGCTGTACGGGGTCGCTTTGGTCAGGTTGCGGTAACCGGATTCCCAGGCCTCGCGGTACGAGCCGCGAAAGATCATGAACTCGAGCTCGGTGCCCACCTGCGCCGCCACGCCGAGCGAGCTGAGGCGCTCCAGCTGCCGTCTGAGGATCTGCCGCGGAGAGACCTGGATGGGCGCGCCGCTCTCCGCGTACGCGTCGGCGAGCACCAGCGCCGTGCTCTGCTGCCACGGCACGAGCCGGAGCGTCGAGAAGTCCGGCTTCAACTGGAAGTCGCCGAAGCCTCGGTTCCAACCGGCGAGGCCGTAGCCCTGCTGCGGGGACATGTCGACGTCTGTGGCGAGCAGGTACTCGCACGACTCGGCGCCGTGTGAGACGGCCGTCTCCAGGAAATGCCGAGCGGTCAGCCGCTTGCCGACGAGCCGGCCCTCCATGTCGACGAGCGCGAGCACGACGGTGTCGATGGAGTGAGCCGCGACAGCGCGCTCCAGCGCTTCGAGCGTGAGCGGCGCGGCGACGGCCCCATTTGATGCCGCCTGCGCGGTGGAAACGCTGTGTACCTCGGTCATCACTGACTCACCTCCAGGACAAGTTTGCCGCTTACGCCGCCGCGTTCGAGTCGTTCGTGGGCGGCAGCGGCACGCTCGAGGGGAAATGTCTCTTCGACCTTGACCTCCAGCTCGCCCGCGTCGACCAACCGTGCGATCTCATCGAGAGCGTGCCCGTCAGGTTCGACCAGGGGTTCCACCACCCTGATCGCGCGCCGCCGCGCCTCGTCCTTGACATCGTCGCCGGCTCCCGTCGCGACGGCCAGCAAGATGCCGCCCTGGCGAAGGGTGTCGAGCAGCGGGAGGGTGTCCTCGCCGCCGACGAGGTCGAGGGCAACGTCAGCGTCGCGAGTCGCGAGAGCGTCGCGATCGGTGCGGCCGGCGGTCGACACGATCGAGGCCCCCCGCGCCGTCGCGAGCTGGAGGGCGAGGTGACCCACGCCGCCGCGGGCTCCGTGCACGAGCACGGTCTGGCCCGCGTAGACCTCGGCGTCCTGCATCAAGGACTGCCATGCGGTGAGCGCCGCTAGCGGCAGAGCGGCGGCCTCCACTGGGGAGATGCTCGCCGGCGCTCTTGCGAGCTGTCGTGAAGGCGCGGTGACGTACTCGGCGTAGGCGCCTGCCTCGCGCGGAAAGTGCGGCATCCCGTAGACGACGTCGCCAGCTTTGAAGCGTGTCACGCCATAGCCCGTGGATTCGACCACCCCGGCGATGTCCCAACCCACGATGAACGGAGGTGGCCCGAGCCAGCGCGCGACGCCTTCGCCGCGCCGGGTCTTGTAGTCGACCGGATTCACCCCAGCCGCCAACACGCGCACGAGCACCTCGGTCGAGATGGGCGAGGGCCGCTCCACCTCAACCTCACGCAGCACCTCGGGTCCCCCAAAGCGCGTGACGACCACGGCCCGCATCAGTTCCAGTTCAGTTGGTCGCCAGGAAGACGTTCTTGAGCTCTGTGTAGTAGTCGAGAGCGTCAGGTCCCAGCTCGCGCCCGATGCCCGACTGTTTGAAGCCTCCGAACGGCGTGGTGACGCGCACCGAGCTGTGAGAGTTGATGGAGATGGTTCCCGTCTCCAGCGCGCGCGCCACTCGCATCGCCCGCCCTGCGTTGTTGGTCCAGATCGAGCCGGACAGGCCGTACTCGGTGTCGTTGGCGATCCGGATGGCGTCGGCCTCATCGTCGAACGGGATGACGACGGCGATCGGGCCGAAGATCTCCTCGCGGGCGGAGCGGTCGTCGTTGGAGGCGGGCGAGAGGACTGTGGGCGGGAACCAGTAGCCGGCACCGGTCGGCGCGCTGCCGCGGAACGCGACCTGCGCGCCGTCGCCGAGAAACGAAGCAACCTTGTCGCGGTGATCTGCCGAGATCAGCGGGCCCATCTCGGTTTTGTCGTCGAGCGGGTCGCCGACCCTCAGCGCCTTGACCGACTTCTCGAGGGCCTGGAGGAAGCGCTCCACGGCCGAGCGCTCGACGAGGATCCGCGAGCGGGCGCAGCAGTCCTGGCCGGCGTTGCCGAAGACGGCGAGGGGTGCCGTGGCGGCTGCCTTCTCGAGGTCGGCGTCGGCGAAGACGATGTTGGCCGACTTGCCACCCAGCTCCAGCGTGACGCGCTTGATCGATTGGGCCGCGAGCGCCCCGATGCGCTTGCCCACCTCGGTCGATCCCGTGAAGGCGACCTTGGCGACGTCGGGGTGCAGGACGAGCCTCTCGCCGACGACGCGGCCCGCGCCGACGACGACGTTGAGCACGCCCTCGGGCAGTCCCGCTTCGCGCGCGATCCGTCCGAGCTCGATCGCGGTGAGAGGGGTCAGGCCGGCTGGCTTGAGGACAACGGTGTTGCCGGCGGCGAGCGCCGGCGCGACCTTCCACGATGCGATGGGGAGGGGGAAGTTCCAGGGCACGATGAGGGCAACGACGCCCAGCGGCTCGCGGAAAGTCATGTCCACTCCGCCCGCGACCGGGATCGTCTTGCCGAAGACTCGCTCGGGGGCGCCCGCGTAGTAGTTGAAGACGTCGGCCACCATTCCGACCTCGCCGCGTGCATCGCTGATCGGTTTGCCGACGTTGCGGGCCTCGAGCTGCGCGAGCTTCTCGGCGTTGTCCTGGATGGCGACGGCGATGCGGCGCATCAGGTTCGCGCGGTCCTTGGGAGTCACCGCCCTCCAGGCGGGGTAGGCGGCCCTGGCGCGGGCGACGGCCTGGTCGGCCTCTTCGACGGTCGCCTCGGTTAGCTCGGCCAGGACCTTTTCCGTGGCCGGCTCTATGACTTTCAGGCTTGCGGTTTTTGTTGCCATACCCCTCCCTCGTCCATGCCGATGTCGGCCCCCATCCCCGGCCTTCGGCCGGTACTTCCCCATAAATGGGGAAGACAACACCTTCCCCGCTCGCGGGGAAGTCACTTATTAAATTGAACCTCGGCAGGAATCAATTGGGCCTGTACGAGGTCCATTGCAATGATAGTATCGACCTTCTTCGGGTCTTGATCGCCAGGACGTTTTGGGGAGGAGCCGGTGGGGTCTGGGGAAGCGATCGTCGATAGTCAGTCGACGCACGTGCTGCCGCTGGAGTTCCATCGACGCTACCCCGTGATCGTCAAGGGCGAGGGCGTGTGGGTGGAGGACGCTTCCGGCAAGCGCTACCTCGACGCCATGAGCGGCGGCTCGATGGCCGCGACCCTGGGCCACGGCCGCGAGGACATCATCGCGGCTGCCCGCGCGCAGGGGCTGAAGCTGGCCTACGTCCACAACGAGCGGCTGACGAATCCCGCGCAGGAGCAGCTCGCCGCCGAGCTTGCCGAGGTCGCGCCTGAGGGGTTCACCCGGGTGCGCTTCGTCACCGGCGGCGCGGAGGCCAACGAGATGGCGCTCCAGATCGCGCGCCGCTATCACGTCGACCGGGGCGAGCCGAAGCGATGGCAGGTGATCTCGCCGGCGCAGGCCTACCACGGCCCGACGATGGCCACCCTGGCCCTGACCGGCCGCCCGGGATTGAAGCGCCCTTTCGAGCCCTACATGTCCGACCACTTGCACATCCCGCCCAGCACGTGGCACTTCGACCCCACCGGGCAGGAGGCGCTCGACGCGCTCGACCGCGTGCTCGAGGCAGCAGGCCCTGGCACCGTGTCCGCCTATTTCTGCGAGCCGGTGAGCGCCGCCGCCCTGCCTTCGTACTCGCCACCCAAGCGCTTCTGGGAAGGGCTCGCCGAGCGGCGCGAGCGCCACGGGTTTCTGATCTGCTTCGACGAGATCGTGACCGGGATCGGCCGGACGGGTCACTGGTTCGCCGCGGAGAGGCTGCCGATCGTCCCCGACATCATCGCGACCGCGAAGGGACTGGGCGCGGGCTACGCGCCGATCGGCGCGGTCCTCTGCCGCCAGCACGTGTACGAGGCTGTCGCGAAGGGTTCGAGGAAGTTCACGCTCGGGCACACATGGGACGGTGCGCCGCTCTCATGCGCGGTCGGCCTCGCGGTGATGGACGTCCTCAAGAAGGAAGGATTGATCGAGCGGGTGCGCGAGCGCGGGCCGCGGCTGCGTGACGAGCTGGCCGCCGCTCTCAAGGACCTCCCGTTCGTCCACGAGGTCCGCGGCCACGGATACTTGCTCGGCATCGAGTACGTCGACCCGAGGGACCGCAAGTCTTTCCTGCCTCCGGACCTGCGGACCGCCGGGCGCGTCGACGATGTGGCGTTCGAGCGCGGGCTGATCACCTATTCGACGATGCCGACGCGTGATGGCTTCGCGGGCGACCAGACGCTGTTCGCCCCGCCGTTCACCAGCACCGACGCCGAGCTTGCCGAGATGGTCGAGCGATACGCGGCCACCATTCACCAGGTGGCCAAGGAGCTCGAATCGAAGCTCGAAGCGAGCCCCGTATCGTGAGCCGTCCGCTCAAGGCGCTGATCATCCAGCACGAGGAGCCGACGCCCCCCGGACTGCTCGGTGATTGGCTCAATCGGCAATCCGCCGAGGTCGACGTGCTCCGCATCGACCTCGAGGAGAAGGTCCCCGACCCGCGTGAATACGACCTGATCGCTTCGTTGGGCTCGGAGTTCGCCGCCTTCGACGACTCGATCCCGTTCATCCAGCGTGAGGCGGAGCTCTTGCGGAAGGCCGCGGCTGACGACGTGCCGGTGCTTGGACTGTGCTTCGGCGGGCAGCTCCTCGCGCGCGTGCTGGGCGGCCGCTCGTTTCGCGCCGCCCGCTCGGAGATCGGCTGGCTGCCGGTGCGCACGAAGGACCCAGATCTCATCTCTGAAGGGCCGTGGTTCCAGTGGCACTTCGACAGCTTCACGCTGCCTCCTGGCGCGACGCTGCTCGCCGACACCGAGGTCGGCCCGCAGGCTTACGTCGCGGGCAAAAGCCTCGGCCTGCAGTTCCACCCCGAGGTGACGCCCGAGATCATGGACAGCTGGGTGCGCGCCTACCGCCACGAGCTGGATGGGGACGGGGTTGACCCGGACGCGCTTCTCGCCCAGACGCACCGCATCGCGTCCGAGGTGCGACTGAGGACGGAGCGCCTGTTCAACCGCTTCCTGACGGATATCGCCAAGGTGAGCCCGGAGGTTGTGCGTGGCCGTTAAGGACACGCCCCATCCGACGCGCGCCGGTTCCAACGGATCGGTCGCGTCGGTGGTTCGGTTCGAGCGCATCCAGCAGCTCCGCGCTCATGAGTACGTCGCGGAGCAGATCCGCCGCCACATCTCCCTTCGGTTGATCAAGCCCGGCGAGGCGCTGCCGGCGGAGAGGGAGCTGGCCGGCATGTTCGGCGTCGGCCGCCCGACCATCCAGCACGCGCTGCGGATGCTCGAAGCGGCGGGTCTCGTCGAGTCGCGCCGTGGCCGCAGCGGTGGCACGTTCATCTCGCGCCAGGGCCAGGACTCGCTTGCCCTCGATGGGCTGATCGTGCGGGTGATGCGCAACCGCAAGGAGCTCGAAGACCTCCTGCAGTACCGGCACCTCATCGAGCCGGCCGTCGCGAGGGTTGCCGCGGGCTCGCGCAGGCAGGCCGACCTGGCCGCGATGCGCAAGGCCATCCGCGGCATGGCCGAGGCGACGAGCGAGCCCGACTACATGCGCCACGACACCGACCTCCACATCGCGATCGCGCGCGCCACGGGCAACGCGGTGCTCGCGCACGCGATCGAGGAGATCCGGCGGCTCCTCAACGATGCGATGACGCTCCTGCCCGAATCGGACACCTGGCACCGGCACATGTCGGGCGAGCACGAGGCGCTGCTCAAGGCGATCGAGTGCGGCGACGGCGACGCCGCCGAGCGCGCGATGGAAGAGCACGTGGCCAACAGCGAGCAGGGATTGCGAGCGGTGCTCGCCGCTATCCGGCGGCGGGGCGTGTGGAAGTGATGGCGTCGGCTACCATCCGGGCCGACCAGACCAGCGTGTTTCCGCGCTTCCTCGACCTGGCCTATCCCAGCATCGTCAGCGGCAAGGGCGTGTGGCTCGAGACCGCCGGCGGCGAGAAGATCCTCGACGCCTGCTCGGGTGGAGCGATGGTCGCGTGCCTCGGCCACGGCGTGCGCGAGGTCGTCGACGCCGCGGCAACGCAGGCCGAGCGCCTCGCGTATTTCTACAACCACCACTTCACGAGTCGCCCTCAAGAACAGCTTGCCGATCGCATCATCGAGCTCGTCGCGCCCGAGATGGCGCGCGTCAAGTTCGCATCGGGCGGCTCGGAGGCGAATGAGACCGCGGTCCGGCTCGCTCGCACCTACCAAGTGGACCGCGGCCAGCGCGATCGCTGGAAGGTCATCTCCCCGGCGCAGGCCTACCACGGGTCCACGCTCGGCACTCTCGCATTGAGCGGCCGTCGCAAGTCACTGCGGGCGCCGTATGACGAATACATGCCGGGCGATGGGTATCTCCACATCTCGCCTTCGACCCCGCGCTTTGACGAGACAGGCGAGCGCGCCCTCAAAGAGCTGGACCAGGTTCTCAAGCAGGCCGGCCCCGAAACGGTCTCCGCCTTCTTCTGCGAGCCCATCAGTGCGGCCGCGTTGCCCGGCTACTCGCCGCCGGCCAGGTTCTGGCACGGCCTGGCGGAGCGGCGCGAGAAGTACGGTTTCGCGATCTGCTTCGACGAGATCGTGACCGGCGTCGGACGGACCGGCACCTGGCTTGCCGCGCACCAGATCCCTTTCGAGCCCGACATCGTGACGATCGGCAAGGGTATCGGCGCCGGGTACTGGCCGCTCGCCGCGGTGCTGTGCCGCGAGCACATCTATGACGCGTTGGCGGAGGGCTCGGCGGAGTTTGACCTGGGCCACACGTGGGACGGCGCGCCGCTACCCTGCGCGGTCGGGCTGGCGGTCCTCGACTACATCGTGGAGCACCACCTGGTCGAGCGCGTTGCCAAGCGCGGCTCGCAGCTTCGCGAACAGCTGGCGTCCTCTTTGAAGAGGTCGGACATCGTCGGCGAGGTGCGCGGCCGCGGCTTCCTCCTCGGCGTCGAACTGGTCGATCCGCGCGACGGCAAGTCCTTCCTGCCGCACGAGCTCGACGCCGCGACCCTCGTCGACGACATCGCCTTCGAGCACGGGCTGCTGGTCAGCTCGACACACTCGACGCTCGACGGCTTCGCGGGCGACGAGGTGCTGATCGCGCCCGCGTTCACCAGCACGGACGACGAGCTGGACCAGATGGTTGTGCTGTTCAAGGAGTCGATTGCGGCAGTCGAAAAGGTGGTCAAGGAGAGGCTTTGAGCGCTACTTCCACCGCCCCTCACCCTAGCCCTCTCCCGCAAGGCGGGAGAGGGGACAACGAAGCCGAGTTCATCCTGCTTGGCATACCCGACGTCAACGGGTCGATCCGTGGCAAGGCGCTGCGGCCCGCGGCTTTCGAGTCGGCGCTGCGCGATGGCACCGTCATGACCGACCTGCTCCTGGCGCTGGATCCGACTGACACGCCGATCAGCGACTACACGAAGTTCGGCATCCGCTCGGGCGCCGGCGACCTGCTGGTCCGCCCGGACCCGACCACGCTCCACGACCTCACCTGGAGGCCGGGCTGGAAGATCTGCCTGGCGACTCCCAGCTGGCCGGACGGCAGCGAGTGCGAGCTCGCCACGCGCGAGGTCCTGCGCAAGGTGCTGGACGGGCTTGCGGGCCTTGGCCTGGAGGCAGTCGCGGCCGTCGAGTACGAGCTGCGGCTGTGGGACGGTAACGGGAACCCGCTCTCCACCGGCCTGAGCTACAGCCTCTCCGAGCTCGGGGGTTTTGACGCTTTCGTGCGCGCCCTCGCGCCCGCCCTCGAAGCACTCGGCGTCGAGCTCTCCGCGGTCCACACCGAGGCCGGGCCCGGCCTGCTCGAGCTGAACCTCGGCGCCCGACCCGCGCTCCGCGCCGCCGACGACGCGGCGCTCACCAAGATGGCGGTCAAAGACCTCGCTTCGACGATGGGCCTTCGCGCCAGCTTCCTCGCCAAGACGGCGACCGGGGAGGAGGGGTCGAGCGGCCATGTCCACCTCTCCTGCTGGAGCGATGGGGCCAACGCGTTTCGCGCGACGGACAAGAGCCGGCTGCCGGCCGTCCTGCGCTCGGCCGTCGCGGGTGTGCTCGAGCACCTGCCCGCCGCCTCGCTCCTGCTCAATCCCACCATCAACTCCTACAAGCGCCTGGTGCCGGGCTGGTTCGCACCGGTCAACGCGAGCTGGGGCGTCGAGAACCGGTCGTGCGCGGTGCGTGCGATCGTGCGCGAGGACCACCCAGAGCTCTGCCGGCTGGAGTGCCGCAGGCCGGGCGCCGACGCGAACCCGTACCTCGCGATCGCGGCGGTCGCCGCATCGGCGGCCGACGGCATCAAGCGAAAGCTCACGCCGCCCGAGCCGATCGTGGGCGACGCGTACTCGCGCACAGACCTGGTGGAACTGCCCGGGACCCTGGAGAGCGCGCTGCGCGCTTTCGAGTCCGACCTGGTGCTCCGTCAGGCGCTGGACGAGCGCTTCAGCGACTACTACGCGATCTCGCGCGCCTGGGAGGTCAAAGCCTTCCGCGAGACGGTCACCGAGTGGGAGAAAGACCGCTACATGAGGACGGTTTAGGCGATGCACGCACGGCTGATTTCAGTGATGGCGGACAGCCCAAATGCCCAGCAGAAAGACAACCTGTGCGGTCCGTACTGGGCGGCGCGGGTCCTCAACGACTCGGGCTTCAAGACCTGGGACGGCGAGCCGATCGACCAGGATCTTGCCGCGCTCCGCGCGGGCACAGTCCTGCCGGATCAATCCTCCAACCCCGAGGTTCCGCCCGGCGCCCTGAGCAAAGCGGATTACCGGTACAAGCTGCCGGTGGCGCCGCTCCCGGAGTCGGGCACCTCCGCGCGAGGGCTGGCAGTGGTCATCGAAGCTGCGTCCGAGGGCGAGCTTCGCTGCATTCCCCTCCGCGGCGTGTGGAACGTGGATCGCGTGGAGCGATTGGTCGAGGAAGGACATGAGGTCGGCGCGCGGCTCATCGCCAACGTGCGCACAGGGCACCTGTGGGGCGCGCGTGCTCCCGCGGAGATACTGGTGGCGGAGCTCGACGGGCGGCCGGTGCAGGACCCCGCGGCCGACTGGGACGTCGGGCATTTTGTCGAGCTCGTGATGCTCGTCCGGGGCCCCGTCCGTTCGCTGGTGGTCATCCACGACTCGTATCCATCGCTGGGGCGCGAGGGATTTCACGCGCAGCCGCCGCGCTCGATATCGGCGGCGCTGCTGCGCGGCGACGGCCGCGAGGGTGGCGTGCTGGCCGTCGTCCCGCGCGCGCGCTTCGACGCGGCGGAGGCGCTGTTCGTCGAGCTGGGGCTCGAGATCGCCTACTGGAACAACGGAACGGGGGTTTGATGGCATGGCGATCGCCGAAAAGAAAACAGTGACCGTCGAAAAGGTGATCGCCGATTGGAAGGAGCGCGGGATCCGCAACGTCCGCTTCGAGCTGCCTGACATGCATGGCACGAGCCGCTCGAAGATCGTGCCGATCGACCACGTCGCGCACTACGCGGAGGACGGCCTGAACATGTACGGCGGCGCTGCCGTGCTCGACAGCCGCTCAGACGTCGTGCCCGGCACCCTCTACAACGAAGAGGTTGCTTACGCGGACCAGCTCCTGCGCCCCGACCCGTCCACCGCGGCGATCGTGCCGTGGGTCGAGGCGACAGGGCGGTTCATCTGCGACGCGACCTGGTCCGACGGGCGCGCGCTCGCCGCCTCACCGCGCCACGTGTTCCATCGCGTCCTGGAGCGCTGCCGGAAACTCGGTTACGAGCCGCTCATGGGGACCGAGAGCGAGTTCTACCTCCTCGATGCGGACACCCACAAGCCCCTGTTCACCGGCTACCACATCTTCAACTCGGTGCGGAACACCTGGGTGCCGGCAATCGAGCGGATCATCAACCAGATGCGCGACTACGGGATCGACATCATCACCGCCAACTGCGAGTACGCCGGCTCGCAGTGGGAGATCAACTACACGCCCGGCACCGGCATGGCCGGACCCGACCGCGCCTTCAGCTTCAAGAACGGCGTCAAGGAGATCGCGCGGCTGGAAGGTCTCCTCGCGTCCTTCATGTCGAAGCCGTTTGCGGACTCGGCCGGGTGCGGCTCGCACACGCACATGAGCCTCCTGCATCTCGACTCGGGCAAGAACGCCATGTCGGAGGACGGCGCTGAGGCAGGGTTGTCTGCGGTGGGGCAGCAGTTCATCGCCGGCCAGCTCCGCCACGCGCCCTCGACGTACGCGCTCCTCGCGCCCACGCTCAACTGCCTGAAGCGCCGGCGGCGCCACACGTTCAGCCCCACCAACGTGTCGTGGGGTCTGGAGGACCGCAGCGCGTTCGTGCGGGTGAAGGGTGGCTCGGCGCAGAGCCGCCACATCGAGAACCGCGCGCCGTCAGGCCTCTCGAACCCCTACCTCGCAGGCGCGGCGCTGCTTGCGAGCGGGCTGCTCGGGATCATCGACAAGGTCGAGCTCGAGCCGCCCGCGCACCCGCCTGCCGAGGAGGACGGGTCCAAGCCCAAGCTGCCGGCCACGCTCGAGGAGTCGCTGCGGCTCCTCGAGGCGGACAAGAAGATCACCGAGCTCCTGGGGAGCGAGTTCGTCACGGCGTACACCGTCATGCGCCGGTACGAGCTGCAGCGATTCGCGGACCACGTGACGGACTGGGAGCTCCAGGAATACCTGGAGATTTATTGATGGCGGATGTGATTCGGAAGCACAAGGAGGGGACGCTTCATGGCTGATCAGAAGGTGGGCGTAGGCACCGTCGAGTCGATCGCGCAAGCGGACTCGGATATCTTCGACGTCTCGAAGCGACAGGACGTCTCGACTCTTCGCAAGCATGCAGTCGGCCTGCCCGGCGTCCTGTTCCTCACGGTGACCGGCTCGGCGCCGATCTCCGCGATGCTGTTCAACACTCCCCTGGTGGTCGGGTACGGCAACGGGCTCGGGGCGCCGGCAGCCTTCATCTTCGCGACCATCATCCTCACGATCTTCTCGGTCGGATACGTCGCCATGTCACGCAAGGTGACGACGGCGGGTGGGTTCTATTCGTACATCAGCCACGGCCTCGGCCGAGAGCTCGGCCTCGGCACCGGCTTCGCCGCGGTGGTGGCCTACTCGGTGTTCGAAGCCTCCCTGGCCGGTGGCTTCGCCTACTTCCTGCAGCTCAAGCTGAGCCAGATCGGAGTCGCCACCGGCGCTGGCTGGCTCGGCGAGATCCAGTGGCCCTGGCTGGCGCTGTTCATGGTGGTCTTGATCTCCGTGGTCACGTACTTCGACATCCGGATCACCGCGCGGCTCCTCGGTGTCTTCCTGATCGGTGAGGTCCTCTTCCTGCTGATCTTCGATTTGGCCATGGTCGCCCGCGGCGCCACCACCTCTACGGCCTTCACACTCGAAGCGCTCAACCCGGTCAAGGCGTTCCAGGGCTTCCCGATCACTGGCAAGCTTGCCGCCGCCGGCATTCCGGCCATCGGGCTGTTCTTTGCCTTCTGGTCGTGGGTCGGCTTCGAGATGGCCCCGAACTACGGCGAGGAGTCCAAGGATCCAAAGCGGGTCGTACCGCTGGCGATGTACATCTCGGTCATCGGGCTCGGTCTCTTCTACACGCTCACCTCCTGGGCTCCGTTTGCGGGCTACTCGAACGTCGGCGCCGCCATCACGCAGGCTCAGACCGACCCTGCACACTTCTATCTCGGCCCGGCGCAGCAGTACATCGGCCTCGGGGTCGACCAGGCGCTGAGCATCCTCATCATCACCGGCTCGTTTGCGTGCGGCATGGCGTTCCACAACACAGCGTGCCGTTACTTCTACTCACTGGGACGCGAGAAGGTGCTGCCTGCCGCCCTTGGCAAGACGCACCCGCGTTACAAGAGCCCGCACATCGCCTCTATCACGCAGTCGGTGATCGCCGCGGTCATCGTCATTGTGTTCGCGATCTTCGCGGGGAGGAACAACCCGACCCAGCAGGCGTACGTGGACCTGTACGGGCTGATGGCGATCATGGGCGTGATCATCATCCTGGCCGTCCAGGCGCTCGTTTCGATCGCGATCCTCCTCTACTTCTGGCAGAACCACGGCACGGAAGTCCATTGGTGGAGCACCGTGCTTGCGCCCATCATCTCGTTCGTCGGCCAGGCCTTCGTGCTCTACCTGTTGTTCACGAACATCGACTTCGTCAGCGGCGGGCTCGGCTTCGCACGCTGGCTGGGACCGATCGACCTCGTGGTCGTCGCCGCGGGAGTCGTGCTGGCTTTCTATATCAGGAACAGCCAGCCTGAGAAGTACAAGACCCTTGGGCGGCTTATCCACGAAGACCTCTAGAAACAACGCTGCCGGCAGCCGGGCTGCCGGCAGCTCCTTTGTCTCATTGTTCCGGTGGGTCGATCGGTGGGTCTGCTTGGCGGGGGAGAGCTGCTGCGTCAGCCGCTCACTCAGACCCGGCCCCATCCGGCGCTCCGCGCCACCTTCCCCATGAATGGGGAACTCACTTATTTCATTTGCTCGAGCGGATAGTTCAAAACTCACACCCTTTTCGAAGGTCGTTCTGAGGTTCGGCCCTGATGATGGGCCGAATGAATAGAACCCATACGCTCGTCTTTGGCGCGGCCCTGGTCGCCGCGATGTTCGTCGGCGGCGTGATCGGGGCCACCGCCCTCGCCAGGTCGACGACTGTCAATGCCGCTGTGTCGGCTGCCTCTCCATCGCCCGGCGCGTTCAAGTCCAATGAGGACGCGACGCACGAGAAGGGCGAGTCGGCCGCGCAGGAAACCGCTGAGAACAACGGCACCTTCCATCCGGGCGGACCGGGAGGTGGCGGGACCCCGAACGAGACCGCGGCCCACGAGGCCGGCGAGACAGCCGCCCGCGAAGCCGCGGAGAATGCCGCCAAAGCCTCGCCGAAAGCAACTCCTTAACCGAACCCTTCCTCCAGGGTGCGGGCGCTTCCCTCCAGGCGCCCGTACCCGACCGTTCCACCCCCACCCGGCGCTTACGCGCCGAGCTCCCCGCATGGTGGGGAGGTTAGTCGGGTTCTCGCGCTGGGTCGTTCGCGGGCAGCACGTCGCACGCCCAGTCGTCGCGCTTCCAGTCGGG
>JBDTKH010000013.1:0-12231 GCA_039935415.1 Candidatus Dormiibacterota bacterium
AGACATCCACTGCGACGAGACCGACGACGACCACTCGCGGTTCGTCGAGGTCATGGCCGCAGAGACGATCCGCCTCGGGATGGGCGGCAGGGTCACGGCCAGCCACACCACCGCCATGCACTCGTACAACAACGCCTACGCATACCGGCTGATCAACAACCTGAAGCGCGCCCGGATGCACATGGTCACCAACCCGCTGGACAACTCGACCCTCCAGGGACGGTTTGACAGCTACCCCATCCGCCGCGGCCACACCAGGGTGAAGGAGCTGCTCGCGGCGGGCGTCAACGTGTGCGTCGGGCACGACTCGGTGATGGATCCCTGGTATCCGCTGGGCTATGGCGACCCGCTCCAGGCCGCTTTCGTGCTCGCCCATTACGGCCAGATGTCCGGGCACGGCGAGCTCGCCACCCTGATTGACATGATCACGACCAACCCGGCCGCGGCTCTCGGACTCGAGGGCTACGGCCTGGATCCAGGCTGCCGGGCCGACCTCTGCGTCTTCGCGGCGCCGACCGAGATGGACGCGATCAGGCTCGTGGCTCCGCGCAAGCTGGTCCTGAGGGGCGGCCAGGTGGTGGCCCGCACCGAGCCGGCGCAAACCACTGTCGTCTGGGACGGCAAGGAGGAAGCCGTCGACTTTCTAAAGCGGCCGCCACGCTGATCGCCCATCCCTACTCGCGTTGGGAGGACTACACGCTGTCGAGAACCGCCTGGTACGTCAACGTGCACCTCGGCCCAAACCTCGACGAGTCCGAGTACGCGCCCAGCGTCACGTGCGGAGACCTGCCGGCGTCCTGAGGCCGACGGTTCTCGGCTCGGACGCGCTTGGGGGGCGAACGCCTCTTCTGGACAGGGACGGGAGGCCCTGCCGGCGGCGTCATGCGACTCCAAGACTGAGTGCATGGGAACAACTCTGGACGACCACGAAGAGCCGCTCTCACTTGTCCTTTTCTCGGGGACCGACGACAAGCTGAACGCGGCGGCCGTTTTGACCGTCGGCGCGGCCGCGATGGGCAGGCCGGTCAACGTCTTCCTCCAGTACTACGCCCTCGACGCCTTCCGGGCCGGCCAGGTCTGCGTTGACCACGCGCTGTCGGCGGAAGCGACCGACGTGCAGGCTCCGGCGGTTCGGGCTCATCCCGTGGAATCCACGTCTACCAGCCCGGATTCCTGTACGTCGCGGTCGGCCAGGAACATGCGTCTGCGTTGCAGCGCTTCGAGGCGGGGCTGCTGAACCACGACGTCAAGCTGGTCATCGATCGCGCGACGAGGATCGATCCGGCGAGCCAGAAGGTTGTGCGGAGCTCTGAACGCACGATGCGGTTCGGCTGCCCGTGGCGATCAGCAACTCGTCATACCGCGGGTGGCTCCTTCGATCGTGTAGAAGTCGTGGGCGCCGGCGCCCCCGGGCACCTCTTCCATCACGCCTCCACAAGGCGCTCGAGGAGTTCGAGGGCGGCACGATCGTGATCGGGGTCGCCGGCATCCCGTACAAGTGCCCGCCGGCCCCCGTCGAGTTCTCCTTCCTGCTCGACGACTACCTGCGCGGGCGCCACATCCGCGAGCGGTCACAGATCAAGCTGCTCTCACTGCTCAACCGTGCGTTTACGATCGAGGCAACCTCGAAGCTGGTGCAGCCGATCCTCGCCGATCGCGACATCGAGCTGACAGGCTTCTTCAACGTCGAGTCCGTCGACCCCACCGCCAAGACGGTCACGTCCATGGAAGGCGAGACGATCGACTACGACCTGCTCGTGCTGGTCCCGCCGCACCGCGGCCAGAAGGTGATCGAAGACTCAGGCCTTGGGGACGACCGCGGCTGGGTGCCCGTCGACAAGAACACCCTCAAGCACGCCACCGTCGAGCACATCTGGGTGGTCGGGGATGCGACCAACATCCCGATCTCCAAGAGCGGCTCGGTGGCTCACTACGAGGCCTCCGTGGCAGCTGACGCCATAGTCGCGGCCGTCAAGGGCGAGGCCGCGCCGTCGTTGTCGAGGCGCCCGGCCTGAGCTCAGAGCGGCTCAAGGCCTTCACGCGCGTCATCGAACACTGCACCGTGCACAACAGCCTGCAGCAGCCGCCGGCAGTACGAATCGCAGTGGCGTCGATTCAGGTCGCAGCCGCCTCGGGTTTTCGAAAGACGCATTACCGGATCGCCAGGTGCAGGTCGATCACCGGCGCGCTCGCCTGCTTGCCGATGACGACGAGCGCCGCGCCTTCGGCCGGGCCGATGGTCAAAGTCGTCGAGTTGTTGAAGAAGTTCTGGTTTCGGCCCAGCCTGCCCTGGGTGTAGTCGGGTAGCGCCTCGATGGTCTTGTCCTTGGCGCCCACCGCGCCTGCCACGGTGATGTTGCTCTCCGTGAAAGGGATCCGGACGGACACGCCGATTCCGAGGTCGACGCTGAACAGGCTCAACAGGATGCCAACAATCAACACGAAAAAGAAACCCACCGCCCGCGCAACCACAGCCTCGGTTGCGATAAACGGTCCGATATCGCGCGCGCCGCGGAGCCTGGTCTCCCATGAGGCGTCCGTCTGTCCTCTATGAGATCGCTCGCGCCAGCAGGAACGCCGCCGTCGCTGCTATGCCGCCGATGACAACAGTTTGGACCGCGCTGACGATGGGGCGTGCGCCGCTGAACCGCCCTTTCACGTAGCCGAAGATCCCGAGCGCGACCAGGGTGACCGCTGCGGAGATCGCCAGGGCGGTGCGGGCATTGCTCACCAGGAAATACGGGGCCAGCGGGATGATGCCGCCCACGGCGTACGAGCCGCCGATCGTCGCCGCGCTGATGAGTGCGCGACGTGGGTCAGGTTTCTCGAGGCCGAGCTCGTATCGCATCATGAACTCGACCCACTGCTGCGGGCGGCGCCGCAGGGCCTCGACCACGGGTCTGCTTTCGTCAGGGGTGAGGCCATAAGCCTCGAACACCTGCTCCACCTCTCGCGCCTCGACGTCTGGCACAGTCTTGACCTCGGTCTCCTCGCGCCTCTGCTCGCTGACGTAGTGCTCGATCTCGCTGCGTGCGGCGAGGTAGCCACCAAGGCCCATGGCGATCGAACCGGCAGCGATCTCGGCCAGGCCGGCGGTGACGACCAGGTGGCTGATGGCGATCGCCCCCGAGATCCCCGCCGCGAGCGCGAACGGGACCGTGAGGCCGTCCGACATCCCGATGACCACGTCGCGAACCGTGTCACTGGCGGTGAAGTGCTGTTCCGCATGCTCGGGGTGCAGGTGCATCCTCAGGACGATACTGCGTGCCGGTTGAGCGCGACCGGACGCTACGCCTTCAGGCCGACAGCCACCGGCTCGGCATACATCGAGTCGTCCCACTTGTAGGTGAGCTGGTTGACCACCTCGACGACCCCGTCGAGGTCCCTCGTCGCCCGAACGAGAATCTCGGCGTCGCTCTTACGGTCGACCTCGCCTGACAGGGTGATCACGTTGGACCGGACCGCGACGTCGACGCCTTCTGCCGGGGGCAGGAGGACCGACGGGATAACCTTCATCACGACCTCGTAACAAAGGTCCTCGTCAGTGCGCAGGAACACCTGGAGCAGGTCGCTGCGGCTGACCACTCCGGCGATCTTGCCCCGCTGGTCGACCACGATGAGACGCCGCACGTTGCGCTCCTGCATGAGGCGCGCTGCATGCGTCAATCCCGTTTCGACGCTGACCGTGATCGGCGGCGAGGTCATGAGGTCGGACGCGACCAACCCTTCGGCCTTGGCCCTCTCCACGCGACGGCGTCGCAGGTGCAGCAGGTCCGGTCCCGATTCCAGCTCGCGGCGCCGCTCTTTGAGCAGCAGGTCCGATTCGGACACCACACCGATGGGGACCCCGAGCTGATCGACGATCGGCACCGCGCTGATCTTGTTCTCCTCGATCAGGCGGACCAGGAGCTTGAAGTGCGTCGCCGGGCCGGCGACGTGGACGCGGGTCGTCATCACGTCGGCCACTGTCCAGCGTCGCGGCAGGGAATGCATCGTCTCGCTCATCGCCGGATCCGCTCCGCGACCAGAACCGGGCGCTCGGTGACCCGCAGCAAATCGTGTGTGACCGAGCCCAGCAGGAGGCTGCCGAGGTCGCCCGTACGGCTCGATCCGATTACGATCACGTCGGCCCGCCAGCGGGCGGCGATCTCGGCCACCACCCGGGCGACCGGACCGGCCTCCGCGACCTTCGAGGTGGTCGCGACGCCGGCCTGCTCGAGCAGGGCGGTCGCGGTCTTCATCGTTTCGTTGATCTCTTCATCTCGCTCGATGTAGGCATAGCCCGTGACACCCACGATCGCCTGCGCGACGTGGACCACGAGGACCTGAGACCCGGGTGTGGAGGCAGCGGCGATCGCCGCCTGGACCCCGGGCACAAGGTCGTCGCCGCCGGCGATCGCAAGCAGGACTCGCTGTACATCCCGGCCGCGGATCCCGGATTTGCCACGGACGATGAGAACGGGGCAGTCGACGGCGCTCAGCAGCTGATGGCTGACGCTGTGCTTGCGCATCGACTGCCAGTCCGAAAGACCGCGCGAGCCGATGACCACAAGATCGGCGCCGAACTCGCGCGCAGCTTCAGCGACGGCAGCGGCGACCTGGTTGGTGGCGGCGCGGAAGACCTCGCCGCTCGCCTCGATATGGGCGGTGCGAAGCCTGTCGACCGTCTCGTTGATCAACCTTTCCGCCTCGCTGCGCATCTCGACATCCCACAAGCCATGGCGGTGGTGCACCTCGAGGTTCCACATGTGGACTACCTTCACGGTCGCCGCCGACGCATGGGCAAACGCCCTGGTTACTTTTACGGCGGTATTGGCTTCTTCACTTCCATCGGTGGCGAGCAGAATGCGGCTGAATCCCTGAGTACTCATGGCTACAGCTTTCCAGTAAGCGGGCTTCCACGGTAGGGTCGAAGGCCCCCCTCGGGCAAGGTCAAGTGGCGTAGATTCGCTTCGGATGCCTGATGCCGGCGATCGCAAGGACGTGCTGCTGGAGGCGGGGCTCACACTGGCGTCCGAGCTTTCGCTGCCGATCGTGCTGCAGCGCATCGTCGACCTGGCGACTCAGGTCACCGACGCTCGCTACGGCGCGCTCGGCGTGCTGGGCGAGGGCGACACGCTCGTGGAGTTTGTGACGACCGGGATCTCGGCCCAGCAGCGCCGCGCGATCGGCCCGCTGCCGACTGGCCGGGGCCTGCTCGGGCTGCTCATCCGCGAGCCGAGGCCTTTCCGCATCAAGAACATCGCGGAGCACCCTCATTCGGTCGGCTTCCCGCCTCACCATCCCCCCATGGGTTCCTTCCTGGGCGCTCCGGTCCAGGCGATGGGCCGAATTTTTGGCAACATCTACCTCGCCGACAAGCGAACCGCCGACGAGTTCAGCGAGGAGGACCTGCAATCGCTCGTCGTGCTCGCGACGCAGGCCGGCGTGGCGATCGCCAACGCCTCGCTTTACGAGGAAGTCCGCAGTCGCGAGCGCTGGCTCGACGGCCTTCGCGACGTCACCGACCTGGTGCTGGCCGGCCGCGAGGGCCCTGAGCTGCTGGAAAGGATCGCCCGACACGCGAGAGAGCTGACCGGCGCCGACGCCGTGACCATCGTCAGCATCACCGAAACCCCAGGCGCGCTGGTGGTGACGGCCGCGGTGGGCGCTCGATCGAGCGAGCTCCGCGGGCAGGCGATCCCGGCAGAGGGGTCGATCTCGGGCGCCGTGATGAGAGGCGGAAAACCGCTGATGATCGATGACGTGAGCGCCGACTCGCGCGCATATCAACCGATCGTCAAACTCGGCCGCCACGGGCCGGCTCTATTCGTTCCGCTGCGGGTGCCCGGCGGAGCGACCGGCACGATGATGGTCGCGAACCTGAAGGGCGGCCTCCGCTTCGACGAGCGGCAGCGACGGCTCGTGGAAACGTTTGCCGACCAGGCTTCGGTCGTCATCGAGCACGGCCGCGCCCAGGCCGACCTGAGGCGCCTTGGTTTGATGGAGGAGCGCGAGCGCATCGCCAAGGAGCTGCACGACGGCATCATCCAGTCGCTCTTCGCGGTCGGCATGGGCCTTCAAGGCGCTGCGCTTCTGGCACAGTCACCTGACACCGCGAAGCGCATCGAAGCCGCGGTCGAGGAGCTCGACAGGGTGATCCGCGACCTGCGCAACTACATCTTCGGGCTGCGTCCCGGGATCCTGGCCGACAGGCAGCTCGACCAGGCGCTGCACGTCCTGGGCGCCGAGATGGAGACGCGGATTCGCGCAGAGGTCGAGGTCGAAGTGGACGCGGCCCTCGCGGCAACCCTCTCTTCACGGTCGGGGGAAATCGTGCAGCTGGCGCGCGAAGGGCTTTCCAACGTGGCACGCCACGCGCAGGCGACCCATGTGAAGCTCGGGTTGGCGCGCTTCGGAGCCTCCGTGCTGCTGACCATCGAGGACGACGGCGTCGGCTTCGATCCAGCCGGTGACTCGGGCGGGAACGGCATGCGCAACATGGGGGAGCGCACCGCCGCGCTTGGTGGGACCCTGGACGTCTCGAGCGAGCGCGGCCAGGGGACTCGCCTGCGCATGACCTTCCCGATCTAAGGTCGCGGCAAGGATGCGAACATAAGGCATGGCGAAAGATCGGTTGCGCATCATGCTGGTCGACGATCACGAGGTCGTCCGCGACGGAGTCAAGTCGCTGATCAACGCCAATGACGACCTGACGGTAGTCGCCGAGGCGGGCACGGTCGCCGACGCGATCGCCCAGGCGGTTCGCACGAAGCCGGACGTCGTCGTCATGGACGTGAGGCTGGCCGACGGGAGCGGCATCGAGGCGACGCGCGAGATCCGAGCCAGGCTCGAGAAGACGCAGGTCCTGATGCTTACCTCTTTCGCCGACGACGAGGCTCTGTTCGCGTCGATCATGGCCGGCGCGGCGGGCTACGTCCTCAAGCAGATCCGGGGCGGCGAGCTCGTGCGGGCGATCCGGGAGGTCGGCGCCGGCAGGAGCCTGCTGGACCCCGAGGTGACCAAATCGGTACTCGAGCGCTTGCGCAAGGGCAAGACCATGCGGGACGAGAAGCTCGCTCGCCTCTCCGCGCAGGAGGAGCGCATCCTGACGCTCGTCGCACAGGGCCTCACCAACGGGCAGATCGGCAAGGAGCTGAAGTTGGCCGAGAAGACGGTCAAGAACTACGTGTCGACGATCCTGTCAAAGCTGGAGGTGGCCCGCCGCGCCGAGGCCGCCGCCTACCTGGCAAGGCACACCACGACGCCAGGATCGACCGGCTAGGCCTGTTTGACGGCCTTCTCCAACCGCTTGGCGATCGACTCCGCGAGCTCTTTCACGGTCGACTCGGCCACTCCGTGCATCAGGGCCTCGTCGAGTTGCTCTCCCAGCCTTCCGAGCGGCGGCTGATACATCCCGCTGACAGTCAGCCGCGTGACCTCCTTGTCGACCGGTGCGAGCTCGATCTTGCCGGTCATCACCGGAAAGAGCTTCTCCGGAAAGGTCGCTTTCCACGTGATCGGGATCACAGTCCACGTCGAGGTTTTCACAGGCTTGCCGAGCTCGACCTTCACCCGCTTGCGCACTGGAAAGCCGGCCACGTGCGCACTCACCGTGGCCACGTTCTTCCCACTGAGTGTGGGAAACCATTTCGGAGGTCCTTCCATGAGGGCTTCGGAGACTGCTTTCACCGGGTGTTCGATGTGAACCGAATGCTGGATAAACATCTCATCACTCTCCGACCGGGCGTCGCTTCGGCGAGCCGCCCAACCGCCGGACGATCGCTCGGATGGGGTCGAAGTACGCATCGTCCATGCGCTCCTTGAGCGGGATGATCGCATTGTCGGTGATCTTGATGTGCTCGGGGCAGACCTCGGTGCAGCACTTCGTGACGTTGCAGTAGCCGACCCCAGCCTTGCCTTTCAGCAGGGGCGTGCGGTCGAGCACGTCTTTGGGGTGCATCTCCAGGCTCGCGATGCGGACCATGAAGCGCGGTCCGTAAAACGCGGCCTTATCGTCATGGACCCGCAGCACATGGCATACGTCCTGGCACAGGAAGCACTCGATGCACTTGCGGAACTCCATCACCCGCTCCACGTCTTTCTGCTGCATGCGCCACGGTTCGCTGCTTGTCGCGTCCCTCTCGCTGGGCGTGAAGGGCGGGATCTGCTTGTTGACCTCGTAGTTCCAGCTCACATCGGTGACCAGGTCTTTGACCACCGGGAACGCCTTCATCGGCCGCACCGTCACGCTGCCGCCGTATTCGGAGATGGGGGTCTTGCACATCAGTCGCGGGAAGCCGTTGACCTCGGCCGAGCACGAGCCACATTTCGCGGCCTTGCAGTTCCACCTGACCGCGAGGTCAGACGCCATGTTTGCCTGCACCCACAGCACGGCGTCCAGCACCACCATGCCTTCCCGCACGGGCACGCGATACGAAACGATGTCCCCGCCGGCCGAGTTGCCACGCCAGATGTTCAGCTCAAGGTTCGATATCTCTTCAGGTGCGCCCTGCGCGCGCCCGGCGGTCTGTTCGATCACTCAGTCGCCTCCGGTGTGTACCGCGCGTAGGAATGCTGGACGGCTTCGGCCAGGTAGTCGGGCATCGGCGCCTGCCGCTCGGCCCTGACGTCCATCCCGTCTGCCGTCTTCTCGACGATGAAGTTGATCGGCGTGAGCTCATCCTCCGTCCGGGGGAAGTCCGAGCGCGCATGCGCGCCACGGCTCTCCTTTCGCTCGATGGCGGAGCGCAGCAGGGCCTCGGAGTTGACCAGCATCGATTTCAGGTCGCCTGCGGTGTGCCAGCCGGGGTTGAAGGCAAGGGTTGTCGGACCGCCCGTTCCACAGGCGGCGACGCGTGAGCCGAGCGCGTGGATCTTCTCCACACCGGCCTCGAGCCCTGGACCGTCCCGCACGATCGGAGCATGCGTGGTCATGACCTCCTGGATCTCCGCAAACAACTTGTAGGGGCTCTCGCCCGCCGGGCGTTCGAGAGGTGCCATGAGCTCCGCGATCGCGCTGTCCAACTCCTTCGGATCGAGTTTCGCTGTGCTTGCCCCGGCATTCGCTTTCGCGGCGGAAGCAACTCCCTCACCCGCGCGCTTGCCGAACACCAGCAGGTCGCTGAGGGAGTTGCCGCCCAGCCGGTTCGCGCCGTGAAGCCCCGAGGCGACCTCTCCGGCGGCGTACAGCCCGGGCACGATGGTTGCGCCGGTCTCCGCGTCGACGCGGATGCCTCCCATCGCGTAGTGGATGGTCGGGGCGACCTCCATGGGCTGCCTGGTGATGTCGACGTTGGCCAGCTTGAGGAACTGCTCGTACATGGATGGCAGCTTGCTCTTGATGAACTCCGGAGTGCGGTGCGTGATGTCGAGGTACGCGCCGCCGTGAGGAGTCCCTCGACCCGCGTTGACCTCGGAGTTGATGGCTCGCGCGACCACGTCGCGTGAGGAGAGCTCCATTCGCTCGTGGTCGTAGCGCTCCATGAACCGCTCGCCATCCTTGTTGCGCAGGACCCCCCCTTCGCCGCGCACTGCCTCGGTGATCAGGAGTCCGCGCACGCCTGCCGGCCAAACCATGCCGGTGGGATGGAACTGCATCATCTCCATGTCGCGCAGCTGCGCCCCCGCCTCATAGGCGAGCGCGGTGCCGTCGCCCGTGCTCTCCCAGGAGTTCGAGGTGACGCGGTAAATCTTGCCCGTGCCTCCGGTGGCAAGCAGGATCGCGGCACATCGGTACAGGATCAAGGAACCGTCCGCGCGCCGGTACGCGAGGGCGCCCGCAATCCGTCCGTCGGCCTTCAGCAGCTTGAAGACGTTCACCTCCATGTGCACGTCAACGCGGGGCGTGTGCACCGCACGATCCTGGAGGGTCCGGATCAGCTCGAGGCCGGTTCGGTCGCCGATGTGTGCGAGCCGAGGATACGTGTGCGCGCCAAACGGCCTCTGGTGGATGCGGCCCTGCCAGGTGCGGTCGAACACCGCCCCCCAGCGCTCCAGCTCGAGCACTCGCTCGGGCGACTCCTTGGCGTGCAGCTCGGCCATGTGCCAGTCGTTGATCAGCTTGCCGCCCTTCATCGTGTCGGCGAAATGAACCTCCCACGTGTCCTGGTAGGCGACGTTGTGCATGGCGGCCGCCACGCCGCCCTCGGCCATCACGGTGTGCGCCTTGCCGAGCAGCGACTTGCACACGATCAGCACTCGCAGACCGGCCTCGGCGGCAGCTAGGGTGCCCCGGAGGCCGGCGCCGCCCGCGCCCAGCACCAGCACGTCGGTCTCAACCGTCTCGTAGGTGTGGGCGCTCACGCGATCCACCTCGGGTCGTGCAGCACCCCCGCGAGCAAGAGCCGGATGTAGATGTCCGTGGCGGCGACCGAGACCAGGCTCGCCCACGCCCAGCGGTCGTGTTTGATGTTCAGCACCGTGACGCCCCTCCAGAGCCGGAAGCGGGCGCGCGCGGCGAGCGAGCAGGAAAAACAGTCGAGCCCACCGCCGGAGAGATGGCGGAAGGCGTGGCAGCCGAACGTGTAGCCGGAGAGGAGGAGCACGTTGACGAGCATCAGGACGCTGCCGAACCCGATCCCGAAACGTCCACCGAAGTCAAAGGCGACGATCGCGTCGAACCAGAGAAAGGCGACCTGCACCACTGTGGCGTAGAACGCGAAGCGGTGGAAGTTGTTGAAGACCCACGGGAAAGCGGTCTCGCCGCGATAGCGGCCGCGTTTGGGCTCGGGCACTGCGCACGAGCGCGGGTGCCAGAAGAAAGAGCGGAAGTAGGCTTTGCGGTAGTAGTAGCAGGTGAGCCGGAACAGCAGGGGCGCCCAGGCGACCCAGACCCCCGGTGGGATCGGGCCGACCTTGATCAGGGGCGAGTAGAAGGGGCTGAGGTATGGCGCGTAGTAGCCCTCGTGCTGGAAGAAGACGACCCAGACAGCGAAGACTCCGAACAGGCTCAACGCGACGACGACGAAGGCTGGGTAGAGCCAGTTGGGAAGCCTGCTGTACGGGTTTCGCACCGACTCGCGTGCCGGTGTGGACTGTGTGGCTGGTTGAGAGAGGGCCAATTGGGCCTCTCTATCTAACTACGAACGCAGAAGCGCCGTATGGCAAAAGAAGACGCCATCGGGACTACCCCGCCAGACCCTAGCCCTGAAATCTGCCCCTAACGTGGCCCGGGGTGGCCGGCGTCTCCCGGCCACGACTTTGTCCTCATCGTCGCCAGGGCGTCGCCAGGAGTGACTACTTTATATAAAGACTCCGGCGGGACTTTCCCGCCGGAGCTGTAGCCGTCCTTGAAGAGCTGGTCACGCAGCGATCTTCTGCACGACCTTGATGTTTTCTGACTTGCGGCCCGCGATAAAGAGCTCGAAGACGAGCGCGACGAGCACGCCGAGCGCGGCGATCATGAGGCCGATCGCGGCGTAGGTCGAGTAGACGCCGAGGGTCCACCAGCCGTACGAGTTGAGAAGCGTGCCACGCAGCATCTCACCGGTGAACAACGTGGTCTTCTGGCCGGCGATGGTCGCGAGCTTGGCCTCAAGCACTGCGTACTGGGGGTCGGTCTTCGGAGTGGTCGCCAGCTGGGCGGTGACCGGAGCCGACAGCGTGCCCATCTGGCTGTACGTCAGCCCGTTGGCTACGGTCTTCAGGTGCGCGCCGATGAAGTCGTTCGCGTAGATCCTGGCCTGGTTACCGTCGGTGACCTGCTTTCCGGCCTGGTCGCGAATCTCCTGAGGGAATTCCGCGGGGTCGAGCGCTCCGCCGGTCTTGATCTCGCTGGCCGGTGGGAACGAAACCTGCTGCGCGACGAGCTGGTCGTGAACCATGGTGGTAACGAAGCTGCCCTCATAGAAGGCGAAGCCTGAAGCTGCCGCAAAGACGACGACGAGCATCGACTGAAGAGTGACGATCCGCCACTTGATGTCCCTGTTCACCTTGTCCTCCTGGTGTTGGTGCCCTGGTTCGGCGTTTGATTTGAGCTACGGACGGCTCATGGATCAAGTGAACAGGTCGCGCGATCCGGTGACTCGTGCCGTTCGGCCCCCTGCGGGCAGGGTCCAAGCACCCGCCAGAGGGGCCCAATGGTCCCTCCCGACCCTTAGGGAGTCGAAGGACCCCTCCGCGAGAGGTCGGACGTAACTGTTCGCACGCGCGGTAGTGGCGCAGCCTGAGCACGTGAAGATCGTGCCGAGCGTGCTCGAAGCGCACCTGGACCCCTGATGCCGGATGCTGCACTGGGAAGCACGACATCCT
>JBDTKH010000014.1:0-137942 GCA_039935415.1 Candidatus Dormiibacterota bacterium
CCCCAGCCAGCGTCCTACCGATCATGCTACGATCGGTAGCATGGCACGACCGAAGCTGAGCATCACTGTCGATCCCGATCTGTTAAAGGTAGTTGACGCCTACGTCGCAGTTCACGACGGCCTGGACCGCAGCAAAGTCATAGAGCAAGCTCTGGAATTCTGGACCGCCGCACAGCAGGACTCCGAGATGGAGCAGCAGTTCGCGGCCGAAGACGCCCTCGCCGGCGAGCTCGCATCATGGCGATCAATCCGTCGATCTGCAGCGTCTGCGAGGCTGGGAAGGCGCTGACGCAGCCAGGCCACCAGCTACGCCCGCGGCGTGGCGAAATCTGGATGGTCTTCACGCCGGGCCAGCCGGACGATCCGCATCAACCCCGGCCGGCGCTTGTCGTGTCGGAAGATGTTCGCAATCGTCTCAGGGATGACCTGATCGTTGTCCCAGCGTTCTCGTCGGGCCGGCCCGGTCCGACGCGCATCGATCTGGCCGCCGGAATCGGAGGTCTCAAACAGCCGAGCGTCTTGTTCTGCGAGGAGGTCACGACCATCGACCGCGACTTCCTGCACCGCGGTCCGCTTGGGCAGCCACTACCGGTAGCCATGATGGATGAGGTCGTGCGGGCAATCCGTCGGGCGCTCGGCGACGTAATTCCGTAGCTCGCTTCTTCACGTGGTCGACGACATTGATCGGAAGCTCACTGGATACTGGCGTGGACTTTCAATGGGGGAGTGCCCCGAGCTATCGGACGGCGTGTACCTCTGGCCGGCCGGGCTCGCCCACTACCTTCGGGAGCATGCGGTGCGACTCCCGACCCACCTGTCATCACGCGCACAGCGAGCGGCGCCCTTCAACGGTCGTCCTCTTTAAATCGCACAGGACCGCCTCTTGATCGACGATGACTGCTGGAAGCATCAGCGGCCAGACTGGACCCAGCGCGAGGCTGAAGCACAGAGTTGCGGACAGTGTTGAACAGCCCCAGCCACCACATGTGGCTCCTTCGCCTACGACATAGAACCCACGCAACCCTTTTGGCGTCCATGCATCAGACGCGGTACTGCGTCGTAATCCGCTTATCAGACGTGGTGGCCAAGTTCAAACCGTGCCGGGCTAATGGGAAGCTATAGTCAAAGCCGTCTTAAGCGGAAGGGGGCAATGAAGTCATTGACCTGGCCAGGGTCAACCTTCGGCATTCGTTTTCAACCCTTCCCTGAAGGCGCCGCCGCGAATCCTGGGTAAGCAGTAACCGGGGTCTTCGCCCGCCAGCTAATCCCTGGCGCCCGGCCGCACCTTTCGGCCGCGTCTCTACTCGTACCAGGTGCGCCGGCGGAGGCTGTCCGGCAGGACAGCCACCAGGATGATGGCGCCCTTCACGGTCTGGTTCCAGAAAGGGTCGACGTTGAGGAGCACCATGCCGTTGCTGACCACGGTGATGATCAGGGCGCCGATCAGGGTCCCAAAGACGCCGCCGCGGCCGCCGAACAGGCTGGTGCCGCCGATCACCACCGCAGCGATCACGTCGAGCTCGATCCCGACCGCCGCGTTGGGGTCCGCGGTCCCCAGGCGAGCGGTGAGGATCAGCGCGCCGAGGGCCGCGAGCGCGCCGCTGACGGCATAGACAAGCACTATGTAGCGGTTGATCGGAATGCCGGCGAGCCGGGCCACCTCAGGGTTGCTGCCGATGGCGTAGACATACCGGCCGAACCGGGTCTGGCCGAGGACCGCAAGGCTGACCAGGAAGACCACCAGCATGATCAGCACGGGCACCGGCAGCGGGCCCAGGCTGCCCTGCCCGACCATGTTGAAGGCCGCCGAGCGGACCCCGATCGGCTGGCCCTGGGTGTACGTATAGGTGAGGCCACGCGCGACGGCCAGCATCGCCAGGGTGGCAATGAAGGGCGCCACTCGGGCGAGCGCCACGAGCACGCCGTTGGCCGCTCCCAGCAGCCCGCCCACGACGAGCCCGACCAGGATCCCGACGGCGACCCCGTAGTGCCCGGTGGCGCTGGCCATCACTGCACCCGACAGCGCCAGCACGGAGCCGACCGAGAGGTCGATCCCGGCGGTGAGGATGACGAACGTCTGGCCAAAGGCCAGGATGGCGACCACCGAGGCCTGCAGGACAACATTGAATAGGTTCGTAGGCGACAGGAACACGGGCGACACCCAGGTGAGAGCGCCGCAGAGCACTCCGAAGCCGATCAGCAGACCGTACCGTGGCGCCGCGCGGAGGAGCCGCTGCGCGGTCCCGACCGCGGCCTTCTTCTCTTCCCTCGCCATCAGGCGATCGCAGCCTCCATGACCCTTTCCTTGGTCGCCTCCTGGCGACTGAACTCGCCGGTGACGCGGCCCTCGTGCATGACCACGATGCGGTCGCTCATGCCCAGGACCTCAGGCAGGTCTGAGGAGATCATCAGGATGGCGGTGCCGGCCGCCGCCAGCCGGTTCATAATCTCGTATATCTCGACTTTGGCCCCGACGTCCACGCCGCGCGTGGGCTCGTCCAGGATCAGGAGCCGTGGGTTCAGCTCAAGCCACTTGGCGAGGACCACCTTCTGCTGGTTGCCGCCAGAGAGGAAGCGTGCCTTCTGGGCTGGGCCGCGGGCCTGGATACTCAGCTCCTTGGCCCAGCGCCGGTAGGCCTCCGTCTCGCGCCTGGGCTGGATGCGACCGGCCGTGGTGAAGCGTTCCAGCGTTGGCAGCGTGATGTTGCTGGAGAGCTTGAAGTTGAGGATCAGCCCGCTGCGTTTGCGATCCTCGGTGACAAAGCCGATCCCGTGCCGGATCGCGTCGCGGGGCCCCGCCAACCTGACCGGCGCCCCGTCGAGCAAAACGGTGCCCGACTGCAGGGGGTCAGCGCCGAAGATGGCGCGCGCCAGCTCAGTACGGCCTGCGCCTACGAGCCCCGCCAGCCCCACCACCTCGCCCTTGCGGACGGTGAGGGAGACGCCCCTCAGAACGTCGGCCGTGTGCAGGTCGCGGACCTCGAGGAGCACCGGCCCGGACTCGGCCGGTTGCTTGGGGAACCTGCGGTCGAGCCTGCGTCCGACCATCAGCTCCACGACCTGGTCGGGGGTGGCGGCGGCGCGGTCCAGGGTGCCCACAACCTGGCCGTCGCGGAGCACTGTGATGCTGTCGGCGATCTCAAACACCTCGTCGAGGCGGTGGCTGACGAACACCACTGCAACCCCGACCTCGCGCAGCTGGCGGATGGTCGTGAAGAGGTGGGCGACATCTTCGTCCGCCAGGCTGGCGGTGGGCTCGTCCATAGCGATGATCTGGGCGTCGAGGGCGATGGCGCGGGCTATCTCGACCATCTGCTGGCGGGCGACCGAGAGCTGGGCGACGCGCTCCCCCGGATCGAGGTCGACCCCGAGCCGCTGGAAGAGAACCCGGCAGTCCCTGTGCAGGCGCCGCCAGTCGAGGAGCGGGCCGCGGGTGGGCAGCCGGCTGAGGAGCACGTTCTCGGCCACGCTCAGGTGGGGTGCGATGCTCAACTCCTGGTGCATGATCGCGATGCCCGCGTCGCGGGCGGCGCGCGGCGAGCCGAGCTGGACCGGGGCGTCGTCGATCAGGACCTGTCCCGCATCGGCGGCGAGGATCCCGGAGAGGATGTTCAGCAGCGTCGACTTGCCGGCGCCGTTCTCGCCCACCAGGGCCACCACGCGCCCGCCCTGGGCGAAGAATGACACGTCGTGCAGCGCGCGAATGCCGTCGAAGGCCTTGCTGACGCCGCGCAGCTCGACGTTGGCCATTCAGAAGCTGACGCCCGCCACCAGGCCGACGTTGGCATAGGGAGTGCATTCGCCGGTGCGAATCACCACCCGCGCCGCCGCGGTCCGGCCCTTGAACTCTTCGTGGGTCATGTCCGCGATCGGGACCTGGCCGAGAGCCGCAGCCAGGCCCGGGAAATGGGGCTGGGCGCGGCTCTCGCCGGCGATCAGCGCCGACTGCACGACCATGCTCCTGGTGACCACCTCGACGACCTCCAGGAAACCGGGCACCCCGGGCACGAGGCTGAGGTCAAGCAGGTCGACACCAGGCGGCACCGGCAACCCGGCATCGGCGATGACGATCAGGTCCCCGTGGCCCGCGCCCGCCAGAATGGCCAGCAGGCGCGGGTTCAGGATCCGGGAGTCGCGCAGCAAACTAGGCGGCATTCTCCTTGGTGATAACCTTCAGGGGCACGTCGATATGGGCATCGGGTGTCTGGCCCTTGACGATCTTGGCGGCGTTCTCGACCGCCAGCTGGCCCATCACCTCCGGCTGCTGAGCAATCGTCCCGTACATGTCGCCGGCCTTGATGGCGGTCACCGCGTCGGCGGTGCCGTCGACCCCGACCACGAACACCTTGCCGCCCAGGCCCTTGGCCTTGATCGCCTGGATGGCGCCCAGCGCCATGTCATCGTTCTGGCAGAAGACGCCGGTGAGGTCCGGGTGCGCAGTGAGCAGGTTCTGCATCACGTTCAGCGCCTCGTCGCGCTTGAAGTTGGCCACCTGCTGAGCCACCAGCTGCATCCCTTTGGTGTTCACGGAGGCGTCGGCCAGGCCGTCGGTAAAGCCCTTGCCGCGGTCGCGGGCGGCGGAGGCGCCCGGGATGCCGATCAGCATCGCCACCTTGGCGTTCTGGCCGACCGCCTTGGCCAGCGTCTGGGCCCCCAGGTTGCCCGCCGCCACGTTGTTGGAGGCGATAAAGCTGGCGAGGATGCCACCGTTGGCGGCCCGGTCGACCGCGATCACCGGGATCTTGGCGTCGTTGGCCTTCTTGACCGAAGGGACGACCGCGTCCGAATCGGTCGGGTTGACGATGATGACCTTGACTTGCTGGGTCACGAAATTGGAAATGGCGTCCGCCTGCTTGGCGTTGTCGTTGGCGGCGTCAGCCACCACCAGCTCCAGACCGGCGGCATCGGCCGCCTTCTGGGCACCGTCGCGCACGCTCACGAAGAACGGGTTGTTGAGGGTCGAGAGGGCGAGGCCGATCTTGGGCTTGGCGGAAGTGCCCGCACCGCCGCCGCCGCAGGCGCCGAGGATGAGCGCGGCTATTGCGAGCGCACCCACCACGTACTTGGCTCGAGTCATGCCGATTACCTCCTAAGTCAGATCCGGATTCCGAAGAGTCGCCACAGGTCTTCCGGGCTGGGCAGCGAGCTCTGCGCCCCCCGCTTGGTAACGGTGGCGGCACCTGCCGCGCCGGCAAGGTCAGCCGCCTCCTCCAGGCTGCTGCCGGCCGCCAGCCTGGCCGCCAGCGCGCCCACAAAGGCGTCGCCGGCCGCAGTGGTATCCACCGCCTCGACCTGACGCGCCGCGTAGGTCACCACCTGTCCATTGGCGCAGAGCACCGCTCCGGCGGCGCCCAGCGTGACCACCGCGGCGCCGGCGCCGCGCGCCACCGCCCACTGCGCGGCCGCCGCCGCGGCGGCTGGGTCGCGCACCGGGTGGCCCCACAGCTGCCCGGCCTCCGACTCATTGACAATCAGTACGTCGGCCGCAGCGACAAGCCCATCCGCG
The DNA here is from genome assembly GCA_039935415.1 of Candidatus Dormiibacterota bacterium. Taxonomy (GTDB): domain Bacteria; phylum Chloroflexota; class Dormibacteria; order Dormibacterales; family Dormibacteraceae; genus Palsa-870. The sequence goes on from JBDTKH010000014.1 coordinate 5,507, forward strand.
CTGGCGGGAGCGGGGGCGGCGTTGAGCAGCACCCGGACGCCGGCCGCGCGGGCGCCGCGGGCCGCCGCCAGGACTGCTGCGGCCGGCACCTCCAGCTGGAGCACTAGGATGCCGACGGGTTGGAGCCGCTCGATGGTTCGCGCCACCTCCTCCTGGCCCACGTTGCCGTTGGCACCGGGCGCCACAGCGATCATGTTCTGGCCGTCCGGGCCGACCAGGATCAGGGCCGCCCCGCTTGCAGCCGCGGGGTCGACGCCCACTCCCGACTGGTCGACGCCGGCCGCCATGAGACTGGCCAGCAGCTCGCGGCCGGGAGCGTCGTTACCGACCCGGCCGACCATCGCCACCTGGCCGCCCAGGCGCGCCGCTGCGACCGCCTGGTTGGCGCCCTTGCCGCCCGCGTAGGCGGTCAGGCGCTCGCCGGGCACCGTCTCTCCGGGCTTGGGCAGGTGCTCCATGGTCATCACGAAGTCGGTGTTGAGGCTGCCCAGGACCACGATCGGCGCCTTCACGCTCCCGGCGCCCGCGCCGCCGCCGGCGGCGGCGATGAGGACTCCCGCGCTGACAGCACGCCCTCATGGACGATGTTGCTGGGTCGCGCCACCTCAACGGAGCCAATGGCGTCGTTCAGCCACTCGGCCGGGTCCGGCATCCGGCCCTCGTCGTCTAGCAAATGCGCAAAGCAAGGCGGATCTCCCATACGCCTACGATGCCCCGGTGCTCATAAGTCTCAGTAAGCGGTCCGGCTGACATCTGGAGTGAGCTCCGGCGACGACCTGGCCAACCCATCGGCCGGGACCGTTGATGCTGCCCCGAGTCGTCACGAGAAGGACCTCCTCTTTGCAGGTTCGCCACGGGGTCGCGACATGAAGGTTGATCATCCGCCCAAGATCACCTCTTGTCGTGGTACCAATGAGGCAGCCTCCGTCACTGCTATGGCTCCAGTCCGATCTCAATGTAACTGATATCTCTCAACCCAGCGCCCGTCGAGGTGCGTGTGCGGCTTCGCAAGCGCTGGCATCAGCACGTATCCGAAGGGATCGTGCGTCTCCTCGCCGTTTCGGGCTCGAGACCCTCGACTCGGACCACCTCTCGGATTTCATTCTTTGCAAGACGAACATCCGCCGGAATCGAAATTTGCGGTGATCCTATCCTTGCCCCATTAGCACCACGCCGATACAACCGGTTCGCGTCCTTTACACAGCTGAGGCGACCGCCACAGGTGGCCGCAAGGGCCATAGGCGCACCAGCGACGGTCGCGTCGACGTCGATCTCTCGTACCCGAAGGAGCGGGGTGCGATGGAGGCCCGGGGACGAATCCCGAGCAGCTCTTCGCAACCGGGTTCGCCGCCTGCTTTCAGAACGCATTGATGGGTGTTGCACGCCGCAAGAACCTCTCGGCCGACGACTCGATCGTGACTGCGCGAGTTGGTATCGGCACCGTCGACAACCGGTTCGGCCTGACCGCGGAGCTCGACGTCAAGCTGCCCTCGATTCAGGACCGGGCTGTCGCCGAAGGGTTTGTGGCGCAGGCAGATCGCGGGTGCCCGTACACCAACGCCGTACGCGGCAAAATCGAAGTCGCGATCTACCTCATCGAGCCATGGTTTCTTGCCGCCGGGCCGGCTCCTGAGCGCGGCCTACACTCGGTGCGTGCCGATGACCATGTTCGACCGCCTTGTCGGCCTGCGCGTGCTCGCCATCCATCAGCTCGTCTACGAGCTCTCCGGCGGTCGCATCGGCGAACGGATCGGCCGAACCCCGATGCTCCTGCTGCGCACGATCGGGCGCAAGACCGGCCAGCCGCGCACCGCGGCCTTGCTTTATCACCAGGATGCGGACCGCTACGTGGTGGTCGGATCCAAGGGCGGCAGCGACACACCGCCCGCCTGGCTGCTCAACCTGCAATCGCGACCCGAGGTTGAATTGCAGGTCGGCACAAAGAGATTTCGGGCCAAGGCCCGGGTTGCGGACGCCGCCGAGCGACGGCGGCTCTGGCCTGAGGTGACAAGGCTGTGGCCGCAGTACGACCGCTACCAGTCACAGACTCGTCGCTCGATTCCGCTGGTGATCCTTCAGCCGAGCCGCCGAGCAACCAGCTGACCCGACGTCCTGCTGAACGTGAAGAGTGCATCGCACATGCGGAACCCGCGATCGAGTCGCTCGTGGTCGTCGATCTCGGCGTCACGGAGCCCGTCGAAGATCGCGCCCACCGGCATCCTCAACTACACACCGGCGAAGAAGCAGTAACCGGCTGTCACCGAAGGCCAGGGCTAGACCCGGGTGTCGCGCCCGTCCGCGTCGGTCTGGGTAATCGCCCGGTAGTGGTCCTGCCGCTCGCGCATCGACTCGTGGTGTCGCGTCCTGAGTCGGTCCGCGTCCTGGCGGTCGCGTGACGCTTTTGACTTGAAGGGGAGCCGGTCCAGGAGGTCTCGAGCTCGCATCTGTTCGCCAGTATGCGCTCGCCGGTCTCGGTCGATGCTCGCTTGCGAATGCGCGGCCGCCCGGGAGATATAAACGACGATATAACTATGTGTGTTATACTCCATGTTAGTTTAATGGACTGAGGTCAGGGTCGGTTCGGCCCTCAGGTTGCCCGGCCCGCTGTGGGCGGTAGCAACCTCGTCCTCCGCTTCGCGATCACTCCTTAGGAGGAAACGCAATGGCAGAGGCCAAAGACGTCGCCGCCAAGTTCGTCGCCGCGTTCAACGCCCACGATGAGGGTGCGCTGCTCTCGCTGCACGCGGCCAACATCAAGTTCGAGGCTCCAGGTGGCGTGCACCTGAACAACACCGCCGACGCGACCGCGTACGCGCTGCGGTGGATCAAGGCCTTCCCGAACGGCAAGATGACGGTTCGCAACGAGATCGTGAGCGGTCCCTGGGTCATCCAGGAAATCACGATGGAGGGAGTGCACTCCGGTCCGCTCGAGGGCCCGATGGGCACCGTTCGCGCGACCAACAAGAAGTTCTCCGGCAAGGCCGTGCAGCTGCTGCTGATCGAGCACAGCCAGATCGCCGAGGCCCGGATCTACTTCGACCAGCTCGAGACGATGAACCAGCTCGGGCTCATGCCCGTGCCGGTCGCCGTCTAAACTACCGCTGACTCAAGCCCGGCCCCATCGTGGGGCTGGGCCTCTCGCGCCGAATTTGCGGTTGATGGGTAAAGATTCAGTTGGCATGAGTGATGAGTGGCCGCTTGGGGCGGTCGAGCTGAAGGTCCTCGACCTGCAGCGTGAGTCCGATTTCTACGAGCGGTTCGGCCTGACGAGGCTCACGGGTGACGCCGACACAGTGACTCTGGGCGCGGCCGGCTCGCCGTTGCTTCGCCTGCGGATGCTACCGGGCGGACGCGAGCGGCCTCGACACACCGCCGGCCTCTATCACTTCGCCATCCTGCTGCCACGCGAGGACGAGCTTGGTGGATTCCTGCAGCGCAGCATCGAAGAGCGGCTGCCGCTCACCGGGACCGCCGACCACTTTGTCAGCCAGGCGCTCTACTTCGACGATCCCGAGGGAAACGGCATCGAGGTCTATGCGGATCGCCCGCGTAGCGAATGGCAGTACCCGAACGGCCGGCTGAACATCGGGACCGATCATCTTGATTTCGAGCGTCTGCTGCGGATCGCGGACAAGCCCCAGAAGAAGTTCTCCGGCGGGACCGTCCTGGGTCACATGCACCTCAACGTCTCGGACCTGGACAGCTCCCAGGCGTTTTACGAGTCGATGGGCATGGAGCTAATGGCGGAAGCCGGCCGCGTGATGAGGTTCATGAGCTGGGACGGCTACCACCATCACCTCGGCATCAACCTGCTCGAGGGTCGCGGCGCGGCCGCGGTCGAGGCCGGCGTGCGGGGCCTTGAGCGTTTCGAGGTCAAGCGCATCGAAAGGGCCCTCACCGATCCCGACAGGATCGAGGTCACTCCGACTTTCTGACCTTCGCGACCTCGTGCTGGCACCACGCGTACAGCGCGTCGTAGAGGGGTGTTTCGAGTGCAATCTTGAGGTGGTCGTTCTCGCCGTGCACCATGGCGAATCCGTGCGCGATCGCCTTTAGCCCCGCCGCCTCGGGCGTCATGTCCACGTCCGTCGTGACGTCAGCTCCGTGGACGATCTGGGCCAGCCTGTCGAGCGCCGGGTCCTCGAGGCCGTACTTGACGATGATCGACTCGAAGCTGCACCGGCCGTCGACGTGGCCGAGCTCGACGCCTCCGACGTCGTAGGGGATGGCGCCTTCGCGCTCTGCCGCTGCGATCACCTCCGGCGCCGGCACGTAGAGGAACTCGGCGTCGGCGTCGATGAAGCGCTTGATCATCCAGGGGCACGCGATCCGGTCGACGCTGGCGTTCTTGCGGGTAATCCACTTCATCGCTAACTCCCTGTCGTTGAATTGTCGTCGTTTGGGCTATTCTCGAACCGGATGACTGACGAGAGTGACCTGCTCAGCATCGTGTCTCACGAGCTCCGTGGCCCGATGACGATCCTCAAGGGTTACCTGACCATGCTCGAGGCTGGTTCGCTCGGCGACATGCCGCCCATGGCACAGTCGCTGCTTCCGCTCCTGATCTCGAAGTCGGATGAAGTCAACTGGATGATTGAGCAGCTGCTCGAAACGGCTCGGCTGAACGAGGGCCGGCTGGAGCTCAACAAGCGCCACCTGGACATTGTGGCGGTGACGGAAGGCGCGGTTTCCAGCATGAGAATCGTGCTCGCCGGCCATCACCTGAACCTCGATGAGCCGCCAGAGCCGGTCGAGGCCGACATTGATCCCGATCGCCTCCAGATCGTGGTCCGCAACCTGCTCGGCAACGCGGCCAAATACTCGCCTCCCGGGTCGGGGATCACGGTGCGTGTACGGAGCGAGGATGGCATGGCCACTGTGTCGGTGGCCGACCAGGGAGTCGGGATCTCGGAGGAAAACCAGGGCCAGCTTTTCACGCGCTTCGGCCGCCTCCGCAACACGCAACACGTGCCCGGCACGGGGCTGGGCCTGTGGTTGTCGCGCGAGATCGCGCGCATGCATGGGGGAGACGTCACCGTGCAGTCGGCCGCCGGAAGCGGCAGCACGTTCACCGTGGCAGTTCCACTGAAGCAGTAGCCTGAGTCGCCGTGGACCACCTGGTCAGGTCGAGCTTCGAGACCGCACGCCCCCTGGACCTGTTCTCAACGTTGTCGGCGATCGGCCCGGGCCCGTCGTTTCGCGTTCACGGTCGCGAGGTGTGGCGCGCAACCAGGACGCCGGAAGGACTCGCGACGATCCACCTCCGCCAGGACTCGCGACGGATCGAGGTCGAGGCCTGGGGGCCGGGCGCGCCGTGGGCGGTGGCGCGGGTGCCGGCATTCTGCGGCGAGGGTGATGACAGCAGCTTCCACCCTCAGCACCCGCTGATCGCCGACCTTCATCGGCGCAACCCCGGCCTGCGGCTTCCGCGGACCGAGGCGGTGTTCGAAGCCCTGGTGCCCGCCGTCCTGGCTCAGAAGGTCACCACAGTCGAGGCCCACGCGTCGTATCGCGGGCTCGTCGATGGGTTGGGGGAGCCTGCCCCCGGTCCGGTGCGGCTCAAGGTTGCGCCATCAGCCCAGGTCCTTGCGCGAACTCCTTACTGGACCTTCCATCGATTCGGCGTCGAGCGCCGGCGCGCCGACGTGGTCATCCGCGCGGCGCGCAGCGCCGGCCGCCTGGAGGAGACGGTCGCAATGGACATGCCGAGCGCCCACCGCCGGCTCAACGCTTTTCCCGGCATCGGACCGTGGACCGCGGCGAAAGTCGCACTGGTCGCGCTGGGCGACCCGGACGCCGTGCCGGTCGGCGACTACCACCTGCCGCACATGGTCGGCTACGCGTTCGAGGGCACGGCCCGCTCGAGCGACGAGCGGATGCTCGAGCTGCTCGAACCTTTCACCGGGCACCGGGCTCGCGTCATCCGGCTGCTGATGCTGGCCGGCATCAGCGCGCCGCGCTTCGGCCCGCACATGCCTTTGCGAGATATTGCGACCAACTGAACGGGCAAGCTGACCTGGCATGGGCGGCTGGGACGGGGCTTACTGGAGTCGGTCCAGTTCTTCCTCGACCAGCGAGATCAGCTCGGCCATGCCGTCACTGTCGAAGATCAGCCTGGCCCCTGCGGCCTTGAACAGCTCCGGGAGCCGCTTCGTCGCGCCAAGCGCAAGCGCCTCGCGGTAATCGTGAACCGCTTCCGGCCCGTTCTTCAAGCTGTTGCGCCACACCTGCAGCGCACCCAGCTGGGCGATGCCGTACTCGATGTAGTAGAACGGGCTGCCAAAGAAGTGCGGCTGCTGGTACCAACGCGCGATTCGTTCCGGGTCCAGGCCGCTCCAGTCGACGAACGGACCCTCGAAGCGGCTGCGCAGCTCGAGCCACTTGCGATCGCGAGCGTCTGCGTCGCGGCCGTCCGGCTCCAGGTACATCCACTGCTGAAACGCGTCGACCGACGCGCAGTGCGGAAAGAACAGCACGATGCTTTCGAGCAGCTCTGTGCGTGACCGCCGGGCCTCGTCGTCGTTGTAGTAACCGCCGCTTTCCCGATCGATGTACGGCGAGGCCAGCAGCTCCATCGACATCGAGGCCACCTCGGCCATCTCCGAGCCTGTGTGCCGTTGGAACAGCAAGGGAAGCCGGGAGGCCTCGAAGGAGTGGAACGCGTGGCCGGACTCGTGCAGGAGCGTGCGCACGTCTTCGTCCATGCCAACGGCATTCATGAAGATGAGCGGCATCTTTCTGAACGCGAGCGTCTGGCAGTAACCGCCCGGAGCCTTGCCTTTGCGGTTGTCCAGGTCGAGCAGGTGGGCGTCGGCCATGGTCTGGTAGTAGATCTGGAAGTCAGGGTCGACGTGGCCGAACACATCGGCGGCCCGCTCGATGAAGGTCTCGATCTCGTCGAACGGTTTGAGCGCGGGACGTCCGTGCACGTCCGCCGTGACGTCCCAGGGCCGGAGCCCGTCAAGGCCCATCCGGCGGCGGCGGCGCTTCATGAGCCGCCCCACCGCAGGCTGCACGGCGTGCTCGACCGCGTCGTGGAAGCGAAAGCAGTCGTCAGGCGTGTAGTCGAAACGGTTCTTCTCGCGATGTGTGTAGTCGCGGAAATTGTCGAAGCCGGCGTTGCGGGCAATCTGCCCGCGCAGGTCGTACATGCGATCGAAGATGCCGGCGAGGACCTCTCGCTGCTCGATGTACGGCTTCGCCCGCAGCTTGAAGGCGCGCTCGCGCACCGCGCGGTCGTTTGACTGGAGGAACGCTTTGAGCTGGGCGGGCGTCGTCTCCTCGCCGTCCCACTCGGCGGTCATCGCGCCGTTCACCTTCGACCATTCCGTGTCCAGCGTCGACAGCTGGCCGTACAGCGGAACGTTGGCCTCGTTGAACAGCTCCATCTGGTTGCGGAAGCGCTCCACGGTCGTCTCGAGGCCCGAGCGAACGTAATCGAGCTCAACCAGTCGCTCCTGCAGGCGCACGCGCTGCTCGCGGGCCCTGGGCGAGATCTGCGCCCCGAAGCGAAGCTGCGCCGCCTCGCGGGCGGGGTCGGACGTATCACATGAGTAAGCGAAGCTCGCCAGAGAGCCGGCCTCTGACAGCAGCGACTCGAACAGAGACCAGTCCGCGAGCCAGGACTCGACGTTGTTGCGATCGAGCGGCCGCAACGCCAGCTCCTCGTAATAGGGGAGGACGTCCTCCCAGGCTGCATCCTTGAACGCGTCCGGGGAATCCGGAAGAGTTATCACCACACCTCACCCCCAACGATCCGCCGGCTTATCAGCAAATGGTACAGAGGACGCTTGATGGAATCTTCATCAACTACTTTGCGGCTTCCGCGAGCGGTGCGGTCGGCAGCAATCGCCGCGGTCGGAGGCAAGGGGCTGACCGGCGAGCTTGCGTGGCTTAGCTGGGCCGGCACGGTGTGGCGGCTGGCCGGCGAGTCCGGAGCGGTGTTCATCAAGCGAGCCGCTGATCTCACCCGTGAGCGCGACCGCCTGGCGTGGCTCGCGGGCCGCTGGCCGGTGCCGGAGATGGTCGGATTCTTCCATGCGGCAGGCGACGACTGGCTGCTCACGCGGGAGGCGCCCGGCGTGCCGTTGTACCACCCTTCGGTCGAGCTGGACCCGTCTCGGGTGGCCAGGCTTCTCGGTGAGATCCTTCGTGGCCTCCACGCGACCGACGCCGCCGGCTGCCCGTTCGGTGTGAAGAAGCCGGTCACGTACTGGTCCACGGCGACTACTGCCTGCCCAACGTCCTGGTGCGGGACGGCCGGCTCAGCGCCCTGATCGACGTGGGCCGTGCCGGCCTGGCGACTCCCGAAGTGGATCTCGCCGCGGGCGTGTGGACGCTGCAGTACAACTTAGGTAAGGGCTTCGCGCAGGACTTTCTGGCCGCCTACGGCTGGCCGCCCATGACAGACCAGTCCGTCGAACGCCTGCGCCGCAAGTACGGTCGCTAGGTCGGCAATTCGGTGTCGACTGCTTGCCAGCAGTACAGCGCGGCGATGGTCCGATAGGGACGGAAGCGCTCCCCCTCGGCCTCCAGTGCCTTCGGCTTGGGCGGTTCTTTGAGACTGTGGGCCAGCGCCCAACCTTTGCGCACGCCGTAGTCCTCGATCGGCCACACGTCGAGCCGGCGCAGCTGGAAGATCAGGAACATGTCCGCCGTCCACGGACCGATGCCTCGCACCTGGACCAGCCGTGCTTCCAGCTCGTCATCGGCCAGCCCGTCGAGATCGTGTATCGGGACGGTTCCGTCGAGGATCTTTCGCGCCAGGTCGGTGATTGCGGCAGCTTTCGGGCCGCTCACGCCCGCTGAACGCATCGCGCCTTCCGGCAAGCGCAGCACGACGCGAGGCGAAAGCCCACCTTTGAACAGCTTCAGGAAACGGCCATGGATTGCGGTCGCGGCGGCGCCCGCCAGCTGCTGATACATGATCGAGCGGACGAGCGCCGCGAAGCTGTCCTCGAGGGGATCGCGCAGCTCGATCGCGCCCCCGCGCTTGATCAGCAAAGCCATCGCCGGGTCTCGCCGGGCGATCAGGCGGGTGCCCTTGATCAGCTCCTGCGGGGTCGCAGGCGGCTCGATCGCCACTAGAAAAGCGCCCTGCGCGCGCGAATCAAAATAGAAGTGCGCCCTGCGCGCGCCCGGCGGTTAGGCGAACTCGGACATGAACTGGGCGAAGTCTTCGCGCGACAGCCGGAGCTCGGCCTCGCCGAGGTCTTTCAGCGGGCGCTGCGGGATGTGCTCTGTGGTGGCGAAGTCGTCCATCGTCGTGTCGACGTAGAGCAGCCCGGTCACCAGGTGACCGGCGGAGCGCCCCTCCTCGATCACGCGCATGGCGGCGCGCCGGTCGGACGGGTCGTGGTCGTCGCCCAGCTTCTTGAGCAGGATATGCGACCCGTCGTGCAGCTCGACGTCGCGGATGGTGCCCGGCTCGTAGTCGACATGAACCTCCTCGAAGTACGGGATAAAGGAGACGTCCGCGATCGACTCCTCGTGGTCCTTGACCCAGCTGTAGCTCTTGGTCGAGCCGTCGTGGTCGTTGAACGTCACACATGGCGACACGATATCGATGATCGCGGTGCCGCGATGGGCGATGGCGGCTTTGATCAGCGGCACGACCTGCTTGCCGTCGCCGCTGAAGGAGCGCGCGACGAACGAGCAGCCCAGCGTCAGCGCTACAGCGCACGGGTCGATGGGCTGGAAGGTGTTGATGGCGCCCTTCTTCTGCACCGAGCCCAGGTCCGCGGTGGCGGAGAACTGGCCCTTGGTCAGTCCGTACGTCCCGTTGTCTTCGATGATGTAAGTGCAATCGATGTTGCGCCGGATCATGTGCATGAACTGGCCCAGGCCGATCGATGCGGTGTCCCCGTCACCGGAGACGCCCAGCATGATGAGCTGCCGGTTGGCGAGCTGAGCCCCGGTGGTCAGCGCGGGCATGCGGCCGTGCACGCCGTTGAAGCCGTGAGCGGTCTCGACGAAGTAGGCAGGCGTCTTCGACGAGCAGCCGATGCCGGACATCTTGGCCAGCCGGTGCGGCTCGACGCCGAGCTCGTAAAGCGCCTTGATCATGTGGTTGGTGATCGAGTTGTGTCCGCACCCCGCGCACAGCGTCGTCGCCGCGCCTTTGTAGGCATCGCGTGGCAGTCCGACGCGGTTCACGGTTGCGCTCATGCGGGCACGGCCTCTGTCTGCATCAGCGGTTCGATGATGGCCGCGGCCGGGATGGGCTGGCCGTTGTAGTGGCGGATCGAGTGGACGCGGTTGACGAGCTCCGCAGACAGCGCCAGGCGGACCAGGTCGTAGACCTGCCCGTCGCGATTCTGCTCGACGACGTAGACCCGCTCGTGGCGCGACACGAAAGCCGCTACCTCGTCGGACAGCGGCAGTGCCCGCAAGCGCAGGTAGTCGACGGGCTTGTTCGCGGCGGCGAGCGCTTCACGCGCCTCGAGGACTGCGGCATGGGTGGAGCCGAACGCAATCAGCCCGACGGGCGACTTCATGCTCTCGTCCACGACCGGCGCGGGCAGGACCTTCCGCGCTGTCTCGAGCTTCCTGGAGAGGCGGTCCATGTTGCGGGCGTACGCGTCGGCGTTCTCCGTGTACCTCGCGTTTTCGTCGTGGCCTGAGCCGCGGGTGAAGAAGCCGGCCGCGGGGTGGTCGGTGCCAGGCAGCGTGCGGTAGGTCACGCCGTCGCCGTCGACGTCGCGGTACCGTCCCCACTCGCCGGCCAGCCTGTCGAGGTCCTCTTTGGAGAGCACCTTGCCGCGGTCGAACGGCTTGTCGGGGTACTTGAACTCCGGTGTCATCCACAGGTTCATGCCGAGGTCGAGGTCGGAGAGGACGAAGACCGGGGTCTGGAATCGCTCGGCGTAGTCGAAGGCGTCTCGCGCGAGCTCGTAGCACTCCTCGACGGTGCCCGGCAGCAGCACGATGTGTTTGGTGTCGCCGTGTGAGAGCGTGAAGGCGAACCCGACGTCCGCCTGGGACGTGCGCGTCGGAAGGCCCGTCGACGGGCCGATGCGCTGGATGTCGAAGATCACGACCGGCACCTCGGCGTAGTAGCCGAGCCCGGCGAACTCAGCCATCAGCGAGATCCCAGGACCGGACGTGGAGGTCATGGAGCGCGCCCCCGCCCAGCCGGCGCCGATCGCCATGCCGACTGCCGCCAGCTCGTCCTCCGCCTGGACCACCGAGATGAGCTTCTCGCCGGTCTTCGCGTCGGTGCGGAATCGCTCCGCGTAGGCGATAAGGTTCTCGCACAGCGAGGAGGATGGGGTGATCGGATACCACGCGGCGACCGTCACGCCGCCCATCAGGGCGCCGAGCGCAGCCGCCTGGTTGCCCTCGACCAGGACCTTGCCTTCGACCTGGCCGGTCATCGGCTCGAGCCTGTAGGGATCTGTCTTCGAGAAGTTGTCCTGCCAGTAGTCGTGGCCGACCTTGATCGCATCGAGGTTGACCGGAACTGCCTTGGGCTTGGTGAGGAACTGCCGCTTCACGGCGTGGTCGAAGGCTTCCCACGGGATGCCGAGCAGGCCGCCGACGATCCCGACGTAGATCATGTTGGCCAGCTGCTTGCGCAGGGTGTCGTTCTGGATCTTCGCTTTGGCGAGCTTCGAGAAGGGCACCGGGTAGTAGGTCACGTCATCGCGAGCGTCGGCCTTCGAGAAGGCCTCCTCGTGAACCACGACGCCGCCCGGCCGCACCGTCTCCAGGTCTTGGCGCCAGGTCGCGACGTTGAACGCGACCAGGATGTCCACCTTGTCGGAGCGGGCCATGTGTCCCTCCGGCGTGACCCGCAGCTGGTACCAGGTCGGCAGGCCTTCGATGTTCGACGGGAACACGTTCTTGGGAGCGACCGGGATGCCCATGTGGAAGATCGCCCTGGTCAGGATGAGGTTCGCCGTCTGGCTCCCGGATCCGTTGACGGTGGCGGCCTGGATGGTGAGGTCGTTGATGATTTCTTCGGTCAATTGGGCTCTTGGCGGCGGATCACCGATATTACGCGACTCATGAGCTGAACCCGGATTCCGCTAGAGTCCTCAATCTGTGAACGTCGCGGTTCCCAAGGAGGTCGAGCAGGGCGAGCGCCGCGTGGCGCTGGTTCCGGACACGGCGAAGCTGCTGATCGCCGCGGGCCTGGACGTGACCATCCAGACTGGCGCAGGCGCGGCAGCGTTTCTCACCGACGAGATGTACGAGAAGGTCGGTGTGAAGGTGGCCGATCGGGCCGGGATCATGCTTCATTACGCCGACGCGGTCCTCAAGGTGCAGGCGCCTCGCGAGAGCGAGATCGCCCTGCTCAAGAAAGGGGCGGTGCTGATCAGCTTCCTACAGCCCGCCACCCAGGGCGACATCGTCAAGTCCCTCGCGCAGCACGGGATCACCGCGTTCAGCCTCGAGCTGCTGCCTCGGATCTCGCGGGCCCAGTCGATGGACGCGCTGTCGTCCCAGGCCTCAGCCTCGGGCTACAAGGCGGTGCTGATGGCCGCCGACCGGCTCGGCAAGTTCTTTCCGATGATGATGACGGCGGCCGGCACGGTCGCCCCGGCACGGGTGCTCGTGATGGGCGCCGGCGTGGCCGGCCTCCAGGCGATCGCCACGGCGCGACGGCTTGGCGCCGTGGTCTCGGCATACGATGTGAGGCCGGCGGTGAAGGAAGAGGTGCAGTCACTCGGCGCGACCTTCATCGAGCTGGCGCTGGAGACGCAGGAGGGCGAGGGCGGCTACGCCCGCGAGCAGTCCGAAGAGTTCTTGACCAAGCAGCGAGAGCTGATCGGCGAGCACGTCGCGAAGTCGGACGTCGTGATCACGACCGCGGCGATTCCAGGCCGCCGTGCTCCGCTGCTCGTCACCGGCGACATGGTGAAGGGCATGCGACCGGGCTCGGTCATTGTCGACCTGGCCGCCGAAACCGGCGGAAACGTCGAGCTGACCCAGGCGGGAAAGGATGTCGACGTCGGTGGAGTCACGATCATCGGCATCACCAACGTGCCGTCGACGATGGCGCTGCACACCAGCCAGCTGTTCGCGCGCAACGTCGCCAACCTGCTGCTGCACCTCGTCAAGAACGGCACGATCGTGCTCGACTTCGCCGACGAGATCACCAAGGGCAGCTGCGTGACCCACGGCGGCGAGATCGTCAACGATCGCGCGAAACAGCTGCTGGCGCCCGCCGCCTCATGAACAACGAGCTGCTCAACGAGGTGACCTTCTTCGTGCTGGCGATCTTTGTCGGCATCGAGGTCATCTCCAAGGTGCCGACCATCCTGCACACGCCGCTCATGTCCGGGACCAACGCGATCCACGGAATCATCCTGGTCGGCGCGCTCGTCATCGCCGCCGGCGCGAACACGCCGGTGAACGTCATTCTCGGGCTCGTCGCCGTGACGCTCGCGACCACCAACGTCGTCGGCGGGTTCGTCGTCACCGACCGGATGCTTGAGATGTTCAAAGGGCGCCAGGCCGCTCGCACACAGCCGCAAGCGGCGAAAACCGCTGCGCCGGCCGACCCCGCAAAAGCGCCCAAGTGAACCTCGTCATCGCGCTGGCCTACCTGGTGGCAGCGGTCCTGTTCATCCTGGGCCTGAAGCAGCTCAGCTCGCCCAAGGGCGCTCGAAACGGCAACTTCATCGCGGCCATCGGCATGGTGATCGCGCTCGTCGCGACGCTGCCGCTGCTCCACTTCACCAGGCCCGGCGTGACCATCATCCTGGTCGGGGTCGCCATCGGCGCGTCGATCGGAGCCGTCGGCGCGCGCATGGTGAAGATGACCGCGATCCCGCAGATGGTCGCCCTCTTCAACGGCGTGGGCGGAGGGGCCGCGGCCCTGGTGGCGGTGGCCGAACTGCTCACCTTCGGGCAGCACCCGCCCCTTTCCGAGGCGTTCCCCAGCATTTTCAGCATCGTCATCGGTTCGGCCTCGTTCGCCGGCAGCATGGTGGCATTCGCGAAGCTGCAGGAGCTGATGACCGGCACGCCGATCACCTACCCGGGCCAGCAGGTCGTCAACGGCATCCTCGCCGCACTGATCCTGGGCTTCGCGATCGCCGTGCTCGCGATTGCGTCGATCCCGTTCTCGTTCATCTCGCTGATGGTGCTTGCGCTGGTGCTCGGCGTCGCGTTCGTGTTGCCGATCGGCGGCGCTGACATGCCAGTCGTGATCTCGCTCCTCAACGCATTCACCGGCCTCGCAGTCGCGGCCAGCGGCTTCACGCTCAACAACTTTGCCCTGATCGTTGCCGGGACCCTGGTGGGAGCCTCCGGAAGCCTGCTGACGAAGATGATGAGCGACGCGATGGGGCGTTCCCTCGCGAGCGTTCTGTTCGGGGCTTTCGGCCAGGCCCGCGCGGGGACCGCGGCGGTGGCGGGCAAGGAAGGCCGGAGCGTCAGGTCGGGCAACGCGGAGGACATCGGCACCCTGCTTGCGTACTCGCAGCGCGTGATCATAGTACCGGGCTACGGCCTCGCGGTCGCGCAGGCGCAGCACGCGGCGCGCGAGCTCGCGGACGTGCTCGAGAAGCGCGGGGTCGAGGTCACGTACGCGATCCATCCTGTCGCGGGTCGCATGCCCGGGCACATGAACGTGCTGCTGGCCGAGGCCAACGTGCCTTATGAGCAGCTCAAGGAGATGGACGAGGTCAACGACGAGTTCAAGAACGCGGACGTCGCGTTGATCGTCGGCGCAAACGACGTCGTCAACCCGTCCGCACGCAACACGCCGGGCAGCCCGATCTATGGAATGCCGATCCTGAATGCGGACCAGGCCAAGAACATCATCTTCATGAAGCGCTCGATGCGACCTGGCTTCGCCGGGATCGACAACGACCTGATGTACGACCCGAAGACGATCATGTTCTTCGGCGACGCGAAAGACTCGCTGACAAAGCTGGTCGCCGCTGTGAAAGCCGCGTAACCCTCAGAACAAGAGCCAGGTGGGGCTTCAGGCCGGGTTTATCCCGGCCGTCACCAAGGCGTGCCACCCTCCAAACACAATCCCGCGTGGCCGAGGAGGGAGGGGTTTCCGCGGGGGAGGACGGCTGTCCTCCCCCGCGATCTAAATGACGAACCTCCTGCCAAGCGGTAGGAGGTTCGTCGCCGCGAAGAGGGTGTGTGGCTCGAATGGTAGGCCATGCGCTTATATCTGGTTAGTGCCCCGCCCACAAAATCCGGGCCATTCTCGTTGTGCTCCCTACAATGCCCATCGTGGATGCTCGAGCGCTGCTGCTCGTCACCGTGGCCCTGCTCACGGTCTACACAGTCGGCATCGGAGGCTCCACGGCGGCCGCGATCGGAACCCGGGACGCCTTTCGCCGGCGCACGCGCACCACGACGAACCTGGATCCTCGCGCGGGCGAGGTCGTTCTATCCGCCCCGGCGCTGCCGCGATTTGCGAGGGCCCTGCGCCTCGTGGGCTGGATCGCGTTCCCGCTCGCGCTGGTCCTGGCGCTGTTTGCCGATCGTGGCTATCAATGGCTCGCGCCGCTGACCGTGATCCTGATGGTCGGCCTCAACGCCTTCTACTTCACGGCGATGCAGGGAATGGGCGAGCAGCTCACGCTGACCATCGACGGATTTCGAGTCGGGCGGAAGCCGGGCGTTCGCTGGTTGCACGTTACCGACCTGATGGGAGCCCACGTCAGCTCCTTCAGGTCGATGAAAATGTCAGAGGTCGGCGAGTGGCAGGACCCTAAGGCGGTCCCGAACGTGATCTTCTACCGGCTCAACCGCGCCCTCGTGCGGCCGAACAAGACGGTGCTGCAGCGATTGAGCGGGCTGAACTACTACGACGGGATCATCCGCAACGTGTTCGGCGTGTCGACCGAGCAGCTGCTGCAGGCCATGCGCGCGTCTCAGCGACAGGCGCTTGATGCCGAGGCGCCGCCGTTTCGGCGCCCAAGACCCGGCGAGGTCGCCCCGGTCAAGAATCCCGAACTTTGATCAGCCGCTCGACGGCCTTGGTGTCGAAAGGCTGAGCCAGCCGCAGCGCAAAATGCTGCAGGCCGGCCGCCAGCCACCCTTCGACCAGCTTCGGCGTTGTCGGGCCGACGTTTGCTGTGCGCTCGATCTCTTTCGGGTTCCTGCCGACGCGCTCGCACCACTGGTCAAGGATCGCCGACTTTCTAGCGAACTCGAGGTCGTCGGCCCGTCGCCACGCGTCGCGCAGCTCCTGGATCGTGCACTGCTGCGGGTGGATGGTGACCCCGACTTTGAACGGACTGGCGTCAGACATCGGTATGAGATTATCGACCGATGGCAAGCAAGCTCGCCGCGGCGCGATTCGATCCAGCCACCGCGGACTCGGACCTGTGGCGGCGCTTCCACGAGCTGCGCCACGTCCAGATGAAGGAATCGCGTCCGGATGACCCGCTCCGCCCGGATGAAATCGAAGAGCTGCAGATGAAGCGCGAGAACCCGTTCCAGCACGAGCACCGATACGAGATTTCGGAGGGCGGCACGATGGTGAGCTGGTTCTACGGCGAAACGGTCAAGCCGGGGACGGCCGAGTACGAGCCCAACAAACACCTCTTCTGGGCCGACGTCTACGTTCATCCGGACCACCGGCGGCGTGGCATCGGTGGCTCGTGGCTGCCGCTCCTCCTCGAGCTGGTCGACCTCCACGCGTGCTCGAAGATAGGGTTCGGAACCGAAGTCGATCCAGGGCGAGCATTCCTGAAGTGGGTTGGTGCGCAAGCGAAGCTGAACGAGGCCGAAAACCGCCTCAGGCTCGCGGACGTCGATTGGGCGATGGTCGAGCGCTGGGCTGCCGAAGGGCCATTGCGCTCGCCAGAGACACAGCTTGCGATCTATGACGGCTTCACCCCGGAGGAGATGTGGGACGACTACGCGCCGCAGCTCTCAGCCTTGCTGAACACGATGCCCTTTGACGACCTGGACATCGGACAGATCGTCGTCACGCCGGACCACATGCGCGATTACAGGGAGCGGATGAAGCTGGGCGGCGAGCGCCTTCACCAGGTGATCGCCCGCGAGCCTGCCGGCGTCGTCTCAGGCATCACGGACATCATCTGGGCGCCGTACCGGCCGACGATCCTACAGCAGCAATTCACCGGAGTCCGGCCCGAGGCGCGCGGTCGTGGCTTGGGCAAGTGGATCAAGGCAGCGATGCTGCTGCATCTCCGCAAGCTCTACCCGGAGGCGCAGTGGATGGCCACGGGCAACGCCGGCTCAAACGCGCCCATGCTGGCGATCAACAAGCAGCTCGGTTTCAAGCAGTACCGCGTCGGCACCGAATACCAGATGAGCCGCGACGCGCTCGCGGCCCGGGTCAAACGGCTGTCAGCGCGTAGCTAGACGCGCCGGCTGCGCTGGATGCTCCGCACCAGGAGCACGGCCCCGATGATGATCAACAGCGCCGGCAGGGCTGCCTTGCCGAACGGCCCGTAGTCCGTCCCGCTGATCCCCAGGATCGATTCGAACAGCACGAACCCGATCAAGAAGATCATCCCTCCGGCGAACAACAGGCCGCGTCCACGCCGGAGCATCACCGGGTCGCGATCCCGAAGCGCCTGGAGGTACAGGCCGAGGCCGACCCCGAACGGAGCGACGAGGGCCCAGGCGAACGCCCAGCTCGGCCAGTCGCCGGAACTGCTCTGGTAGGCGAGGACCAGGCCGAGCATGGTCACGATCCCTCCAGGCACGGAGGCGCCGGCACCACCGCCGAGGAAACCGACGACGAGCAGCGTCAACCCGGGGACGATCACGAACAGCGGCCAGCCGTACTGGGTGAGGTCGATCCCGAAAACCACGACCCCGAGGGCGAAGAGGCCCACCACGACCAGCACGATGCCGAGCGCGGCACTCGAACCGCCCACGCGAGATCGTGGCTGATGCGGCACGGCGGCTACATATGGCGCCGGCGGCGCAGGCGCAGTGGATGGAGGCGCGAGGACCGGCTCTGTGGCGGCCGCGGATGCCGGCTCCTCGACTGGCTCGTCGGCTGCCTCCGTCGTGCTCGTGGGCTCGACGTCTTTCTCCGGCGACCAGTTGGTCTCCTTGGGAGTCTCATCGGTAACCGGCTCCGTCACGACGTCGCCGGCGGCCTCGGCCACGGGCTCATCCTTGGGGGCAGGTTTGGAGGCGAATATGTCTGGGCTGCCCGCCAGCAGGTCAGGGCTGACGTGAGCCATGTCGTCTTTGACCGCCGCGTCGTCGGCGCTGGACTCTGTTGAACCTGCTGGCGCCGCCTGATCGGTGCCGGACGAACTCTTGCCGGTGCTGGCGCGTTTGCGCTTGCTCATGACGCCACAGCTTAATCGCCCCAGCCGTCGCGAGCCCGCGTCCGGCTCAAGGCACGATCTTGAACATCGGGTTCACCGGCCCGTGACCACGCCCGAGTTCGAGCGATTGCTCGATCGCCGCGGTGATGAACCGCTTGGCGTCCTGCACCGCGGAGAGGGGGTCGGCGCCCGTGGCCAGCGCGGCCGCGATGGCCGCCGAGAACACGCAGCCGCTGCCGTGCGTGTTGGAGGTGGGGATCCGCTCGGCCTGCAGCTCGACCAGCCGGCTGCCGTCGAAATAGATGTCGGTCGACACCGCCTCGTCTGTGTGGCCGCCCTTGACGACCGCCGCGCGCGCCCCGAGTGCGACCAGGTCACGCGCGGCCTGCCTGCGTTCATCGACCGTCCGGATCGTCCTGCCCAGGAGGACCTCGGCCTCCGGCAGGTTCGGCGTGATCACCGCGGCGAGTGGAAGAAGGCGTGTCCGCAGCGTGTCGACAGCGTCGCCGCGCAGGAGGTGCGCGCCTCCCTTGGCCACCATGACCGGGTCGACCACGAGGTTTCGGATTCCGTGCTCGACGATCGCGTCCGAGACCACGTCGATGATCGCTGCGCTCGAGAGCATGCCCGTCTTCGCGGCCTGCACGCCGATGTCCAGCACCACCGCCTCGATCTGCGCCCGCACGAGCGAGGCCGGCAGCTCAAGGATGTCAGTGACGTCCAGCGTGTTCTGGGCGGTGATCGCAGTGATCGCGGTGGCGCCGTGCACTCCCAGCGCGGCGAAGGTCTTGAGGTCCGCCTGGATGCCGGCTCCGCCCCCGGAATCCGAGCCCGCTATGGTCAACGCGACGGGCAGCTTCATGGCGTCCTCACGCGCTGCCCTGTCCAGTAGACCGCACCGGCGACCGCGATGCTGACGATGCCGCTTAGGTCTGCGCCGTTCAGCGAGATGATCAGGCGGTCGTTGAAGAAGCTCGGCATGGCTCCGAGGTTGCCGAAGAGGTTGTCGTAGTTCACGAAGACCAGGCTGGCTGCCGTCCCGGCGAACCACGCGGCCAGCGCGAGGCGCGGCCGCGGCCGTCGATCGAACAGGAAGAAGCTGAGCAGCACGACCGCGGCCCAGGCGGGCGCCCAGAGATAGGTCAGGATCAGGAAGTCTTCGTACGCGAGATGGAAGTCGGTGACGAGGACCGCATACGCCGCGAGCGCCGTGCCGGCGATCCCGCAGCCCAGCGCAGTCTGCCACCGCTTCAGCCGGATGCCCATCGCGAGCGTGACGAGCCCTGCGGTGTACACGTCCAGGTAGTTGGCCCAGATCTCGCCGGCGATCACGAACAGGAAGAATGGAATGGCCACCCAGAACGGTGCATGCGCGCTGATCACCGCGAGGGGGCCGTGGCTCGAGGCGAGCCCGACGTCGATGGTTGGCAGCAGCAGTCCGAACAATCCGAGCAGGAGCATCGGGAGGACCACGCCGACGACAGGCCATAGGGTTACGGATCGAATGGGGCTCGAGGCCGGAAGATAGCGCGAGTAATCGCTGGCGAACGGATACCACGACGCCACGAGCGCGAAGCACGTCATGAAGCCGAGGACGAACGCACCGGGATAGGCCGGGCCCAGGACGGTCGGGCCCTGGCTCCAGTGAAACTGGGGCGCCAGGAACACGAACAGGAGCAGGGCGAGCGCGACGAAAGTGATAGCGCCGTACTTCTCGAGGACCTTGATCGTCTCGTGCCCGAAGATCGCCACCGCCACGCTGATCCCGGCGATCACGATCACGAGGCTGAACGTCAGCCAGGAGCTCCCGCCGCCGAAAAGCTGCGCGCCGGCCTGCGCTGCGATCACGCAGTCCACCGCGAACCAGCCAGTGGCCAGGAACAGAGTGAGGGCAGCCCCCAGGTACGAACCGCGCAGGCCGAAGATCCTTCGCGTGTAGACGATCTGCGGCTGGCCGGACCGCGGTCCGGTGTTGCTCAACAGCCCGAGGATCGCCGCGGCCGCGACCGTCCCGAGCACGGTTGCGAGCAGCCCGTCCCACACGCCAAGGCCGTAGTAGGTCGTCAGGAGGCTCGCGGTGAAGAGGCTCGCGTAGTTGACGAAAGCACCGGCCCACAGGAACCCCAGCTCGCGGGGCGCGCCATGACGCTCGGCCGTGGGAATCGAGTCGATGCCGTGGCTCTCGACCTTGCCGAACGAATCCGAATCGACGACCTGAGTCGCGATGTCGCTCACCTCTCCCTCCGCTGGCATTACCCAGTTCAGGTTCATGCGGTCGGCGCAAGGCGCCCTCTCAGCCCGCGATGCGCGAGCTCCCGCTAACGAATGATGTTACCGCCGTTAACCAGCGTGGCAGGGGCGGCCGGGTTCAACCCGGCCGCGATTTTGTTCTCGTCACTCCACGCGATGCCACGGGTGACTATTTAGTGAAATCTCAACGTCATGCCGGAAGGAGAGCAGCGCCTGCGGCGAAGCCGCACGCGCGATGAGAGGAAACCACTCTGGGGTTTCCTCTCATACCCTCCAGGGTGCAGGGAGCATGTAAGCCAGAATGCGGTAGACGTCCGGGTTCAGGGCCAGGCCGATGTGGCTGCCCTGGACCTCGATCGCGTTCACGTCATGTCGCAGGCACGCCTTCCAGTTGACGACTCCGTCGGAGCGCGAGTAGACCGAAGTCGTTGGGACGCGCGGCTCGGCGGCGAGGTCGCGCAGGAACCGCGCCTCGACCGACGCCGGATGCCGGTAGCGAAACATGTTGTAAAGGTGGGCGGCCCGCACGCCGGCCATCGTCAATGGATGCACGTCGAACGGGTCCTGGAGAGGCGAGCCGAGCGTGATCACCTGCTCGACAAGGTCAGGTCGCCGGTGCGAAAGCACTTTGGCCAGCACCCCGCCCCGGCTGTGACCAACGACTGACACCCGCGCGCCGGTCTTTCGCTTGAGCTCCAGGAGCGTGTCGAGAAGCGGCCTGAGCATGACCTCCGAGTACATGACGTTGAACGCGACGCCCGCCATCCGCGGGCGGTAGCCCGCGCGCCGCAGCCACTGAAACGGCGTGTGAAGAGTCCAGTCGCCCGCGAGGAAGCCGGGGATGAGCATCACGGGCTTGCCGAGGCCGGGTGGAACTTCGACACCGCGAAAGACGGGGTCGCGGATCAGCCGCAGGTATTCGAGATAGATTCGACCTTCGAGCCACATCGGAGGGATCGGGTCCCACCGGCCGATGTGGCGGAGGTCCGGGATGATCGATGCGACTCTCCCAAATCTGCTTCGACGTTTGCTGCGAGGGGGTTCTGAGACCGTTGCCACGTTGATTTCTTGAGCGTGTCTCCTATGAAACCGCAGCCTGGTTGCGAGCGATTCTATATGGGCTCCACGCGCTCAACGCGTCCATGAACGCGTCAGGCACTTCCATCATCGGGACGTGCCCGACCCCTTCGAGGACCTTCAGCGTCCAGTCGGGCCGGCGGCGAACGAGGTCGCGAGCCGCTGCGACCGGAATGAGGCGGTCGAGGCCTCCGTGGATCACAAGGGTCGGCGCGCGCACCTGCGCGACCCGCGCCCAGAACCGAGGATCGGCCATGCGCAGCCCAATCGATCGGCTCGCCTGCAGGAACGCCCGGCCGTTCTGAGGTCCGAGCCGTTCCCTCTCGCGCGTGAGCGCGACATGCGCGTCGACGACCTCGCGCGACACGCGGGACGGATCCGCGCACACAGCAGCCAGCGTCTGGCGCACGAGCCCCTCGGGGCCGAGCTCGCGTGCCCGCCTCGCGAGGAGGATGTCGGCCAACCCTGGGATCGAGATCGCCGCCATCACTCCGAGGAGGATGGGCTCGGGGCGGCGCACGCGAGGGCCGGGGATGGCCGGGTCGACCAGGATCAGCCCCGTCACCGATGACTGATGTGCCGCGCCCTCGAGGATCGCGATGTGGCCGCCCATCGAGTTGCCCATCAGCATCACCGGCTCCCCGATCACCTTGTCGATGAACGCATGCACCAGGTCGGCGTTCGCGCCCACTGCCGCCGAGCGCCGGAACAGGGGAGTTTGACCAAAGCCCGCCAGGTCGATGGCGAGCGCGTGGTAGCTCTTGGCGATCTCCGGGGCCACCGCCATCCAGTTCAAGGCGCTTCCGCCGAGCCCGTGCACCATCAGGAGGGGCTTGCCCTCGCCGCCGTAGTCGATGTAATGGACCGGTCCGTCCAGGTCGACGGTTTTATGGCGCAACGCGTCAATCCTACGCCTGGCCTCCCCACCTGGTGGGGAGGTCCCGCGCAGCGGGGGTGGGCCGTTTGCCCAGCCCGCCTTCGCGATTCTCAGCGCATTCCCAGCCGCTGCACAGGAGTGCCTCAGCCAATCCCCGGTAATCTCGGTGCGGTGGCCAGGAAAGGCGCTCAGAAGCTCGCCCGTCAGCAACCGCAGCGCCTGGCGCAGCAGCCTCAAGGTTCGCGTGATGCACCTTCCGACCGCTGGCTGACCTATGGCACGGTGCCGCTCCGCCTGTTCCTCGGCGTCACGTTCGTCTACGCGGGCCTGCAGAAGATCGCCGATCCCGGGTTTCTTCAACCGGGCGCGTCGACCTACATCGGGACGCAGCTCCAGGGCTTTGCGAACCACTCCCCGATCGGCTTTGTGATCCAGTTCTTCGCCCTCCCGGTGCCGCAGCTCACCGGCATCGGCGTCATCGCCGCGGAGCTGGTGATCGGCGTGCTCGTCCTGCTGGGCCTGGCGACTCGATGGGCGGCGGCGGCGGGCGCGCTCCTGAGCTTTGTCCTGTTCCTCACTGCAAGCTGGCCCGTTCAGCCGTACTTCCTGGGCTCGGACAGCATCTATACGGTGGCCTGGATCACGCTGCTCCTCGTCGGCGACCAGGGGGTGCTCTCCATCAGGCCGCTGATCTTCGGCCCCGGGCAGCCGGCGCAACGCGGTCGCGCGGCGGCGACGGACATGAGCCGGCGCCGCCTGCTCCTCCAGCTCGGCGGCGCCTCGGTCGCGCTCGTCTGGGCGCTCGCGCTGCTTCCCCGCGCCCGCCCGGCGATCCAGGCCGCTCCTGTCAGCACAACCCCGGACGTCAGTCCAACGCCTGTCGCATCACCGACCGGGACCAGGATCGGCGCGCTTGCCGACCTCCAGTCGAAGGGCTTCCTGGACTTCCAGGACCCGACGACCGGCGACCCTGGGGTGGCCGTCTCGCTTTCCGGTGGAAGCGTGGTGGCGTTCGACGCGATATGCACCCACGCCGGCTGCCCGGTCAGCTACGACACGAACTCGCGGTTGTTGGCCTGCCCGTGCCACGGCGCCGAGTTCGATCCGTCGCGCGGAGCGGCCGTCGTCGCCGGACCGGCGCCGACGCCTTTGGCCTCGATTCGGGTCGAGATCGGCGCCGACGGGGGCGTGTACGCAGGCTAAAGGCCAACCCGAGGCGGCGCACCAACCTACCATCCCGGAACGTGAAGCTCTGGGACCCGCTTGCGCTGCGCGAGCTGTCGGCGCTGCTGCGCGATCCTGTGTTTCGCGGCCGCGGCATTCCCCATGGCGACGGCCGGCCCCTGTTGCTGATCCCCGGCTTCCTGTCGGGCGACTGGTCCCTGCGCCTGATGCACAGCTGGTTGGAGCGCATCGGCTACCGGTCATACCTCTCGGGCATCCTCTTCAACGTCCATCACTCGGAGCGAATGCTCGCCGGGCTGCGGCACAAGCTCGTGGAGGTGGAGGCCGAGGCAGGCTCGCGGGTCACGCTCGTCGGTCACAGCCGTGGCGGCTTGCTGGCGAAAGTGCTGTCTCAGCGCCGGCCGCAGAGCGTCGAGCAGGTGATCGCCCTCGGCGCGCCGCTGGCCGACTGGACCGACCTGTCGATGATCACGACCCGTGCGGTCGGCGTGGTCAGGACCGCGAATGAGCTCGCCTACGGTCGCAGGCTGAATCCCGAGGCGCGCTTCGGGCACGACCTCGAGCTGCCCCCTGTCGTGCCCACCGTCTCGATCTACACGAAGTCGGACGACGTCGTGAACTTTCGCTCGTGCCTGCGGCCCGACATCCCGTCGATCGCCGTCTGGGGCAGCCACAATGGCCTCGTCATCAACCCGGAGGTGTACCGGCTCCTGGGGCGACTGCTCGCTCGGCCGCGGCGGACCGCTTGATCCCAGCCGCGATCGCGCTCGCACTCGCGGCCGCTGTCATTCATGGAACGTGGAACGTGCTGGTCAAGGTCAGCGGAGACCCGATGGCCACATTTCGGCGCGCAACCATCGCGGCGACGATCGTCGTCACGCCGCTCACGGCAGTCGTATGGGTGCTCAACGGCCGACCTGGCCTTTCGACTGCCGCCGCGGGTTGGTGCGCGCTTTCGGCCGCCCTTGAACTGGCCTACCTGTGGCTGCTGGCGACCGCCTACCGCCGCGGCGAGATCTCCGCCGTGTACCCGATCGCACGCGGTTCGGCGCCCCTTCTCGCGGTCGTGGTCGGTCTGGGGTTGCTCGGCGAGAGATTGACGGCGCAGCAGCTGGCCGGGGTGGTCCTGCTTCTTCTCGGTACCCTGACCGTCAGCCTCTCGCAGGTGAGCGGACGCGGCACGATCCCGGCCCTTCTCACGGGCGTGGCGATCGCCTCCTACACTGCCGTGGACCGAGTTGGGGTGCGGCTTTCCACACCCTGGTTGTATGGATGGCTGCTCATGGCGAGCCTTGCCCTGACGGTGCCCGCGTCGATGTGGGTCGCGTCGAGGCTGACAGTGACGCGCCAGGTGGAAAAGCAGCCGGTCCTGAGTCGCCGCAAGGCGCTCGTGATCGGCCTATTTATCTGGGGCGGATACTTGCTCGTCCTCTGGGCTCTGAGCTTCGCCCCGCTGTCGGTGGTCGCCCCCGTACGCGAGACCTCTGTCGTAGGCGTTGCGGTCTGGGGAGCGTGGAGGCTTAAAGAGAGCAAAGGAGCCGCGATGAAGGTGTCAGGCGCCCTCGCCACGCTCGTCGGAGTCAGCCTTCTGGCGCTGTGATCCGGCCGCGGAGTTGGGTGGTAAGGTAGATCGGTCGCCTGGTTGCGGGCGATGTGCGCCGCGGTCGTCGAAACTTCTCGAAAGGGCCCCAGGCGTTCGCGACATTGCTTTCGAGAAGGGAGTTGGGAGATGCCGACAGGGACCATCAAGAAGTTGGTCTCGGACCGCGGGTTCGGGTTCATCGCGGCTGAGGACGGCCGGGAATATTTCTTCCATCGGACGGGCCTCGACTCGGCCGTGAACTTCGACTCGCTGGCCGGTGGCGAGCGCGTGAGCTTCGAGATCGAGCCGAGCCAGAAAGGCCCGCGCGCGAACCGGATCAAGCTCGCATAGCAGACCTCTACGAGGCCGGTCGCGCGGTGGCGGCCGGCCTTTTTTCATGAACGCCAAAGCCCGCGAGTTCGAGATCGTGCCGCACGGTGACTTCTCCCTCGAGGAGGGCGCCAACTTCGTCGGAGCATGGCACAGGGCACCTTCCGACTCCGATGGGCCATCGGGCCACCCTTCACCTGGCCTTCCTGACGGACGAGGCATGGGCTCCGATCGGCGGCCTACGGCCTGGCGCGCGAGCCGGACCTGGAGACGCTTGAGAAGCTGGCCGAGGAGTGGTCGCCCTACCGGATGTGGGTGTGCGTCTGCCTGCGCAGGACGATGGAGGGCGGCGTGGGCATGACGCATTCGCGAGCCGCACGCTGAGCCCGCTCAGCGAGAGGCGACCCTCACCATCGTCAAAGCCGCCGCCCACAGCAGCGAGCCGACCGCGAGCAGCACCCACATCGTCCATGTGATGAGAGACAGCTGGACGAGCGCCCCGAAGATGCACATCGCCGCCGCGCCTGCCAGCAGGAAAGCGCCGGGCATCAGGATCCAGGCCGAGTACCACGGCGGCTGCGGCGAGTTGCCACCATCGGAGAATCGCGCGGCGCCGAACGCGATCACCGCGACGATCACCGCCGGTGCCGCAAGCCCGATCGCCCATCGAAGCGGAACGGTTCCCGCGGCCGCGCCGAGCAACGGCTGAACGCCGGCCATCGCCAGCGCCGCGGGCACAGCGAACACGACCAGCCGGAGCATGGTGCTGGCGGTCGGCATCTCAGCGCATCACGCCCCGGGCACGACCGGGACTTGCGCCGGCACGGTGAAGACGGGTTCCGTGTGCACCCGGCCCAGTGCAACGTCGTGGTAGTAGGCGGGCACCGCCAGCTGGCTCATGAACCAGTCGTTGAGCGTTTCGGCGCGCTGTTCAAACCCGGCCTCGGTCGTGATGCCATCCGCGTATGGCTGGCGGGGCAACCCTGACGCCAGGTCGGGCGAATCGTAAAAGTCGCTCGTGGCGTAGACGGACGTCGACCCGTACGAATAGATGGCCACGCCCAGCACCTGGTTACCGGCCGCCGACGGCGCGAGGACGCGACGAATTTGCGCCAGCGAGTCCTCCGAGTAATTCAGGAAGGCGCCCATGCCGGTGACGACCCGGCCGGCGAAGCCGGAATCCTTTTCGAAGTTCAGCCACTGGTTGAACCAGAGCTGCTCGCGCCTGCTCCAGTCGCTGTCGTAGTTCATCGGCACCCCGAAGTCGAGGTAGCCGTTGACCATCCACTGATACCAGTCCTGGAACACGGACGAGTACGCCGAAGTCAGGGGCCACTGGGCGGCCGTCGCCGGTCCGCCGCCAAAACAGATGAGCGCACCACTCAGCTTGACCGAAGGCTTCCGTTGCTTGAGGTCGTCGTGCAGGTCGCGTACGAACGCGGTCACCTGGTCGCGACGCCATCCCTGCCAGCGGGGGTCGTCGGGCGCGGGAGTCGCCGTCGCGCCGGTCTGCTGCTTGTAGAGGCTGAGCGCCTTGGAGCTGTAGCCCCAGGTCGTGCCGGGATAACGGACAAAGTCCATGTGCAGGCCGTCGACGTCGTAGCGCATGGCGACGTCCATGAAGATCTTGTGCGTGTACGCCTGGACCTCCGGCACGCCCGGGTCGAGGTATCCGCCGGAGGATCCGTCGTTGGTCCGATTGACCCAGTCGGGGTGCATGACGTACACGCCGCTCTCTTCTCCAGCGAAGAACGTGTTGAGCCAGGCGTGCACCTCGATCCTGGGAGTCGACGCATGCGCGAGCCGTATCAGGTACGACAGCGGGTCGAAGCCCCTGGAGCCCACGATGTCCAGGGCGCGCGGCTCGTCGGCGCGGTTGAAATACGCGTTGCCTCTCGGGCGAACCTGCACGATGAGCGCGTTGAGGTTCGCGCGACGTGCGTCGGCGACCAGCTTCTCGATTTGAGCCGGCGACTTGATGCCATCGTGAAATGCGTCGACCCAGATGGCGCGGTACTCGGGCGGACCGTACGCGATGGGACTTGCGGATGGCGAGGGCGAAGCGAGCGGCGACTGAGACGGTGAAGCGGCGGGCGTTGTCGAGGCCTGCGGACCTTGGGCGCAGGCGCTCAAGACGGCGAGCAGCAAGAGCGTCAGGCACGCACGCCGCATCAGGCGACCGCGCGCAGGACGTGGCTGTTGCCGGCGGTCTCGATCGCGCCCGGGTGCTCACGCTGAAGGGTGGTCGTGGCCTCCTCGATGAATGCGTGGCGGCCTTCGGCGTCCAGTCCGTCCAGGCGTGACGCGCAGTCCCACCAGCTGGCGAACAGCGAGACCAGCTGCTCGGCGGATTTCCAGTGGACGGTCTCGTGCACGACGTCGACCTGGACAGTGCTGAAACCGGCTTCGCGCACAGCCTGCGCAAACCTTTGCGGATCGACGACCGTTTCCCTGGTGAGCGCCCGGTCGGCCGGCTGCGGGGCGGGTGGGAGGTGGCGATCGACGACCCCCAGCAGCAGCGACCACACGCTGCTCCCGGCGTCCGCGAGCGGGACGCTTGCTGCGAACCTGCCGCCGGGCCGCAGCACGCGCCGAGCTTCCCGGAGCGCGACATCCAGCTGAGGAACGAAATGGAGCCCGTGCCCGCACGCCGCCGCGTCGAACGTGGCATCGGGGAACAGGAGGCGCTCGATGTCCATGACTTCGAAACGCGCGTTGGGCGCGCCGGCCGCGCGCGCCAGGTCAAGCATGCCGGGCGCGAGGTCGACCCCGACGAGCTCGCCGCCGGGCAGCACGAGTCGGGCGAGGCGGACGCTGAGCGTCCCCGGTCCGCATGCCAGGTCCAGGACCCGCATTCCCGGTTGCACGTCGAGCCACTCGATGACCAGCGAACGGCTTGGCGCCTCGCCCCGCTCCATGATGCCCTCCAACCGGCGTTGATACGCGGCCGCGTGCCGGCTGAAGATCGCCGGGAAAAGCTCGTTCGATCTCATGATCCGAGTGCGCCCTGCGCGTGTCCGGCGGCGCGGTCCCACTCCCGCTCCAGCCACATCGCCGCCCGCAGCGCGTCCCCGTTGGTGCGCCCGACGACCTGGATGCCGACGGGCAGGCCGTCGACCGGCGCGGGCAGGACGACCACGGGCTGGCCCGTTGTGTTGAAGGGGCGCGTGAATCGCGCCAGGGGTTCGCGCACCTCTATCCCGGCGGTCACCAGGGGCGCCACGATCGCGGTGGCCGGCACCAGAAGAGCGTCGAATGCCTGCATGCGCCGAGGCGCGGCGTCGCGAAACCTCGCCATCGCCAGGAGCGCGGCCTCGAAGTCGACGCCCAGGATCTCGAGCCCTCGCTTGATGAGACCAAGCACGTCAGCGCCGTATTTCTCGGGGAACTCGGCCGCCCATCTCCGGTGATAGCCGGCGGCTTCGACAAGGAGGACCGTCAGGCCGGCCTTGAAAAGCTCGTCGCGGTCCAGGAAATCCACCTCGGGGACGCCTCGTGACACGAGCTCCCATGCCCGAGCCGTCGGCTCGTCGAGCCCCGTCACCCATCCCGCGGGGATCGCGAGGCGGGGCTTCGCCGTGGCGTCGAGCGAGACGGGCGTCGCGGACATCATTGAAAAGGCGAGGGCCGCCGCCCTCACGTTCGGCGCGATCGGGCCAAGCGTGTCCAGCGAATGGGCGAGAGGGATCACCCCGGTGACGCCGATGCTGCCGAGCGCCGGCTTGAAGCCGACGACCCCGCACAGCGCGGCGGGGATTCGGATCGACCCGCCGGTGTCGGTGCCGATCGCCCAGTCGCACATGCCGGCGGCCACCGCGGCAGCGGATCCACCGGACGACCCGCCCGCGACCCGTGTCGGGTCGTGCGGGTTGCGCACCGCGCCGTAGTGAGGGTTGACGCTGGTGACGCCGTAAGCGAATTCGTGGAGGTTGGTCTTCCCGACGACCACGCACCCGTGGCACCTGATCGCCTTCACCACCGGGGCGTCATCAGCGGCCGCGACTTTGGGCAGGATGATGCCGCCCGCCGTGGTCACCATGCCGGCGACGTCGACAAGGTCCTTAACACCGACGACGGGGCCCGGGCCCTCTTCCTCCGACAGGGAGATGAAGGCATTGAGATCGGCCTGCTCGGCGATCTGCCGTTGGGCTTCCTTCAGCTCCACTCCGTCATTCTGCAAGTTGCCCCGGCACCAGAGGTCAACCAGCGTCGGCAGGGCGGCCGGGGTCCGCCCGGCCGCGACTTTGTACCCAATGCACCTGACGCCGCAGGGAGCAACTGCTTAGACAAGTCCTTCCATATACCGGAAGGTGAGCAGCCTCGTCGCGAAGCGACCGGGCGATGAGCGGAAACCACTATGGGGTTTCCGCTCATAATCTTTTGATGTCGCCGACGACTGGAGCGCTCAACCCCGCGATCGCTTGGAGCAAGGTCGACGTGCTGACCGCCTACCAGCGCATCACCGCCGAGATCCAGATTCGCGGCCGGCTGCGGGAGACGGTCAACGATCCCGAGCCGTTGTTCCATCTCCGTAACGTAAGCGCCGAGCCTCTGCTGCCCGGAGCTGTGGCGCTGAACGGGGTGCCAGAGGGACTTTTCAACAAAGCCCTGGTCGGAGGCATCCGTCCGCTCGAGCCTGAGCCATCACCGCCCGACCAGGTGATCGAGATCGTCCGTCGCTACGTCATGTTCCAGGCCGGCTCGTTCATGGTCACCGGAGCGGCCGAGTTCCCCAAGGCGACCGAGGCGAGCATGCACAACGAGATCCTGCTCAAGTCGCGGTTCTTCCCGATGGTCGACGTGACGGTGACGGTGTTCGGCGTCACAGGCAAGAGCTGGACGCAGCCCTCGATCCTGGTCAACCGCGACCACATGCTGGCCCTCTACCTGGGCTGATTTCACCTCCCCGCCGTGCGGGGAGCGCGCCGCTTGCGGCGCCAGGTGGGGGTGTTGGGGCTTAGCTCTTCGCTCCGAAAAGCCGCTTGATCCCGGCCCACAGGACCTGGAAGAAGAGCACCAGCGCGTTCACGGGCTTGGCGGTGACCTGGGGCGTCGGGGTGTTTTGCGAGCTCCCGCCCGCGCCCCCGGCGGCGCCGCCGGCGGGAGGCGCTTCACCCGCCTCCACGTTGGCCTTGATGCAGGCGGCCATGTCGTTGACGATCCGGCGCGACACGTCTTCCATCACGCCCCGGCCGAACTGGGCGACGCGCCCGGCCACACTGTAGTCGGTCACGATCTTGACCAGCGACCCGCCGGCGGCCGCCTCAACGCTCATGAATGCCTTCGCGCGCGCTGACCCTGGACCGGTCGTCTCACGACCGTCCGCCTCGAGCGTCGCCGTGCGCTGCGCATCGTTGCGGTCCGCGATCCGTGCCGTACCGTTGTAGGCAACCGTGATGGGGCCGACCTTGATCTTGACCTTGCCCTTGAAGGTGGTCGGGTCGACGACTTCCGAGAGCTCCGCGCCCGGAACGCAGCCGACGACCTTGTTGATGTCCAGCAGGTAGGCGAACACGCGATCGGGTGGCGCGCCGACGCTGAAGGAATTTTCTAGTTGCATTTCGGCGCTAAAAGTAGCGCAATGTAGGGGTTCGCCTACTTCGAGGATGGCCAGGTCGGCTCTGGGGGCCGGCCGCGCCCGCGCGCGAGCAGTCTTCCGTTTCCAGGTTTCCGGCACTGCAGGGAGCACCCCCTGCGGGTTAGGAGGAGCGTATGAAGCACAAGGTTGCGACAACCGTCAACGGCCGCCGGCAGGAACATGAGGTCGAGCCCCGACTCCTGCTGGTGCACTACCTGCGAGACGAGGTCGGGCTCACCGGCACCCACATCGGATGCGACACCAGCCAGTGCGGGGCGTGCACGATCCTGGTTGACGGGAAGGCGGTCAAGAGCTGCACCATGTTCGCGGTCCAGGCGGAAGGCAGAAACCTGACCACCATCGAGGGCATGGCCAAGGATGGCGAGCTTCATCCCCTGCAGCAGGCGTTTTGGGACGAGCACGGCCTGCAGTGCGGTTACTGTACCCCGGGAATGATCATGGCCGCTGCCTACCTGCTCGAGCAGAACCCCAACCCGTCCGACGAGGAGATCCGCAAGGGACTCGAAGGCAACCTCTGCCGTTGTACCGGCTACGTGAACATCGTCAAGTCCGTCCAGTCGGCCGCCAAGACGATGCACGGCGCCGGGGTTAAGACGGGCGAGCGCTCAACCGCCGCGCGGAGGAGCTGAGCCATGGCAATCACCACGATGATCGGAGCCAAGATCCACCGGCGGGAAGACCCGCGGCTGATCACCGGGCATGGACGTTACGTCGACGACATGACGCGACCCGGCATGCTGCACATGACTGTGGTGCGGAGCCCGATGGCCCACGCCAAGATTCGATCCATCGACCTTGCCGAGGCCAGGAAGGCGCCCGGCGTCCGGGCCGTCTACACCTTTGCCGATTTCAAGGACCACATCGCGGGCGGCCTCCCGGTGACGGCGTCGTTCGTCGCCGAGAAAAAGCAGGTGCCCAACCAGTTCCCGATCGCGCACGACCAGGTGGTCTACCAGGGTGAGGCGGTGGCCGTCGTCCTCGCCGAGGATCGCAACCAGGCAGCCGACGCGGCCGCACTGGTCCAAGTCGACTACGACCCGCTGCCCGCGGTGATGGATCTCGACAAGGCGATCGAGCCTGGCAGCCCGACGGTCCACGCCGGGGCGCCTGACAACATCGGCTGGGACCTGACCTACTCGCCGGATTCGCCCGACGCGTTCAAGGAAGCCGACGTCGTCGTCAAGGAGCGAATCCTTCAGCAGCGCCTCTTTCCAATCGCGATGGAAGGTCGCGGCGTCGTCGCTGAATACGACAACTACGACAAGCGACTGACACTCTGGACCTCGAGCCAGATCCCGCATTTCGTGCGCCTGTTCGTGGGGACGGCGTGTGGCCTCGCCGAGAGCCAGGTGCGCGTCATCGCCGGTCCGGACGTGGGCGGTGCCTTCGGCAGCAAGATCCGCCCGTACTCCGAGGAATACCTGGCCGTCGTCGCCTCCAAGCTTTCAGGCCACCCGGTGAAGTGGATCGAGGGTCGAAGCGAGAACCTGGTCGCCACGACCCATGGTCGCGGGCAGATCTACGACATCGAGGTCGGGGCCAAGAAGGACGGCACGCTCGTCGCACTCAAGGTCACGCAGTACATCGACCTCGGCGCCTACCAGGGCGTGTTCGGCGCCTTCCAGGCGGTGGCCTGCCTGCTCTCGGGCGGCGCCTATAAGTGGAAGCACATCGCGGCCCGGACGGTGGGCGTGCTCACGAACAAGACGTCGACCGATCCGTATCGAGGGGCGGGCCGGCCTGAGGCCACCCACCTGGTCGAGCGTGCGGTCGACCTCGTGGCGCGCGAGGTGGGGATGGACCCCGTCGAAGTTCGACGCAAGAACTTCGCGACCGAGTTCCCCTTCACCAACAACTTCGGTCTCGTTTACGACTCGGGGAACTACGACAAGACCCTGGACAGGGCGCTCGAGCTCGCCAACTACAAGGACCTGCGACGTGAGCAGGAAACCCTTCGCAAGCAGGGCCGCTACCTGGGCATCGGGCTGTCGACGTGGATTGAGATCTGCGGCCTCGGTCCTAGCGCGGCAACCGCCCCCGCGGCAGGGGTGGCTCTCGTCGAGTCTTCGCAGGTTCGCATCCATCCGACAGGCGGCGTGTCCGTCTACGTGGGGACACACTCGCACGGCCAGGGCCACGACACTACTTTCGCGCAGATCGTCGCCGACCAGCTCGGCGTTCCATACGACTCGGTCGAGCTCCGCCACGGCGACACCATGGAGGGGCCGGCTTTCGGCTACGGCACGTACGGGAGCCGCAGCCTCGCGGTCGGCGGCATGTCGATCGTGAAGTCATGCCACAAGGTGGTCGAGAAGGCCAAGAAGCTCGCCGCGCACATGCTCGAAGCGGCCGAGGAAGACGTCATCTTCGACCACGGCAGCTTCCACGTCAAAGGCAGTCCGGAGAAATCCAAGGCGCTCGGCGAGGTCGCGTTCGCCAGCTACGGGGCCGGCCTGCCGGAGGGCATGGAACAGGGGCTGGAGGCGGTCAGCTATTTCGATCCACCCAACTTCACGTGGCCGTTCGGCGCGCACATATGCGTGGTCGAGGTCGATCCGGAGACCGGCGCGGTCGACATGCGCAAGTACATCGCGGTGGATGACTGCGGCAACGTCATCAACCCGATGATCGTCGACGGTCAGATCCACGGCGGGATCGCACAGGGCATCGCCCAGGCGCTTTTCGAAGAGGTTATCTACGACGACGAAACGGGCCAGCTCAGGACGGGGACGCTGCTCGACTACAGCATTCCAACCGCCAACGAGATCCCTGACTTCGTGATGGACAGGACGGTCACTCCCAGCCCTTCGAATGAGCTTGGGGTGAAAGGCATCGGCGAGGCGGGAACCATCGCAAGCAGCCCCGCCGTGATCAACGCGATCGTCGACGCGCTCAGCCCGTTCGGCATCAAGCATGTCGACATGCCCGCCAGCCCGGACCGGCTCTGGAAGCAGATCCAGGACGCGCGCGGAGCGTCCAGCAATGGAAAGGAGGCTCGCAAGTGATCCCGGCCGCATTCGAGTACGCACGGGCCTCGTCAGTCGATGAGGCCGTCAAGCTCCTCAACAAATATGGAGAGGACGCCAAGGTGCTGGCGGGCGGGCACAGCCTGATCCCGCTCATGCGCTTGCGCCTCGCTCAACCGAAAGCGCTCGTCGACATCAACGGCATCAAGGCTCTCGACTACATCAAGGTCGAGGGCTCCAAGGTTCATGTGGGCGCGCTCACGCGCCACGTGACCATCCAGAACTCCGACGTCATCAAGGAGAAGCTGCCCATCCTCGCCGAGGTTGCGGACGAGGTGGGGGACAACCAGGTGCGCAACATGGGCACCATCGGCGGCGTGATCGCTCACGCCGACGCGGCGGGAGACTATCCGACCATCGCGCTGATGCTCGAGGCCGAAATCGTCACCAACCAGCGCAAGATCGCGGCCAAGGATTTCTTCAAGGACATCTTCACGACGCCGCTCGCCGCCGACGAGATCGTGACCGAGATCGTGTTCCCGGTCGCGACGGGCCCGCACAAGTACATCAAGTTCCGGCGGCGCCTTTTCGACTGGGCGATCGTCGGCGCCGCCGCCCAGAAGATGAACGGCGACTGGCGCATCGGGCTGACCAACGTGGGGCCGACGCCGGTGCGAGCGAAGGCCGTGGAGGACGCGCTGCTCAAAGGCGCGAAGCCGGAAGAGGCGGCGCAGCATGCATCGGACGGTTTGAATCCGTCCGGCGACCTGCGGGCGAGCCCGGAGTACAAGAAGCACCTCGCGCGGGTGCTGACCAAGAGGGCGATCGAACAAGCGACCAAAGGGTAGCGGCGCCGAGGCCAGGCGGTAACGCCGGGCCTCACCTTCAGGTATCGGGCGGTAACGCCGGGCCTCACCTTCAGGTGTCGGGCGGTGAGGCCGGCGCTCACCTTCAGGGTGTCGGGTGGTAACGCCGGGATCTCGTACTCTTTTGCCCGTGACCGAGGGCTCGCCGGCAAGCATCGAGGAGGTCGAGGTGCGCCTTCGCGAGCGCAGCTACATCGGCGACCGTGGCCTGGCCACGTCGATCTTTCTCGCCCTCAAGCTGGAGAAGCCGCTGTTCATCGAGGGCGAGGCCGGCGTCGGCAAGACCGAGGCGGCGAAGGTCATGGCCGACGTGTTGGGCGCCCGGCTCATCCGGCTTCAGTGCTACGAGGGCATCGACCTCGCACATGCCGTCTACGAATGGAACTATCCACGCCAGCTCCTGCACATCCGGCTCCTCGGCGAGAGAGAGGATCGGCACCTCGCCGAGCGCGAGATCTTCAGCTCCGAGTTCCTGCTGCGGAGGCCGCTGCTGGACGCGATCGACAACGACGATGCGATTGCGCCGGTGCTGCTGATCGACGAGATCGACCGTTCGGATGAGGAGTTCGAGGCGTTCCTGCTCGAGCTGCTGTCGGACTTCCAGGTCTCGATCCCGGAGATCGGCACCATCAAGGCGAAGCACGCGCCCTTCGTCGTCATCACGTCCAATCGGACGCGTGAGGTGCACGACGCGCTGAAGCGGCGCTGCCTGGATCACTGGATCGACTACCCCAACCTCGAGAAGGAGGTCGAGATCGTGCGGGCGCGCGCGCCTGAGGCCGCCGACGGCCTGGCGCGCGAGGTCGCGGCGCTGGTCCAGGGCCTGCGCGGCATGGACCTGTACAAGGTGCCCGGCGTCGCGGAGACGCTGGACTGGGCGCGCTCACTCGCTGCCCTCGGCGCGACACGAATCGATTCCACGCTGGTCAACGCGACCCTCGGGTCGGCGCTCAAGTACCAGGAGGACCTGGAGCGCGTGCGCGAGCAGGTCCCGGCCCTCGTCGAGAAGGCAAGAGGTGCCTGACCCGACGGGCGTGCCGGCTTCAGCCCCACACACTGACCCTCGCCCCGAAGGGAGGGGACCCGACTTGCTCCCGCGCTTGGCAGCCTTCGGCCGGCTGCTGCATGACGCTGGAATCGAGGCCGGCCCCCGCCGGTTGACCGACGCGACGCGGGCCCTGGCCTACATCGACCTCAAGCGGCAGACGGACTTTCGGAACGCCCTGCGCGCCGTGTTCGTCGGTCGCAAGGAGGACATCCCGACGTACGAAGCCGCCTTCGACATCTTCTGGGCGCCGCCCGATCCCAGGGCGGCCGCCGGCGCGATGCCGGGTCGCAGCCGGGCGTTGGCGATGTCACCGGAGCGCGCCAAGGCCTGGTCGAGCGCCCTCGGGCTCAGCACCTCCCAGATGCACCGCGAGAAGGAACCGACCGCGGAGCCGGCCAGCTCGAGCGGCTATAGCGCCGAGGAGCTGCTGCGGCACAAGGACTTCGAGCAGATGACGTGGGAGGAGACCGAGCAGGTGCGGCGATTGCTCGACCAGGCGCCCTGGCGCGTCGCCGAGCGCAAGACGCGTCGCCTTCGCCCGGCGCGAGCCGGGCGCATCGACCTCCGGCGCTCGGCGCGCTATGCGATCCGATCCAGTGGGGAGCTGATGCACCTCTTTCACCGCCGCCCGCGCGTGCGGAGAAGGCCGCTGGTGCTGATCTGCGACGTGAGCGGCTCGATGGAGCGCTACTCGCGCCTGCTCATGATCTTTGCGCACGCCATCGCGCGCCGAGAGGACCTGGAAGCTTTCGTCTTCTCGACGCGGTTGACCCGAATCACAAGACTGCTGCGCTATCGCGACCTCGACCGCGCCCTCGACTCGGTGAGCAAGGGAGTCCACGACTTCAGCGGCGGGACGCGAATCGGCGACGCACTGGGTGATTTCAATCGGCACTGGGCACGCCGCGTACTGGGCCACGGAGCGGTCGTCGTCATCGTCAGCGACGGGTGGGATCGCGGCGACCCGGCCCAGCTCACCGCGGAGCTCATCCACCTGCGTCGCTCGGCACATCGCTTGATCTGGCTCAACCCATTGCTCGGGTCCGAGGGCTACCAGCCGCTGACGCGGGGCATGGCCGCCGCGCTGCCGCTTTGCGACGACTTCCTGTCCGCCCACAACCTGAAGGCGCTCGACGAACTGGGCCGGCTGCTGGCCACGCTCGACGGCCGAACCCGGAGCCGCTAAGGAATGCGTGAGGTACTGAACGAGCTGAATGAATGGACGAAGGCGGGGGAGGACGTCACGCTCGCCACCGTCGTCGAGACGTGGGGCTCGAGCCCGCGACCGCTCGGCTCGAAGATGGTCGTCACGCGCTCGGGCAAGATGGCCGGCTCGGTGTCCAATGGATGCATCGAGGGAGCCGTCTTCGAAGAGGCGCAGAAGGTGCTGAGGAGCCGCGAGCCGAAGCTAGCGGCCTTCGGCGTGGCCGACGAAGTCGCGTTCGAGGTCGGCCTCGCCTGCGGCGGGCACATCGAGGTTTTCGTTCAGCCGCTGGGTCCCGTGCACCGGAAGCTGATGGAGATGCTCGGGCGAAACGAGCCCGCGACGCTGCGTACAAACCTTGTCTCGGGCGAGGCCGAGCTGGTCAGTGGCACACCGGCCGGCGCCGAGCTGGCGCGCCGGGAAGGCGACACCTTCGTCGAGCCGTTTCGGCGCCCGGCGCAGCTGGTCATCATCGGGGCGATCCATATCGCGATTCCGCTCCACCGGTTCGCCAGGCTGATGGGCTATCGGGTGACGGTGGTCGATGCGCGCGCGAAGTTCGCCACGCGAGAACGGTTTCCAGAAGCGGACGAGCTGATCGTCGCGTGGCCGGATGAGGCGCTGTCGAAGCTCAACATCGACAACTCGACGTATGTCGTCGTCCTCACCCACGATCCCAAGTTCGACCTACCGGCGCTGCGTTCCGTGCTGACCAAGGACGCGGGCTACATCGGCGCGATCGGCAGCCGCAAGACCAACCAGAACCGGTTCGACGCGTTGCGTGGCGAGGGTTTCACCGAGGAACAGCTCGCGCGAGTTCACGGCCCGATCGGCCTCGACCTCGGCGGCCGCGGCGCTGAGGAGACGGCGCTAGGCATCCTCGCCGAGATCACGGCCGTCCGTTTCGGCGGTTCCGGCGTCTCCAGGCGCGAGGCTCGGCGAAACACCGCCGGCTGAGCTCTCCAGGTACTCGCGCAGAATCGGCAGCGCGACATAGAACAGGGCAACAAAGCCGAAGATGGCGAGAGCGAACTCGAAGTTCGCCAGTGCCAGCAGCGTCGCCCGGCGACAACGATAAGCGCCGGTGCTCATCGCTTACGCGTG
This sequence comes from Candidatus Dormiibacterota bacterium, assembly GCA_039935415.1. Classification (GTDB taxonomy): domain Bacteria; phylum Chloroflexota; class Dormibacteria; order Dormibacterales; family Dormibacteraceae; genus Palsa-870. The sequence goes on from JBDTKH010000014.1 coordinate 43,831, forward strand.
GGCCCTAGCGTGGCTCCTGAACCGCCTGGCCTTCTCGCGGTTTCCGCAGGAGGCCATCGTGCACCAGCGGCTCGAGTGGTTCTTCGAACGGTCGTAGAAGGCCCAGCGGCACGACCCTGAGCCGCACAGCTTGAGCCGCGACCAGCCCTCGTCCTCCATCGCCGCGTAAAGGCTGGCGACCAGCCGGCCCATCGCGCCGATGGGTCCGGGCACGGCGGGCTCCAGGCGGGGTTTGCCGTCCGCGCCGAAGCGCATCCGCAGTCGGCTCGCGGCGGCGGCCTCGTTGAGGGTGGCTACGTCGACGGGGTACACGGGAAGACCGGTGTTGGCGCCGATCACGCCCCGCATGGCTTCTCGCAGGGCGATCGCGTGCTTCAGGTCGGTCTCACCGACCGCCTGCGAGCCGTCCATGAGGCCCACTGCAACCAGCCAGGCCTTGAGCGTGTTTGGATCTCTGAGCTCCTCCGGACCGTCCTGGAAATCGACGGTGTTGACGAAAGCCTGGACCAGGCCGAGCTCTCCGGTCGCGGTCTCACGTTCAGCCACATCATCAGTATATCCATAACCTGCTACAGTCTTACAAAGGTTATAATAACTGGCATAACCGATAGGACGGTACAGGAGGACCCCAATGTACCCCTACATGAACGAGGACGTTGCGTTCGAGCGGCTGAAGGACCTGCAGTGCGAGATGGAGAACAGCACTCGCCTGCCCACCGCTGCGGCGGCGGTTGCCCGCAACCTGGCGGCCCGGGTCTGGTGGCTCGGTGCGTTGGCGATGCACCGCCCGCCGCGCCGGCGGCCGGCGGCGAGCCAGGGCGCGCGCGAGGAGGCGTGACATCCGACGCGGCCTAGCGCCGGGCGGCGGTTACCCGGCCAGCCGCTTCAGCACCTCGACCTGTCCGGCGTCGGGACCCTCACCCGCGCCGGGCACTTCGAGGATGAACGGAAGCTTCGCCAAACGCGGCTCGTGGAGCAGCGCCCGAAAACCTTCCTCCCCGATCTGACCCTCTCCGATGTTGGCGTGGCGGTCGCGATTGGAGCCCAGGCCGGTGACCGAGTCGTTGCAGTGGATGACCTCGACATGGGATATCCCGACCACCCGGTCCAGCTCGTCGAGCGTCTTCGACACCTCGGCCGGGGTGCGTTCGTCGTAGCCGGAGGCGAACGCGTGGCAGGTGTCGAAGCACACCGACACGCGCGGGTCACCGAGCTCGGTCAGCATCCGGGCGATCTCCTCGAATCGCGCTCCCACGCATCCGCCGAGCCCAGCGTTGTTCTCGATCAGGAGGCGTGCCGACTTCGGGTCGGCCCGTTCCAGGACATGCCGGAGGTGTTCAAGGATGCGTGGCAGGCGGGCATCGAAACCGGCTCCCTTATGGGAGCCGGTATGGAAGATGACGCCGTTCACGCCAAGCTCGTCCGCGGCCTTGAGGTAGCCGGCGAGCGTGCTCTCCGAGCGGGACCGCATGGTCGGGTCGTCGCCCGCGAGGTTGATCAGGTAGACGGCGTGGAAGTAGATGGGCGGGTTGCCGTGCTTGGCGGCCGCCTCCTTGAACGCCGCGATGCGCGTCTCGTCCAGCTTGGGCGAGCCCCAGAACCCTGGCGGAGTGGGCTGGACCTGGATCGCCTCGGCCCCCATCGCTTTGGCGCGCTCGAACGCGAGGTGCAGTCCTCCAGACGAATCGACGTGGGCCCCAATCAGCGGCATTCAAACAGAGAGTAAAGCCGGTCCCTTCTGGCATGCTGAGCCCGTAGTGGGCGTGTTCGTCATGAGCGACCTCGACCTCGCCATCCGTGGCCGGACGTATCGCGAGCCTGAAGGACCTCACAGCCTCGTCGTCCGGGGCAAGGACCTCGACGCCGGCCTGCAGCACCTTGCCTCGCGAGCCGACTGCCGCGCCATCGCAATCGTCGGCCTGCCGGACACCATCCCCGACATGGCGCAGTTCGCCAAGCGGCGGCTGCTGCTGGTCGACAGCGACAACCAGAAGCTGCGCGAGTTCGCCGAAGTGGCGATTCGCGCCGGCATCGAGGTCGAGTGGATCCGATCGGCGCGCCCACCGTTCGAGAGGCTGGCGGCGGCCCTCCTTCCGGTCGGAGCCATCGTTCTGGCGGCAGGCTCCAGCTCGCGGATGTCGGGCCCGCAAAAGCTGCTGCTGGACCTCGACGGAAAGCCGATGATCCGGCATGCGATCGAGTCGGCCTCCGAAGGCGGGTGCCATCAGGTCGTCGCCGTCTACGCCGACGAGGTGGTGCGCGACGCGGTGGACGGCGCCGCTGAGCTGATTCACAACCCGAGGGCGCGCACCGGCATGGCGTCGTCACTGCAGGCGGGGCTTCGCGCGATGCGGCCCGAGATAGAGGCGGCGATCGTCGTCCTCGGCGACCAGCCGCTGGTCGGCTCGCGAACGGTGGCGGCCCTGCTGCGGGCGTGGCGCCGTGAAGGGTCCCGGCCCGCCGTCGCCGTCTCGCAGGCGCGCGGCGAATGGGCGCCGCCCGTGGTGCTTGCACGGGAGCTCTGGGTCGAGCTCTTCGCCCTCAAGGGCGACGCGGGTGCGCGACAGATCCTCCAAGGGCGCCCGGAGCTGCTCGACACCGTGCCCGCCCCGGGCCGCGCGGACGACATCGACACGCCGGAGGACTACGCCAAGATCGTCCGGCTGTTCCCTCGCCGCAAGCCGCGCCAGCGCGCCTAGCCAAACCGCGTACGATTCAGATCGTGCTAGTGACCGCTCTAGGAGTGACAACTTGAAGGATCAGGGCTGGCTGCGCTCCGGCGACTTCGAGGACATCCACTACGACACGTGGGACGGCATCGCCAAGATCACCATCAACCGCCCCGAGGTCCGAAACGCCTTCCGGCCGACGACGGTGTTCGAGATGTCGAAGGCGTTCGAGCTGGCGCGGGATGACCCGAAGATCGGTGTCGTCATCCTGACCGGCGCCGGAACCGAGGCCTTCTGCTCCGGCGGCGACCAGCGCATCAGGGGCGACGACGGCTACATCGACCCCCAGGGGACCGGTCGGCTCAATGTCCTCGACCTCCAGGTCCAGATCAGGCGCTTGCCGAAACCGGTGATCGCGATGGTCGCGGGCTATGCCATCGGCGGGGGCCACGTGCTGCACGTCGTGTGCGACCTCACCATCGCTGCGGACAACGCGCGCTTCGGTCAGACGGGCCCGCGGGTGGGCAGCTTCGATGGCGGCTATGGGGCGGGGTTGCTCGCGCGCATCGTCGGGCAGAAGAAGGCTCGTGAGATCTGGTTCCTGTGCGAGCAGTACGACGCGCAGCAGGCGCTGGACATGGGCCTCGTCAACAAGGTCGTGCCGCTCGCGAAGTTAGAAGAAGAAACCGTCGCGTGGTGCCGGCGCATGCTCGAGCTGAGCCCGCTGGCCCTGCGCATGCTGAAGGCGGGGCTCAACGCCGCCGACGACGGGCTCGCAGGCATCCAGCAGCTCGCGGGTGACGCCACCCTCCTCTATTACATGAGTGAAGAGGCCCAGGAGGGCCGCGACGCCTACGTCCAGAAGCGAAAGCCCGACTTCAAGAAATTTCCAAAGCGACCCTAGATGGCGGTCTCAGTTGCGGCGCTGAGCCCGGCGCGCGTCTGGTGGTCGGCGGTCCGCCCTGCGACCCTGGCTGCGTCGGTGGCTCCTGTCCTGGCCGGGACGGCGATCGCCGTCTACGAGGGTGGACCGCGCGTGGGTGCGGGCGTGCTCGCGCTGGTCGCGGGCGTCGCGATGCAGGTCGGCGTCAACTTCGCGAACGACTACTCCGACTTCGTCCGCGGGGCCGACACGCCGCGTCGCATCGGGCCTGTCAGGGCCGCTTCGTCGGGGGTCGTCAACCCCACTCACGTGCGGTCGGCGGCCATCGCCTCGTTCGGCGTGGCCGCGGTCGCGGGCCTTGTCCTGAGCCTGACGACCGACTGGAGGCTGCTGATCGTCGGCGCCGCAAGCCTGCTCGCGGCATGGCTGTACACAGGCGGCCCGCGGCCCTACGGCTATCTGGGCCTCGGCGAGGTGTTCGTGTTCGTCTTCTTCGGACTGGTCGCCACGCTGGGCACTGTCTACGTCGAGACCCTCCATGTCACCGCGCTTGGGGTCCTCATCGCGTGCTCGATGGGGTGCCTCGCCACGGCGATCCTGGTTTTGAACAACCTGCGAGACATCACCACCGACGCCGCCGCCGACAAACGGACGTTGGCGACGCGCATCGGCCGCGATCGCACGCTGGTCCTGCTGGCGTTGCTGGTTTGCGTGGCCTTCGCCATCCCAATCGCGACGTTCGTCTTCAAGCTGGCGCCGGTGAGTGTGATGCTCGTCCACTTCGCCATCCCGATCGCCGCGCTCCCGGTGCGCACCGCGTTCGCCACGGCGTCGGGACCGGCGCTCGTGGGCGGCCTGAAGCGGATGGCGATCGCCCAGCTGGCGTTTGCGCTGCTGTTCTCGTTGGGGCTGTTGCTGTGACGGCCGCTTACATCACTGCGCGGAGGCCGGTCGAGGTCGCGGCCGAGGTCGACCGACTGCGGCGCGACGGCTGCCGCGCGTTCGTCCTGGTTCTGCTCGACGGGGGCGGGATGCTGGACCTCGAGCGGCTAGGAGCGGGGCGATACGCCGCCGGCCTTCAGGCGGAGGTGGAGCTGGAAGGCCATTCGTCGCCAGCGCCGGCCGGGTCGCCCGCGGCGGGCGTAGGCGCCAGGTGATCCGCGAGGGCGCGGGCGAAGGCCTCGGGCCCCTCCATGTGCACCGGGTGCCCGGCGCGAGGCACGACCACGACGCGCCCTTGCGGCACGGTGGCCGCCAGCCGGCGGGCCGACGCGACGTAACCGTGGTCCAGCTGGCCCGCAACGAAGGTGCACGGAAAGCTCACGCGCGCGAGGTGGTCCCAGAGGGGCGCCATCGCCCCAGCGCCCATCCCTCGCAGGGAGCAGGCAAGCCCCGCGCCGTGGTTGCGCAGCCGTTCCGTACGCACCTGGGTGACGAATCCCGGTCCGCGTCGCGCGAGGCCGGCGAAGAGCGGGAGGTCGCCCCAGTAGTTGACGAATGCCTCCACGCCATCCTTCTCGATCCGCTGCGCCAGGGCCTCGTCGCCCTGTCGGCGCCCTTCGCGCGCCTCCTCCTCGAGCCCGGCGTGCGCGCCGATCGTAAGCAGCGAGAGGATCCGCTCCGGCTCCTTAGCCGCCACGTGGAGGGCGAGCCGCCCGCCCATGGAGTAGCCGACGAGGTGCGTGCGGTCGACGCCGAGGTGATTCCAGAGCATCACGAGGTCCTGTGTGCAGGCGTCCATGCTGCACGGGGCGTCGCGAGGTGTTCGCGTGTCACCGTGCCCGCGAAGGTCGGGCAAGATCCATTTCCAACCTTCTGGCATCTTGGAGATGACCTCGTCCCAGCTGTGCGCGTTCTGCGTGAAGCCATGCAGCAGGGTGACGGGCGTGCCTTCACCGCTCGTGAAATAGCTCAATCGGACGTCGGCACCTTCCAGAATCACAGGCACATCGTATGAATCACGGGCAGCTCGCATGGATGTAACGCAGTCGTTCGCCGCAACGTTCGTCGACGAGCTTGCGGCACAGGGCGTGGAGTACGCCTGCGTATCGCCAGGGTCACGGTCGGCGCCGCTCGCGATGGCGCTGCAGCGGCACCCCAGGATCAAGGTCCTGGTCCACATCGACGAGCGCTCGGGTTCCTTCTTCGCGCTCGGCCTGGCGAAGGCGACCGGCAAGCCGGTCGTGCTGCTCTGCACCTCTGGCACTGCCGCGGCGGAGTTTCACCCGGCGGTCGTCGAAGCCTCCTACTCGCGCACGCCCCTGATCGTGATCACTGCCGACCGGCCGCCTGAGCTGCAGGGCGTCGGCGCCAACCAGGCGATCGACCAGCAGAGGTTGTATGGGACGGCTGTCCGTTGGTTCTTCGACCCGGGCCCGCCGGTTGAGCTGCCGAGCGCGGCGAGGATCTGGCGGCGGCTGGCGGCGCGAGCCTTTGCGGAGGCGGCGACGGGGCCGGTGCACCTTAATCTCCCGTTTCGCGAGCCGCTGGTTCCTGCGCCGGGCCACGTGCCGGTCCCAGAGGGGGTCGCCGGCCAGTCAGTGAGCTCGGGTCGGACGCTGCCCTCGACCGGCCAGGTCGCCGCGCTCGCGTCCGCGCTGCAGCGCGCGCAGAGGCCGCTGGTGGTCGCCGGCGAGATGCGCGACGGCGACCGCCTCGCGCCGTCGCTGCACCGGCTCGGCCTGCCGGTGCTGGCGGAGCCGACGTCTCAGCTGCGTCGGCCCGAGACGGGGTGGTCGATCGAGTCGTATGAAGCGTTGCTGAGAGCGGGCTGGTCCTTGCAGCATGGGCCGGACCTGGTGATCCGCCTCGGGGGCATGCCGACGTCGAGGGTGTTGAACAAATGGCTGGCCGCCGCGTCGGCACAGACGTTCCTTGTCGACCCGGACCACGCGTGGCGCGACCAGGACCACGTGGCGACGAATGTCGTCGCGTGCGACCCTCAGCCGCTGCTCGAAGTGCTGCCTCCCGTGGAGAGGCCCCCGTGGCGGGACCAGTGGGTCGCGGCGGGCAAGCGGGCCACGGCCGCTATCGCCGCGACCCTGGTCTCGACCCCGCTCCACGAGGGGCACGTTGTGCGGGCGCTGAGCACGCGGCTGCCTGACCCGGGGCAGGTGTTTATCGGCTCGAGCATGCCGATCCGCGCCGCGGACAGCTTCTGGCCGCAGGCGCGCTCGCAGCAGCGCTTCTTCGCGAACCGGGGGGCGAGCGGGATCGACGGGTTGGTTTCGACGGGGCTTGGGGTCGCCGCCGGTCGGGTCAACGCCCCGACGGTGCTGCTGCTCGGCGACCTGTCCCTTTATCACGACATGAACGGGTTGTGGGCGCTGAGGCGCCATGGCGTGCGCGCGACGCTGGTCGTGTGCGACAACGATGGGGGCGGAGTTTTCAACTTCCTGCCGCAGGCGCAGCACCAGGATGTCTTCGAGGAGCTGTTCGCGACTCCGCTCGGGTTGGACCTGTCCCAGGTCGCTCGGTTGTATGGGCTTGTTTACAGCCCCGTGACCGATCGGTCGGGGCTCGAGCCGGCGATTGCCGATGCCCTCGCCGCACCTACACCGACGATGGTGGTCGTGCGGTTCAAGCGGGATGACAGCGTGAACGGGCACCGGCTGTGCTGGGAGGCGGCGGCAGCGGCGCTTCGTTAGTAGAGACGTCCGCTGGGCGGCGTAAGCCGCCGCGTGGAATCAGGTTTCCAGCAGGAAGTCGAGGACCAGCCGGTTGAACTCTTCCGGGTGCTCGAGGTTGGGCAGGTGAGCCGCATCGTGGATCACCGCGCGGCGCGCTCCCGCGACTGATTTCATCAACAGGTCCGCCGTGTTCATGATTGCCGGGAGATCCTGGTCCCCGACCACGACCAGCGTTGGCGCTGTTATCTCGTGGAGCCGTTTTGCGGCGGGCGGATCCAGGTGCCGGCTTGGGGCGCTGTCGAAATCACTGTGCAGCGAGCGCGCGTTCATGTCCAGGAACAGGTCACGGAGTGGTTGTTTGACGTAGCCACGCGGGCGTCGTGGGCCGTCCAGCCATAGGTGCATCTCCGCCTGGTTCAGGGCGTCGAGGTCGCCTGCTTTGTCGGCGGCCTCGACTTCGGCGTGGAGCTCCGGGTACTTGCTCCCGAAATCGGTTCCGCTCACGCCGGATCCGACCAGCACCAACCTGGAGACGCGCTCGGCGTGGTCGAGCGCGAAGTCGACCGCAAGGCCGCCGCCCATCGAGCAGCCGATGAGATGGACCGGTTTCAGCTCCAGCTCATCCATCAACCCCAGCAGGTCTTCGACCGGTGACCACGGCGTGGGTGGCAGCTCGGAATCGCCGAACCCGCGCATGTCCGGCCGGATCACGTCGAACTGCCGCGAGAACGCGGCGACCTGCGGCTCCCACATGCGTGCATCCGCGACGCCGGCGTGCAGGAACACGACCGGAAATCCACTCCCCGACCGCTCGTAGTGGATGCGCGCTCCGTTGATGCTGACTTCCATCAGACCAGCGCCGTCAGCAATGCTTTGAACTTCAGCTCGGTCTCCTCCAGCTCGCGCGCGGGATCGGAGTCGGGCATCACGCCGACCCCCGCATAGAGTCTCGCACCGTCTTCCCAGAGCAGGCCGCAGCGCAGCGCGACCGCGAACTCGCCGTCCCCACGCCCGTCCATCCATCCGACAGCGCCTGCATACCAGCCGCGCTCCATCCCTTCCAGCTCGTCGATCAGCACGTCGGCGGCGCCGCGGGGCCAGCCACCGACCGCCGGTGTGGGGTGGAGGGCGGCGGCCAGCTGGAGGACGTCCGCCGCCGGCGATTCCAGGTCGGCGGTGACTGCAGTCGCAAGGTGCTGGATGTTCGTGAAGCGAACCACCTCAGGTGGCCGTGACGTGACCGACGTGGAGAACGGTCCCAGCGCTTCGACCACGAACTGAGACACGATGCGATGCTCGACCGCGTCCTTCGTGCTCCCTTCGAGCTGCCGCGCCAGGCGCTCGTCCTCGGCCTCGGTGACGCCGCGCGCGACCGATCCTGCCATCGGCTGCGCGTACGCGCGGTCGCCGGATCGGCGGATCAGCAGCTCTGGCGACGCGCCGGCAAAAGCCGTTCCGTCCGCGCCGGTCACCAGGTATGTGAAGCACGACGGGTAAGCGGCGCGCAGCGAGCGGGCCACCATGCCCGCCGACACGACTCCATCGCCGCGCGCCAGCACCTCGCGCGCCAGCACGACCTTCTCCGCTTCGCCTGCGCGCAGCCGGGCTGCCGCGCTGCCGACCGCCACAGTCCAGGCGACTGGGTTGCGCACCGGGGTGACCTGGAGCGTTCGCGCCGCCTGCGCGTGCACTCCGATGTCGGTGAGCTCCAGGAAAGACTCGGCATCGGGCGTCGCTGCTGAGGCGAAGGTCCGCCCGCGAACCCTCGTCACGGCGAGGGCGGGGATTCGGAACAGGACGGAGGGAAATCCTGACCATGGGCCGGCGGGATCGCGATCCGGGCGGTACGCGAAGCCGCCTACAGCGACCGGCCCGGTGGCCGGCGCGATGATTTCGCCGCCTGCCAGCGACTCGCTCAGCCGCCGCCAAATGCGGGCCGCCGCGAGCAGCCTGTTGTCACCAGGCTCGACGTCTACGATCTTGCCGCCGGCGTCTTCCAGAGCCACACCGTTCCGGGCCGCGACGATGTCGAAGGCTTTGCCCAGGGCTGCCACGCTGACCGCGTCGGGCATGGGTCGCTCGATGAGCAGCACCTCGTGCCCGTTGTCGCGTGCCGCGCTCACCAGGTCGACCAGGTCGGGGGTTCGATCCAGCTCCCACGTGCGAACCGCCTTCGACGTGATCACCCCTTTTCGATGTGCTCCCGGGCGGCGCGCAGCAGGGTGCGCTGGAAGTGATGTCGCACCAGCGTTCCGCTGGCCTCGAGCAGCTCGTTGAACGTCGCGAGCAGCCGCCGTTCCGCGGCCTCGGTCGCGCCACCTTCGGCCTGGATGCGCTCGCGCACGTGCCGGTCGAAGAGGTCGACCGCCTGGCGCGCGGTGCGGTCGACCGCGGCCGCGTAGTCCTTGCCGAGCTCCATCAGCGAACGTAGCGGCACGCCCGCCGCGATCAGCTTCATTCCGGCGGCAATCGCGTCCAGGTCGTCGGCGGGATAGAGAGGCTCGTCTCCGCCTTCGACGGGCACCAGCAGTCCCGCCTGCTCGAGGCTCTTCAGCAGCGGCTCTGCGACCCCGGAGCGCTCGGCGAGCTCGGCCAGGGTCAGCGTCTGGGGCGCGACCGGCCGCGTCACCGCCGCGACAAGCGCTTCGTCGGACGGCTCCAGCTCGCCGGCCAGGAAGCGCTGGATCACCGTCAGCGTGAAGCCCTGCTGCTGCAGCTCCTTGATCCGGCGGAGGCGATCGAGGTGGCCCTGGCCGTACCACGTCACCCGCCCGTCACGTCGAGGAGCCTCCAGCAGGCCCTTGCCCTGGTAGAAGCGGATCGTGTCCACGGCGACTCCCGCCGAGCGGGCCAACTGTTCGATCCGGTACTCCATGAGTACTTACTCTAAACGTCGCCGGGCGCGCGCCGGGCGCTCTAAAAGTCTGGCGGTGCGAGCGTCAGGGGGTCGTGGGGCAGCCCTGGGCGCTTGAGGCCGGCGGGCGATCGGCCAGTGTGAGAGGGACCGTCTTCGTGCTGGTGCCGCGCAGGACGGTCAGCTGCACGGTGTCGCCCGGGCTGCGCGGCTGGATCGCCCCGCCGAGTGTCTGGCCATTGTTCAGGGCGACGCCGTCGACCTTCTCGATCAGGTCGCCGGCCTGGAGTCCGGCCTTCGCCGCCGGCCCTCCCGGGAGCGCGGCGGTGACGAGGACGCCGTAGCCAGGGAGGTCGTGGCCGCCGCTGAGGAAGGCATCCTGGGGCTCGTAGCAGACGCCCATGTAAGGATGCCCGGGCTTGCGGCCGGCGATCAGGTCCTGCGCGATGCGCTTGGCGATGAGGCTTGGGATCGCGTAACCGATCCCCTGGCCTGACGAGTTGCCGGCGGTGTTCACGCCGATCACGTTCCCGTCGGCGTCAGCGAGCGGGCCGCCGGAGTTGCCCGGGTTGATCGCCGCATCGGTCTGCATCACGTCGGGCAGCGTCTCCGCCGCAGTCGTGCCGTTCGCGCTCGTCGAGATGGTCCTGTGCAGGGCCGAGATGATCCCCGCGGTGACGCTGGTCTGGTTGCCGAGCGGGCTCCCGATCGCAACGACCTGCTGTCCGACCACCAGCTTTGTCGAGTCGCCGAACTGCGCCAGCGGAAGCGACCCATCGTTCACCTTGACGACTGCTATGTCCTGGATGGGATCGGTGCCCTGCACCATCGCATTGAAGTGGCGGCCATCCGGCATCAGGACGATGACCTTGGTGGCGTTGGCGACCACGTGGTTGTTGGTGACCAGGTAGCTCGCGCCGTCCTGGTGGGCGATCACGAAGCCACTTCCGATGCCGCCTCCCGCAGCCGTCGTCACGATCAGCTCGGCGACAGCTGGGCCGAGCACCTGGACGACGTGCGCCGGGTCGAATCCTCCGGACGCCACCGGTGCCGGGCTCACGACCGGGATGGTCACCACAGGTTTTTGACTTGGAGTTGGCGAAGCCGAAGGCGAAGTGCGGCTTCCGATCGGATGAATCGTGCACGCCGCTGTGAGCATCAATCCAGCCGCCGCAGCCGCTGCCACCTTCACGAATCTCACCCGAACGTGTTCCAGTAATACATGCGGTCCAGCCAGCCGGGATCGGTTCGGAAGGCGCGCGCGAAAGACTCGACAGAGTCCACGTAGTCGTAGTCGAGGTTGTAGTGGTAGATCGCGTTGCGCATGTTGACGGGCGCGCCGTTGTGAGCGAGCAGGCGCGCTGCGGCCAGGATCGAGTCGTGCGGGTCCATGATGTTGCCGCCCTGCCCATATTCGGTCCACGTCCCCGGCTCGAACTGCATGGGTCCGAGCGCGCCTGCCGATGAGGGCCCGTTGATGCGCCCGAAGTTGCTCTCGATGAAGTTGATCGAGGCCAGGTAGCTGGCGCCGACGCCGTATCGCTGTTCGGCCTCGTTGTAGTAAGAGCGCAGCTGGCTCAACGGCTGGGCGTCGCTGTAGGGATGGACGAAGTGGACGTTGACCAGGTAGTACTGGTCGATCCCGGAAAGGATGTACAGGGAGTGCAGCGCGGAGATCGCCTCCTGGAAGGCACCCTGGATGTTGGAGGGCAGAAGCGGGACGACGGCCTGCTCGACGCTTGCGTAGCCCGCCAGCTCGTAGAGCCGCAGCTCCTCCTGGCGTGCGGCGGTCCGAAACGCGAACGCGGCCCGGTCGAGGGCCATCTCCTTGCGCACCGAGTCCAGGACGGTCGCCGGCTGCTGCGCCGCGATCGACTGCAGGTCGCTGGATGCCTGGATCATGGCCAGCTCGGCCGCGATGATGCGAGCCGCCTCGTGGTGAGCGCTGGGCGCCAGGCCGGGGTCCTGCGCGTGGACGGCTTGCACCGGCAGCGCGAGGAGCATCGCCACCACAACGGCGCCTCCCCACCGTGTGGGGAGGTGGCGCGAAGCGCCAGACGGGCTTTCGATTCGGGTCAGGCTGACTTTTCCGCCTCGATCTTGAGCGGCTCGATCACCGGCGGAAGCGGGATCTCCTCCGGATATGGGTCGCTCGCGTTCGGTTCGCGAAGACCGACCGAGTCCAGGAGGCCGCCGATCTCGTCTCCTACCAGCTCGCCCTGAACCATCAACGCTTCGGCCGCGAGGTCGATCGCTTCCTTGTTGACGTACATGACCCGCCAGTCGTCGATGAAGGCCGATCCGAGCACCTGCGCGACCGCCTGGCGCGAGCGTCCGCTGCCGAGCGCCCGCGAGACCGGGCTCTGCGCTCCAAGGAGCTCGCTGTCTCCCATCGACGCCGCGGCTGAGATGAGGTACTCGCCGATGTTGACCGCGAGACGCGACTGCTGTGGCGGCAGGGGATCCGGGCCCATTCCCCAGACGGCGATCATTGACGAGGCGAGAGTGGTCGCCTGGATGAGGTCCATGCTCACGCCTGTCGAGTTCTCTCCATAGAACACTCGCTCTGACGCGATCGCGCCGAGGCCGTGCCGCAGCTGGCCCGCGGCCTGCGAGCGGAAGTGAGAAAACTCCTCTTCTTTCTCGACGGCGCGGTGGTGCCCGAGAGAGCCCGAGCGCATCCGGATCGAGAGTCGCACAGACACAGCGTCAGGCAGGAAGTACCGCGCGGCCACCGCGTGGCCGAGCTCGTGTCGTGCGACCGCGAGCCGCTCGCGTTCCGTGTAGACGACGGGATGCGCGAGGCCTGCTTCGATGTTGCCCATCGACTCGCGCATGTCCCTCCACGTGAAGGCGTCTCGTCCATCCTCGAACGCGTACATGAGCGCGAGCGAGGTCGCCTGCTCGATCATCGCCGGCGAGTAACCGTCGGTCACTCGCGCGAACTCATCCCGCCGTGCGGGCGTGTCGAGCTCCGGGTCGTGCTTCTTGCGCGCGAAGTAGAGCTCTGCGATGTCCTTGCGGTCGTCCTTGGTCGGCATGCGGAAGATGATCTGCCGGCCGAACCGGCCCGGCCGCGTCACTGCCTCGTCGAGCACCTGCGGCCGGTTGGTCGCGCCCACGAACAGGATGTTGTATCGGGGAGCGCGCAGGATCGGGATGCGGAGCTTGAGCGACGTACCGTTGTAGCCGATATTCCGTGGGATGAAGAGCCCGTCGAGCGACACGTTCACGAAGCGGCGCAGGAACTGCTTGAAGAACCCGGGGTTGTCGACGCCGTCCATCAGCACGAGCAGCGTGTTGAGCCCAAGCTGGCCGCCGCCGAACATTCCGCCCATCCCGCCGCCGCCGCCGCCGCCACCCATCCCGCCTCGTCGCGTGCCCAGTGCGTCGAACTCGTCAATGAAGACGATGCATCCGCTCCACCGCTTGGCCCGAGACTTGGCGGCGCGCATCGTCATGAAGACGTTCAGCGCGTCCATGCCCAGGAACATGCCCTGGAACGAAGAGCCGGACGTGATGATGATCGGCACGTGCATCGACGATGCGATGCCTTTGGCGAGCATGGTCTTGCCGGTGCCGGGAGGACCGACCATCAAGACTCCGCGTTCGCGCTTGCCGCCGGCCCTGACGTAGTTACGGCCCTGGTCCATGAGGCGAAGGATCCGGCGCATCTCCTCGACCGCCGACTTCTGGCCGCGGACGTCGTCGATGCTCACGCCCCAGTTCGCTTCGCCCGGGTCGATGTAGGTGCGGCCGATCCGGCCGTAGATGAAGAAGGCGCCGAAGAAGATCATGAAGTTCACGACCATCAAGGCCAGGACGTAGAAGAGCTGCGGGATGACCGCGCCCAGGAAGGTCGGCAACGCGGTGATGGCCTCGTCCGGGAGGAGCCCCAACAGGAGATAGGCGCCGCCGAAGTAGAGACCGAAAAGTGCGGCCAACCAGATCATGCGGCGCCAGAAGATCGCCCGGTTCGTCTCGATCGTTCGCTCTTCGGACTTGTTCTCGGGAGCGATCCTCTCGCTCAGGATCAGCCACCGCCTGAAGAGGGTGAAGATGCCTCGGGTGATGATCATGGCGACGATCGCGTAGACGATCGACCACACGACGCCTAGCTGCAGGAAGATGAGGGCGAACGCGAAGGCTGAGCTTCCGACGAATAGCGTGAAGATCCAGAAGATGATCACGGCGGGTCACTCACTATACGTCGACTGGTTTCGCCCGGTTCGTTGACGGTGCCGAGCAGCAGCACGATGCCGATCCCGATCGCGATCACCACGTCGCCCGGGCTGCCGGAGCCGCCGAGCGGCCCGGGAATGTTGATCCAGTCACCCAGCCAGTTCAGGTTGGTTGACGGCCCCATGAGGATGTACTGGCCCACATGTCCGCCGGCGAAGACGCCTGGATGGTTTGCGAGCACCGGCATGAAGCCGCCGTTGGCCAGCACGACGATAAGGTTCAGCGCGGAGCCCGCCGTGACGACCCAGATGGCGGGCACGTACCGGATGTGGAAGATCGTCCACGCGATCAGGAGGATCTCGGAGGCGACGTACACGTACTGGACGCCGTCGACCCGGTTCAGCGGCCTAAACACGATGGCTTCTCTCACGATGAAGGCGGCGAACACGACCCACACCCACCTGACGCGCAGGTGCGCGAGGTTGCCCAGCTTGCCTCCAGTGGTTAGACCGATCACCAGGCCGAGCCCGATCGGGATCAGGTTGAGGAGCAAGGGCGCCTATCCGTCGGCGAGTCGAGACGCCGCCCCAGCCAGGACTTTGACACCGATCGGCAACGCATCCTCGTCGATCCGGAATCCGGGAGAGTGGTGGGCGGGCGGAGTCTCACCTTCCGGCATCGCGCCCAACATGAAGTAGCACCCGGGAATCCGCGTCAGGAACTCCGCGAAGTCGTCGCTCACCGTGAGCGGTCGCCCGAGGATGCTCGCGCGATCGCCGATCAGAGAGTGGCCCACCTCGAGCACGGTCCGGGTCACGTTTGGTTCGTTCATCAAGGGCACGGTGCCGTGGACGAGGTCGAGCTGCGAGCGGACCTCGAACTCGCCGTCCGTCTCGCGCAGCAGGTCGTTCAGCCGGATGAGCGCTTCCTCGCGAAGCGTTGCGTTGAACGTGCGCAGGCTGCCCTTGACCAGCACTCCTCGGGGCACGATGTTCCACGCCCCATCGCTTCGCACGTCACCGACGGTGGTGTGGCACTGCACTCCGTCCTGCTCGAGGCCTTCGACGACCGTATGGAGCCGCTCGAGGAAGAAGGCCTGCGCCGCGAGCACGTTTCCGCGGCGGCCCATCATGCCGCCGTGCCCTCCCGGTCCGGAGAACGTGATCTCATAGGCGTCTGATCCCGCCCACATGAGCCCGGGCTTGGTGACCACGATTCCCGACTCCAGGAAGCTCGCGATGTGCAGCCCGATGACGGAGTCGGGATGGTGGTCGTCTAGCAGGCCCTTGGCGATCATCGCCTTGGCGCCCTCCACCACCTCCTCCGCGGGCTGGAAGACGAACAGGTAGCGGCCGCGTACGTCCCAGATCCGGTCGACCAGCGTGCGCGCGACCCCGACCATGATCGCCATGTGCGCGTCGTGGCCGCACGCGTGCATGCGGCCTTCGGTCCGCGACGAGAAGTCGACGCCCGATTCCTCGTGGATAGGAAGCGCATCGATGTCGGCGCGAAGCATCACGGTCTTGCCGGGCTTACCCGTGTCGAGCAGCGCCACCACGCCGGTCTCGGTCGGGCAGGGCTTCAGCTCCAGCCCGAGCTGCTTGAGCCGCTCGCCAAGCTGGCGGCTCGTCTCATGCTCGCCGAAGCTGACCTCCGGATGCCTGTGGAAGTGACGCCGAAGCTCGACCACCTCGTCGAGCACCGACCGGCTCGGCAGCGGTGTGGTTGCGCTGCCCTCCTGGGAACTCTCACTCATGGACGGCGACCAGGTTGTAGCCGCGCGCGCTCGCGCGCACGAAACTCTGACCGAGCCCAGGCTCGAGGTCGTCCAGCCGCCGCCTGAGCGTCAGCAGCGCCGAGTGCACGGTCGAGTGCGCAGCGTTGCTGCGGAAAAGACCTGCTTCGATCAGGTCCCGCGCTGTCACCGGCTTCGAGCCTTGCGCCAGGAAAAGGACGAGCGCCGCCTGCTGCTGCGTGAGACGCACCTCTCCGCGGCCGAGCTTCGCCATCCGGCGCGTCGGGTCGAACTCGAGGCGTCCGAAGCGATAGCTCCCCGCCCGGCCGGTGCCGCGCTCGACCAGGCGCGCAGCGAGGTCGGAGTAGATGTGCGCCATCGGCACGTTGCCCTTGACGAAGTAAGAGCTGGCGCCCAGCTCGTATGCCTTGCGGATCGACGCCGAGTTGACCTGGGCCGCCGAGAGCACGATCACCGGCAGGCCTGGATGGTGGTGGCGGATCCAGGTCAAGAGCTCGAATCCCGACTCCTCGCCCTCGTCCAGGACCAGGTCCAGGAGCACCGCCGCCACCCGCTCGCGTTCCAGCAGCTCGCGGGCCTCAGGCGCCGACGAGGAGACGCTTGGCCGATAGCCGAGGTCGTGCAGGTCGATCCTCAGCTGCTGCTGCATGGCGGGCTCGTCCTCCACCACGAGCACCGAAGAACCCAGGACCTCAGCCGGCCGGTAGACCTCCAGGCCGGGCGGCAGCGGAGGCAGGCGCACCTCTCGAGTTCGAGTGGGACGGCGGGCTGGGCGTTGGATGCTGTGATTTTCCAAGGAATCGGCCTACATTAGTCTTAATAATTAATGGCGGGATCTGAATACTCAAATTCGAATGGGCCGCCGCATACTTCCTGCCGGACCTGGCATAAATTGGAAAAACAAAGGGGTAATTTGGGGATGACCTGGGGTTTCAAGCTCCGTAGGGTTGCCTTCGTGCTGATGTTGCTCGGCGTGCTGGCTCTCGCCTCTGGCGTGAACTGGGTCGACTACATGTCGATGTTCGCCTTCTGGTGGTAGTCACCTAAGCGTCTGACTCCCGGCGCTCGCGAGAGCGCCGGATCGCAGGCGGCAGAAGCGCGTAGAGGTCTGCTCGGTCCACAGCTTTGCTCATGTACCCGACCACGTCCGGGTCGTCGGTCCCAGAGGGGAACACCGGGTAAGCGGTGTAGAAGATCACTGGCACCTTCTGGCCGCGCGCCCTCAGCTCGTTGAGCAGGCCCCAGCCGTCCATCGGCTCGGGCAGCATCAGGTCGATGATCGCGACCTCCGGATGGTCCGACTGCGCGCGCTCGAGCGCCTGGTCCGCGTCCTCGGCCATCGACACCTTGTAGCCGAGCATCCTCAGGTCGGTTTCCAGGATCACGCGCCAGGCGCGTTCGTCGTCCACGACCAGGACTGTGGATCCGCGCAGGTCGTCGGGTATGGGCGCGATCGGCTTCGGCGGAGTAAACGGCACGGGAATCTGGCGCAGTATATCGGTGGCAATGGCAACTCCCGCGCGGCGAACCACCCGGCCGCACGCTCCACCCAGGCCGACGAGCAAGCCACCCGCAAGGCCAAAGGTCGCGCGCCGGCCCGCCCCGCCGACCTTGATGACCCCCGCCGCCCTGGTGCACGAGCTCACCAGCTGCTCGACGGAAGCGGACATCGTGCAGGTCCTCTATCGCGGCGTCAATCCAGTGTTCGGTTACGACGTTGTGGTGCTGCACGTGCTCGAGCGCGAAGGCTGGTTCCGATCGGTCCCGATCGACTCGGGTGTCCTCCAGGACGTCCGTCGAAGGCCCCTGAGCGGTTCGACGTTCGTGCGGCAGTACGCCGATCCACGCACCACGGTGCTGCCCACCGACCCGAGAAGGGAGAACGTGGGCCGCGGGCCCGGGGCCGGTCGCAACACGAAGATCGCCATCTGGGTGCCCGTCGAGCACCAGGGCAAGCTGATCGGAAGCGTGATCTACCAGGATCACCGCAATCGCCGGGTCCCCGCCTCGGAGCTCGCCTTCCTGGACGACGTTCATCGCCACCTCGGCGTGCTGCTTGCCAACGCCTCCCTCAACGAGCTGACCCGAAACCAGGCCCGGCGCCTGGAGGCTTTGAACAGCATCGCCCGCGCGATGGCGACCACACTCGACGAGACGAGCGTGCTGACGGGCCTTCACGCCACGCTCAGCGAGCTCCTGCCGGTGGACGCGCTCGAGATGGTCTCCATGCAGGACGGCACGGACGGCAAAGTGCGGCTGCTCCACGTCGAATCCGGCTCGGCGCCGACTGCGCGGTGGTTGCCCATGCGCTCGCCGCTCGCAGTGGCGGCGCGGGCCGTCGTGCGCGACTCCAAGCCTGTGCTGGTCCACCAGCCCTCTTCGTCGCTGTGGGTCCCGATCAAAGAGGGTGGGGTGGCGCGCGGCGCGATGGGCATCAAGTGTTCTCGCCCGTATGCGTACGAGGCCTCGACCGCGGCTTTCCTCGAGCTCGTCTCCGACGAGGTCACTCTGGCGATGCGCAACGCGCGGAGCTACGAAGCGATCGAAGACCAGAGGAGGAGGCTCGAGGTCGTCAACACGATCGGACGCAGGCTGGCCTCCAGCCTCGACCGGTGGTCGATCATGCGCACGTTGCGCGAGGAGCTCGCGACCTTCTTGAACTTCGACGGCTTCATCCTCGCCACCATCACGGACACGCCTGAAGGTCCCATTGCCGAGGGATACCAGTACGTGGCCGGCGTCGAGGAGGTCGTGCCGCCGGTCGCGCTCGCGGTCACCGGCGCGTCGCGTGAGGCATACGAGACCGGGAAGCCCGTCCTCGTCCGCAACAACCCCTGGCGGCGCTCATTCGAAAGCCAGGCGCTTGAACGCGAACGGTGGACGGTCGGCCAGGGAGCCGCGGTCTACGTCTCCGGGCCGGCGACCGACCGGCGCCTCGTCTCGCGTTCGTTTGTGTGGGTACCGGTGCTGAGCGGCGACCACATCACCGCCATGCTCTCACTGCAGTCGTACCACGAGGGGGCGTTCGACGAGTGGCACGTCAAGCTGCTCCAGGACATCGCCGCCCACGTCAGCCTGGCGCTGGCCAACGCCGACCACTTCGCCCAGGCGCAGGCCGAGCGCGCCCGCCTCGAGGCGCTGCACGTGCTCGAGATGGGCGTCGCGGGCGCCTCCGATGAGCGTCAGATCGCGGAGGCGATCTTCACGGTGGTCAGCGAGTACCTGCAGGCGAACCACATGGTCCTGGCCTACCTGGACGTGGCGGGCAACATGGCCGGCTTCACCGGCGAGCGCGGCGGCGAGGCGCACGCGATCGGCCCGGTTCCGGTCACCAAGGCGCCTTTCTTCCGCCGGATGATCGAGCAGGGCGGGAGCCTCGCCGAAGTCAACTCGACAGACCCCGCGGACCTCGAAGGACCGATTGGCTCGTACATCTTCACGCGAGACCCGAGCCACGTCGTCTGGGTGCCGATCACGCAGGCCGACCGCGTGGTCGCCGGCATCGCCGCTATGCGGAACGACGGCGCTCGTTTCCAGCCCGCTCATCTCAAGCTCCTCGAGACAGCCGCTCCGGTCGTCGGCATCGCTCTTCGGACGATGCGGCTGCACCATGCCAACGAGCTCGCCCTTGCGCAGTCGGTCCGCATCCAGGAGCTCGCCGCGCTCGCGGGTCACGAGCTGATGAGCGTCATCGCGAACATCGCGGACCAGGCGCGGACGATGCTCGAGTGCGCAGGCGCCGTCTGCTGGGCATTCGACACGGAGGGTCGGATCAGCGCAAGCCGGGGCAGCGGCGACTCCGCGGCGGAGGACGTGCTTGCGTGGGCAGGCCTCAACTCGGAGGAAAGCTGGCGCGACGCGCCGACGGGCCTCTTGAGCGGCACCGCGCACGAGCAGGCATGGACCTTGATCCCGCTTTGGTACGGCGATCGATTGGTCGGGGCGATCGGCGCGGTCCACGCCTCCACCCACCTCGCCGAACCGACATCCGCCGCCCTCGACTTCGCGCGTCACGCGGCCGTTGCGATCGAGAACTCCCGCCTGGTGGCGGAGACGCGCGGGCGCATCCGCACGCTCGAGGCCGTGGCGGCGTTCGCAGAGCTGACGCCGACCGAGCCCGACCGCGCGCGCTCGGAGATGGCGAGGCTCGTCAGTCGTGCGCTCGCCAGCTCGCAGGGCGAGCTCTGGCTGCTCGAGGACGGGCAGCTGGTCCGCCGCTCCGACAACGGCGACGAATCGCCGAAGGTCCCGGTCAGCGACAGCGCTCAGCTGCTTCGCGCCCTGGCGTCGCCCGCCGGCGGCCGCCGGCTGCGAGCGCTGCTCGACCTCCTCGGCGCTCCTCCTGACGCCTTTGCCATCCCGATCCAGGTCGAAGGGCGGCTCGCGGGCCTGCTCGTGGCGAAGATGAGTGGCGGCGGGGCCGAGACCCGGCGACTCGCCGGAGTCCTCGCGGGGCAGGCTTCGGTGCTGATCGGTCAGCTCGAGCTGGTGGACGCGCTCGACCGCGAGCGCCGGATGATGAATGCAATCCTTCGCCACTCACCGGTCGGCGTGATGCTGGAGGACGCGGCGGGCCGGATCGTGTACGCGAACCCGGAGGTCGAGTCCATCTACAACCTCCAGGCGTCCGAGATGCCCGGCCGCAAGCCCGCGGAGATCTACACCGCCGCCGGCGCGGTGCCCAACGAGGACGGCGAGTCCGACGGCACGCTCGAGCTTCGCCTGCACGACCCGGATCGCACGGTGCACGTCCGCCGCGTGGTGATTCCCGGCCTGGAGGGCGAGCCCGCCGGCATCCTCACCCTGCACGAGGACGTGACAGCCCAGCGGCTGGCGCTGGAGGCGAAAGACCTGATGCTTCGCGCGATCGGGCACGAGGTGCGCAGCCCGGCGGCCGCGATGAAGAACACCCTCGCGGGCATGATGCAGTGGGACGCCACGATCGACGCCAAGGGGCGGCGCGAGCTCATGCAGGAGGCATACGAGTCGTCCGACCGCCTGCTGAGCCTGGTCGAGAGCCAGCTCATCATCGCCAAGCTGGAGACCAGGCATTTCGAGCCCAGCCCCGAGCCGGTCGAGCTCGGACCGGCGCTCGACGGCGTGATGGCCGTGCTGCTGCACCGCTATCCGGAGCGCTCAGCCGCGGTCCAGGTCAACCTGCCGCCGGGTCTTCCGCCGGCGCTCTGCGAGCCGACCCACCTGGGCCAGGTGCTCACCAACCTGATCGGCAACGCATTGGAGTACACCGACGGTGAGGTGCTGGTCGAGGCGCGGCAGGCACAGCGGGGCTGGTTGGAGATCACGGTCACCGACCACGGGCAGGGCCTTGCTGCCGCGAGCCTGCAGACGCTTTTCGAAAAGACGGGGCCTGCAGGTCGTAACCGCTCGCAGGGAGGCCTCGGTCTCGGCCTGTACCTCTGCCGGCTGGTGGTCGAGCGGTCGTTCGGCGCCCGGATCTGGGTGGCGGGGAGCGGCCGCACCGGCACGACCTTCAAGTTCACGGTGCCCGCAAAGGTCCGCGCGTAGCAGGGCGATGGAAGAACCTCTCTATTACCGTTAACCCTGAATGAGCGCCGCCACGCCGATGTGGGTGAGAGTGGGCGGCGGGATGGAGTCGATCCCGGACCACCGGCGCCATGGACCCGCCGACCCGGATTTTCCACCGCCGGGTGGGCCGTGGTCCTCGCTTATCCTCAACGGGCGCCTTGTCGGTTGGGCTGATGAAGGCGGGCTCCGGCTCGCGCGGAGATGCGCGGAGCTCGGGGAGCAGCTGGTCGACGAACACCGCGACAACTTGCTGTCGAGACTCGGGCACAAGCTGCGCTCGTCGGTGCTCGCGTTCCAGGAGTCGGCCCGGCAGGCGGCTTTCGGACGCCCGGAGCTGCTCGAGGACGTCTTCGAGCAGGCCCAGGAGGTCGGACGCCGGGCGGCGGCCCTGGAGGCGGCGGCAGTGCATCCGAAGGACGGCGCGAGAGGGGTCGTGCTCGGCGCGCTGCTCAACCTCGCGCTGCCGGCCGCCGCGCGCGACCTCCCGCCATCCGCGACGGTCCTCGGCTCGGAGCCGGCTTTGGTCGAAGCCTTCACGCGGGCTGCCGAATGGCTTGGCGGCGACAGCTTGAGCATCGCGGCCGAGCCAGCGGGCTCGTGGTGGAAGATCCATCTCGAGGCGTCCGGTCCTCGGCGACCACTGGCCGTCCCGGAGATGGGCGAGCCGCTGGTGCGGCTGATCGTCGACACGCACCTGGATGGCTGGCTCGACTCCGGCCTGCCGGACGGCGCCGACATCTACCTCCCGGCCCAAAAATCGCGTTGACCGCTGTAAGTAGAGTCGTCGCTCCCAACCCCGGACCGTACACGGGACCGGGAACCAACACGTGGATCGTCGAGGCCGGCCCGGTGGTGGTGGTGATCGATCCGGGACCGGAGGATGACGGCCACCTCGCCGCGATCAACAAGCGCCTGGCCGGTGCGACCGTCGGCGTCATCCTGGTGACGCACCACCACCCGGATCACCTGCCGCTCGCAGTGCGCCTCGCAGCGCACCACCACGCGTCGATCCAGCGGTACCCGCAGCTCGCGGACGGCGAGGTCGTGCGCGTCGGGACCCTCAACGTGACCGCGCTCTACACGCCTGGCCACAGCGCCGACCACATGTGTTTCTGGCTCGACCGGGACCGGGCGCTGTTCACCGGCGACCTCATCCTCGGCCACGGCAGCTCGATGGTCACCTACCCGGAAGGCGATGTCGCGGCCTACCTGCGATCGCTCGATCGCGTCGCGAAGCTCAAACCGCGCCTGTTGTTCCCCGGGCACTGGGACCCGGTGCAGGACGCGATGGGCAAGGTTGAGGAGTACCGCGCCCACCGACTCGAGCGCGAGGCGCAGGTCCTCGCCGAGGTCAGGCGGGGACCCGGGACCGCGGAGGAGCTGACGCGCCGCGTGTACGGCGAGCTCGATGAGCAGCTCATGGTCGCGGCGGAGATGACGCTGAGGGCACATCTCAAGAAGCTCGTCGACGATGGAGAGGTGCTGCAGAACGGAGAGCTCTTCGACGCGCCGGTATCGTAGGCGCCGTGGTCACCGATCCGCGGCCGCCAGTCCTCTCGTTGTCCGCGGTCGAGCTCGAAGCGTGGCTCGTCGCCAGCGACGCTCCGGCGTACAGACGGAAGCAGGTCTGGGGCTGGCTCGCTCGCGGTGTCGCGTCGTTCTCAGCCATGCACGACGTGCCAAAGCCGCTGCGCGTCGCGCTGGAGCGTGACTTCCGCATCACGTCGCTGCGCCCGGTGACGGTCGGCGAGGCCGACCGGAGCCTCACCACCAAGACGCTGTTCGAGCTCGATGGCGGGCACTCGGTCGAGTCCGTCGTCATGCGCTACGCCGACCGCTCCACACTGTGCATCTCGTCGCAGGCCGGGTGCCCCATCGGCTGTCCGTTCTGCGCCACGGGAAAGTTTCCTTTCGGACGCAACCTGAAGGCGCACGAGATAGTCGAGCAGGCGGTCGACGCGGCGCGCGTGCTCGCGGACGAAAACAGGCGCCTTTCACACGTGGTCTTCATGGGCATGGGCGAGCCGATGGCGAACTACAGCGCCGTGATCGAATCGGTGCGCCGCATCGCCGACCCCGAGCTACTCGGGATCAGCCCGCGCCGCATCGTCGTCTCGACGAGCGGCCTGATCCCGAGGATCGTCCAGCTGGCCGAGGAGAAGCTGCCGGTCACCCTCGCCATCTCCCTGCATGCGGCTCGCGACGAGAAGCGCGACGTGCTGGTGCCGATCAACCGCAAGTACCCGGTCCACCAGCTGGTCGACGCGGCGCAGGCCTACGCCGTGAAGACGGGGAGGCGGGTCAGCTACGAATGGGTTCTCCTCGCGGGCGTGAACGACACGGAGCGCGATGCGAAGGACCTGGGCTTGCTGCTGCGGCGCAAGCTCGCCCACGTCAACCTCATCCCGTTCAACCCTGTCGATGACACGCCCTACAAGGCGCCGGACCGCGCGTCAACCCGCCGTTTCAAGGAGCAGGTCGAGGCGCAGGGACTGAATGTCACCGTGCGCGACACGCGCGGGCGCGAGGCCGACGCGGCCTGCGGCCAGCTGCACGAGCGCGTCATGCGCAGCAAGGTCGCGGTCTCCTAACCAGATGCTCTACGCCGGCACGTCCGGCTTCAGCTATGCGGGCTGGAAAGGGCGGTTCTACCCTTCGGGGCTTGCGGCATCGAAGATGCTCGCCTACTACGCGCAGCGGCTGAACGGGGTCGAGCTGAACGGCAGCTTCTACCGCATGCCGCTTGAGACGGCCCTGGTGAAGTGGGCCGCCGAGACGCCGCCAGCTTTTCGCTTCTGCATGAAAGCGAATCGTGGCCTGACCTATTCGGCCGAGGGGTTCGACCGGGTGGGGCTGGCGCGCATCCTGGGTGGACGCCTGGCGCCGCTGGGCGAGCGGCTCGGTCCGATCCTGCTGCAGTTTCCGCCGACGCGGCAGCTCAATGTCGCACTCCTCGACTCGCTGCTGGAGGCGCTGGCGCGTCCCGCGGCGGTCGAGTTCCGCCACGAGTCCTGGTTCAGCGACGAGACGTACAGGGTGATCCGCGAGCACTGTGGGGCGCTCGTCGTGACCGACGAGGAGAAGTGGCCGCGCGCGCCGCAGGTCGAGCTCGGCCCGTTCGCCTATTTCAGGCTGCGCCGCGGCTACACGAAGGCGGCGCTGGGCCGGTGGATCTCGGCAGTGAAGTCAGCGGCTGCTTCGCATGAGGACGTCTACGTTTACTTCAAGCACGACCCGGAGTCGCCGGCGCTGGCGGAGAGGCTGCTGGCGACGGTGGCTCAAGGAGGGCGATGACGGCGTCACGGCTCGGGACCGTGAGGCCCCGGGTTCAAATCCCGGGCCCCCGACCAAAGTTTCCCAATTTGAACCCGACAACAAGAAAGGCCTGCGAGCGGCGGCTTCAGCTCAACCCTGGCTACCTGGCCACCTTTGATCTCGCTCGACGCCTGAGCGTGCACGACACAGGGCAGGAGCTGCTCGAGAATGCGGTGGCAACTGCCGCTGCTCTGGTCGTGATCATCCTGGTATTCGGTTCACTGTCCGGAGCCCATTTCAATCGGGTAATCACGCTGGCTGACGTATTGCATTGATCAAGCGGGCTGGGCGGCACGGAGGCGCGGAGCTCGCTCGGGAGGTAGTGGATCACCGTTGCACCGACCAGCGCCATTCCAACCAAAAATGAACCAGACTCAAACCCGCGCGCATCATGACTTCTACTTTTGGGCCAAGCGAACCGGGCTCCGACTCGGAATCTAAGGCTATTCTCGCCGGGTCCCTACATCGGCCGCAGCGTGCCGGCGAACACCTGCCAGGCGAGGGCCGACTTGGCGACCAGGCTCAGGACCATGTATACGCGCTCGCCGAACAGCACATCTTTCCACGGGCCCCGGCGGCGGTACTGAAACACCATGTTGAGGGCGAACACGTTGAAAAAGAGGAACAGCGACAGGTAGATGAAGTAAACGAACGTGGGTGGGCGGCTGCTGCTGCCGGCGCCGGCACCAAACAGGTAGATCCCTACTGCGATCCAGGGCACCGCGCCGGCCAGAACGCCGAACCAGTACGCCAGCCAGTCGACCGGCGTCCGCCCGAGGTTATAACGCTCCATGGCCCAGCCGAACAGGATCATCGACGCGTTCACGCCGAAGATGGCGACGACGGCGGCGATGTCATAGATGCCCACGAGCATCGCGATGAGAACAATCATCAACGAGGAGCTGAGCACGTACTCGATCCAGCGCGCGGGGTTGACCCCGCGTCTTACATTGCGGGCATACCACGGGTACAGCCAGGGTGAGGCGACCGCGAAATGCGCCATCGAAGAAAGGAATAGGAAGGCCGCTATGGCCGGGCCGAGCCTCACGGTCAGCAGCGTCTCGGGGCGCGGCACCAAGGTCTGCGTCTGCGGGTTGAAATAGAGAAAGTTGGTGACCAAAGGCAGGGAGAAGCTCGAGGACAGGGCGACCATCAGAATGCCCTGCACGAAGTGGAGGCCACCCATGGCGAGGTTGAAGCGGCGCAGCCCGCCGAGTCCTGGCGATTCCGCTTGGTATTCGAGAGTCCCGTCTCTCGTCGACGCAATTTGATCCGTAGCCAACTCTCTCTCCATTGAACGGATTCGCTTAACCCTCACCGCGAGCGTTCCAGGGCGCCCTTGCCGGGCCCCCCTTAACCGGCGCGATAGCGGAGGGCGCCATAATCAGAGGCAGACCAGGAGCCCGAGATCGAAGACTACCAAACCACCGATCAGCCCGCGCCGCCGCGAGGGCTCTTGCGGTGGCTGTTGAAGCTTCCTACGTACGTGTACAGAGCCCACCTTGGGTTCCTGCTCGGGCATCGCTTCTTGATCCTTGTCCATGAGGGCCGCAAGACCTGCCGACGCTACGAAACACCGCTCGAGGTTCTTCGCTATGACAAGTCATCCGGTGAGGCAATCGTGGCGGCAGCTTGGGGCCGTAAGACGTCTTGGCTCCACAACGTGGAGGCCGGGCTGGCACGCGAGGTTTGGATCGGACGAGACCGCTTCGTACCCGCCTGGCGTCAACTCGATACAAACGCGGCGGCGGCCGTCTTCGAAGACTACGAACTTCACGGCCACGTGCCAAAGGCGCTCATACGAGCAGTGTTGAGTCAGCTGCTGGGCTGGCACTACGACGGAACCCCTGGAGCACGATGGCGTGCGGCTGACCAATTGCCTTTGCTGGCCTTTGGTCCAGCGAAGTAGGTCGTTTCAGGAAGATACAGGTGGTGCACAGCCCATGGGGAGCGACTCAACCAGCGTGGGTGCAGGAGACGTTCAACATGGTCGCCGGTGCGGTCATCCTCGTGCTGGGGGCCGCGCGGTGGTGGCCGTTGGTGAGCGCGCAAGAACGCGGCCGTCGCCGGTCACATAGGCCCAGGGACGGCCCAAGGCCTGTCTCCGAAGGGCGCGTCGCGCGCGCAGCGGTCGCGGCGGCGTACAGCAACGCCGGTGGCAAACGGCGGGGCCGACAACGCCCTGTGTTCAGATGCCAACTCGCCTGAATCGTCCGAACCACATCCGCCGCAAGTAGAGTGCGGGCCGTGGACTCGACCGAGCTCATCGAGCGGTGCGATCGCCTCGCCGCGCTCGCAGACCGGCGCCTTGCCTTTCCGCCGGCGAACCCTGCCGCCGACGCGCGCGCGCGACAGCTGCACGACCACCTCGTCGGCTTCGTTCGTCCGCGCCTCGCCGATATCGAGGCGCCGCTCCTGGTGCTGCTCCTGGGACCCACCGGCGCCGGCAAGTCGTCGCTGCTGAACACGATCGCCGGCGGGGAGGTCAGCAAAGCCGGCGTGCTCAGACCGACGACAAAAGACGCCGTTCTGTACGCGAGCGAGAGCGATTCCCGTCGAATTCTCGCCAGCGGCCGCCTCGCCAGCATCGCGAAGGAGAGGTTGAGACTGGCGGAGGCTCCCGCAAGCACGGACGGCGTTGCCGTCATCGACGCGCCGGACATCGACTCCGTCGAGCGAGGCAACCGCGAACTCGCCGACGTGCTGGTCGAGAGCTGCGACCTCTGCGTCTTCGTGACGACTGCGACGCGCTACGCAGACCTCGTGCCGTGGGAGGTGCTGGGCCGCGTGCGCGAGCGTGGGCTTCCGCTCGTGGTGGTGCTTAACCGCGTGCCGCCAGATGATCACGACCGGTGGGCGGTCGTTGCCGACGCCGAGCGGCTTCTCGGCCAGAGCGGCACAGGGAACGCGCCCGAGCCAGTGGACCTGCTCGCGATCGACGAGGGCGACATCGACCCGCGCGTGAGCGGGCTTGCGCGGGAAAAGGCGAGACCGCTTCTCGAACGCATCGCGCTCCTCGCCGCGAAGGCGGACGAGCGCCGCTCCGTCGCGACGCGGGCACTGGCGGGCGCGCTGAGGGGCCTCGCGCCGCTCGCACACGCGATCGCCGACGATCTCGAACACGAGGCCATCGACGCCGATGCGCTGCGGCGGATCGCGGCGTCCACGTACGCCGAGGAGCTCGCTTCGCTGACAAGGGCGCTGCAGGGCGGTCTCATCCTGCGCGCGGAGGTGCTTCGTCGATGGAACGACTTCGTCGGCGCAGACCAGGTGGCGAGGTTCATCTCCTCAGGCATCGGCCGGCTGCGGGCGATGCTGCTGACCGCGTTCCGCGGGACGACGGCCGCGCCGGTGACAATCGTCGAGGCGGAGATGACGAGCACACTCGAGGCGCTCGCGCTGCGTCACGCGACCGAGGCCGCGCGGCGGACCGCTATAGCATGGTCCGAGCGATCCCAAGCGGCCCCGCTCGTCGCCCGCGATCCCGCTCTGTGGTCCGCGTCGGAAGGATTTGGCCCTGCCATCCGGGAGGGCCTTGGCGTATGGATGCGTGCGATCGTCGACGACGTCCGTTCGAGTGCCGGTCGGAAGCGCGCGGTCGCCCAGGTCGCGGCGCTTGGCGTGAACGTCGTCAGCGTCGCCGTGATGCTCGGCGTGTTCGCGTACACGGCCGGCCTCACAGGCGCGGAGGTGGGGATCGCCGCGGGGACGGCGGTCCTCAATCAGAAGCTCCTCGAAGCAATCTTCGGCGAGCGCGCGATGGGGGAACTCATCGCCAAAGCGCGCGCCCGGCTCGAGACGCTCCTGGCCACGCTCTTCGAAACTGAGCGGGGGCGATTCGAGGCTCTCATGGCCGCGCCGGGACGCCTGCGGGAACTTGCGGCAGAGCTGCGCGCGGCCGTCGAAGGCATGGCTCCGTGAGCGTCGATCGCTGCCTTGGAACCCTCGATGAGGCAATCGCGGCGGCGAAGGCTCTGGGCCTCGACGCAACGGCCGCCGTTGCGACGCGCGACACGGTGCGCGCACGGCTTGGCTTCCCGAGCAGCGCATACGTCCTCGCGCTGGCCGGCGGCACCGGCGTCGGGAAGTCGACTTTGTTGAACGCGATCGCCGGCGAGAACGTGAGCCTGGCCAGCGCACGCCGGCCAACGACGTCGGACGCGGTCGCGTGGGTTCCTTCCAGTCGCGAGCGCGAGCTGGCGGGCCTGTTGGAGTGGCTCGGCATAAGCGAGGTGCGGGAGCACGCGGGTGGCGCGTTCGCCGATGTCGCCGTGATCGACCTTCCCGACTTTGACTCGATCGCTCTCGAGCACCGAGAGCGGGTGGATGCTCTGCTTCCTCGCGTCGACGCGGTCGCGTGGATCGTGGATCCGGAGAAATACATGGATCACGTCGTGCACGGCGGGTATCTGCGGGAGTTCGCCCCGCGCATCCGCCGCCAGATCGTCGTCCTCAACCGCTGCGATCTTCTCAGTCCCGCAGACGCGGGCCGGGTCGCCGAGGACATGCGCAAGCAGCTGCATCGCGACGGCGCGGGCGACATCGACGTCGTCGCGACGCGCGCGCGAGAGGGCGCGGGCGGCATCGGCCCGCTGCGCGAATGGCTCGAGTCTGGGGTCGAGGCGAAGCGCGTGGTTGCGTCTCGAGTCGCCGCGGAGGCGCGCGAGGCGGTGCGCGATCTCGCCGCCGATGCGGGCGTCCTGGAAACCCAGGCCCCCCTCATCGAGCCTGCGCGCCGCGAGCGCGCTCTCTCCTCGGTCTCGCGAAGCGCGCTCGCCGTGATCGACATCGCAGGCCTCGAGCGACAGGCCGTCGCGGCGACGCGGCTTGCGGCGCGGCGGCGCGGCGCCGGGCCGCTCGGGCACCTCACGAGCGCGGTCCTCCGGCTCACCGGCCGCGCGCGGGCCTCGGCGGACCCAGCCGGCTTTCTGAGACGCTGGCAGCTGCGCGGCTCGCTTGCGCCGGTGGTCGAGCCGTTGCGCGAGCTTGTGACGTGGACGCTGCCTTCGGTGCCGGCCCCGCTCCGCAGAGCTCTCGCCGCGCTGAGCGCGCCCGCGTCACTCGAGGATCGACTCGCTCAGACGGTCGATCGTTCCCTCGCGGCGGAAGCGGCCAGTTTCCGCGTGCCCATGAGCGCGCTCTGGTCTGTTATCGGCGCCGCCCAATACGTCGTGACCGCTCTCCTCATCTTCTGCGCGCTCTGGTTCGCCTCGCTCTTCATCATCCACGACGCGCCCGTCGGCGGGGTCTCCGTGCCCTATCTCGGACTCGTGCCAACGCCCGTCGCGCTGCTCAGCGGCACGCTCCTCGTCGGCTATGTGCTCGCGACGCTGCTGCGGCTGCACGCCGGCTGGCTTGGGCGACGGTGGGCAAAAAGCGTCGGCGCGCGTATCACGCGCGAGGTCCGGCAGCGGATCGCCGACGACCTTCTGGTTCCCCTGGCGCAATTCGATGCCTCACGCGCGGCGCTCAACAATGCAGCTCGCGCGGCGGACGATTGCGCATGAGGCGCCGTCCGATCAAGTCGCAGCCGTGCGCATGACTACGACTGATTCTCGAATCGGGGGCCCCCACCAGGAACAGGGCGACCGCTGATCGACGGCGTGTGAGCTTCGTCGGTGGTAATGGGCTGGGAGAGGCCCGCGGCTCCGACTCTGCCTGGCCGTTACCGGGTCACAGCCGGGCCACGGATTCCCGGAAACTGGCGGATCCCCGAGGACACCAGCGCACACGAAGCTGCGTTCGAATCCGTGGCCACACCTGAATCGACAGCAGCACTGTTCCTCTCCTTAGCTGGGAACTTGGAGAGCGGTCAGCGCGACTGCCGCGGAAATATGGGCAAGGTGAGTAAGGCCCTGCGGAAAGTTGCCCAGCAATTCGAGCGACCTTGGGTCGCACTCCTCGGCGAGGAGGCTCAGGTCGTTGGCACTCCCATAAGCCCGTCAGAGGCTCATTTGGTAACGACAATATGCGAAAAGTGATATTGCATCGGCAACGAAGACGTCGGGACGTCGCGATCAACACCAGCATCGCACTCAAATGACGACGGAGGGTTTCACATGCAGATAGGGATGATCGGTCTGGGACGGATGGGCGCCAATCTCGTGCGGCGACTGACCCGGGATGGACATGAGTGCGTGGTCTACGACGTCAACCGAGCCGCTGTGAAGGCGACTGCGGGCAAGGGCGTCGAGGGTGCGCGGTCGGTCGGCGATCTCGTGGCCAAGCTGACCAAGCCACGGGCGGTCTGGGTGATGGTCCCGGCGGCGGTCACCGGCAAGACCGTGGAGGGCCTTGCCGCAGTGATGGAGCCGGGCGACATCGTGATCGACGGCGGCAACAGCTACTACCGTGACGACATCAAGCGCGCCAAGGAGCTCAAAAAGGACGGAATCCACTACGTCGACTGCGGCACAAGCGGGGGCGTATTCGGCCTCGAGCGGGGCTACTGCCTGATGATCGGCGGCGAGGATGCGGTGGTTCGTCGCCTCGACCCCATCTTCAAGAGCATCGCGCCCGGCGTAGGAGCGGCGCCGCGGACCCCGGGCAGAAAGGGCAGGCCCTCTCCCGCGGAGCAGGGCTACCTGCACTGCGGACCCAACGGCGCCGGCCACTTCGTGAAGATGGTCCACAACGGCATCGAGTACGGCCTGATGGCAGCTTACGCAGAGGGCCTCAACATCATCAAGAACGCCGACATCGGGCTGCGCCAACAGGAACAGGATGCGGAAACCGCGCCCCTACGGAACCCCGACGATTACAGGTACCAGATCGATATCGGTCAGGTCGCCGAAGTGTGGCGCCGCGGCAGCGTGATTGCTTCCTGGCTGATCGACCTGACGGCGGCGGCGCTGGCCGACGACAGCGGGCTCACCGAGTTTTCTGGACGGGTCTCCGATTCTGGCGAGGGCCGCTGGACTACGCTCGCCGCGGTCGACGAAGGGGTGCCGGCGTCGGTGATCAGCGCGGCGCTGTTCTCGAGGTTCGAGTCACGCGGCGACGCCGACTATGCCGACCGAATCCTGTCCGCGATGCGCAAGCAGTTCGGCGGCCACGACGAGAAGAAGGCCTGAATTGCCATCCGGCCGCCGACCTGCGAAGTCGGACGCCCTGGTGTTCTTTGGCGCCACGGGCGACCTGGCGCACAAGCAGATCTTCCCGTCCCTCTATGCGATGGCGAAGCGGGGTGTCATGAACGTCCCTGTCGTCGGCGTTGCCTACTCTGGCTGGACTCTCCGGCAGCTGCGAGAAAGGGCAAGAGACGCAATCGAGAGCGCGGGCAGGATCGACGACAAGAAGGCGTTCAAGCACCTGATGTCCCTGCTGCGCTACGTCGATGGCGACTACAACGACGAAGGCACCTTCGACAAGCTGAAGAAGGCGCTGGGTACTGCTCGCCGACCTGCTTTCTACCTCGCCATCCCGCCGGACCTTTTCGGCACGGTGGTGAAGAGCCTGGGCAAGGTCGGCCTCGCCAAACATGGACGCGTGATCATCGAAAAGCCGTTCGGGCGAGACCTCGCCTCTGCCCAGGCGCTGAATCGCGTGGCCGAGTCCGCCTTTACCCAAGATGCGATCTTTCGCATCGATCACTTCCTCGGCAAGGAGGCGGTCGAAAACCTCATCTACTTTCGCTTCGCCAACTCCTTCCTCGAACCGATCTGGAACCGCGAGCACGTGGCCAGCGTCCAGATCACCATGGGCGAGGATTTTGGAGTGGCAGATCGCGGGAAGTTCTACGACGGCACGGGGTGCCTTCGAGACGTGGTCGAGAACCACCTCTTTCAGGTCGTTGCCCTCCTCGCGATGGATCCGCCGGCCCGCCTCGAAACGGGGGCTCTGCGAAGCGCCAAGGCGGCGCTCTTGAAGGCCGTCCGGCCACTCGCGCCCAACGATCTCGTCCGAGGGCAGTTCGTCGGCTACCGCGACCAGCCCGGTGTGGCCAAGAACTCGGTGGTCGAAACCTTCTGCGCGCTCAGGCTGTCGATCGACTCCTGGCGTTGGGACGGCGTGCCGTGGTACATCCGCGCCGGTAAGTGCATGGCCGAGACCGTCACCGAGGTGCTTGTTGAACTGAAGGCGCCACCGCAGGCGTTGTTCACCGATTCGGCGGCGATGGCAGCCCACAGCAACTATCTGCGCTTCAGGATCGCGCCCGCTCCGGCCATCGCCCTCGGTGCCCTGGTCAAGCGAGCCGGTGAAACCTTCGTCGGCGACCGGCGGGAGCTCTACCTACAGGATTCAGCGCCGGGCGAGGAGGCTCCATATGAGCGACTCCTCGGTGACGCAATGGCCGGCTACGGCTCTTTATTCAGCAGCGAGGAGACGGTCGAGGCAGCCTGGGCGGTGGTCGAACCGGTCCTCAAGCACCATCACCGCACCTGGCCCTACAAGCCTGGCACCTGGGGACCAAAGGCGGCGGACGAGCTCATCCCAGCACCCGGCCGCTGGCAGGATCCCGTGGTCGCGAAGGCATCTAGGAAGGCAGTCAAGACCGGTCGATCCCGAACTCGGCGCCCCACCTAACGCGCCGACTCGGCTTTTAGCCCATCGCGTCTAAGACCGCTCAGACGCGAGGCTTCCACAAGCGATAGCCGCCGGCGAAGGCATTCGCGTTGGATCCGAGCCGGACCCCCTTCGGCAGCGCGCGCAGCAGTTTCGCGTTGCCGCCCCCGATCACGACGTCGTCCGCTTCCAGTGCAGCACTCAGTCGCGCCACGACATCGGCGACGTTGCGGCGCCACTTCTTCTTGCCCAACCGTTTCAGCGCGCCTTTCCCGACCGCGTCTTCATACGTCCTTCCTTTCTTGTAAGGCAGGTGCGCCAGTTCCATCGGTTCGAGCACGCCGTCGACAATCAGGGCAGAGCCCAATCCCGTGCCCAGTCCGAGGAACAGCATGCGACCGCTCCTATAACTGCCCAACGCTTGCATCGCGGCATCGTTGATCAGGCGCACGCGACACCCAAAAGCCTTGGTGAAGTCGAAGCCGACCCATCCCCCTCCGAGGTTTCTCGGCTCACTCACAGGCTTGTCGTGCACCACAGGACCGGGATAGCCGATCGACACCACGGAGTAGGACCATCCGGACGTCGCCTGCCGGACCAGTCGCACCATCTCGCCGGCAGTCATCTGGGGACCCGATCGAATCTTGATGGGCTTCCTGTGTCTCGTCGCGAGCGCCTTGACGTGGGTGCCGCCAACATCGATGACAAGAATGTTCACGTCAAGCTGGGACCTGATCTCGCGGTCGGATGAGACATGATGTGGCGCCGGGAACTGCAGTCCGAGACATGGGAGTCAGCCGCGGACCTCGCCTTCCGGACTGTCCTCCTGCTCGGTCCCGTCGGGACTGACCGTCTCCCGGCCGATCTCGAGTACGGCCTCCACCATTCTGTGGACGCGCTCCTTGTCCTCCTGAACATCCAGGCTGACGCGTGCGACCTCCCCTGTCAGCTTCGCCTGCGTTAGCAGGCCCGGCAGACGATCATCGAGGCCCACCATTCTCGTGTGCACGGCCAGGGCATGAATCTCCTGGAGCAGGGTGATCAGCACCCATGACTGCCCGCTGGCAGCCAGCCGAATCTCATCGAAGACGAGATCAACATAATCTGTAGGAGTGAAGTCGTGGGGCCTCACCACCTTCCGACTGCCGGGACCCGCGATCACCGGCGCGGGAAGCTGACGGAGGAGGAGCTCCCTGAGCAAAGAACTCAAGTGCACTATCGCCTCGCGCGCGGTCGTCGGATCGTTGATACCGGGAGACAGTGCCCTGAGGGCGATGTCGATCAACTGACGCAGACCGAAAGCCAGGTCCTGCTCCATGGTTCTTTCACGGCCGAGATGGATTGCGTGACGCACCGAGTCGACTACCGCGTCGGGGCTGACAGAGGGAGACCAGATCGTCCCCAGGGGGGCGCCGGCCGCTGCGAACGCTCCAGCCCACGTGTCCAGCCGCGCAATCCCTACGGGGGAAAGCAGGTCAAAGAACGCGTCTACGTCAACCTGTTGAACCCACCCATCGTGCAGAGAACGAACCACGAGGCCAGGCGCCTGGGGCCACTCGGGAAGCACGAGCGGCTTGGTGCCGGGCTCAGCTGGATCCGGGCAGTTCCTCTCGATCTGACGCCTTGTCTCGGATGAGATCCTCTCGATGATCTCGCCTACCTGCATCGAGTGGGCGCTGTGGTCGACAAAGAAGAGCACCGCCAGCACGCTCGCCATTGCGAGCAGGAGCGCAACCAGCACTGAAATGTGAGGCACGAAGCCTATCCCGCCCTGCTCGAGAGGAGCGTGGGTCGCCCGAAGCACGACCAAGCAGTAGGTGAAGGTGCCGAGAGCGAGTCCGGTCACCCATTTGGTCACCGGATCACGGAAGAATCCATGGAGGGCTCTCGGTGAGAATTGACTGGAGGCGAGCTGGATGGTCAAGAGGGTGACCGATAGCGTCACGAAAGCAACGGTTAGCGTCGCCGTCGCGACTGCGGCGAGAAGTGCTCGCGCGCTCTCGACGGTCGCCGCCATCTGGGTGGGAAGGGAGTTCCCCAAGGCGCGGTCCGCGAGCGTGCTCAATTCGGCCAGCAAAGCGGCCCCGACCACACAAGCGGCCGGGATCAAAAACAGACTTCTGCCGAGCCCATGGGCAAACTGGCGACGCAACCGGTTCATAGCGGGATCATATGAGGATGGTTCGCTCGAGACCAGGAATGGGAGCGCCTTGACGTTGGACGGTAACCCGGCATGATCGAGAGTGGCGTAGCCAGCTTCGTCATCCTGCTCATCTCGGCTGTGGTTGTGGCCATGCTGGTCAAGCGCCTGCCGATCCCGTACGTCACGGCTCTCGCTGCCGTCGGAGCCGCCGGAGGGGCGCTGATCGGGGCCCACCGGCTGCACCTGGATCACTCTCTGATCCTATTTGTCCTGGTCCCTGGCCTCCTGTTCGAAGCCGCCTTCAACCTCGACTGGAAGCATCTGCGGGACAACCTCCTGGCAGTCATCGCCCTCGCCACGCTCGGGGTCCTCGTGACCGCTGCGGTTGTGTCGGCGCTTGGGCACTTTGCATTGGGGCTGTCCGTGGCGGTGGCAATCCTTTTCGGGGCGATGGTTTCCCCAACGGACCCGGTCGCCGTGGTGGCGGTTTTCAGGCGGTTGGGCGTGCCCAGGCGCTTGGCCAACCTTGTCGAATCGGAGAGCCTCTTCAACGATGGAACCGGAGTCGTGCTGTTCACGATCGCATTGGCCGCCACGACCACCACTGTCTCTCCATGGATCGGAGCGCTTCAATTTCTCGAGCTCGTTGCCGGCGGAATCGCCCTCGGACTGGCGATCGGATTCGTTCTATCCCGATTGCTTGCCCGGATCGACGACCCACAGGTCGAGATAACGATCACGGCGATCGCCGCCTACGGCGGCTACCTGCTCGGCGAGAGTCTGCATGTGTCCGGCCTCCTGACCGTGGTCGCGGCTGGGCTTGTCCTGGGCAACTACGGGAGGCCACGTGCCATGTCCGAGCGCACGAGGTCGGCGGTTTCGGTGTTTTGGGACTATGTCGCCTTCGTCCTGAACTCAGTCGTTTTCCTGCTCATCGGCGCAGATGCACCCTGGAGCATACTGGCCAGCCAGATCTGGGTCGTGCTGGCAGCGTTCGTGGCTGTTTTGGCCGCCAGAGCGGTGTCCATCTATGGGCTGCTGGCCGTGCTGCGGCCTTTTGGCCGACGCGTAAATCTTCGATGGCAACACCTCATCTTCTGGAGTGGGCTGCGTGGGGCAATCGCCATCGCGCTGCTTCTCAGTCTCACGAAGACCGGGAGCGAGTTCGACACCGTGAGGGCCCTCGTCTACGGAGTGGTGCTCATCTCAATAGTCATACAGGGCCTGACCATCGGCCCGCTCGCTCGAATTGTCTTGCCTCATGGCGGTGTCGCACAGGACGAGGCGGCGGCAGGTTGAAGACGCAGAGCATCAACATGGCCAACTGAAATGGATGCTTCAATTTTGATTCTCCGCCTCATCGTTGGGCTATATGTATTTGCCCACGGCACGCAAAAGCTGTTCGGTTGGTTCGCTGCGTCTGCCCCGGCAAACGCCGACGCCGTCTTCACTGAATCCGGCCTGCGTCCGGCAAAATTCTGGGCCAGCCTGCTCGGGATCACCGAGGCAGTCGGCGCGGCCTTGTTCGCGACTGGCCTCCTAAGCCCCCTCGGGTCGATCTGGATAGGTGGCGCGATGCTCGTATCTGTACTCGGCCTGCGCTTGTCGAAAGGCCTCTTCGAATTTAGAGGCGGAATCGAGTTGCCGCTGACGAACTTGGCGGTGGCCGTGGCGGTTGGAATAACCGGTCCTGGCTTGTACTCGATAGATGCTGTCCTGGGGATCACGCTGCGCGAGTTCCGTGTAGCCGTTGTGGCGATGATTCTCGCCTACCTTGTCGTAGTAGCCGCACTGACTCCATGGCTGTCCCTCGATTCTGGAAGCGCCGCCGAAAGTAGCCAAATCGGCCAGGCGGTCTAGGTGCCTTGAGGGTCCATGTGTACCTTCAGGAATTGAGGGAGCCAAGGGCTTGCAAGTGGCCCAAGATAGCGGTGTGAGCGAACCCATGTCTCAGCCTGCCACCTGCCCACACTGTGGCTCTGAGCGTGTGATGCCCGTGATCTATGGGCTGGACAAGCGCGAGCGGGAGGCCCTTCGCGGGGGGCCGGTCGCGATCGGCGATGTCATCGGCGAAGAGGCGAAGACCTGGGAATGTGGCGAGTGTTATCACCGCTGGGGCCGTCTCGTCGACCAGGCCCCGGACCTCATCGACGCTCCGTCGGCCGACGAGTAACTGACGGAAGTCAGCTCTCGGCCTTTACGCAGCCATGGTGGACGGCACTTTCACGGTCGGCGCTGCCTGGCGGCTCTTCGTCGACGGTGCCGATCCGCCGGAATGTGGACTAACGTGAAGGGGATCTGCTGAGGAAAAATGGAAGATCTCAAGTACGTCTCACGAGTCAGGATCGTCCGGGATCGGGGCCCGATCCGCGAAGCGTTCCTGCCGGCCGAGCCGAAACCGGTGCTTTTCGGCACCCACGACGAGGTCCGCGAGCACTACGGCACAGCCCCGGGACAATACCCCGACCACGCTACGACGCTCGACTATGTCGTCGCCGCTGCCGCAGGTTGACTGACCGGCACCCTCGGGGGCGCGCTGGAGGCGCGCGAAATCGACGCCAGTGCCGGACGACTGACATCCGAAGCGGAGGGCGACGTCGTGTTGGAGGACAAGGTTCTGGTGATTAAGCGGATTCGGGTCCGCTACCAACTGACCGGGTGTCCCGAGGACAAGCGGGAGGCGGCCGAGCGGGCGCACAGCTATCACGCGTCGCGGTGTCCCGTGGCGAAGAGCATCGGTAGTTCGATCGAGATCACCACCCAGCTCGATTTCGTGTGATTGTCAGCCGGCGGTGGTGCGTCTCGAACCAGGCGCACGAAGAGGTCGCCCATCTGGCGAAGGCCGCCCCAGAAAACGTCGGACCAGTTCGCCACGGTATCTGGGGGCTATCGCCGCATAGACCGCCCCACGGAGCTCGGGTCTGATGTCTTACGTCTCAACGCAGTATCCAGCGTTGGAGGTCCGCGACTTGAGTGTAAGTTACGGTTCCATCCACGCCGTCGAAGGCGTGTCGATGCGGATCTTGGACGGCGAGATATTTGGTCTCCTTGGTCCCAACGGCGCAGGAAAGACGAGCACCCTCAGTGCAATCGAAGGACTCTTGAAGCCGGACTCGGGATCAATTCTCATCGGAGGCATCGACGCTCGTGCCAATCCGTCCTCAGCCAAAGCCAGGATTGGGGTTCAACTTCAATCGACCAGCTTCCACGCGTCGTTGAACATTCGCGAGATCGTGTCGCTGTATGGCGGACTCTATGGGCTGTCGCTGTCACGGGCGCAAGTCCTCGACTACCTGCGTGACATGCACCTCGACCAGGAAGCCTCGAAGCACTTCGGCCAGCTCTCAGGCGGTCAGCAGAAGCGCCTGTCGTTGCTGATCGCGACCCTCCACGATCCCGAGCTGGTCTTGCTCGACGAACCGACCGCCGGCCTGGACCCTCAGGCGCGGCGCCAGCTCTGGGATCGGATCGACGCCATGCGCAAGACGGGCCGAAGCATTCTTTTGACGACCCACTCCATGGAGGAGGCGCAATCGGTCTGTGACCGGGTCGCGATCATGGACCAAGGACGGATTCTCACCAACGACACACCTGCGGGTTTGATCGAGAAGCACAAGGACGACCCGGCCGTCCGCGCCGTGGCGAGAGGCCAGGTGACCCTTGAGGACGTATTCATAGGGCTGACCGGAAGTGACGTCCGTGAGTGAGGCGATG
The DNA here is from genome assembly GCA_039935415.1 of Candidatus Dormiibacterota bacterium. Classification (GTDB taxonomy): domain Bacteria; phylum Chloroflexota; class Dormibacteria; order Dormibacterales; family Dormibacteraceae; genus Palsa-870. Next base: position 83,028 of record JBDTKH010000014.1, read on the forward strand.
GCTCGCGTTCGACCCGTGGCGGCGCCGTCGCTGCAGAGAACACTCAAAGCCCTTCTGAGGGCCGACTTCACGGTGCAGCTGCGAAACGTCCGCGCCTTGATTCTGAACTTCGTCATGCCGATCGCCCTCCTTTACGGACTGTTCGCCAACAAGCGCGCGAGCCTGCTCGGCAACGCCAATTTCAGAGTTGGGGTCGTCCTGATGACCGGCATGCTCACGCTGGCCATCCTTATCTACTCGATCACCATTGCCAGGGATCGCGAGCGAGGAGTCTTTCAACGCCTCCGGGCCACTCCCGCTCCCAGCTGGACGATCATGGCCAGCCGGCTCATCGTCCAGGAGGTCGCGATTTTGCTCCTGGCGGTGGTGGTTTTGATCGCCGCCCGCCTACTGGAAAACATCACCCTGACCCCGGAGGCGTACGCTCTGACCCTCGTCGTCCTGCTTCTCAGCTCAGCGACGTTTCTGAGCATCGGACAAGCCCTGGTCGGACTCGTCAAGTCTGCGGACACGGTCAACGCCGTTGCGCCCTTGACCTATCTGCCAGTGCTTGCTTTGGGACTGTTCCGGCACATCTCCACATTTGGAGATACCTTCGAGACTATCGCCCGCTGGTCGCCTGGGGGAGTTGTGGCTTTGCTGCTGTCGGGCGCGATGCAGCCAAGCTCGTGGACCTCTGACACGTGGTGGGCCCTGGTTGCCAGCCTCGCCTATTCGGCCGTGTTTGCCGGTATAGGGATCAGATGGTTTAGATGGAGCACGACCTGATCGGACTCGGCTCAGACGTTCGACAAGCTGATGCCAATGTCCTCCCTCGACGCGGCTTTGACCCTTTGGTTGCGCTCTTGTAGGTCGGCTGAACTCCTTGCCGCAGGACGCAAAGTAGGGGTCGTGAATCTGATTCCCGGCTGGCTCAGGCGGCGGAACGATGCATCCGGCACGGGTACGCGCCTCCGGCGCTTCGCACACGAGAGCGGTCGGCCGATTGTGGATGAGCTCGGAAGGCCGGCCTATGCAAGACTGCGGGCACACGCCCGGGGAAGAGGCGGCCTCGGGTTCGCGGCCGGATGTCTCCTTTTGCTGACCCTGATCATGGTGGCGGACCTGGCCGGTCCCCGCAATGTGACGCCTGGAGCCCTCAGCTTGGTGCCCGTCGCTGTGGCTGCCGCCTTGCTCTCCCCCCGATTGATCGTTTTGGTGGTGGTCGCAGGCTTGGCAACGCGGCTGGTCGCCGCAATCACGGGCGAGATCACCGCAGTCACGGCGATCGCCGAGATGACGTCGATCCTCGTTCTCGGCCTGGTCGGCCGGGAGGCTGCGGTCAACTTCGCTCTGGCCGAAAGGCGGGCATTGCACGACCCGCTCACCGGCCTGCCCAACCGCAGTCTTTTGATTGACCGGTTGGGGCAGGCGATCCGGCGTGCGGAGCGCGAAAAGGCGAGCGTTTGCCTCCTGTACCTCGATCTGGACGGTTTCAAGGCCGTGAACGACCGGTTGGGTCACGCTGGGGGCGACAGACTTCTGCAGCTTGCGGCTGAGGCGCTCCTTGGTCGACTGCGCGACTCCGATACCCTGGCCCGTCTGGGCGGTGACGAGTTTGCGGTGCTATTGGACGGCTCCGGCGGGGCTGCGCAAGGTGCCGGCACTGCGGAGAGGATTCGTGCTGCGTTGGCCGAGCCCTTCTTGATTCGCGGCCGATCTGTCGAGGTACGAGCGAGCATCGGGATAGCTGTTTACCCCGAGGGCGGCGGTGACGCAGGCACGATGATGCGCACTGCCGACGCTGCGATGTATGCGGCAAAGCGCCCGAGCCGGCCCGACATGACTGTCAAGCCCCGCCGACGTTGAGCGTCCATGAACCAGCCTGAGCAACCCCGACCGCCGCCCCGTCACCCGGGCCAAATTCTTGAGTCGGTTGTCGAGGTCGGCCACGATCGCGCCGACGGCCGAATCAACCGAGTCCCGGGCGGGTTGCTGCCCGCACTGTGGCTTCGAGCGGTGAACGTACAGGTGAAGAACACGATCAGCTTCCTGAAGACAAGGGCACCTGCCCCCGCGCCGGAGCAGATGGCGATGGCCATCGCGACCAGGCTGGCGCGGGTTTCGGGCAGCCATTCGGCAGCGGTCCCGCCGAGCCCTTCGGTGAGGACCACGGCGAGCGCCCTGCGCGGCCCGGCGAATGCGCCATGCAACCGTTGTTTGCAGCCCCCCTTCAGTTCGAGATCCCCTCGAACAGCACGTCGATAATATCAGCCATGGCAGGGTTGGCAAAGTGAGCGCCAGCACTCATCACACCGCGGCAGCTGCGGTTGCGAAAGGGTCGACACCGCATCCGCTTATCGTCACGCAACGGGTTTCGAAGCGGTTCGGCTCGGTCAGAGCAGTCGCTGAGCTCAGCCTCGAGGTGGAAGCAGGCGAGATAGTTGGATTCCTCGGGCCCAACGGCGCGGGCAAGACCACGACCATCCGCATGCTGATGGGCTTCATCAGCCCCTCGTCCGGTCGGTGCTCGGTCTTCGGTGCGTCGTTGCGGGACCGCTGGGACCTGAGACGGCGAGTTGGCTATCTGCCCGGAGATTTCCGGATGGATCCGTCCATGTGCGGTCGCGATCTGTTCCAGTGGTTCGGCCGCCTGCGTGGCGGGGTCAATCAATCGCGGGTCGATGACCTTACCGAACGGCTCCAGCTCGACCCGACCCGCCCTTTCGGTGCGCTCTCCAAGGGCAACCGGCAGAAGATCGGAATCGTCCAGGCGTTCATGAACGACCCGGAGGTCCTGATTCTCGACGAGCCGACGACCGGCCTGGACCCACTCGTGCAGCGCGACTTCTTAGAGCTGGTCCGTGCCTGTGCGGCGAACGGAGCCGCAGTGCTGTTCTCATCTCACGTATTGCCGGAGGTCGAACGTCTGGCCTCGCGAGTGGCGATCATTCGAGCCGGTCGCCTGGTGACGGTTGCCACCATCGACCAGCTCGCCGAGCACGCACGCCACCGACTTGAACTCAGATTCGCAAACCCGGTGCCACACGATCTTTTCGTGGGCGTACCGGGCGTGGTCGCGCAACAGGTGGACGGCAGGTCGGTTGTGATCACGCTCGACGGGCCCGCCGGGCCGGCGATGGAGGTGGCTGCGAAGGGGCCGGGACTCATTCGGGTCAGCTCTGCAGGCGACGACCTCGAGGACCTTTTCTTGAAGTTCTATGAAGGCCCTCCGGAAAGCACCCATGCCTGAAGTCTTGATTCAGGTCCTGTGGCGACGCCGTCTGTGGTTGTTGTTGTGGTGTCTCGGAGTCTTCGGCGCCGATGCCCTGCTGGCGGTGGCTTATCCGACTATCCGCGACAACAGCGAGCTCGACAAGACGTTTGCCGGCTTACCCCCGGGAGTTCAGGCCGCGCTCGGGTTGCAAGCGGGGGCCATAACTTCGCCCGCCGGATATCTGAACAGTCAGTACTTCGCCAACATTTTGCCGATCCTGCTGCTGGTCCTTGCAATCGGTCTTGCGGCCTGGAGTATCGGCGGGGACGAGGGGGCCGGCACGATGGAACTGCTGCTCGAAAATCCCATCAGCCGCATGCGAGTGGCGCTCGAGCGAGCCGGCGCCCTTGTAGCGGAGCTGGCAGCTGTGACTGTGATTGCCGGAGCCGGCCTGCTTGTGCTGGCGCCGGCCACCGGACTGAACAAAGGGTTGAGCCCGGATCGGATCGCAGAGGCAGCAGTCGCGGCAGGGCTGCTCGCTTTGACGTTTTCTTCCATTGCGTTTGGGGTCGGAGCCGCGACAGGATCTCGTGGCGCGGCTATAACGACGGCCGCGGCAATCTCCGTTGCACTTTTCATGATCGAGGGTTTCGCCGCACAGGTGAACTGGCTTCGTCCGATCCGAGAGGCATCTCCGTGGCACTGGTTCCTGGGAACAGACCCGATTCGAAACGGACTGCTCTGGCAAAGCTGGGTACTCCCCTTGACTGTCTCGGCGGCCCTGATCCTTCTGGGCAGCGCGCTGTTTGTCCGCCGGGACCTGCGGTAGATGGCCTTGTTTAGCCTGCGTTCAAGAACGAGTCTCAACGTGGAGGCGTTTGACGCAACTGGAAAAAAGGTCTCTTAGCGATGAGGAAGGCTTCGACCCGGAGCCCCATCCTCGATTGATCGGACTGGACGGGGTACCCGGCTCGATACCGCCTCGCCGAGGTGATCTCAAGCCGGCGCTCGCCAGGTTGGGGGATGTGTTCCCGGGCCAGCTTCTGCTCGCGACTGATTTCGACGGTACCCTCGCTCCGATTGTTGGGCACCCGGACGCGGCGAAAGCTCTGCCGGCGAACCTGGATCTGATCAACCGGCTGGTTGATCTCGGAGTCCACGTGGCGGTGATCAGCGGGCGCGCCCAACACGACATCCGTGACAGAGTGCCCATCCAGGGCCCGCACATCATGGGCGAAAACGGAATGGGCGATACCACGGCGCCAGAGCGACGGGCGCTGGATCGCTTCAACGCGAAGGTGGGCCGGCTGGTCGCACCACAACCAGGCGTGTGGTTGGAGCGCAAACCGAGCTCCACCTCGGTTCACTACCGAGGCGCCCCCGACGCCGCCGCGTCAATTCGGTCCGCTGTTCTCCCAATGGCCAATCGGTTTGGCCTGGTGGCGACCATGGGCCGGATGGTGGTTGAAGTGAGGCCCGAACGCGCAGATAAGGCGAGGGCTATGTCGGTCTTGATCGCGGGCCTCCAGCCCAGAGCAGTCATCTACGCTGGAGACGACGAGCCCGATCACACCGTGTTCAAGCTCCTGAACGAGACTCCTCGACCTCACCTGACCGTCGGGGTCAGCTCGACCGAGCGGCCACCAGATACCTTCCGAAATTGCGATCTAGTGGTCGAAGGCCCCGACGGAATGGCAGACTTCCTCCATCGCCTCCTGGAGCGGGTCGCCCGGCGTCAACCGAGTTAGTGGACCCCAGTGAGGATCCTCGTTGTTGAGGATGACGATCGGGTGGCGGCCAATGTCCTGACTGGCCTTGAACGGGTAGGGTTCCAGGTCGATGTCGCCCGAGACGGCAATGAAGCATTGTCGGCGGCTCGGGCAATCGATTACGACGCCATGGTCCTTGATGTGATGCTTCCGGGCTTGGATGGAATCGCAGTCAGCAAGAGGCTGCGGGAGGCCGGAAAGGGGACCCCGATTCTGATGTTGACCGCTTTAGACGAGGTCGAGGAACGCGTCGCCGGGCTGGATGCCGGGGCAGACGACTACCTTTCTAAGCCCTTTGCGATGGCCGAGCTGGTGGCACGAGTCAAGGCCCTGGTGCGACGCCAGCTCCCCGGTCGTATCAGCCATATCGAAGCCGGCCCATTGGTGCTTGATACTGGCGCCCACACCCTCCGCGCGGATCGGGCTTTGGTGCCCTTGACCGCCAAGGAATACGCCATCCTCGAATTCCTGATGATCAACCGCGGTCAGCTCGTCAGCCGATTGCAGGTGCTCGACCACGTTTGGGGCTTCGAGTTTGACGGCGGCGACAACCTGGTCGAGGTTCTGATTGGCAGAATCCGGCGCAAGCTCCGCGAAGCGGGCGCGGGGCAACCTGTGACGACAGTCCGCGGAGCTGGGTACCGGTTCGAGAATGAGGCGAATTAGACTCACGACTACTCGCGCCCGCCTGACGCTGCTTTCGATCGGGCTCCTCGCCATCGCCGCCCTGGTGGCCGACGGCGGACTCTACTCCGTAGCCGTGATCTCGGCCGCCAACGCATCAGACGCGGCCCTCAAGCGGCAGGCAGACCTGATCAGTCAGGGGCTACGCCTCACCGACCAGGGGGCGACCTATCTTGGAGGCGGACTCCCAACCCAGGCCGACGATGGCCTTGCCACGGATGTTTCGGTGGTTGGTGACCTGGGCCTGGTCACGAGCACCCCAGACAATCCGTTGCGGCCGGCCACACTGGAAGCACTGGCTGCACCGGTGCTCAAGACCGGCCGATCGATCTGGGTCGATATTTCCGACGCCACTCACGTTCAGCGCCGCGTGTACGCGATCCACGTGCGATCGGTGAATCCGCCTGTGGCGCTCATCGTTGAGCGTTCGGTGGAAACACAGAACGCCTCGTTGGGCTGGATCCGCTGGCTGCTGGCCAGCGTGTCATTCCTCTTCGTCGCCCTGGGAGGGTTGGTCGCGTACTGGCAAGCTGGTCGCATCCTGAGGCCAGTACGTGACATAGCCACCCTGGCACAATCGCTGAGCGAGCACAACCTGCATCGTCGAGTAGATATCGCAGTTCCAGACGATGAGCTGGGCGAACTCGTGAGGACGTTCAACGCGATGCTGTCCCGGCTTGAAGTCAGCTTCGAGACGATGAGCCGCTTCATCGCAGATGCATCGCACGAGCTGCGCGGGCCGCTGACCCAGATGCGCAGCGAGATCGAGCTCGCCAGGAGCAAGCCGGGGACCAGAGACGAATTGATTGGCGCATTGGGGGTTGTCGAGAATGAACTGGCTCATCTGTCGGAGATGGTGGATAAGTTGCTGTTGCTGGCTCGCGCCGACGCCGGAGTGTTGCGGCCGGCTCTCGGAGAACTTGACGTGTCTGACTTCGTCCATGAACTGGCGGCCCGATGGTCATCGGCGGCTCGGCATGCTCAAGTCCAGCTAAGCGTCGAGGGCCCCGACTCCGGCGTGGTGATGGCTGATCCGACGCTGACCCGTCGGATCCTGGACAACCTGGTTGAGAATGCGATACGTCACTCTCCCGCCCACGGCAAAGTCTGGCTACGGGGAAGGGAGGATGGCGGTGGCTGGATCTTTGAGGTTGCAGACGAGGGCTCGGGGGTGCCGGCGGCGGAGCGAAGCAGGATCTTCGATCGTTTTGCCCGAGCCGATAATGCGAGGACCAGAACGGGCCTGGGTGGGACTGGGTTAGGACTGGCGGTCAGTGCAACGCTGGCAAGGGTTCAGGAGGCCGATCTGGTCCTGGCAGTTGGCACCAAAACTGGGGCTGTGTTTCAGCTCAGATTTCCAGCCGCCCGCAACGGTCTAGAGGCCGGGTAGCCGCGATCCCGGTCGTTTAGCTCACCGTCAGATTGCCAAGCTAAGTTCGGAAGCCTGCAAAATGGCCACCAACTCCATTAGGACGGCGCGGCTCGAAACCGTTTCGCCGATGCTGCCGGAGCAGCGGCCGCGACCTGGGAACCGAGTCCTGGTACCGGTCATACGCGGCCAGTCCGCCGCCTTCCTTCTTAGCATTGGCGACGCCATCGCTGGACACTGTCCTTCGCAGGGGATCGTGTTGAGCCTTGTCGAGATTCCGGCCAGGTGGACAGGATTGGTCTCCTCCGCAGTCGTTAGGTCGCGCGAGCTCCTACGGTCGATCGCAGCGAGCGATTATGAGGGAGATAACACCTCTGGTGGCAGGCTGGGTGTTCAGTCGCGCTTCACCGCAGATCCAACAGCCAGTATCCATGAGGCTTTACTCGAAACACAATGCGACGTGGTGCTGATGGAGTGGCCGGCAATCGGCGCCCGCCGACAACACCGTCTCGCTTCGATCTTGAAGAGCCTGTTGACGGATCCCCAGATCAACCTGATAGTTGCACGCCCGGATCTCGCTGCTAAAGGTGGCCGTATCCGACCGAGATCGGTCATTGCACCGCTCCGTGGCGGACCCAACGCGTTCCTCGCACTGAGCGTGGCGGTGGCCCTGGCCTGTGATGCAGGCGCTGAGCTGACGTTGCTTCATGTCTACGACAGCACTCGTCATCCCAAGCACCTCAGGCACGAAGAGGCTACGTTTCACGAGCTGGTTCGAGCAGCTGAATACGCGCATCCAATCGTCATCGAGCGCGTCGCCCAGGGGCCGGCGGAGGCAGTACTTGGCCTCGCTCGGGACTACGACGCGGTAGTCATGGGTGCGCATTCGAACCCTCGAGAAACCGGCGCGCTAGTCGGTCCGCTGATGTCAGTGGCGATGAGCCAACTGCCCGGGACAGTCATCCTCGCGCGAGCGGCCCGAGGTCAAGTCCAGGCAGTCTGATGGTTATGTCGACTGGTCCAGCTACGACACTGGACGCATACGCGAACATCTTTGGGATGGCGGCCGTGGATAGAGTCCGGGAAGCGGCCGAGCCATTCCAAGGAGCCCGCATCTTGCATCTGTCGCAGACCAGATCCGGGACTCATCACGCGCGAATGCTGGACGCTGCGGTGCCATTGCTGACAAATCTGGGACTTGATGTGAGCTGGAGGACGCCAGGGCCCATTGACGACGCCATGTCGTGGTCGGATTCACTGAATCAAGCGATCGACGGCGAGGTGGATGCCTCGTGGCCGCAATTGGCTGACGACTGGCGTCGGTACGCACGACGCCAAGCAGCCATCGTGGATGGTCGATATGACTATGTGGTCATCCATGACCCACAACTCCTGCCGCTGCGCGGCGAAGCCGGCCGCCTGAGTGCTCGCGCACGGTGGGTCTGGCACTGCCACATGGATATGCGTGATTGCGACGAAGGAGTCGCGCAGCTTTTGACCGATGAGCTGGACGGTTTCGACCTGGTTGCCGTCGAGAATCCAGACTTCGCCGGCAGCGTCTTCATGCCGGCCCAAACAGTGATTCCGGCGGTTATCGATCCGTTGTCGGGTCGCAACGCACAACTCCCTCCAGGAGTCGTTGACAAAGTCCTGCGGCGCTTCGATCTCAGAGCGGAGTGTCCACTCGTAGTGGAAGTCTCGCCTTTTGATGGCTGGGACGATCCCAACTGGGCGATCCACACCTATAACGTGGCCCGTAAGGAGATACCCAACCTCCAAATGGCGCTCGTTGCGACTTCCGCGTCCAGAGAAGACGTTTTCAGTCAGATCGACAAGTCCAGATGCAGCGGCAGCGTCAGGCTGCTGAGCTCGGGCGAGGCCGGAGACGTTGAAATCAATGCCTTGCAGGGCGCTGCTGTCGTGGCAATGCAAAACGCGGTTCGGAAAGGCTTCTCGACCTCACTCCTCGAAGCATCGTGGAAGGGACGGCCTGTCCTGGCGTCCGAGGGAGGCGCCATGTCGCACCAGGTCATCGACGGGACAACGGGCTATCTCTTCGTCAGTTTTGAGGATGCTGCAGAGCGGATCGTCCAGTTCGTGAATGATCGGACTCTATCTGATGCTCTCGGCTTCAACGGGCATCGGTTGGTTCGTGAGAATCATCTGGTGGTGCGGTGGGTAGAGGCGTATCTGAACCTTCTGGCGCCGGTCGCGCAGACTGGGGGTTGAGTCCTGCCGATTCCGCGTCGATGAACGGCACCGGCATGGTGCCCGGAACCGGCCGTCAGGAGTCATTCTCCGCCTACGCGGCGGCAGGTAGGCGCATCCTCAGACCGCGTGGTGGTGGAACGCGCCGGCCGGCTTCCCTTCAGGATCCGCTACGCCCAGACGGAGGCCGCCATGTACGACAAGTCCGATTACGAACCGATCGCTTCGCGCCTTTCTGGAGTTGAATTTCCAGTGTTCGCGTGTGCGCGGCGGATCAGGATCGGCACGGCAACGACCGCGATCAACACCATGAGCGCAGATGCGAGCTGCGCCTGGCGCAGCCCGAGGAAGACGGACGGGTCAGTGCGCAGGAAGCTGAGGAAGAAACGCCCGGCGGCGTACAGGCCCAGGTAGACCAGGCCGACGACCCCGTCCGGCAGCCTGGCCTTGAGCTTCTGGTGGAAGGGCAGGATGGCGGCCAGAAGCGCGAGCGTGAGGATCATCTCGTAGGCGACTTCGGGATGCACGACCCTGCCGGGCTCGCCGAGCGTCGCCGGGTTCACGTACTCCACACCCCACGGCAGGTTGGTCGGCGTGCCGTGGTGTTCGCCGTTCACGACGTCGCCGATGCGGCCGATCGCGAGGCCGATCATGGCGGCCGCGCCGCCGGCGTCGATGATCTTCCAGAAGGAGATGTGCGCACGACGCGACCACACGTAAGCGCCGATGATCGCGCCGAACAGCCCGCCCCACTGGCTGATGCCGCCCTCGGTGAGGGCGAAGACGCGCAGCAGCTGGCCACCGGCGAAGAGCTTGAAGTTCTCCCACACGTACAGCAGGCGCGCGCCGATGAGCCCGATCACCACCATCCACGCGACTCCGTCGGCGCCGCGGCGCACGTCGACCCCGTCCTTCTCCAGCAGCCACAGTCCGAGTCGCGCCCCCGCCAGGATCCCGAGCACCGCGAACACGCCGTGCCACGTGATCAGGAACGGGCCGATCCGGAAAAGGTTCGGGTTGAGGTCGATGACGATGGTGAGCAGGAGCTTCATGCGGGCACCCCTGCGGCGCGCTCGAGGCGCGCCAGCGCGACGTCCCTCGGCAGCAGCGCCAGCGTGTAATGGATGGGCAGCGAGACTTTCTTGCCGGTGAGCGCATCGCGCAGCGGCGTGTAGAACTTGCCTTTGCCGACTCCGGACCTCTCGACGGCCGATTCCAGCGCAGCCTCGATCGCCTGCGGTTGCCACGCCACCTCTTTCAAGACCTCGGCCGCTGATTTGACCCTCGCCGCGGTGGCCGGGTCAAGGGCCGGTGGTGAGGGATCCGTCCACAGGTAGTCGAGGTAGTCGACGCTTTCCCGCAAGGTGCGCAATCGCGTCTTGAGCGCAGGGACCGCGCGCTCGACGATCGCTGCATCGAGCTGGGGGAGAAGGGGCCGCAGCCGGCGCGCCAGCTCCGCGTCGTCGAGAGCGCGGATGTACTCGGCGTTGATCCAGTTGAGCTTCTCCCAGTCGAACCTCGCGCCGCCGTGCTGGACACGATCGAAAGAGAACACGCGCACGAGCTCGTCAACCGAAAAGATCTCCTGCGAGGTGCCCGGGTTCCAGCCCAGCAGTGCCAGGTAGTTGACGAGGGCCTCGGGCAGGTAACCCTGCTCTCTGAAAAGCGCCAGGTTCGCCTCGGGGTGCTTGCGCTTGGACAGCTTGGTGCCGTCCGCGGCCAGGATCAGCGGCATGTGCGCGTAAGCGATCGGGCGTTCGTAGCCGAGCGCGTCGACCAGCATCAGCTGGTAGGGCGTGTTGGATAGGTGCTCCTCGCCCCGGATGACATGGGTGATCTTCATCTCCGCGTCGTCGACCGGGCTTGCGAACTGATAGGTCGGGTAGCCGTCCGACTTCATGATGATGAAGTCGCCGATCAGGTCGGCGTCGAACCGCACCGCGCCGCGGATCATGTCGCTGAACGCGATCTCTCCGCCCGGGACCTCGAACCGCACGGTGAACTCCGTGCGTCCCTGCGGTGGGTCGATCAAGCAGCGCCGCGAGTATTTGTACGGGCGCTTCTCGGCCTGGGCCTGCTTTCGCTCGGCTTCCAACTCTTCGCGCGTGCAGTAACAGCGATAGGCCTTGCCCGCCTCGAGCAGGCGCGCGGCGTGCTGCTTGTAGAGGTCCAGGCGCTCGGACTGGCGGTACGGCGCGTCGGGGCCGCCCTTCTCGGGTCCTTCATCCCAATCCAGGCCCAGCCAGCGCAGGCTCTCGTAGATCAGGGCCTCGTATTCGGGCCGGTTGCGCTCCGCATCCGTGTCGTCGATACGCAGCACGAAGGTGCCGCCGCGCCGGCGGACGAACAGGACGTTGTACAGGGCGGTGCTGGCCGTACCCAGGTGAGCGAAGCCGGTGGGGCTGGGCGCGATGCGCACCCTGACCTTTGAGTCGTCGGGCACGGCCATATGCTACGGATCATGGCCGGACTGCTCGCGCTCGTCGGTGGTGACGAGTTCAAAACCGGCAATGAAGAGCAGGACCGGATGCTCGCCTCCGCCGCCCGGCCCGGACCCTGCTACGTCGTGCCGACCGCGGCCGCGCGCCAGCACCCGCAGGAGTCGGTGGCTCACGCGACGGGTTGGTTCAAGCGATTCGGCGTGGAGCTGGAAGAGCTGCCGGTCCTCAACCGAACCGGCGCCAACTCGAAGGCGCTGGCCGAACAAGCGCGAGGTGGCGGTTTCTTCTACCTGGTCGGCGGTGATCCTGGCCTTGTCGTGCAGGTGCTGAAGTCATCTCGGGTGTGGGCGGCGATCTTCGATGCCTGGCGCGACGGCGCGGCCCTGGCCGGCTCGTCGGCCGGCGCGATGGCGCTGTGCAGCCATACGCTGATCCGCGCCACGTGGCCGAACCGGTTCAACAGGCGCCCCGCCGACGCACTGGGCGTCGTCCCCGACACGGCAGTGCTTCCTCATTACGACACATTCGGCGAGAAATGGATCGAGTCGGCGCAAAGAGAGCTGCCGGGCACGACGCTGCTAGGCATCGACGAGCGCAGCGCCGCGTTGTGGAGCGAGGGCGGGTGGCGGGTCGCCGGGCCTGGTGCCATCACCGTGATCAAAGGCGACAGGGTCGACCGCTTTGCGACGGGCGAGAAGATCTTGGGCCTGCCCGCGCCCGTCAGTATGCTTCCGAGCCAGTGACCGCGATGGGAAGCCGCCCGCCAAAAGCGATGCATTCCGGGTTTGTCAAGATCGGCTCGCTGCGGGTGCACCACACGCACGGTGGCCACGGCTCGCCCGTGGTTTTCATCCATGGCCTGGGGTCGTCCGGCTACATGGAGTGGCGCTTCAATCTCGAGACCACGGCACGGCGGCACCGGGTGTTCGCGCCCGACCTTCCAGGCTACGGACGCACGGAGAAGCCACAAGCCCGCTACTCCATCCCTTACTTTGCGCGGTTCGCCGAGCGGTATATGGACGATCGCGGCCTGCGCTCAGCCGCCGTCGTTGGCGCGTCGCTCGGCGGACGGATCGCATTGGAGCTCGCTCTCGAACAGCCCCGGCTCGTGCGCAAGCTGGTGCTCGTCAACACACTGGGTCTCGGCAGGCCAAGACCCCAGATGGCCCAGATGGCGTATGGACTGGTGACTATCCCGCGCGTCGGCGAGGCCCTGATGAGGTTCACGCGCGACGCGCTCGGCTGGGCGTCACCAAGTGTGATCCGCCGCGTGGTCGGCCGGTACGCCGGCTCCACGTCAGACCTTGCGAGGACGCTGGACGATGCCTATCTCGGCGACCTTCGGGAGCTCTACGAGGCGGATGGTTTCCACAACGCGTACCTCTCCACCGTCAGGTCGTTGATCCGCCCCGGCGCGCTGTTTGGTGGACATCACGACGTGACGGGGCGCCTGAATGAGCTGAAGATTCCGGTGCAGCTCATCTGGGGCGCGAACGATCCGCTGTTTCCCGTCGCTCATGCCACGCGCGCCCACTCGCTGATCGATCGTTCACAGCTCGCCGTGATCGAAGGGGCGGGTCACACGCCCCAGGCCGAAAGGCCGGAGGAGTTCAACCGCGTCCTCCACCGATTCCTCGACTCCTGAGCCCCGCGCCGAGAAGCGCTACACAAGTCCCGAGTACCGGGAGCTTGTCGACGGCCCGTTCGATTCACTCGTCCACGCCGACCCTCTCCACCCGCACCGCCTCTACCGCGTCGTGCGCCGCGTCGTCTGGTGGGCCGTCCGCGTGCTGTTCCGCGTCACCGTGACCGGGCTGGAGAACATCCCGAAGCCGCCGTACATCATCGCCGCCAACCACCAGGCCTGGTTCGACCCGGCGTTCATCATCCCGTTCTTCCCGGACGCGCCGGTGATCTACACGATGGCGAAACGCGAGACCGTGTTCAACCGGGCCTGGAAGCGCCGCCTCCTTCCACTGATCGGGGTGTTCCCGATCTCTCCCAATCGCGGCCAGCTTGACGAAGCCGGGCTGCGAACCGTCTACCAGGTGCTGGAGCGTGGCGGAGTGGTGCTGATGTTCCCCGAGGGCCGCTACTCGCGCGGGCGGGCGCTGCGCCCGCTGAAAGACGGGATCGGTTACTTCGCCCTGAACGCCGGCGTCCCGATCAGCCCGGTGTCGGTTCGAGGGACCGACGTGCTTCGCCCGTTCAGCCGGATCGACGTCTCCATCGGGTCACCGATCCTGCCCGATCTACCCGCGTGGTGGGGGCTCAGCAGCCGGGTGTCGAAGATCGTGGACAACGTCCGCCAGGCCTTGTCGCAAGGCCTCCGCCGCCGCCGCGCTTAGATAAGTAAACAGGTCGCACTCAGGCCGGATTTACTCCGGCCGTCCCCCGGCGACCACCTGCCGGGCGCCTCCTCGCATCGCGCTCACTCGGAGGGGGTACCACGGGGGAGGCCTGCCTCACCCGTGCTTTAATCCTTCAGCTTTGCATTTAGTGATCGGGGCCGGTGAGTTCCTCGGTGGGCATGTCTCGCGTGCGATGGCAGCCGAGGTTCCGGTCATCGAGCTGAACGCCGATGCCGACGACGAGACGCTGGCCGATGCGATCAGCGGCGTCGAGGTGATCGTCAACTGCGCGCAGAGCTGGTCCCCGGGCCGCCGGCTGCGTTTTCGGAAGGCCCCGCCGCCGGTGCTTCAGCGAGTCGTGGCGGCTGCCCGCCGCGCGCGCGTCACCCGCATCGTCCACGTCTCGACCGCGGACGTTTACGGGCCGGATCACCTCACGCGCGTCACCGAAAAGGCGCGGCTCCGCCCGGTGCACGCATACGAGCGCCTCAGGCTTTACGAGGAGCAGTGGCTCGCCGAGTCCGCCGCGGACCTCGAGGTGGTCGTGATTCGCCCGGCGCGGATCTTCGGTGAAGGCGAGGACTGGATGCTGCCGCACCTGATGGGAGGCCTGGCCAAGGATCGCCTGTGGCTGCCCGGCGGCGGCCGCGCGATGCAGACGTTCGTGTCGGCCGACGACGTCGGGCGTGCATGCCTCGCCGCGGGTGACCGGGGGCGGCCCGGACACAGCTACCTGATCGGTGGCTTCGACTCCACGTGGCGCAGCCTGCTGGACTCGGCCATCCGGGCCGTCGGCGTCGGGGGCACCGTCGTGAACCTTCCGTATGACCTGCTGTACTTCAGGGCCCTCGCGCAGGAGACGCTCACAGCGTCGGGGGCCGCGGTCTGGCCAGGGCTCTACGCGGTCGACGTGCTCGGCAAGCCGCATTACTACGATGACTCATATTCCCGACGCGAGCTCACCTGGTCGCCCTCGGTCGGCAGCTTCGAGCAGGAGATGCCTCAGATGGCGGCGTGGCTGTCGCGACTGCCTGAAGTGTCCGCGGCGCTAGAGGCGGCTGCGGCCGGCGCGCCAGGCGCGAGTACGACGCGCTAGGGCGACCTACCGATTGGCGCGCCGGGAGCGAGGTGGACGCGCTAAACGCGCCTTACTGATCGCTACTTCACGGCAAGGCACGTGATCGTCTTGAAGACCCCGTCGATCTTCTGGATCTTGTCGACGATCAGCGAGCCGATCGAGTTCACGTCGGGCGCTTCGCAGACGGCGATCACGTCGTACTCACCGGTGATCGCGTCAGCGGCGGTGATGCCGCTGGTCCCTTCCATCTTCTTGGCCACTTCGAGCGCGCGCCCGGGCGACGCGTTGATGAGGACATAAGCCTTCATCTTTCTCCAACCCCCAAAATCTGTCCGAGGCCGCCGAAAACGCCAAAAGCGTACTCGCGTCAGCGCGTCTTGAGCGCGCGCAGCATCACCTCGTCGGTGACGTTCCCTCCCGACAGGATGACGATCACTTTCTCGTTTGGGCTGGGGCGGTGGTGGTACAGCAACGCCGCCAGGGCCGCGGCACCGGCCGGTTCGGCGAGCAGGTGCTCCCACTCGAACAACAGGCGGATCGCCCGGAGCATCTCCTCCTCCTGGACCAGGACCACGTCGTCGACGTAGCGCTGGGCGAGCGCGAGGGTAAGGTTGCCGGGCGCTGAGGCCGCGAGCCCGTCCGCGATCGTGTTGACCCGATCCAGGGTCACGATGCTTCCGGCTTCGAGCGAACGGCGCATCGCATCCGCTCCTGTGGGTTCGACGCCGACCACCTTGATGCGCGGTTTCTTCTCTTTCAAGTAGAGCGCGATGCCGCCGATCAAGCCGCCGCCTCCAATCGGGACGAGCACGGTGTCGAAGTCCTCGAGGTCGGCGAGCAGCTCGAGGCCGATGGTGCCCTGTCCGGCGACGACATCGGGATCGTCGTACGCGTGCACGAACGTCGCGCCGGTCTCCTTCTGGGCGAGGAGCGCCTCGGCGTTGGCGCCCCTGTAGTCTCGGCCGGCCGGCACGACGTTCGCTCCCAACCGGCGGATTGCCTCGACCTTGAACGGGTTGGCCGTCTCGGGGACATACACCGTGGCCGGGGCGTTGTATGCGGCCGCGGCGTAGGCGACTCCCATCCCGTGATTGCCGGCGGACGCGGTGATCACTCCAGCGGCGCGCTGCGCCGGTGACATGCGGATGAGCTTGTTGAGGGCGCCGCGAACCTTGAAGGCGCGGATCGGCTGGATCGACTCGATCTTCACGTAAACGTGGCACCGGGCCTTGTCGGTGAAGGCCCGCGAGAGCTGGAGTGGAGTGGGGGACAGGTGGGGCCCGAGCTGTTCGGCCGCTCGTTCCACATCGGCGGTGGTGACGCTCCCCCGCGGTCCCGAGTCGACCTGCTTCACGGGTGCGAAGCTACCATCACCGCGTGAGCGATGAGCTGGACCGAGTCGCGCCGCGCGAGAGCGCGCGGGTGAAGGCTCGCGACAAGAAATCAAGAGGGCCGAAGGTCGTGGCGGTCAACCCGGGCCTGAAGAAGCTTGCGCTTCATCTGGCCGAGAAGCGAAAGAAGAAGGCCTGACTAGGACGCCGGAGACGGGTACGCGTAGTACGCCACCGGCGGCTGGTCGATCTCGAGCCGCCTGAACGCCAGGGTCCAGTAGGTCGAGCCCTGCGCGGCGGAGAACGCCGCGGT
The DNA here is from genome assembly GCA_039935415.1 of Candidatus Dormiibacterota bacterium. Classification (GTDB taxonomy): domain Bacteria; phylum Chloroflexota; class Dormibacteria; order Dormibacterales; family Dormibacteraceae; genus Palsa-870. Next base: position 99,768 of record JBDTKH010000014.1, read on the forward strand.
GACGAGGAAGACCGGCAGCGCGATCAGGAATCCGATCACGACGAACACCCAGAACGCCGCGGACCCGCTGGCGTAAGCCGCCGCGGCCGCGATCACGACGGGGATCGCGATGACCACTGCGACGATGCCGAGGCAGATGCCCACGACGATCCCGACGGCGATCGCCAGGAGCCACACCAGGAGCACCCGGCCGAGACGTTTGGTCAGTAACCGGTGCGCCCGCACGATGGCCGCCCTGGCGCCGACCTGCTCCAGGACCACGGCTCTCGTGCCCAGCCGATCGAGGAACGAGATGTAGATCGCGTACGGGATCGCCACCAGCACCAGCAGCGCACCGGCCAGGGCGAGGCTGACGCCGGCACCGTTGTTGTGGCCGAGGAAGGCCGCGATCGCGCCGAGCACGAGTGCCAGAACGAGTATCAACACCGGCAACGTCAAGGCGAGGAGCAACAGGCGGAAACGGATGATGGTGCCCATCGTGGCAACTCCACATCGCCACGCCACCGCCAGGTTGAACGGCCGCTCGGCGTCATGCTCGGCAGACGCTCGAACGAGCGCCCCCTCGCAGACGGCCGCCAGCACGAAGAAGCCGATTGAAAGGACGATGAGCAGCGCGGCGACGATGAGCAGGCTGGCGGTGTTCTGGTTGACCCAGGCGGACACCTGCTGACCGGCGGCGTTGAAGTCCGGGGCTCGGTTCGTGCCCGGCTGGATCGGTTGTCCCTGGCTGTAGTTGAAGCTGGAACCTCCGCCCGCTTCGCCGGAAACGAAGGCGAGCAGCCAGAGGTACTTGAAACGCCAGACGATCTTGAACGAGCGGGTGACCATCTCCCAGTACGGCACGCTACGAGGATAGGCCGGAAATCCGGCTAGCCACTAAGCACGAGCCAGGTGGGGCTTCAGGCCGGGTTTATCCCCGCCGTCACATCGCACGCCAACTTCCAGGCACAACCCCGCGCGGGAGAGGAGAGAGGGGTTCCCGTAGGGGAGGACATCTGTCCTCCCCTGCGCTTTTAAAAATCGGCGGGGACGATCGCCCGCTTGTGGAGGCCTGATCCGAGCAGCTTGTCGCCCTGGCGGCACTCCACGTCGAAGTACAGCTTGTTGCCCTTCACCTCGGTGAGACGGGTGGTGACGACCACGGTGCTTCCTGGCGCCGCGGGGGCCAGGTGCCGGACGTGCACCTCGTACCCGACCGAGGTGTGACCGTCCGGCAGGAGCCCGTCCAGCGAACGGTGGCACGTGATCTCCATCAGGCCGATCATCGCCGGTGTCGCGAACGTCCCTTTGCCGCCGACGTGCCTGGTGATGAGGTCGCCGTCGACGACGCGCTCCAGGCGTCCTTCCAACCCGGGCCGAATACTTTCTTGAGTCGCCAACCTATAGATTGTGGCTGGTGACAATGCCTCCCGTGCGCAAGGCGGTGGTGACCGCCGCAGGCCTTGGGACACGCTTCCTGCCGATTACCAAGGCTCAGCCCAAAGAGATGCTTCCGCTCGTGGACAAGCCGACCATCCAGTACGGAGTCGAAGAGTTGATCGCCTCGGGCATCAAGGAGGTGGTTTTCGTCACGGGTGGTGGGAAACGGGCAATCGTCGATCACTTCGATCGTTCACTCGAGCTGGAGTTCTATCTCCGTGAACGCGGCAGGCTTGACCTGCTCAAGATTCTCGAGGAAGTGGATTCCCTGAGCGACCAGGTTCACATGTCCTGGGTCCAACAGAAGGAGCCGCTCGGCCTGGGCCACGCTGTCTACCAGGCCCGACCGCTGATCGGCGCAGAGCCATGCGCAGTGCTTTTGCCGGATGACGTGATCCTGAGCGACGTCCCCTGCATGCGGCAGCTCATCGACGCCTACTCGCACACGGGAGCTACCGTGATTGCCGCCCGTCGCGTCCCGCGTGACCAGGTGAGCCGTTACGGGATCTTTGCCATCAAGTCATCCGAGGGGCGCATCCACGAAGTGGAGGATCTCGTTGAGAAGCCTGAGCTGAAGGCGGCTCCATCCGATCTCGCCATCATCGGCCGCTACATCCTCACTCCCGCCGTCTTCGCCGCTCTTGAAAGCGCCGAAACAGGGGCGGGGAAGGAGATCCAGCTGACTGACGCGATCAAGAAGACGATCGGCACGCACCCAGTCGTTGCGCTCGAGTTCGAGGGCGACTACTACGACACAGGAACGGTGCCTGGCTACCTCCGCGCCAACCTTACGCTGGCCATGAAGCGGGAGGGCCTTCGCGAAGAGCTGGCCCCCCTCCTGCGGGAGCTCCTGGACGGGGCGCCAGACGGCACGGGGCTATAATCGAAACACGCTCAATGAGCCGATTTCCCGCCCGAGTGAATTACCTATGGCTGTTTCAGGACGAAAAAGATTCGACGACGACAAGGTTGTCAAGTATGAGACCGCGGAGAAGGACTTCGAGGTTGAGGTTTCGCGCACCCTCAACAAGTGGTGCGTCACCGTGTATCAGCTTCCGGACAGGCAGATCCTGGTCCAGGACTTCTTCCCCGAGCGCTGGAAGGCACTTGCGCGGGCGCAAGACTTCATCCGGCTTCTGAACCAGCGCAAGAAGAAGGAAGAGGAAGGTCTCGCGGCCGCCGGCGACGACGACTACTAAAGAAGCGCGGGTGACGACAGATGTCCTCCCCCGCGGAACCCCCTCATCTCCCTCCGCGACGCCAGGAGTCGCTTGGAAGTTGCACGCATGGGGGACGGCCGGGATAAACCCGGCCTGAAAGCCACCCTTGGTACTGGGTACAATTCAGCGCTCGTGAACTGGGCTGCGCTGCGGACCGAATGGGGGGCTGTGACGTTTGTGCTGACCGTCATCCTGGGCATGATCATCGTGCCTCTCGCCCTCTACTTCGCCAACCAGGGCCCGACCGCGATTGGCGTGCCCACGATCAGCACGACGAGCAGCGCCCGGGCCAGCGGAGCCGTGATCGCGAGCCCGACGCCGGTCGCGTCTACCGCCAGGTAGCTCGGAGGCGTCCTGGCCGGCAAGAAACGCTAGCCGGCAAATCCCCAGAGCAGCCGGTCGCCGTTCGGCTGCACGATGTCTCCTAGCGGTAACGACATCTCGGCCACCGACTTCTGCTCGGCGGCGACGCGCATCTCGATCACCTCGGAGAGTCGAAGGTGCGCGATCATCGCGCAGTCGCGCAGGAAAGTGAAGACCACCGGGCGCACGAGGTTGAGCACGTAGTCCGCGATTTGCACGCCGTCGGTGAGGTGCTGACCGGCGACGCTGCGGTCGCGAAAGGCAAGCACCACAACCTCATCGCTCAGCATCACCGGGTCGCTCCACGCATAAGCCTGCGAGTCGGCATCGCTCAGCAGCTGCAGGAGCTCCGTCAGCCGTCGCATCGGCGGCTGCGGGCCTTCGATGAGCAGAGGCACGTCGCGCTGTGGCTCGTTGAACTGCTGGGCGCGGTACTGGGCCGTGAACCCGAGATCGGAGATCCCTGCAAACGGTGCAGGAACCTTGATCGTCATCTCGCCGAGTCGTGGGCTGTTGGGACGCATCCTGGGACGTAGGCCTTTCATGCCCTATTAACGCACGGGGGCACCCAAATGTCCCCCCGTCAACTTCTTTGCCCCGAGAATTGATCTCAATGCCGCTGGGTGGAATTCGGGTGCTCGACCTCACCAGGCTGCTGCCGGGCGCCTTCTGCACGATGCTGCTGGCCGACATGGGGGCGGACGTCGTCAAGGTCGAAGAGCCGGACGGCGGCGATTACATGCGCTGGACGCCGCCGCTCGTCGATGGTCAGAGCGTCCTATTCAACTCACTCAACCGGAACAAGCGCAGCCTCACCCTGAATCTGAAGACGGAGGCCGGCCGTGATCTCCTGCTGCGGCTGGTCGAAGCAGCTGACGTCCTGGTGGAGGGAAACCGCCCTGGCGTCATGCAGCGGCTCGGCCTCGGCTGGGACATCCTGCACGAGCACAGCCCCAGGCTCGTCATGTGCTCGATTACCGGGTACGGCCAGGACGGCCCGTTCGCCGCGCGCGCGGGGCACGACCTCAACTACATGGCGACCTCGGGAGCCCTCAGCCTCAACGGCGCGGCGGGCGGACCGCCGGTGCCGCTCTCGGTGCAGGTGGCTGACGTCGGGGGCGGCGGCGTGCAGGCGGCGGTCGCGATCCTCGGCGCGCTGGTCGGCGTGCACCGCGGCGACAAGGGCAGGTGGCTCGACGTGTCGATGACCGACGGCGCGGTGAGCTGGCTTGCGCTTGCGCTGGCGGCGCGAGGTGGCGGGGAGGAGGTTGGTCGCGGCGACCAGCGCCTGTCCGGCCGGCACGCCTGCTATCGCGTCTACGCGTGCAAGGGTGGCGGCTTCTACAGCGTCGGCGCCCTCGAGCCCAAGTTCTGGGCCGCGCTATGCGTGGCGGTCGGGCGGCCGGGGCTGGTCGGGCTCCAGTTCGCGGAGGGCGAGGAGGGTGCGGGCGTGCATCACGCGATGGAGGAGGTCTTCGCCTCGCGCACCCGGGCGGAGTGGGAGCGCGACCTTGCCGCGCTCGACGCGTGCTGCGAGCCGGTGCTCGAGCTGGACGAGGTGGGGTCCCATCCCCAGGTGGCGGCTCGAGGGCTCATCTCGGATCGACCGACCGGGGTCGAGGTGAGGCCTGCGGTTCAGGTGCGGAGCGATTGGCGGCGGCGTGACCCTCCACGCTTGGGCGAGCACACGGCCGAGATCCTGGCCGAGGTGGGGGTGGATGAGACACGGCTTGGTGAGTTGAAGCGCTTGGCAGTCATTTAGCGGACCTCCCCATCCGGCGCTGCGCGCCACCTTCCCCGCGAGCGGGGAAGTCACTTATCTAACTGGCGCCGCGTCCAGTCAAGAGGGGGACACTACGTGCGTCCAGAGCCACTCCACTTGCTTGCGGGTCTCTTCGGGGGTGCCGCTGTTGTCGATCACGTGGTGGGCCAGCTTGCGCTTCTCCTCGATCGGCATCTGCGAGGCGACCATGGCGCGCGCGCGATCCTCGCTCAGCCCGCGCCCTTCGACCAGGCGCGTCAGCTGCAGGCTCTCGGGCACGTAGACCAGGATCACGTTCGAGTACAGCCGTTCGATGCCGGTCTCGAACAGCAGTGGCACATCCTGCACGACGACCTCCGCTCCGGCCAGCGCGGCCTCCGCCGTGCGTTCGGCCATCCACTCCCGGACCAGCGGGTGGACGATCTCGTTCAAGCGAAGCCGCGAGATCTCGTCATGGAAGACCCGGTCGCCCAGCTTCGCGCGGTCGATGCGCCCGTCCCGCCCGTATTCGTCCCCGAACTCCCTGACGATTTCCTCGAAGCCGACGCTGCCCGGCTCGTAGACGGCGTGCGCCGCGTCATCGGCGTCGAAGACCACAGCGCCGAGGTCGCGCAGCATGCCGTCGACGGTTGACTTCCCGGACCCAGCGCCGCCCGTCAGCCCAATGAGCTTCAATTGGGGGGAATGGCAGAAGAGGAAAAGTTCGACGCGGTCGTCGTCGGCGCCGGACCCGCCGGCTCGGCGGCCGCGATCACGATGGCGAAGGCCGGCCTGCAGGTCGCGCTACTCGAGCGTGGCACCAAGCCCGGCTCGAAGAACGTGATGGGCGGCATCCTCTACAACCACTACCTCGAAGAGATCGTAGGCGACCGCTGGAAGGAAGCGCCGCTCGAGCGGCCGATCATCGAGGAGCGCCGCTGGCTGATGACTCCCGATGCCGCGATCGGGCTCGACTACAAGAACATCCGCAACCGGAGGCGGCCGCACTCCTACTCGGTGCTGCGGGCGCGCTTTGACGCGTGGTTCGCGGAGGAGGCCGAGAGGGCGGGAGCCGTCGTCGTGCCGGAGACCGTGGTCGACCGCCTGATCGTCAGGAACAGCCGCGTGGTCGGAGTCGGCACCGGCCGTGGCGACGACCTCTACGCCGACGTGGTGATCGTCTGCGAGGGGATCGGGCTGGGTGCAGGATTGCTCGAGAACACGGTCATCGCCGGCAAGCCGCTGCGGCGGAAGCTTCGCCCGAACGAGGTCGCGATGGCGGTCAAGGAGATCATGCAGCTCGACCCCGGACTGATCGAGGAGCGGTTCAACTGCGATCCCGGCGAAGGCTGCACGATCGAGTGCTTCGGCGACTCGACGTTGGGGATGTCCGGGTTCATGTTCATCTACACGAACAAGGACACGCTGTCGGTGGGTGGTGGCGCGCTGCTGAGCGAGTTCAACTCGACGCTGCGAAGCCCCAACGACCTGATGGAGCATTTCAAAAACCACCCCGCGGTCAAGCCCCTCCTGCGGGGCGCCGAGACGGTCGAGTACCTCGCGCACCTGATCCCCGAGGGCGGCTATCGGGGAATCCCGAAGGTTTACGGTCCGGGCTACCTCGTGTGCGGGGACGCGGCGATGCTGTCGAACCCGGTCCACCGCGAGGGCTCTAACCTGGCCATGGAGTCCGGCCGCCTCGCGGGCATGACCGTGATCCACGCGAAGGAGATTGACGACTTCTCAGAGCGCCGCCTGGCCGAGTACAAGGGCCTGCTCGACCATTCGTGGGTCATGGCCGACATGAAAAAGTACGACGGCGCGGTGCCGCTCCTCGAGCACAACCCCCAGATGCTGACGAAGTATCCCCGCGTGCTCGACCAGGCGCTCGACGAGTTCTTTCGGGTCGACGGCCAATCGAAGTGGCAGAAGCAGTCGAAGATCCTGAAGATGTTCCGCAAAGAAGGCCTTTTGAGGATGGGCTGGGACACTTTCAAGGCCGCCTGGACGATGAAATAACCAGGAAGCGAACCGGAACGCCGTGGATGCCTGCGCCCGACTACGCGAAACAGCTCACCGGCCTGAGCCTCAACCTCCTGGTCCGCGACGTCCCCTCGAGTCTTCCCTTTTACACGGAGGTCCTGGGGCTCAGCGCCCTGTACAGCGACGTCGACTTCGCGGCGCTCGAAGGTGGGCCGGGCGTGCGGATCATGCTGCACGCCGACCACACGCTCGACCACTCGCCTGTCGAGACGGCGCGCTTGGGCGCCCCCGGCAGGCGCGGCACGGGCGCCGAGATCCGGATCCTCGGCATCGATCCCGACCAGGTCGAGGCCCGCGCCCGCGAGCGAGGCTTCACTGTGAACGTCGCCACCCAGACGTTTCCTCACGGGTGGAGGGAAGTCCGCCTGGAAGACGGAAACGGCTACATGTTCGCGGTGGGAGTTCTGCCCTGAGCCGCCACTACGCCGCCGACACGTTGACGTTGATCACGTGATACCCGCTCGAACCGCCCGGGTAGCTGGCCGCGTCGGTTGGAGGCTGCAGGCTCCCCGTGCCGTCGGTGGCCCGGACCACCAAGCGGTAAGCACCCTCCTTCGGTGGCGTCCAATCCACCTTCCACAGCACCCATGTCAATTTCGACAGAGGGGTTCCGAAGGGCGCCGTGTTCCAGGTGGAACCGCCGTCGGTGCTGTACTCGACCTTGCTGACGCCGCGCGTGCCCGCGAACGCGACGCCCGCAAGCGAAGTGGTTCCAAGCTTGATGATGTCACCGTCGCTCGGCGCGTCGAATCTTGAGGTCGTCTTGACCACGGCGTTGTGATCCCAACCCTGCTGCTCCCAGAAGCCGCCGCTCTCCGCGGTGACGAGCTGGATGCTGTCGAGCCACTTCGGTCCTTTCATCCCGTAGTGGCCGGGGATGAGGATCCGCGCCGGAAAGCCGTGGCTCGTGGGCAGCGGCGCGCCGTCGAGGTCGTAGGCAACCAGTATCTCGGGTGATGCGTTGACCTGGCTCACCGGCAGGCTCTCGGTGTAACCGTCCCGAGCCTTGAACGCCACCCACGTGCCCTCTGGTTTCGGACCTGCCATGGCGACGAGGTCCGAGAGGCGCACCCCGGTGAAGCTTCCGGTGCTGATCAGCTGCCCCCCGACGTTGTTGCTGATGCATTCCAAGGTCACGTACTCACTCACGCCCGGAAGCGCGCGCAGGTCGGTCAGCGATATCTTCATCGGCCGGTCGACCAGCCCACCAATGGAAAGGCTCCAGCTCTGCGCGTCGACCGACGGGTCGACGAAGTTCTTCGAGACTACGTAGAAGTTGTCGACCGGCGTGATCTCCGGCGAAACGCCTCGCAGGCCGGCTTCGGCCGCGTTGAAGATCGCCTGGTACCAGTCGGGGAGGAGGCGGAAGGCGAGCACGCCGAGGCTGACCGCGCCGATCGTGATCGGCAGCGTGCCGAGCAGGCGGCGGCGCCCGGCGTCCACGCCGGCGGTCCCTGCTCCATCGCCGCCGAGCTGCAGGACGACACCGTAGACGGCAAACAGCGCGGCCCACTCGATCGGGGTGGCCGGCCCGTCGTTGAGGCCCAGGAAGCCAACTCCGGACACGGGCAGGAGGATGACGACGACCACCAACCAACCGATCCCCGCAAACGCCAGCGCCAGGTACTGCCAGCGCCAGCGCAGGGCCGCGACCGCCCACGCCGCGCCGAGCACGCCCAGCGCGACCACCATCGCTACGATCAGACCGAATTCCTCGACCACCTTCCCGGCGTGCTGCAGAGTGTCGATCAGGAAGCCAAAGACGAACCCTGGCATCAGGGAGAGGAGCGGCTGGTTCAGAAGCTGGGGAAGCGGGCGCAGGCCGAGCAGCAGGTTGGCGACGTACATCAGGGCGACAAGGGCAACGCCCGCGATGACGCCCCATCCTAACCCACGCCATGCCACTGGCCGCCAGTTCTGTGGTTTCATCCCGACTGCTTTACCACGCCACGGTACAGAGCTGCGCCAAGTACATCGTCACCGTAACCCCGCTACCGGCTGATAGCATCCAAATGACCGTCATGCCGGGCCCCATCGGCGCCGAAGACCTTTATCGCTTTCGCTGGATCGATCACGTCCGGTTGAGCCGCGATGGCGAACGCATCGCGTACCAGCTGGGCTGGGCCGACGCCGGGTCGCGACAGAACCGCAGCCGGATCGTGGTCCGCAGGTTGCTCGACCCCGAGCCGGTGGACCCGACGGGCGCCGCGCGCCGCGACCACTCTCCCGAATGGTCGCCTGACGGCCGCCGCATCGCCTTCATCAGCAAGGTCGGACCCACCGACCAGCTGTTCGTTCAGGAGGTCGCGGGGGGCGACGAGGTTCGCCAGCTGAGCTCCGTGCTGGACGGCGTATCGACCCCTTCGTGGTCCCCGGACGGAACGAAGATCGCGTTCATCGGGACCATGGTCGCGGATCCCGACGCGGTGGTGGACGACCCGCGCCCGCCGGAGGGACGGGAGCAGGTTCGCCGCGCGCCGGTCGCGCGCATCGCGCGCAGGCTCGACTACAAGCACGACGGCCAGGGTTTTGTCGACGGCCGCTACCACCACCTGTTTGTGGTGCCGGCCGCAGGCGGAACCGTTACGCAGCTGACCACCGGAGCGTGGGATGTGACCGGGTTCGATTGGGCTCCGGATGGCTTGAGGCTGGTGGTCTCGGGAAATGCCGAGCCTGGAGCCGACCTTCAGCGCGAGCTCAACCTCTATGTGATCGACCTCGCGGGCAATCGACACCGCTTTGGCGGCGGCCTCAACCTCGGCACACCGGCGTGGTCGCCGCGGGGCGACCTGATCGCGTTCATAGCGCCCAATGGGCTCGACGCCGGTTTGCTCGAACGCCTGTGGGTCGTGCCGCTGACCGGAGAGGGCCCGCGCTGCCTGACCGCCAACTTCGACCAGGCGGTCAACGACAGCGTGATCACGGACATGCGCGTCGGGCACGGCACGCGGATGTGCTGGTCGGCGGAAGGAGATCGGGTCTACTTCGTGACGAGCGGGCCCGGCGTGACGGGCGTGTTCTCAAGCGATCTCGAAGGCAACGTCAGGCAAGAGATCGGAGGCCAACGGCGCGTCTTCGACTTCGACGTGGCGTCAGGAGTGGTCGCCTTCGCCGCCTCGGACCCGAGCACGCCCGGCGAGCTTCACATCCTCACGCAGGGAGCGGAGGCCCGCCTCACCGACCTCAACCCGTGGCTTCGCGACCGGTACGTCGCCCAGCCTGAGCGGCACCAGTTCACGGCCCCCGATGGCTGGATGATCGAGGGCTGGCTGCTGAAGCCGGACGGCCTGGATCAAAGCAAACAACACCCCCTTGTGCTGGAGGTCCATGGCGGACCGCACGGCCAGTATGGCTGGGCGTTCTTTCACGAGCTGCAGGTGCTGGCCGGCATGGGCTATGTGGTCCTCCACCTCAACCCGCGGGGATCCGACGGCTACGGCGAGCGGTTCAGGCGCGAGGTCGTGCGCGATTGGGGTGGCAAGGACTACCTCGACCTGATGAGCGCGCTCGACCAGGTCATCGAGCGCACCGGCTACATCGACACCAACCGCATGGGCATCGGAGGCGGGTCGTATGGCGGTTACATGACCAACTGGGTGATCGGGCAGACCAACCGCTTTTCGGCTGCGGTCTCGATGCGCTCGATCTCCAACCTGGTCAGCGAATACTCGCAGCACGACATCGTCCTCTGGGGCACGCTCGAGCTGGGACCACCGCCATGGCCGGACCTCGACGAGCTGTGGAGACGCTCGCCCATCCGCTACGTGAAGAACATCCAGACTCCGCTGCTCCTCACCTGCGGCGAGATGGACCTGCGCTGCGCGATCTCGCAATCCGAGGAGCTGTTCGGCGCGATGCGCCTGCTTGGCAAGACCGTCGAGCTCGTCCGGTTCCCGGAGGAGTCGCATGACATCTCCCGCAACGGCCGGCCGGATCGCCGGGTCGAGCGTCTTCAACGTATCACCGGCTGGTTCGAGCGATTCCTCGGGACGGCCGCCACCGACCGCGCCGTCGTCGAGGAAGCGACGCAGTTGCTGCCCGTGCTCGAGACGCGCGAGCTGGCAGCCCAGCCGGTTGGTGCCGCGGCAGCCGTCGCCGAGCAGGAGGAGGTTGCGGAGCCCGCACCCGACGAGCTGCACCACGAAGCCTTCGAGGGTGCGGCTGAACCGGCGGTGACGGCGACGCTCGTGCTGGAGACGCTCGCCCTGGCGGCGCCAGTGGTCGAAGCTCCTGAGCCGGAGGTCGCCGAGCCCGAGGCGCTGCCCGACCTGCCCGAGCCGGAGCCCGTGGTGGCAGCCGCGGAGCCGGAGCCGGAGCCGGAACCCGAGCCTGCCGCGTCAACCGAACCCGAGCCGGAGCCTGTGGTGGCGGTCGCTGAACCAGGGCCTGAGCCTGAGCCGGAACCTGAGCCTTCCGCGTCAGCCGAACCCGAACCCGAGCCGGAGCCCGTCGTGCCGGCCGCGCAAGCAGCGCCGGAGCCTGAGCCGGCGGTCGCGGAAGCCGAGGTCGCGCCCCAGCCCGTCGTCGAATCGGAAAAGGAGTCGCGGCCGGAACCGGAGCCGGTCGTCGCCGCCGAGGAGCCTGCACCAGAACCTGAACCCGAGCCGATCCTCGCCGCCGAGGCCCCGGTCGAGCCAGAGCCGGGGCCGCCCACCGCCGCGGAATCGCCCGAACCGGAACCGGAGGCTGTCGTGATGGCCGCCGAGACCGAAGCCGAGCCTGAGCCGGAGCCCCAGGTGCAACCGCAGCCCGTGATGGCAGCCGAGCCGGAGTCGGCGGCACCGGCGGTTGCCGAAGCCACTGCGGAGCCGGCCGAGCCCGACGCCGTCAGGGCGACGATGATCCGGTGGCCTGGCAGCACGGCTCCACCGGGCAACGGATCGCCGCAAGAAGGTTTCGAGGAGGCGACCTCGATCATCCCGGCCTGGCAGCACACCGATCCGCCGTCGGACTCCACGCGCACCGTCTCGCTGCAGGCGCTGCCGACCGAGGCGGTCGCCGCCGGCACTGGCTACGCCGCGCTCCTGACTTTCGAATCAGGTCCGTTCGCGGGCCGGATCGTGGCCCTGCCGAGCCAGATGGTGACCATCGGCCGCGCGCCCGACAACGACCTGGTGGTCGGCGACCCCGCGACCTCCGGCCGTCACGGCCGGATCGAGCTGCGCCAGGGTTTGTTCTGGATCAGCGACCTGGGCAGCACCAATGGCACCCTGGTCAACGGCGAACCTGTGATCGAGAAGCAGCTCTCGGACGGCGACATGATCGCCATCGGCCAGAACATGATCCGCTTCACGCTCGAGTCCTGATCAGGCCTCCGCCAGCGCCGTGCACTCGGCGGCGGCCTCCCGCAGCATGGTGGTGAACTCCTCGACGTCGGGGACGATGCCGGGATCTGCAGTCAGCCCGAAATACGAGTCGCCGTTGTAGGAGACGATCGCGACCCCAACGCCCATCGACGGGTAAAGCGGCGCGAACGGCCATACCTCCAGGAGCTCGGCGCCACCCGAGTAGAGCGGGAACTGAGGGCCGGGGATGTTGGTGACGTTGATGTTCGCGCCCGCCTGCGGGTTGGACATGAGCCTCCCAGCGAGGACCAGCAGCGTGGCGGGGGCCCAGTCCGCAAGGCCGGCGAGCTTGTCGGCGGCAACCGCCTGCCGCGTGCGCTTCAGGTCTCCGGTCGTGACGTTGATGCGACGCAGTCGCTCCTGGATGGTCAGCTCGCCGGTCGGCAGCTCCAGCACCATGCCGCTGATCTGGTTTCCCAGCCGGCCGCGTAAATCGCCGCGAACGCTCACCGGGCAGAAGACGCGTACCTTCTCGGGCACGTTCTCACCTCGTGCTTTGAACCAGCGGTGCAGCCCTTCGGCGACGACGGCGAGCACCGCGTCGTTGACAGTGCAGCCGTAGCGCTCCTTCAGCGACTTGAAGGCCGAGAGCGGGACCTTCAGCCCGCGGCCGGTGCGCTGGGGCCCGATCTTGCGGTTGAAGAAGAGGTCAGGCCGCGGCGTGAACATGGTCCCGCTGAGCTTCAGCAACCCCGTCCATGGCAGGCGTCGCGTGCTCCAGAAGGCCGGCAGCTTTGTCCGCTCGGACTTGTGCGTCGTACGAATGTTCCATAGCAGGGGCCTGATGAGCTGCCAGCTCGAGGGCGCGCGCCGAGGCTGCCATCCGTCCGGCGGCGGCTCTGGTGTGTAACCCTCCGGGTTCGGGTCGAGGAGCAGCGACAGGATGTCGACCGACGACACCCCGTCAACCATCGCGTGGTGAGCCCGGTTCACGATCACCACCCTTCCGCCGTGCAGCCCGGTGACGATTGTCATCTCCCACAGCGGGCGGCGCATGTCGAGGGGACGGGCGAGGATCCTCATCACCAGGCGCCGGAGCGACGCACCGTCGCCGGGCGTGGGGAGGACCTCGCGGCGGATGTGCGCGCCGATGTCGAAGTGCGGGTCGTCGATCCACACCGGGTGTGCGATGTTCCAGGGCGCTCGCAGGACGCGCTGGCGGTAGCGCGGCACGAGGTGGATCCGCTCCCTGACCGTCTCCTCGACACCGAGCGCTCCCCGCCGGCCGGGGAGCCTGGACTCGCCTTCGAACACGTAGACCGTGCCGATGTCGAGCGGCGTCTCGGGCCGCTCGGCGTAAAGGAACCATGCGTCACGAGCGGAAAGCGGCTCGAAGAACGGCTTGACCGCCACCTATGCGCCTGGTTGCCCAGCGTGGCCGGGTCGGCCCGGCTTCGCCCGGCCGTGACTTTGTTCACCACGTCTGCCAATCGCCGCGAGGAGCAAGGGGTTTCCGCAGGGGGATCCTGATCCCCCTGCGCTCAACCATGCGTCGCGGGCGGACAGCGCCTCGAAATGAGGCCGCGGGTCCTTGCCTCCACCCATACGGCGCCATCGTAAGTTGGCCGGCAGCCCTTTGGCCCATAGCGACCCCTGCCTGGCGGGGTAGGTAGTCTTTCCCCGACGGCTTTTTCTGATGACCAGGAGGACAACCATGGCGGTCAAGGCTTTCTCGAGTGATTGGGCGAAGCTGTTCAAGGACGAGGTGAACAAGTCGAGCGTCTACAAGTCCGCCGCCAAAGGCTGGAAGTGGACCGTCGGGCTCGTCGTGGAGGCTGAGCCGGACAAGCACTTCCCGGAGGCGCGCGGGGTCGTGATGGACCTGTACGACGGAGAGGCCCGCGACATCACGGTGGGACCCGCCGCCGACGCGCAGAAGTGCGATTTCGTCATCACCGCGCCTTACACGCGCTGGAAGGAAGTCGCGACCAAGCAGCTCGACGCGACCAAGGGCATGCTGCAGGGCAAGCTGAAGCTCAAGGGAGACCTGCCGACGATCGTGCGCTACACGAAGGCGTCGCAGGAGATGACCGAGTGCACGACCCGGGTCGACGTTGAATGGCCCGACGAGAAGTAAGCTCCGCGTCAGCGGGGCCCGGCCTCGTCGCCTATCCGGGCAAGGAGCCCAGCGCGTTCGCGACGATGCTCGGCGGCCTCATCGAGGCCAACGTGCGGGCCAATCCCCAGAAGATGAAGGACTTCGATTCGCTGGTGGCCCGGGTCGGCATCTGGGTCACCGACATCGACGAGGGCGTGACGCTCGTGTTCGACGCCGGCCGGCTCACGGTCTACAACGGCCTCGAGCCTCGACGCACGATCACCATTCGCGCCGGAGCCGAAACGGTGATGAGCCTCAGTAACCTCCGCATCGGCCCGCTCGGTTTGCCGGTCTACGTCGACGGCGTCGGGCGCGGGGTCGCGTTGAAGTTGGTCACCGGGAAGTTGAAGATCGAAGGCCTGCTGCCCAACATCGCGACCCTGAACAGAGTTACCCGCATCTTCTCCGTCCAGTGACAAGGCTGGCCGTCGCCGGGGCCGGAAGCATGGGCGCCCAGATTGCCCAGCAGGCGGTGCTGAATGGCGTCGAGGTGTGGCTGCAGGACAAAGACGCAGAGCAGCTCCGCAAGGCTGTCGAGTCGAACCGCGGTCACCTCACGCGCCGCGTCGAGAAGGGAAAGCTGAGCGCAGCCGAAGCTGAGGGCGCGCTCTCGCGGGTGCAGACGACGACCGACCTGGCGGAAGCCGCCGCGGACGCCGACTTCGTGATCGAGGCGGTCTTCGAGGACCTGCAGCTGAAGCGCGACGTGTTCGCGGCCCTGGACAAGGTCGCGCCGCCGGGGACGGTCCTGGCCAGCAACTCTTCCACGATGGGGATCAGCAAGATCGCGGACGTCACCTCGCGCTCCGCAAGCTGCATCAACATGCATTTCTTCTATCCCGTGCTGGTGATGGACCTGGTGGAGGTTGTCCGAGGCCCGCAGACCTCGGAGGCAACGGTGGAGCGCGCGATGTCGATGGCGCGCGAGATGGGCCGCACGCCTGTGCTGATCAACAAGGAGATCGACGGCTTCATCGTCAACCGCATCCTCCACGCCGCCACGCAGGAGGCTTACCGGCTGATGGATGCGGGTGTCGCCAGCTTCGAGGACATCGACACAGCCGTGGAGAAGGGTTTGAACTGGCCGATGGGCCCGTTCCGGCTCGGCGATTTCAGCGGGCTCGACATCACCTACAACGCGCGCCTTCACATGTACCGGACGACCGGAGACGAGCGGTTGAAGCCGTCGCCTCAGCTCGAGGCGAAGGTCAAGGCGGGCAAGCTTGGACGCAAGAGTGGAGAGGGCTGGTACCGGTATTGAACCCGCCGACCCGGATCCACCACGTCGGCGTCGCGGTCGCCGACATCGATGAGTCGATCCGCCTCTACACCGCCGCGCTCGGGGCCCAGCTCGTCCACCGGGCGACCAACGAGAAGGAAGGGCTGGAGGCGGCGTTCCTGCGCGTCGGGGACGGAGAGATCGAGCTGATGTCCGCGTTGCGCGAGGATTCACCCGTCGGCAAGTTCATGGCCAAACGAGGACCTGGCCTCCACCACGTCGCTTATGGGGTCACGGACATCGACTCCGCGATCGCCGGTGCGCGCGACGCCGGTTGCGAGCTGATCGACAGCGAGCCCCGCGTGGGCATGCACGGGACGCGCATCGCCTTCGTGCACCCGAAAGGCCTCGGCGGCGTTCTCACCGAGTTCGTCGAGCTATGAGCGACACCACCAATAACGACAGTGGCCTGCCCCTCGAGCCGGTCTACTCGGTGGAGGACCGGCGCGCTGAGGAACCGCTGCCGGGCCAGTTCCCGTTCACACGCGGCATCCACAAGGACATGTACCGCGGGCGCCTGTGGACGATGCGGCAGTACGCCGGGTTTGGCAGCGCCGCGGAATCGAACAAGCGGTACAAGTTCCTCCTGAAGCAAGGGCAGACCGGGCTCTCCGTCGCTTTCGACCTGCCGACGCAGATCGGCTACGACTCGGATGACCCAATGGCTAACGGCGAGGTTGGCAAGGTCGGGGTGGCCATCGACTCGCTCGAGGACATGGAGATCCTGTTCAAGGACATCCCGCTGGAAAAGGTCTCGACCTCGATGACGATCAACGCAACCGCCGCGATGCTGCTGCTCCTTTACGAGCTCGTGGCCGAAAAGCAGGGCTGCCGGCCCGAGCGCATCACGGGAACCGTGCAGAACGACATCCTGAAGGAGTACGCGGCGCGGGGCACCTACATCTTTCCGCCGAAGCCATCGATGCGCCTGGTCACCGACCTGTTCGCGTACTGCAACCGCCACCTGCCGAACTGGAACACCATCTCGATCTCGGGCTATCACATCCGCGAGGCGGGATCGACTGCCGCTGAGGAGGTCGCCTTCACGCTCGCCCATGCCATCGCCTACGTGGAGGCCGCGCGTGTCGCGGGACTCACCGTGGACGATTTCGCGCCGCACCTATCGTTCTTCTTCGCCTCGCACATGGACTTCTTCGAGGAGGTGGCGAAGTTTCGCGCCGCGCGGCGGATGTGGGCTCGCATCATGCGCGGGAGGTTCGGCGCTGCCGACGACCGGTCGCTCGCGCTTCGGTTCCACACCCAGACGGGCGGCGTCACGCTGACCGCCCAGCAGCCTCTCAACAACGTCGTGCGCACGGCGCTTGAGGCGATGAGCGCGGTGCTCGGCGGCACGCAGTCGCTCCACACGAACGGTTACGACGAAGCACTCGGACTCCCGTCTCAGAACGCGGCAGAGCTCGCCCTGCGGACGCAGCAGGTGATCGGTTACGAGACCTCAGTGCCGCTCGTCGCCGACCCGCTCGGAGGCTCCTACTACGTCGAGAACCTCACCGACCGCGTCGAGGAGGAGGCGCAGGCGATCATGGCCGAGGTCGACGAGCTCGGAGGGGCGGTCGCCTGCATCGAGTCCGGGTGGACGCAGCGGCGCATCGCCGACAGCGCCTACCGCCTGCAGCTGCGGGTCGAATCTGGCGAGCGCGTGGTCGTGGGCGTCAACCGCTACGTGGAAACCGACGCCAAGCCCGTCGAGATAACGAAAGTCAGCCCGCGCCACCAGGTTGCCCAGGCACGCGCGCTCAAGCGCCTGCGGGCGCGGCGTTCGCAGGCGGCCGTCGAGCGGCACCTTGCGGAGCTGGAGCGCGTCGCGCGCGGCACCGAGAACCTGATGGTCCCGCTCAAGGCGGCGCTGGCCGACTACGTGACGGTCGGCGAATGCTGCGCGGTGCTGCGAGGAGTCTTCGGCGAATACCGACCCGGGGAGGCAGCGTGATGGCGGAGCATCCGACGGTGATCCCGATGATGGCGTACGAGAACGGCCCGGCCGCGATGGACTGGCTCGCGCGCGCCTTCGGCTTTCGCGAGCGAACGCGCATGTTGACGAAGGAAGGGCGGCTCAGCCATGGCGAGATGGAGGCGGGGGACGGGCTGATCATGATGGCGACGCCGTCGCCTCACTACCGCGGCCCCAAGCGGCACCGTGAGGAGTGCGACGACGCGCGCAAGTGGTCGGAGGTTCCGTACATCGTCGACGGCGTGCTCGTCTACGTCGAAGACGTCAAGGCTCACTTCGAGCGGGCCACCGCCGCGGGCGCGACGATCCTTTCGCCCGTGGAGGAAGGGCCCGGTGGCCAGCGCTACCGCGTTGAGGACGTCGAGGGCCACCGCTGGATGTTCGTCGAGCGCCGGTGAGCAGCACCCCGCGCCATCGGAAGGTCGACCCACTCAACGAGCTGCGCCAGCGCAAGTACGAGGCTGGGCACGGTGACGCCGAGGCGTTCGAGCACCAGCATTCCCGGGGCAAGCTGACCGCGCGCGAGCGCATAGCGAGACTCGTCGACCGCAACTCATTCGAGGAGATCGACATCTTCGCGAAGCACCGGGCGACCGGCTTCGGGCTGGAGAGCAAGCGCGTGCCCGGCGATGGCGTGGTGACAGGCCTGGGCAGGATCGATGGGCGCGACGTGGTCCTGTTCAGCCATGACGCAACCGTGTTCGGCGGCTCGCTCGGCGAGGTTTTCGCCGAGAAGGTGGCCAAGCTGATGGATCTCGCGTTGCGCAACCGGATCCCGATCATCGGGATCAACGACTCGGGGGGCGCCCGAATCCAGGAAGGGGTTGTCTCGCTGGCCGGCTATGCCGAGATCTTCTGGCGCAATGTTGAGGCAAGCGGCGTGATCCCACAGCTGAGCCTGATCCTGGGGCCCTGTACAGGCGGAGCGGTCTACTCGCCCGCGATCACCGACTTCACGTTCATGGTCCACGACGTCGGCTACATGTTCATCACCGGGCCCGAGGTGGTGCGCGTAACCACTGGCGAGAACGTGACCTTCGACTCGCTCGGCGGCGCCGAGGTGCACAACGTCAAGTCCGGCGTGGCGCACTTTCTCGCAGAGTCCGAAGACCTGTGCTTCGACCAGGTGCGCCGGCTCTTCAAGTACATCCCCCAGAGCTACGACCAGCGGCCACCTGTCGTCACGCCTACAGACGACCCCGCCCGCGCAGCGCCCGGTCTGGCGACCATCATCCCCGACAACCCCAAGGAGCCCTACGACATCAAGGACGTGATCGGCATGGTGGTCGACCACGGCGACTTCTTCGAGGTGCAGCCGTACTTCGCCATGAACATAGTGGTCGGGTTCGCGCACCTCGACGGACACCCGGTCGGGATCGTGGCCAACCAGCCGAAGGTCATGGCGGGAGCGCTGGACATCAACGCGTCGGTCAAGGCGGCGCGGTTCGTGCGGTTCTGTGATGCGTTCAACATCCCGCTGGTCACCTTCGTCGACGTCCCAGGCTTCCTACCCGGCACCGCGCAGGAGTATGGGGGCATCATCCGCCACGGGGCGAAGCTCCTCTACGCGTTCAGCGAGGCGACGGTGCCCAAGCTGACGGTGATCACGCGCAAGGCCTACGGGGGGGCGTACTGCGTGATGTGCTCGAAGCACATCCGAGCTGATTTCAACGTGGCGTGGCCAACGGCCGAGATCGCGGTCATGGGACCGGAGGGCGCGGTGAACGTCATCTTCCACCGCGAGCTGGAGGCGGCCGAGGACCCTGCAGCGAGGCGCCGCGAGCTGGCCAGCGAGTACACCGAGCGCTTCGCGAATCCCTACATCGCGGCCGAGCGCGGGTACATCGACGACGTGATCGAGCCGGGCCGCACGCGCCTCGAGCTGATCCGCGCGCTGCGCATTGCGCTGCGCAAGGAGCGGCGCCGCAGCCCGAGGTGGCACGGGAATATCCCTCTGTAGGCGCCGAATACACTTAGGCCGTGCCGCGCCAGGGTGGGGCTTTGAAGGAGCATCTGTGACGGCCGAAGTGAATTCGGCCTCAAGCTCCACATTGGGTTCTTAAAGATGAAGCTACTCGAATATCAGGCCAAGGAGGTGTTGTCCTCGCTTGGCATACCGATTCCGTCAGGCACGGTCGCACACACTCCCGACGAGGCGGCCGCCGCCTGCGCGGAGCTCGGCCCGGTCGCAGTCAAGGCTCAGGTCCCCGTAGGCGGACGCGGCAAGGCCGGCGGCATCAAGCTCGCGAAGACCCCCGACGAGGCGCGCGAGGCCGCCAGACAGATCATCGGGATGGACATCAAGGGCTTCAAGGTGCCGCTCGTGTACTGCGAGGCGGCGCTCGACATCGAGCGCGAGATCTACCTCGGGTTCACAGTCGATCGCGACGCGCGAGCGAACATCCTGATCCTGTCGGCGAAAGGGGGCATGGAGATCGAGCACGTCGCGGAGGAATCACCCGCGTCGATCGCCCGGCTCTATCCGAATCCATGGCGCGGGCCACTCGACTTCGAGCTGACGCAGCTCATCTTCGACGCCGGGCTGGGCGACCTGGTCAGGCCTCTCGTCGCGCTCATAAAGAAGCTGTACCGCGCGATACCTGAGCTCGACGCGGTGACAGCGGAGATCAACCCGCTGGTCGTGACGGGCGAAGGCGACATCATCGCGGGCGACGCGAAGCTGGAGATCGACGAGAACGCCGCGTCGCGCCACAAAGACCTCGAGCAGCGCTACGGCGGGGTGGTCGAGGGCGACCCGTACGAGGTCGAGGCGAAGAAGCGCGGACTGACGTACGTATCACTCGACGGGGACATCGGCATCATCGGCAACGGTGCCGGGCTCTGTATGAGCACGCTGGACCTCGTGCAGCGTGCCGGCGGCCGCGCCGCCAACTTCTGCGACATCGGCGGTGGTGCAAAGGCCGAGGTCGTCGAGAACGCGCTCGCGGTCATTCTGATGAACCCGAAGGTCAAGGGCATCTTGATGAACGTGTTCGGCGGCATCACCCGTGGCGATGAGGTCGCGAAGGGCCTCGTCACCGCGCGGGACAACCTGAAGATGAAATTGCCGCTGGTCGTCCGCTTGAGCGGCACGCGCGAGAAGGAAGGCCGCGAGATCCTGAAGCAGAACGGCATTGAGCCGGGCGCCAACGCGTGGGAGGCGGCGCAGAAGATCGTCGAGCTGACGAAAGTGAAGGCATGAGCATTCTCTTAGATGCCGCCTCGCGAGTGATCGTCCAGGGCATCACCGGGCGCGAGGGAACCTTTCACACCGAGCAGATGCTGGCGCTCGGTACGAAAGTGGTCGGAGGGACCAGTCCCGGCAAGGGCGGCACCACTCACCTCGGCCTGCCCGTGTTCAACACAGTCACGGATGCGGTGAAGGCCACTGGCGCCAACGCCTCCGGCATCTTCGTTCCGCCGCCCTTCGCCCCGGACGCGATCATGGAGGCGGCGGCCGCAGGGATTGCCCTCATCGTGTGCATCACGGAGGGCATCCCGATCCAGGACATGATCAAAGTGAAGGATTTCCTGCGCGGCTATCCGGGGGCGGGCCTCATCGGCCCGAACTGCCCGGGCCTGATCACGCCGGGAGTTGCGAAGATCGGGATCATCCCGCAGAACATCACCAGCTCCGGCCACGTGGGGCTCGTCTCGCGGAGCGGCACGCTGACTTACGAGGTGGCGTCAGCGCTTTCCGCGTCTGGCATGGGTCAGTCGACGATCGTCGGAATCGGCGGCGACCCGGTGCTGGGCCTCACGTTCCGCGATGTCATCGAGCTGTTCGAGAAAGACCCCGCGACAACGCACCTGGTCGTGATCGGAGAGATCGGAGGCAGCGACGAGGAGCACGCGGCGGAGCTGCTGGCGCGCGGCAGCCGGCTCAAGACCGTTGCGTTCATCTCGGGTCGCACGGCGCCGGAGGGGAAACGGATGGGACACGCCGGGGCGATCATCTCCGGCAACCGCGGCACCGCGAAGGGCAAGGAGGAGGCTTTCCGCATGGCGGGCGTCGCAGTGGCGGAAACCACCGACCAGATCGTGGGCCTGCTCAAGTGATGACGCGGCCTCTGTCGCTGACACGGGCGATGCCAAGCGACCGGATTCGCGACCTCTCGCTGCTTGGCGGGCTCCTCCTGTGGCTCGCGTACACGCGAGTTCTCTTCGTCCTGCAGGCCATGCACCTGAGCGCGCCGCCGTGTCCGTTCTACTACCTGACCGGGCATCCCTGCCCGTTCTGCGGCGGCACCCGCTCATTCGCGTATATGTGGCAGGGCGACATAGCGAACTCGGTCAGGTTGTACCCCCTGGGGCCGGCTCTCTTCGCGGGGACGGTGGCAGGCGTTGGGGGTCTTGCGTTCGCGGTCGTGAGCGGTCGCACGTGGACGCCGCAGCTCACTCGCGGGCAATGGCGCGTGCTGTGGATCGGGGCCGGGAGTGCTGTCCTGTTCAGCTGGGCGTTGAAGGTCTTCATCCTCGGCAATTAGCGTTCGGCGGCTGGGCCTGGACGAGTGGTCGGTGTTTCGGCTGGTTCGCCTTGCAGCGCTGAAGGACGCGTCCTATGCCTTCAGCTCGACGTACGACGGCGAAGTCGGGGCGAGCGAGGAGAGATGGCGGAACGGGCTCATCGACCGCGTGCGGTTCGTGGCGGAGGTCGACGGCGTGGTGGTCGGCACGGTCCTTCTCTGCCACCGTCATCACTGGATGGTCCACGAGGGCCATTGGCAACTGGTCAAGTCGGATGACGGGAAGATCCTCGCGATTCCGCCGACTGTGACTTTTGGCCCGCGCCGAGGGGACCCGACTAGCCGCTGATCAACTTCGAGACCAGTGGGTATACGTGCTCGGTGTTCTGGTCCGGGTTCGCAGGGTCGAGCAGGTCGTGAGGCAGGCGATAGGTTCGCGGGAACACGTGGGTCGTGACGTTGGCGCCGTGGCTTCGCCATGCCTGGATGAGCTCGTAGGTGAATCGATTCTCGAGCCCCGGCTCGTTGGCGTTGGTGACGACTACCAACTCCCTTGCCTTCGGCCTGGTGGTGCGCGCCGCCTTCGTGACGCCCGACGCAACATTGAGCAGCGCGCCATAGGCATGGGTCGAGTAGCGCGGATAGCCATACGTCGGAGGCAGCTTTTCCTTGAGCCTTGGATCCCACCAGACATAGAAGTTGGGAAGGATGTATGCAACCCGGCCAAGGGCCATGAAAACCGGACCCGGGATCAATTTCGAGCCAAGTGCCGGAGCGATGAGCACTGCACGGTCGATGTGTTCATGCGTCTGGCCCAGGTGGCCGGCCAGCGCGCCGCCGAGCGACACGCCCGCCACCGTCACGTGCTGGCCGAGCCCGTGTGCGGCGTCTGCGGACCGGTTAGCCATCGCGACCAAGTGCTCCGCGCGCAGCTCCGAGATCGAAGTGTTGAGCCGGTCGGAGTAGCCGTGCCGCGGATAGCGAGGTATCAGGACGTTCCACCCCTGGGCGTGAAACATCCGGCCGATGTCGTCGAACTGCTGCGGGCAGCTGGTGAACCCGTGCAACAGCACGAGCGAACGCTCGGTCCTGTGCCCGTGCGTGTACAGCCGCGTGTGGCAGGCGGGGTTGACGTTTGGTCCGTCGAGATCCTTGAAGCCCGAGGCGATGTGTATCGCTTCGGAGTACAGGCCCACTGCCCGATGCTATCCGCCGATTCGGTCTAGATGCGTCCCGCGCCAACCGACCTGCCACGATTGCTGGCGTGAACTTCGACCTCAGCACCGAGCAGCAGGCGATCCGCGACACGTGTAGGGACTTCGCGCGGGAGGTTGTAGCGCCCGCGGCGGAGGACCTTGACCGCCACCACAAGTTCGGCTATGACGTTGTCCGCCAGATGGGCGAGCTGGGTCTTTTCGGCCTGCCGTTTTCCGAGGAGTACGGCGGCGCAGGTGGAGACTTCCTATCGCTCTGCCTCGCCATCGAAGAGATCTCGCGCGCGGACACCGGAGTCGGCATCACGCTCGAAGCCGCGGTCTGCCTGGGCGCGGCGCCAATCCACGACTTCGGCACCGACAAGCAGAAGGAGCAGTGGCTGCCCGACCTCCTCGCCGGCCGCAAGCTGTGGGCCTTCGGCCTCACCGAGCCTGAGGCCGGATCGGATGCCGGCGCGACCAAGACTCACGCGGAGATCCGTGACGGCACCTGGGTGATCAACGGGTCCAAGCAGTTCATCACCAACTGCGGAACCGACATCTCCGCCGGCGTGACGGTGACCGCCGTGACCAGCAAAGCCAACGGTGGCCGTCCCGAGATCAGCGCCATCATGGTCCCGACCGGGACGCCCGGATACCACGTGCTCGAGTCGTACCGGAAGTTGGGCTGGCATTCGTCTGACACGCACCCGCTGAGCTTCGAGGACTGCGCGGTGCCGGCAGCCAACCTGCTCGGCGCGAGGGGTGGGGGGTACCGACAGTTCCTCCACACGCTCACGGGTGGCCGAATCGCGATCGCCGCGCTGTCGGTCGGCCTTGCCCAGGCATGCCTCGACGCATCGCTCGCCTACGCCAAGGAGCGGCGGACGTTCGGGGTGCCGATCTCGAAGCACCAGGCGATCCAGTTCAAGCTCGCCGACATGGCGATGGAAACCGAGCTGGCGCGGACGATGGTGTACCGGGCCGCGGCCGCCTACGTGCAGGCGGGGACGACGGCATCCGATGAGACGCGCATGCTCGCCGCGATGTGCAAGCTGTACGCGTCGGAGGCCTCGAAGCGAGCGGCCGACCAGGCCGTGCAGATCCACGGCGGGTACGGCTTCATGGAGGACTACCCCGTCGCGCGCTACTGGCGAGACGTGAAGGTCAACGAGATCGGCGAAGGCACCTCGGAGGTGCAGAGGATGCTGATCGCCCGGTTGCTGGGCTGCTAAAGGACCATTACCCCGGCAGCGTGAAGGCCGGCGACTATCACTCCGACGGCGACGGCTCCCACGCTGACAATGCCCGCCGCAACCACTCCGAGCGCGACCAGGCCCACGCTCGCCACGCCGACTGAGACGAGTCCGAGCGATACCGGGCCGAGCGCCACCAGCCCGACCGAAACGACGCCGATCGCGACGTTGCCTACTGCGATCACGCCCACAGTGCGGCCTGACTCCGCCGCTCCTTTCTGCGACCGCACTGAAACCGAGATCAACGGAATGCCGCGCCATTGTTGTGGTGATGTGTATTGCATGTGTGCAATCGTCGTCACCAACAGCCGAGGCAGACAGTCACCGCGGTCAGGTCTTCGGGCTCACGCGCGGCAGGGATCCAGAGGTGACATGCGTCACCACCCTCAGGACGATTCGGGCCCTCTCGCTCCGCGACACTGTAACCCCGGCACGGTGCTCAAGAGCCACGGGATGACAGGCATCGAGAACGTCGAGGTGCCGAACCCGGCTTCGACCGGCTTCAGTCCGGTCAGGTGATGGATCGGAGGCGGTGCGCCGTCGCCGCGAACTGTGCGCCGCATCCGCTCAACGCCTGAGAGCGCGAGCGCCGCGGGGTCCCCGAACGAGCCGCGTACTGGTTCCTCCCAGGCGGG
The DNA here is from genome assembly GCA_039935415.1 of Candidatus Dormiibacterota bacterium. Classification (GTDB taxonomy): domain Bacteria; phylum Chloroflexota; class Dormibacteria; order Dormibacterales; family Dormibacteraceae; genus Palsa-870. The sequence goes on from JBDTKH010000014.1 coordinate 124,798, forward strand.
GGCTTCCTTCTCAATCAATGCGGAGTGGAGCCTCAGGCCGGATTTACTCCGGCCGTCACCGAGGCGTTCACTTCCAAGCGCCGCCATACGTGGCCGAGGAGAGGAGGGGGTCCCGCGGGGGAGGACACCTGTCCTCCCTCGCGCTTTCTATCGATAGACACCGTTGTGGCCCAGGCTGTGCAGGCCGACGTTGGGGAAGTAGGTCAGGCCGTGGTCCTGCGATCCCACGGGGATCCTGGTGATCAGCTGGCCCGTCGTCGTGTCCATCACGTACACCGTGGCGTTGTATCGGCCGGAGGCCCACAGCTGGGTGCCTTCGGGATTCAGCTGGAGCATGTCAGGGCTGCCGCCGCCCGGGATGTACCACTTCGCGACGACCTGGCGGGTCGCAAAGTCGATCACCGAGAAAGATCCCTCGAGCCGATTGGACACGTACAGCGACCTGGTGTCACGCGAGACCTGCAGCCCGTGCGCGCCGCGCCCCGTCGGGATGAACTGGATCTCCTGCATCGATGCCGGGTCGATCACGGAGACCCCCATGCGCCCCTGGTTGGTGACGTAGAAGTAGCGGCCGTCGGGCGAGAGCCGCACGTCGATCGGCAGGCCGCCCACCCGGACGTACCCGTCGAGCTTCATGTTCACCACGTCGACCCTTGCCACGATGCCCGAGTACTCGGCCGAGATCATCAGGTAGCTACCGTCGGCGCTGAAGTCCAGATGGTCGGCGCCCGGCCACGGTATGCCGACCGAGCCCAGCAGCCGCCACCCGTTGTGTGGGTCGCGGAACTCGATGCGCTGCAGCCGCTCGACGACGTCGATGGCCTTCGTACCGTCGGGGGAGAAGTAGAGGTTGTACGGGAACGGGATCGAGATCGTCTGGCCCGTCGGCCGGCCGGTGTGGATGTCGAGCACCGTGAGGGCGCTGGAACCTTCGTTGTCGACGTAAAGCGCGCTCATGTCCCACGCGGGAGCAATGTGGTGTGGGATGGAGCCGACCCTGTACTGGTCGACAACCTTGAAGGTCAAAGGGTCGATGACGTCCACGGTGCCGGCGGTGCTGTTCGGCACGTAGACGCGTGGGGGGATGTCGCACAGCGGGCATGCCACCACGCCTGAGAGCGTGCTCGCGTAAACGTTCATGTCCGGCGCCGGGAGGCTCACCGGCTGCACGTCGGGAGCTGGAAGCATGCGCACGGGCTCGGGGTCGGTCTTCGTGATGGCGGCGCTGGCGGAGGTGCTGATCGACGGTGCGGTCCACACGACGGCCGCCACGACCCCCACAGGGCTCACGACCGCCAGCAGGAAGAAGATCGCGAAGACGAAGCCCACCACTCGCGAGCGAAGCGTTGCGCTGAGCCTCCCGAGAGGGCTGTTACTCGTCGGGGAGGTCTTCAAGCTTGGGGGCCAGCTCGCACACCCAGCGCCCATCGTCGAGGCGCCGGATGAAACGGCCATAACCCTGGTTGCGGGCCACGTTCATGAACTGTTCCTGGGTGATCAGCGTGCGCAGGCGGGCGAGGTCGGCGTACGTGTTGTCGCGCATAATTCCGCCGACAACGCCGGCCAGCTCTCGCCACTGCCCCTCGGAAAGCGGTTCGCCGTAACCGGCAATCGTCACCAGCAGCGCCGCCGTCGCGCCCGTGATCGTCTCGGGCAGGAGCTTCTCTGACTTGGCGCGAGTGATGATCTCGCGGCCGGTGCTGATGATGTCGGCGATCCGGTCACGTCGAACGCCGATGATGTCGCGCCCACTGCCGACAGTGGTGCCTTCGAGATAACGGGGACCTGCCTCCATGACCAGCCCACTATTCTAGTTAACGCCTCACTTGGACCTCGAACTCGCGGCCGAGCACTCGACCTTTCGGGCAATGGTGCGCGAGTTCGCGCAGGGCGTGGTCCTGCCGCTCGCGGCCGAGGTCGACCGTGATCACCGCTTCCCCGAAGAGGCCATCCGCGCCTCGGCGGAGGCCGGCCTCATGGGAGTCCTCATCCCACGCGAGTACGGGGGTGCGGGCCTCGACGCCCTCGCGTTCGCCCTGTGCATAGAGGAGCTCGCCCAGGCGTGCGCGTCGACCTCGGTCATCGTCGACGTCCACACCAGCGTGGGCAGCGAGCCGATCCTGCTGTTCGGCACCGAGGAGCAGAAACGGCAGTGGCTGCCGAGGCTTGCGTCAGGCGAGCTGCTCGGCGCTTTTGCACTCACCGAGCCGGCGGCCGGGTCCGACGCGGCATCGCTCAAGACGAGCGCACGCCCGAACGGCGGTGGCTACGTCCTTAACGGCACCAAGGTTTTCATCACCAACATCGGACGGGCAGGCCTTTACGTCGTGTTTGCCCGCACCGGCCCGGAGGACAGGGCGGCCGGCGTGAGCGCCTTCCTCGTGCCGGCGGATGCACCGGGCGTCCGCGTCGGACAGGTCTTCAAGAAGATGGGTCTCCACGGGTCGCCGACCGGCGAGCTGGTCCTCGAGGACGTGGAAGTGCCGGCCGCCAACCGGCTTAGTGCCGAGGGGCAGGGCTTCACGGTCGCGATGCGCGCCCTCGACTCGGGCCGGATAGGCATCTCCGGCCAGGCGCTGGGCATCGCCCAGGCGGCCCTCGACGAATCGCGCGCGCTGCTGGTGTCACGCGCTCAGGAGCGGGGCCAGGGCGACGATTTCATGCTCGCCGACATGGCGACCCGCCTCGAATCCGCCAGGCTGCTCGCGTACCACGCGGCCTGGCTCTGCAGCCAGGGACGTCAGTTCACGCGACAGGCTTCGATGGCCAAGCTGCACTGCACAGACACCGCGATGCAGCTCGCGATCGACGCACTCCAGCTGGCTGGTGAGGAGGGGGCTGTGTCCGGCAGCCCGTTCGAGAGGCACGTGCGCGACGCCAAGGCGCTCCAGATCTACGAGGGGTCGAACCAGGTTCAGCGCGTGGTCATCGCGAGGGAACTGCTCCGTTAAGCTCAGTTCGATGGATTTCGAGTTCTCGGAAGAGCAGATAGCGATCAGGGACACGATCCGCGAGCTTGTCCAGGACCGGGTCGCGCCCAGGGCGGCGGAGATCGACGAGAAGGCCGAGTACCCCAAAGACATCGAGAGGCTCTTCGCGGAGAACGGCATCCTCGGCATCCCGTTCCCGGAGCAGTACGGCGGCATCTCGGGCTCCAGCGTGACCATCTGCATGGGCATCGAGGAGATCGCGAAGGCGTGCGCGAGCTCTTCGCTGATCCTCGCCGTCCAGGCGTTGGGCGCGTACCCGATCCTCGTCGCGGGCACCGAAGAGCAGAAGAAGCGGCTGTGCCCACCGCTTGCGTCGGGCGAGCGGGTCGCGGCCTATGCGCTGTCGGAGACCGGGAGCGGTTCCGACGCGGCCGCGATGAAGACGCTGGCGAAGCGTTATGGCAACGAGTACGTGCTCAACGGCACCAAGCAATTCATCACCGGCGGCAGCGTCGCCGGCACGCTTGTCGTCTTTGCGCAGACGGATCCCGAGGCCGGCTCTCGAGGCATCTCGGCCTTCGTCCTCGAGCGTGAGACGAGCCCATGGCAGGCGCCAAAGCTCGAGCACAAGCTCGGCATCCGCGGCTCGCCCACGGCGCAGCTCGTGTTCGAGGACGTGAAAGTCCCAGCCGCCAACCGGCTCGGTGATGAGGGCGCCGGCTTCAAGGTCGCGCTGGCCGTGCTCGACCGATCGCGTCCGGGGATCGGCGCCCAGGCGCTTGGAATAGCGGAAGGAGCGTTCGACTACGCGCTCAATTACGTCAAGGAGCGGCAGCAGTTCGGCCAGCCGATCGCAGCGTTCCAGGGCATCCAGTTCATGCTGGCCGACATCGCGACCCAGATCGAAGCCGCCCGACACCTGGTCTACCGCGCGGCGACCAAGGTTGACACCAGGGCCCCCGACCTCACGAAGATCGCGGCGATGGCGAAGCTGTTCGCGTCCGACATGGCGATGAAGGTGACGACCGACTGCGTGCAGCTGCTAGGCGGCTACGGGTACATCTCCGATTACCCGGTCGAGCGGATGATGCGAGACGCAAAGATCACGCAGATCTATGAGGGAACGAACCAGATCCAGCGCGTCGTCATCGCGAGGTCGCTGACGCGGTGAGCGCTGTCGAGAGACCTGTTGAAGCGCACCCGCCGGCACCGGCTGTCGCCCCGTGGTACCCGCCTCCGACCTATCCGCCTCCACAGGCGCGCCAGCCCGGCGCCACCGAGGGCCGCGCCATCGGCGCTCTGCTCGCGGCGATCTTCGGCATCGTGCTCGGATTGCCGCTGGGCGTGCCTGGGATGGTCCTGGGCACGGTCGCCTACTTCGTCGGCAGGTCGGCGGTCAGACGGATCGACGGCTCAGAGGGCGCGTCGGGCGGGCGCAACATGGCCGTTTCCGCCTGGGTCCTCGGCGCTGTCGCGATGGCGATCGGGTCCGCAGTGACGCTCGTGTGGCTGGTTGTTTTCCTGGTGGCAGTCTCGGGACCGACCACGACCGGCTAGGACACCAGCGCTGTGGATCGTGTCACCGACGCATTCGGCTGGCCTAGTCGCGACCCCGAATGGCTGACCAAGCTTTTGATCATCGCGCTCACCCTCCTGATCCCAATCGTCGGTGCGATCAACGGGATCGGCTGGATGCTTGCGTCGCTGGACCGGCTGCGCGCCGGTGACGAGAGGCTGGCGCCGGCCAACCTCCGCTACATCGGACGCGGATTCGGCCTGTTCGTGGTCAACCTCGTGTACGAGCTGGCGGTGGGACTGGTGGCGGCGGTGATCTACGTTCCTGCGGTCGTCGTGGCATCCGGCCAGAACAACGGCCCGGCGAACCCCGGCCTTGTCTCGCTGGCCATCCTGCTCAGCCTGCTCGCGTTCAGCGTCGCGACGCTCGGCAGCCTCGCGCTGACCTTCGCGATGCCCTCGATCGTGCTCGCCACCGACGGCGGCGGCATCCGCGGCGGGCTCCACGTCGGGGTGGTGCTGCGTCAGGTTCGAGCCAACGTGGCCAGCACCCTGATCGCGGGCCTTATGCTCATCGCCGCGGGCTTCGTCGGATCGTTGGGCGTGGTGGCCTGCGGTATCGGGGTCCTCTTCACCACCGCGTACTCACTCGCGATGCAGGCGTGGATAGTCCGTAGTTTCGAGGTCGGTAGTGCCGATCTACCGGCACAAGGAGGAACCTAGATGTCGGATTTGCCGCCACCGCCACCACCGCCTTCGAGTGGCGGCTCCATCCCGCCACCGCCGCCGCCTCCCGGGGGAGGATCGATGCAGCCCCCGCCGCCACCTCCGGGCGGTGGTTTCACGCCGCCCCCGCCCCCTCCGCCTCCGTCCCCCGGTGGCGGGTTCACGCCGCCTCCACCGCCTCCAGGCGGGGGCTTCGTACCTCCTCCTCCTCCCGGCGGTTACGCTCCGATGTCCGCGGGCTACGCCGCCCAGCGCACCGATGGCCTGGCGATCGCTTCGCTTGTCCTCGGCATTCTATCGATCGTTTGCACGGTCGCCTGTCTCGGCATCGTGCTGGGTCCGACCGCGGCGATCATGGGATTCATCTCGCGCCAGCGAATCTCTTCGAGCGGCGGTGCGCTGGGAGGCGGTGTTTTGGCCGTGATCGGCCTCGTGCTGGGCATCGTCGGCTTCATCGCCAGCGTCGGGTGGTTCTTTGCCTTCATCTCCGGCGCGATCAACTCCGGGTCCTTCAGCTCAGCGTCGCCTTAGACGTAACCATCCAAGGCCGGGCGCCGTTTTCTCAGGCCTGGACGTTAAAATCCCCGTGCGCATGCAGAGGGCCCGCCCTAGTAGGGCCAGGCGATCCCGCTACAACGTCTCCTACCGCCTGACCCGGTCGGTCCCCGCGGCGATCGCGGTCGCCCTATTGCTCGCCCTGCTGATCGGCGCGACGCTGACCTACAAGCGCTTCGACGACTTCATCACGGCCACGACTGGCCATCACATCAACCCGATCGGCGAGGTCGTGCAGGCGGTCGAGCCAGCGCAGGGCACCATCGCGTACAAGCTGAAGCACGGTCAGCAGGTGAACATCCTCCTGCTCGGCATGGGTGGCGAGGAGAACGACGCGCCATATCTCACCGACTCGATCATGGCCGTCACCATTGATCCAAACACGAACCGGGTGATGATGCTTTCGATCCCTCGCGATCTCGTTGTCCACATGAACCTTCAGACGCCGTCTTCGAGGACGTGGACGAACAAGATCAATGCCGCGTACGAAGTGCCTTTGACCAACATCATCTGCTGCGTCGCGTCGCAGTACTCGGGTCGGGATGCCGGCGGGTTGGCCGCCGAGCACGAGGTTGGGAAGGTGACGGGCTTGAACTTCGACAAGTACATCGCGGTGGACTTCATCGCGTTTCGCGACATGGTCAACGCGCTGGGCGGCGTGGACGTCTGTCTGACGACCAACCTGGACGATTACGAATATCCCAACTACAGCAACGGCTACATCCGTGGAGGTATCCACTTCAAGGCCGGCTGTCAGCACCTGAACGGCGAGCAGGCTCTCGAGATCGCCCGCTCGAGGCACGCGGTCCAGGCCGAGCAGTCGTCCGACTTCGGCCGGGCGCGGCGCCAGCAGGACATCATGCAGGCGATCAAGAAGAAGGCGACCACCATCAACGGCTTTTCGAAAGCGCCCCAGCTGCTTCAAGCCCTTCAGAACAACATCCACACGGACATGAGTCCGTCGGACATGAAAGCGATCTACGACTGGGGTAAGAATCTGCCCGACACCTCGATCATCAGGATCGCGCTGACGGCGCCATCAGGCGGCGGGGAGGGGAACCTGCTCGATTCATACAACTGCGGGATGGGACCGGCCGTGTCGCAGCTGTGCGCGGATGACCAGAGCTTCGGCATGATCCACAAGTACGTCGCCTCGATCTTCATCGATCCCAAGACGCTTGGGGAGAGAGCCCCGGTACAGATCACGAACGGCTCGAACAACTTCGCCGGGCTGGACAGCCGGGTCACCTCCATGCTCGACCCGACCGGCCTGCAGCTGGCGGACCCCGTCAGCCACCCGACATCGTCCTCGACGCTCATCCTCGATTACTCGAACGGCCAGTTTCCACTCACCGCGAAATGGCTCGCTGACTTCTTCGGAGGCACCGTCGTTGCTGCCACGGCGGCCAGCTCACAGCCCGCCGCGGGTCAGCAGGCGTACGGGTTGGTGGTGGTGCTAGGACACGACTTCGCCCTACGCTTTTTGGGCGAGTGATGAGATCAGCGAGCCGGATCTAGCAACACGTTTTCGGTCGGGCGATACGCGAGCCCTTGCTCGGGCGATCAGCCTGGTGGAAAGGCGCGACCCCGAAGTCCGCGCGCTGGAGGAGTCGCTTAGAGGCGAGGGCCGTGCCGCCGGCGTGGTCGGGTTCACGGGCGCGCCCGGCACCGGCAAGTCAACCCTGGTCGACGGGTTGGTGGCGCTGCTGAGGAAGCAGGACGCCTCGGTCGCGGTGCTCGCGACCGACCCGAACTCACCGTTCACCGGCGGCGCCATCCTCGGGGATCGCATCCGCATGCAGCGGCATGCGCTGGACGCGAAGGTGTTCATCAGGAGCATGGGTGCGCGCGGCCATCTCGGCGGCCTCTCGCTCGCCACCCGGGAGGCGATCCGCCTGCTCGGCGCCTTCGGCTTCGACCAGGTCATCCTCGAGACGGTGGGCGTGGGCCAGTCAGAGCTCGAGGTCGCCGCCGTGGCGGACACCACCGTCGTGGTGCTGACACCGAACCTCGGCGACGGCGTGCAGATGATCAAGGCCGGCATCCTCGAGATCGCGGACATCTTCGTCGTCAACAAGGCGGACATCGAAGGGCACGCCCGCGTCATGACCGAGCTCAGGTCGATGTTGAGCATGTCGCCCAAGAGCGGCTGGAAACCGCCCATCCTGGCCGCGGTTGCCGCGAAGCAGGAGGGCGTGGCGGAGCTGTGGGAGGCGGTGCTCGCCCACCGCCGCCACCTCGAGTCGAGCGGGCAGGCCAGGGAGCTTGCGGAGCGGAGGTTGAAGGACGAGACGGCCGAGGTGGCCGCCGAAATTGCGCGCGACCGCGTGCGGCACGCATTCGCGGCCGATCCGAAGCTGTCCGAGCGCCTGCTCGAGGACGGGACGCCGTATGGCGCGGCAGAGGAGATCCTCAGCCGGGACACAAACGGATAATGGAATCCGTGGCAAGTCCCTGGCCCACCACCCCCACCTGGCCGAGTCCGCTACGCGGACTGGGCCGTCCTCCCCACATGGTCGGGAGGTGAAAGTTCGAGCCCGCGACCCGAGAGAGGTCTGGCAGGAGGACTTCGAGTCCGGCCAGTTGCGTGATGATGGGGTCGAGACGTCGACCATCTCCGGCGTTCCACTCAAGCCGCTCTACACGCGGCAGGACCTGCCGAGCCGGCCCGAGGAGTTTCCCGGACAGTTCCCTTACACGCGGGGCATCCACCCGAGCGGTTACCGCGGCCGGCTGTGGACGATGCGCCAGTTCTCCGGCTTCGCCACTGCCGAGGAGACCAACCGGCGCTACAAGTACCTGCTTGCCAACGGCCAGACCGGGCTCTCGGTCGCATTCGACATGCCGACATTGATGGGCCAGGACTCCGACGCTCCGACCAGCCGCGGAGAGATCGGCCACTGCGGTGTCGCGATCGACTCGCTGGCCGACATGGAGAAGCTGTTTGACGGCATCCCGCTCGCCGGCATCACGACCTCGATGACCATCAACTCACCTGCGGCGATCCTCCTGTGCATGTACATCGCCGTCGCCGAGGAGCAGGGCGTGCCTGCCTCAACGCTCGGGGGCACGCTGCAGAACGACATCCTCAAGGAATTCATCGCGCAGAAGGAGTTCATCTTTCCGCCCGCGCCCTCGATGCGCCTCGTCGTGGACTCGATCGAGTACTGCGCGAAAGAGGTTCCGCAGTGGAACACGATCTCCATCTCGGGCTATCACATCCGAGAAGCGGGGTCGACCGCCGCGCAGGAGCTGGCGTTCACGTTGGCGGACGGCATGGCGTACGTGGATGCCTGTCTGGAGCGCGGCATGCGAATCGACGATTTCGCCTCGCGGCTCTCGTTCTTCTTCGATGCGCACATAGATTTCTTTGAAGAGATCGCGAAGTTCCGCGCCGCGCGCCGGATCTGGGCGAGGTGGATGCGCGAGCGGTACGGCGCGCAGGACGAGAGGTCGTGGAAGCTTCGATTCCACACGCAGACCGCCGGCGTCTCCCTCACCGCCCAGCAGCCCGAGCTGAACATCGCGCGTACCGCGATCGAGGCGCTGTCGGCGGTGCTCGGCGGCACGCAGTCGCTCCACACCAACGCGATGGACGAGGTGCTGGGACTTCCGACGGACAAGGCGGCCCGGCTAGCGCTACGCACCCAGCAGCTGCTGGCTTTCGAGACCGGTGTCGCGAACACGATCGACCCGCTGGGCGGCAGCTACTTCGTCGAGGCGCTCACCGACGAGATGGAGCGCCAGGCGGAGGTGTACTTCAAGCGGATCGAGGAGCTTGGGGGCGTCATCCCCGCGATCGAGGCGAGCTTCTTCCAGAAGGAGATCGCCGACTCGGCGTTCCGCTACCAGCAGGAGATCGAGCAGAAGCGGCGGATCATGATCGGCGTCAACGACTTCACCGTGGACGAAGACCAGCCGATCGAAATCCTGCGCATCGACCCAAAGCTCGAGAGCGAGCAGGTCGCGCGCGTCAGGGAGGTCCGCCGAAAGCGCGACCAGGCTCGCTGCTCGAACGCGCTGACCACGCTTCGCAAGGCCGCCAAAGGCACTGACAACCTGATGCCGTACATCCTCGAATCCGTGCGGTCGTACGCCACGGAGGGAGAGATCATGAACACGCTGATCGAGGTGTTCGGGATCTACACCGAGCAGGCCGTCGTCTGATGGCCCCGACCGCCACCCGGCCGGTCAGGATCATCGTCGCCAAGGTCGGCCTCGACGGGCATGACCGCGGCGTGAAGGTGGTGGCCCGGGCGCTTCGCGATGCCGGCTACGAGGTCATCTACACCGGGCTTCGCCAGACGCCTGAGATGGTGGTCGACGCCGCGCTCCAGGAGGATGCGCAGGTCATCGGCCTCTCCATTCACTCGGGCGCTCACATGACCCTGTTCCCGGCGGTCGTCCAGGAGCTGAAGCGCCGCAAGGCCACGGACATCGTGGTCTTCGGCGGCGGGATCATCCCCGACGACGACATCGCGGCCCTGAAGAAGCAGGGCGTCGAGCAGCTCTTCACTCCCGGCACCCCGCTTCAGGCCATCGTCGACTGGCTGGGCAAGCGTTTCCCGGCCTAACTTTCCAGTGCGCGGGCCGCCGGCTCAGGCCCCCTGCAGCACCACCGTGCCGGCGATCTTGTCCATCCATCCTTGCTTGCGTGCGTCAAAGGCGACCCAGATGACGCCGACAAAGCAGACGGCGAATGAGACGAACAGGCCGACCCAACGCAGAAGTGCCTTGCCGATACCGATCGGCTGCTGGGTGTTGGCGTCGACCACGCGCAGCTTGAGCAGCCGCTGGCCCACTGTGGCGCCCCAGTAGGTCCACAGCCCGGCGAAGTAGGCAATGTCGATCACGAGCTGAAGACCTGACGAGGGGCCGTTTCCAGCATTCGTGGCATCGCTTGGATTCGCGTGGAAGATCGCACTGATGATGCCTCCGACGATTGCAAGGATGACGAAGTCGATGATGTAGGCGACCACACGAATCCAGAAGCCGGCGTAGTTCGCCTGCGCGGCGTAACCCTGCACCGGGTAAGCGCCACCCGGCATCTGCGGGGGATAGCCGGCGCCGGGAGGCGGTGGGGGCGGCGGCATCATGGGCGGTAGGCCCCCGCTCGGGGGTGGGGGAGGCGGTGGGTTCTGCATGTTTGTGGACCCTCCGTAACCGGTCGGCCTGCGAAACGCCCGGCAGGTTGCCGGGCGCCGTTGACGTATCATATCGACGCCTCCCACCCTCGGCCCAACCATGGCGCGCAAGAGGCGCCAACAGGAACTTCTGAATTGCAGCTCAAAGCATCCGTACGCGATCTCGACGGCAAGCGCTCCCGCCGCCTGCACAGCGAGGGCAAGCTCGCCGCGATCGTCTACGGGCACAACACCAAGGCGACGCCCCTGGTCCTCGACCGCCTCGAGTTCCAGAAAGTCTTCATCAAGTCCGGCCGCACGAAGCTGGTGGACCTGGTGGTAGACAGCGACCGGACCGAGAAGGTCCTGGTCCGCGAGATCCAGACCCACCCGCGCCTCCTGGGCCCGATCCACGTCGACTTCTACCAGGTCAACCTCGAAGAGAAGATCAGCGTCGAGGTCCCGATCCACCTGGTCGGCGAGTCCGCCGCGGTCAAGCGTGGCGACGCCGACGTGCTGCAGCCGATTCACGCGCTCCGCATCGAGTGCCTCCCCTCCGACATCCCGGAGGCGTTCGAGGTCGACCTGACACCGCTCGAAGAGATCGAGTCCGAGGTCCGCATCTCCGACCTGAACGTGCCGAAGAACGTGACCGTGCTCGTGGATCCTGACGAGCTCGTGGTCAAGATCGTCCACAAGCGCGAGATGAAGGTCGAAGAGGAGGTCCCGGCAGCGGAAGCCGCGGTCGTGGGCGAGGGCGAGGCTGCTGCCGAAGGCGAAGAGGCCGCCGGCGAGGAAACCGCAGAGTCCAAGGAATGACGGTGCCGCCTCTGGCGGTCATCCCTGGCGTAAAGGATTCGCAGCTCATCGCCGTCGTCATCGGCGTCGCCGTCTTCCTGGTCTTCCTGATCGGCTCGCGCGTCATCTCCAAACTCGTGGTCCGCTCGTTCGAGCGGCGGCACATGCGCACGGACACGGTCCAGGTCGCGAGCAACGTCATCACCGTCGCCCTGATCAGCCTTGGTGTCATCTTTGCGGTCAGCGTCGCGTTCGAGTCTCAGAACCTGACCCTCGCCGGCGTCCTGCTGGCCACCATCGTCGCCAGCTTCGGCGTGCAGGACCTGCTCAAGGACTACGTGTCGGGCTACTACATCCAGCTCGAGCGCCACATGCGAGTCGGCGACCGCATCTCGCTCGAAGGCGCCGGTTCGGGCACGGTGACCGACGTGAAGTTGAGGGTGACGCTGCTGACCACGGATGCGGGCGACCTCCTCGTGGTCCCCAACTCCGAGCTGTTCAACAAGCCGGTGACCGTGCACGTGAAGGCGGTCGAGCGGGCCGCGGAGACTAGCTCAAAGCCCCCAGGGTGATCCGGTAGAGGGCCTCGAGCTGCTCTCCATCGATGTTCGATTCCTCGGCCAGGAGCTCACGCATCATCTGCGAGGCCAGCTCGACGTGAATGCCTGCCGCAACCTGTGTCGCGAGGGAGCGCAAGTGGTAGGTGTGGTCGGGCTTGTCCGATGACGTTTCGAGCTTCACGCTGACCTTGTCAAGCTGAACGACCTTTGACCACCGCTCGACCTCGGCCGCGCCGGTCTCTGGCGCATCGGAGAGGTGCATGCAGTTGAGGCCTCCGAAGATTCCGTAGCGCTCGCGCAGCGAGCCCGGCCGCGACTGGGCGATGCGCGTCTCGCCGAGGTCGGAGCGCATCTGCTTGAGATCGTCGGCGGTTGCTGTGATGCGGCCCACGATGAGCGGCAGGGCGGTCATGAAATCGACGAGCCAGGGGAAGAATGGACGGCCCTGCAGGAAGTCGTAATGGGCCTCGATCAGTGGGGTCGGGGGCTGGAACCAGGCGAGGGATTCGACCTTCCAGTCGCGCTCGGAAGAGAGCCAGCCCCACAGGCCTGCGCGCGCGGGCAGCCTGTAGGCGGCATCGGGTTTGAAGATCAGGAGCGCGTCAGCCACGTGGCGAAATGCTACTTGGTGGGATTGGAGGCCGAATTTCGCGGACGGTTGGGGGTCGTGTTGGGTGGTTGTTGTGGCGCTGGACATACTCACAGGGAAGGGGGTGTCAACGTGGGGCCTGGAGTCGTCGTGGTTGGGGTCTGGAGTCAGGGGTGTGCGAACTCGATTTTGAGTTCAGTTTTGGCATTTTTACTTCCCTGAACGCTTGACATGGCGAACATCCGTTTGTATCATTGTCCTATGATCGCGACGCAAGACGTGCAGTCTCCTCGCAGCGCTTCTGTCCTCAGCGACGAGGAGCTCATGGAGCGGATGCGGAGCAGGCGTC